>JBBIMA010000073.1:0-20740 GCA_037444625.1 Solibacteraceae bacterium
CAAGGAGGGCGACAAGGAACGCCTCCAGGCCTTCGAGGGCACCGTCATCGCCCGCAAGAACACCGGCCTGGGCGAAACCATCACCGTCCGCAAAGTCAGCTTCGGCCACGGCGTCGAGCGCATCTTCCCCTTGCACGCACCGGTCATTGATCACATTGACCTGGTCCGCACCGGCAAGGTTCGCCGCGCCAAGCTCTACTACTTGCGCGGCCTCAAGGGCAAGTCCGCACGCTTGAAAGAGCGCGAGTAAGTTGCCGCCCAGCGCCGCCTTCCGTTGCTCGGACGCCCTCGAACGCTCCCTGCGCTCCCGCGGCTTCCCCTTCGTCGCCGGCGCCGACGAAGCCGGCCGCGGCTCGCTGTTCGGCCCCGTCTACGCCGCCGCCGTCATCCTCGATCCCGAACGCCCCATCCCCGGCCTCCGCGACAGCAAACTCCTCCCGCCCGACCGGCGTCAGGCTCTCGCCCTCCAGATCCGCCGCCACGCCCTGGCCTGGGCCGTCGCCTCCGTGGACGCCTTCGTCATTGACCAGATCAATATCCTCCAGGCCTCTCGCCTCGCCATCCGCCGCGCCCTCCAGCAGCTCCGCCCTCGACCTTCCTACCTCCTGCTCGACGCTCTCACCGTGGACCTCCCCTGGCCCCAGCTCCCCTTGATTCACGGCGACGCCCGTTGCTCCTCCATCGCCGCCGCCTCTATCCTCGCCAAGGTCCATCGCGACGCCGAAATGTCCGAATGGGACCGGGTCTACCCCCACTACGGCCTCGCCCGCCATAAGGGCTACCCCGCTCCCGAGCACCTCGATGCCCTGGCCGCCTTCGGACCCTCTCCCCACCATCGCTTCAGCTACCGCCCCGTCCGCGATTCCTGCCCCCGCTCCCTTCGCCTGCTGCTCGCCCTACGCCGGCAACTCCACTTCCGCTGGCCTCCCCAGGAGGCGGCGTGACCGCTCCGCCCGATCCCCCTTCCTTGGCTTCTCCTCCCGCCGCCCTGACCCCTCGCCCTGCCTACCGCCTGGCGCGAACCCTCGCCTCGCTCAGCCTGCTTTCGGCCGGCTTCCTCTCCGGTCTGGTTCTCCTGGTCTACCCCTGCCTGGACGCTTGGGGCGACAATTTCTTCTCCTCCCTGCTTCCCCTGTGGAACAGCGGCTTCCTCCGCGGCGCCTTTGCCGGCCTGGGCGCCGTCACTCTAGCCCTCACCCTCTCCTCCCTGGTTCGTATCCGCAGGCGCGAACCCTGATCCCGCATTCCCGATTTACACATTTCGATGCAACTTCGTACTATCTCCGCCCCAAGCCGTGCGGGAGGTTGACCGGGCGGACGAGCGCGGTGAGCAGCTCGTATCTTCGACCTCTCCTGCGGTCTCACAACGGGCTTTCGGCCGAGATACGGCGCGTCACGACTGGTGCAGCATCCGGTCCGATCCTGGCTCTCTTCGGCCTTGAACCACGCCGTCGAGCGCCTGCTGCGTTCAGCCCCGCACTGATGCCGCTCCGCACGGTCCGCTCAGCTCCTGCCGGCACCGTTATTAAGGTGCTCGCGCAGCGTTTGACAAGGCCCCCAAACGGTGCAGACAATTACCTAAAGTTCGGCCTTCGTTCGGACGACATCCGCAGAAGGGCAGCATGAGAATGAGGCGCAGGGCTTTCTTCCGGCTCCTGGCGGCGTGTACCTCCGTCGCCTGCCTGGGCCAGGTTACTGTGCGCGTGGATCCGGACGTCTCAGTGGGCGAGATTCGCGCCCTGCTCGGGGTCAATGCCGGACCTACCCCCGCGGGCGAACCCGGCAACGCCGACCTGACCGCTCGCTATCGGGAAATCGGCGTCAACCTGATACGCACTCACGACTTCTACGGTCCGCTCGACATGCCCACCCTCTACCCTGACCAGCAGGCGGATCCGGAGTCGCCCGCCTCGTACAACTTCGCTGCCTCCGACAGGGTCTACCGCGCCATCCTCGACGGCGGCTTCGAACCATACTTGCGGATCGGCGATTCCTACAACAACGTCCGGCGCGTAACTCATCTCGCCCACTGGACGCGCGCAGCGGTCCAGGTGGTCCGGCATTACCAGGACCCGGCGTTGTGGGGGCGCGCCCCCCTGCGCTACGTCGAGATCTACAACGAGCCGGACCTGGCCCATTTCTGGAAGGGTACCCGCGAGGAGTTCTTCCGCCTGTTCGCGGACACCGCCAAGGCGCTGAAGCAGGCCTTCCCCAACCTCAAAATCGGAGGCCCGGGCTTTGCACTGACCGGCTTCCTGACGCCCGAAGGGCGCGCAATGGCCGCCGGCTTGCTCGAGTACTGTCGCACGCAAGGGGCGCCGCTGGACTTCCTGTCTTATCACGTTTATTCCAACCAGCCTTCGGTCTATGCCTCCGCTGCGACTTACTACCGGAGCATCCTCGACGCGAACAATTACCGTTCCGCCGAGTTGCACGTCACCGAGTGGAACACCGAGACGCCCGAACGAGCAGACGGCGATCCGAACCTGCGCGTAGGCGCACGCGGCGCGGCCATCAACACCGCCGCCTGGATCCGCCTGCAAGAGCAGAACGTGGCGGCCGCCGCCTTTTACCGGGGCAACGATACCTCGCTGTCGCTCCCCACCTTCTACGGCTTGTTCTACGCCGACGGGCGACCGAAGCCCCTAGCGCTGGCTTTCGCCCTCTGGTCGAAGATGAGCGCCTACTCCCGACGACTGCGGGTCGCCGCCGGCGGCGGCGAGTTGGCCGTGCTCTGCGGCCGCAACCAGGCCGGCGACGTCGCCCTGTTGATAGCCAACCCCGCCGCGACCGCCGTCTCCTGGCGCGTCGAAGGCCTTTCGCCGGGCGCCGGCCCCATTTTTCTGCATGAGATGATGCCGGCCGACGGCTCCCTCCGCCGCTCGACTCTCCTCAGCCTGGCGGCGGAGATCCCGGGCCCCTCGGTCCAGCTTGTGGAGATCACGTCCCTGGCGGCGTCCCCCCTGCGCGTTTTCTCAGCGGCCGCGTTCGTGGAAGGCGAGGCCGCGCCCGCTTCACTGGTGAGCGCCTTCGGCTCCGCTCTGAAGGACGCCACGGTCACTATCCGCGACGCCGCCGGTCGGTCTCATTCGGGCGCGGTGATCTACAGCTCTGCCGGTCAGCTCAATCTGCTGGTTCCCGCCGCCGTCTCTCCCGGTACGGCGACGCTGACCGTCTCCAGAGCCTCCGGGGACACCCTCCGGGCCTCTCTCGATATCCTCCGCGTCGCACCGGGCCTGTTCACTGCAAACGGCGACGGGCGGGGAGTCCCGGCGGCTCGCTTGTTGCGGCTGCGGGCCGGCGGGGCCCGCGTCGTCGAGGACGTATTCCGGCTCGACCAAGCCTCCGGCCGGTACGTGCCCGCAGAGCTCGTGGTGGGAGAGCCGGGCGAAGAGACCTACCTCGAGCTGTACGGCACGGGCATTCGCGGTCTCAGCAATCTGAACGCAATCTCGGCCAAGATCGGGGACGCCGCTTGCGAAGTCCTGGCCGCGGAGGCTCACTCCGTCTACCAGGGTCTCGACCAGGTGAACCTGAAGCTCCTCGCGACGCTGCGCGGCAGGGGAGAGTTAACCTTGCAACTGACGGTGGAGGGCCGCGCTGCCAACCCTGTGAGGCTGGCCTTCCGCTGAACGAAGCGCTGCTCCCGGGCAACACCCTCGGCGCCGACCCCCCTGCCGGCCGCCCCTCGGGCCGCGCCCGCGAGTTGTTTCCCCTCGTGCCCTTTCCACACTTGCCCGCTCCCCTGTTCTACAATGAGCCTTTTGTTCACTCGAAGGAGTTCACCGAATGCCCGAGCTCACCAAGTTCCTCTTGTCCGAAGATCAGATCCCGACCGCTTGGATCAACGTTCTGCCTTACCTCCGGCAGCCCATGGCGCCGCCCATCAACCCCGCTACCCTCCAGCCCCTCACCCCCGCCGAACTCGAGCCCATCTTCCCTCGCGCCCTCATCGAGCAGGAATTCTCCCCTCAAGCCGAAATTGACATCCCGGGCGAAGTCCTCGACATCTACCGCCTCTGGCGGCCCACCCCCCTCTATCGCGCCCGCCGCCTCGAACAGGCCCTCCAGACCCCCGCTCACATCTACTACAAGTACGAGGGGGTCAGCCCGGCCGGCAGCCACAAGCCCAACACCGCCGTCGCCCAGGCTTACTACAACAAGCGCGAGGGCATCCGCCGTCTGGCCACGGAAACCGGCGCCGGTCAGTGGGGCAGCGCCCTGGCCCTCGCCTGCCGCATGTTCGGTCTCGATTGCACCGTCTACATGGTCCGCGTCAGCTACGACCAGAAGCCCTACCGCCGCATGATCATGCAGACCTGGGGCGCCGAGGTCTTCCCCAGCCCCAGCGATCGCACCAATTCAGGCCGTGCCGTCCTCGCCGCCTCCCCCGATTCCCCCGGCAGCCTCGGCATCGCCATCTCGGAGGCCGTCGAGGACGCCGCCACCCACTCCGACACCAACTACTCCCTCGGCAGCGTCCTCAACCACGTCCTGCTTCATCAGACCGTCATCGGCCTGGAAGCCCGCCGCCAGATGGCCCTCGCCGGCGAGGAACCCGACGTCGTCATCGGCTGCTTCGGCGGCGGCAGCAACTTCGGCGGCCTCGCTCTGCCCTGGATCCCGGACAAACTCAACCACCGTTCCGGCGTCCGCCTGCTGGCCGTCGAACCCGCCGCTTGCCCCAGCCTCACCCGAGGCGTCTTCGCCTATGACTTCGGCGACACCTCCAAGCTCACCCCCCTGCTCAAGATGTACACCCTCGGCCACGACTTCGTCCCCGCCGGCATCCACGCCGGCGGCCTGCGCTATCACGGCGCCTCCCCCCTGGCCAGCCATCTGCTCGCCCAGGGCCTCATCGAGGCGCGCGCTTACCCCCAGTTGACCGTCTTCGAGGCAGCCGTCCAGTTCGCACGCACGGAGGGCATCCTCCCCGCCCCGGAGTCCGCCCACGCCATCCGCGCCGCCCTGGATGAAGCCCTCGAAGCCCGCCGGCTCGGCCTTCCCCGCGTCATCCTCTTCTCGCTCAGCGGACACGGCCACTTCGATCTGTCCGCTTACGAGAACTACCTGGCCGGAAAATTGGTGGATTACGCCCACCCCGAGCACGAGATCGCTCGCGCCATGGCCGCCTTGCCCAAAGTCTGAGCAGCCCGCACCCCGGCGCCCTCAGACCCGCTCGCCCAAATACTCCTCCAGCAACTCCGCCCCGGGCTCCCGCGCCCGCTGCTGGTCCACCGCTTCCTGGCACCGAACGCAGTAGGCCGCCCACGGCACCGCCGCCAGCCGCTTGTTGGGTATCGGCGCCTCGCAGCTCATGCAGATCCCGTAGCTCCCCTCCTCGATCCGCTTCAGCGCCGCGCGCACCTCCCTCAGCCGCAACGACTCCCGGTCCAGCGTGTGGATCATCAGCTCACGATCCGCCGCCAGCCGCACCTCGTCCAGCGCGTCCGCCGCTTTCTCGATCGCGATGCCCTCGCGCCGCCGCAGCAGTTCCACCAGCTCCGCCTGTTTGGCCTCCAGCGCGGCTCGGTACTTTTCCAGCTCCTCGGGCTCCATGGCCAACCCTCCTGCCGGCCCCCACTCTCGGCCCGGTCACCTCACTCCCCGGCTTCCGCAGAGCATACAACGTTGGGATCCAAAACGCCAGCGCCGGCAGGGTCATCCCGATGGACGCATTCCCCCTTCCCCGCGTTACACGCCCCCGGCCTCCCCGGCCCGCTACAATAGAGTTTAAACGTCACCCATGGGAGGCACACGCGAGGAACCCCTCCGTCGCGTCGCCGTCGTCGGCAACTACCTGCCGCGCCGCTGCGGCATCGCCACCTTCACCACCGACCTCTGCGAAGCCCTCGCCGCCGCCTTCCCGGACCTCTCCTGCTTCGCCATCCCCGTCAACGACACCCCCGACGGCTACCCCTACCCGCCCCGCGTCCGCTTCGAACTCCAGCAGAACGAACTCTCCTCCTACCAGCGCGCCGCCGACTTCCTCAACATCAACAACGTGGATCTGGTCTGCCTCCAGCATGAATACGGCATCTTCGGCGGCCCCGCCGGCAGCCATATCCTCGCCCTCCTGCGCGAACTCCGCATGGCCGTCGTCACCACCCTCCACACCGTCCTCGAGCAGCCCGATCCCCACCAGCGCCAGGTCCTGCTCGAACTGGCCCAGCTCTCCGACCGCCTCGTCGTCATGAGCCGCCGCGCCGTCGCCTTCCTCCGCGACCTCTACGGCGTCCCCGAAGAAAAAATTGACTTCATCCCCCACGGCATCCCCGACGTCCCCTTCGTGGACCCCAACTTCTATAAAGACCAGTTCGGCTTGCAAGGCAAAGTCGTCGCCCTCACCTTCGGCCTGCTCTCCCCAAACAAGGGCATCGAGCATGTCATCCAGGCCCTGCCCCCGGTTCTCGAACGCTTCCCCCATCTGGTTTACGTCGTCCTGGGCGCCACCCACCCCCACGTCCGCCTGCGCGACGGCGAGTCCTATCGCCTCTCCCTGGAACGCCTGGCGCGCGCCTGCTCGGTGGACGGCAACGTCGTCTTCCACAACCGCTTCGTCAGTCTCCAGGAGCTGGTCGAATTCATCGGCGCCGCCGACCTCTACATCACCCCCTACCTCAACCCCGCCCAGATCGTCTCCGGCACTCTCGCCTACACCGTCGGCGCCGGCAAGGCCGTCATCTCCACCCCTTACTGGTATGCCCAGGAGCTGCTCGCCGAAGGACGCGGCCTGCTAACCCCCTTCCGCAATCCCGCCGCCCTCGCCCAGGGCATGATCCGCCTCCTCCAGGACGAAGCCGAGCGCCACGCCATGCGCAAGCGCGCTTACCTCGCCGGCCGCGACATGATCTGGCCCCGCGTCGCCCAGCTCTATATGCAGTCCTTCCTCCGCGCCCGCGCCCAGCGCACCTTCCGCCCACGGCCCGCCTTCGTCGCCATCACCCTCAATCAGCGCCCCAGCGAACTCCCCGACATCAAGCTCGATCACCTCCGCACCCTGACCGACAACACCGGCCTGCTCCAGCACGCCGTCTTCACCGTCCCCAACTACTCCGCGGGCTACACCACCGACGACAACGCCCGGGCTCTCGAAGCCGCCGTCCTGCTGGAGGACACCGGCCGCATTGAGATCCCCGCCGCCCGCTACCTCGCCTTCCTTTGGCACGCTTTCAACGCCCCACGCGGGCGCTTCCACAACGAGCTGGCCTACGATCGCCGCTGGCTCGACGAGGTCGGCTCGGAGGACTGCCACGGCCGCGCCCTCTCCGCCCTCGGACTCCTCCTCGCCCACTCCCGCAACCTTGGCCTGCGCGGCCTGGCCGCTCGCCTGTTCGATCTGGCCCTCCCCGCCGTCCTCGCTTTCACCAGCCCCCGCGCCTGGGCCTTCTCCCTTATCGGCATCCACCATTACCTCCGCCGCTTCCCGGGCGATCGCGCCGCCCAAAACGCCCGCGAGCACCTCGCCGCACGCCTCCTCGATCTCTGGCGCGCCCACCGCTCCCCGGACTGGCCTTGGTTTGAACCCATCCTCGCCTACTCCAACGCCGCTCTCCCCCACGCCCTCCTGCTGGCCGCCCAGGGCATGGCACGCCCCGACCTCCTGCAAACCGCCCTGGAAGCTCTAAGCTGGCTCATCGAGATCCAGCGCGCCGGCGGCGACCACCTCGTCCCCATCGGCTCCAACGGCTTCTTCCCCAAAGGCGGACCCCGCGCCCGTTTCGATCAGCAGCCCGTCGAAGCCCACGTCACCGTCGCCGCCTGCTTGGAGGCCTGGCGCGCCACCCACGATCCGCGCTGGCGTCTGGAAGCCCAGCGCGCCTTCGAATGGTTCCTCGGCCGCAACGACCTCGGCCTGCCCCTCTACGACCCCTCCACCGGCGGTTGCCGCGACGGCCTCCACCCAGACCGCGTCAACCAGAACCAGGGCGCCGAATCCACCCTCGCCTTCCTGCTCTCCCTGCTGGAAATGCGCCGCGCAGGCGCCGTCATTGACGCCGACGCCTCCCCCTCCCCTTTCGCCCCTGAGCCGGCCGCCGCCTCCCTCTCTTAAGTCCTATGAATCTCTTGACCAACACCCATCACGAACAGCTCTTCCAGCGCCATCCTAGAAACCCCATCCTCGCCGCCTCCGACTGGCCCTACCCCATCAACACCGTCTTCAACGCCGGCGCCACGCGCCTCCCCGACGGCGCCACCCTCCTGCTGTGCCGCGTCGAGGACCCCCGCGGCCTTTGCCACTTATGCGCCGCACGCGGCCCGGACGGCGTCTACGGCGGGCGGAATGAACCCCCTACCCCCCACGGGCACCCCCCCCCCACCGCCGCGGCCTTTCCCACTTCTGCGCCGCACGCTCCCAGGACGGCGTCTCCGGCTGGCGCATTGATCCCTCTCCCACCCTCTTGCCCGACCCCGCCCGCCACCCCGAGGAACTCTGGGGCATCGAGGATCCCCGCATCACCTTCGTCCCCGAACTCGACCAGTACGTCGTCACCTATACCTCTTTCTCCGCCGGCGGACCCGGCGTCTCCCTGACCCTCACCCGGGACTTCCGCTCCTTCGAGCGCTACGGCGTCATCATGCCCCCGGAAGACAAGGACGCCGCCCTCCTGCCTCGCCGCATCGGCGGCCATTGGGCCTTGATCCACCGCCCCGTCACCACCTGGGAGCGCACCGGCCACATGTGGATCTCCTATTCCCCGGACCTCCGCCATTGGGGCAGCCACAAGCTCATCCTCCGCGCCCGCCGCGGCGCCTGGTGGGATGCTTACAAAATCGGCCTCTCGCCCCCGCCGATCGAAACCCCTAAGGGCTGGCTCGTCATCTACCACGGCGTCCGCCAGACCGCCTCGGGCTGCCTCTACCGCCTCGGCCTCGCCCTCTTCGATCTGGCCACCCCGGAGCGCTGCCTGTTGCGCGGCGACGACTGGATCTTCGGTCCCGAGGAACCTTACGAGCGCCAGGGTGACGTCGCCAACGTCGTCTTCCCCTGCGGCTACACCATCGGCCCCGACGGCGACACCCTCAACCTCTACTACGGCGCCGCCGACACCTGTATCGCCCTGGCCACCGGCTCCATCGCTCGCTTGTTGGATTGGTTGGAGCGCCGCGGGCGCCCCGATTTCGGCGAGTAGCGCTCAGCTCCGCCCGCTGCCGGCCGGCGCGCCCGGCCCTCAGCGACCGCCCTGTTCCTCTTCTTCCCCTTCCCGGCCCTCGCGCAGCCGCTTCAGCCTCTCCTCCCGCCGCTTGGCCCGCTCCGCCGCCCGCTTGACCAACTGGGATCCCACCAGCTCCAGCATCGCCTGCTCCGCACCGTCCCCTTGCCGCGGACCCAACCGCACCACCCGGCAGTACCCTCCTTGCCGCTGCCCGAACCGCGCTCCCAGCGTGTCGAACAGCTTCTTGACCGCCGCCGGCGTCTTCAGAAACGCCGCCGCCAGCCGCCGGCTGTGCAGGCTGTCTCGCTTGGCCAGCGTGATCATACGGTCTACCAGCGGCTTGGCCGCCTTCGCCTTGGTCACCGTCGTGATCACCCGTTCCTGCTGGATCACGCTCGTCACCAGGTTCCTCAGCAACATCACCCGCTCGTCCCGCTCCCGCCCCAGCTTGTATCCCGCTCGCTTGTGTCTCACCGCCGCCTCCTACTCGCTCAACGGCTCCTGCTCCGCCGGCCGGGCCTCCTCGCCGGCGCCGGCACCCTCCGGCGCTCCGCCTTCCTCCTCCGGTTCCGGCCGCGCTTCGCTCGGCCCCGCCGCCGGCGGCGCCGCCGGCAGGATCAACCGCCCCTGCGCGTCGAACTTCATCCCGAATTGCAGGCCCAAGCCCCGCAGAATCTCCTTGATCTCGTTCAGCGACTTGCGCCCGAAGTTCTTCGTCCGCAGCATCTCGGCTTCGGTCCGCTGCACCAGATCCCGAATCGTCTGGATGTTGGCGTTCCTCAGACAGTTGTACGAGCGGACGCTCAGCTCCAGCTCGTCCACCGAGCGGTTCAGCACCTCCTCCATCTGGTCCATCGCCCGCTCGGCCGGTTCCTCGACCGCCTCCGGCAGCTCCTCGAAGTTGATGAAGATGCTCATGTGGTCCTTCAGCAACTTCGCCGCCTGTCCGATGGCGTCCTGCGGCGAGATCGTCCCGTTCGTCCACACCTCCAGCGTCAGCTTGTCGTAATCGGTCATCTGCCCCAGCCGCGCGTTCTCCACGAAGAAGTTCACCTTGCGCACCGGCGAGTGCACCGAGTCAATCGGAATGAAGCCTACCGGAAGGTCCTCGTCGAAATTTCGCTCGGCGCTCACGTAACCCCGTCCCCGCTTGATCCGCATCTCGACCGCCAGCTTCCCCCCCTCTCCTACCGTCGCGATGTGGATCGTACGGTCCAGCACCTCCAGGTCCCCGTCCGCCTCGATGTGCCCGCTCAGCACCTCCCCGGGCTGCTCCACGTTGATCCGGGCCGTCTTCACCCCTTCCCCGCTCATCTTGAACGGCACCTGCTTGAGGTTCAAAATGATGTCCGTGGCGTCCTCCGCCACTCCGGGAATGGGACTGAATTCGTGCGCCACTCCCTCGATCCTCACCGCCGTGATCGCCGCCCCCTCGATCGAGCTCAGCAGGATCCGCCGCAGGCTGTTGCCGATCGTCGTCCCGAATCCCCGCTCGAACGGCTGCGCCGTGAACATCCCGTAGCGGTCCGTCAACGTCTCCGTGTTGGCCACCAGCCTCTTCGGCTTCTGAAATCCTTTGAACATGCTTGCCGCTCCTCCTACCTTCCGCTTCGCTCCCTCCTTTTACTTGGAGTACAGCTCCACGATCAGCCGCTCGTTCACCTGGATCTGCACCAGGTCCTCTCTCTTGGGCAGCCCGATCACCCGCCCCCGCATCGCCTCCCGGTCCACTTCCAGCCAGTTCGGCGCCGGCGCGTGCGCCGTCGCGTCCCGCGCCGCCAGGATCGTCGGGTTGTTCCGGCTCTTCTCCCTCACCTCGATCACGTCATTGACCTGCGTCAGGTACGACGGAATGTTCACCCGCCGCCCGTTCACCAGAAAATGCCCGTGCCGCACCAACTGCCGGCACTGCGCGTGGCTGGTTCCCAAACCCATCCGGTAGACCACGTTGTCCAGCCGCCGCTCCAGCAGGCTGAGCAGCGTCTCGCCCGTCACCCCCTTGGCCCGGGCCGCCTTCTCAAACAGGTTACGGAACTGCCGCTCCTGCAATCCGTAGATCCGCTTCACCTTCTGCTTCTCGCGAAGCTGAAGCCCGTAGCCCACCAGCTTCGGCTTCCGCTCCTTGCCGTGCTGCCCGGGCACGAAGTTCCGCTTCTCGATCGCACACTTCTCGCTGTGGCACCGCTCCCCCTTCAGGAAGAGCTTCATTCCCTCTCGCCGGCACAGCCGGCATACCGGACCGATGTATCGAGCCAATCTTCCTCCTTACCGCCCTGCTGCGGCGCAGTTTACGGCCCTCCCGGGCCTTCCTCCTGCCGGCTTGCTCTGCATGAAACCTACACCCTCCGCCGCTTCGGCGGCCGGCAGCCGTTATGCGGGATCGGCGTCACATCCCGGATCGCCTTCACCTCCAGCCCCACCGTCGCCAGCGTCCGGATGGCCGATTCCCGGCCCGCTCCCGGCCCGCTCACCCGCACCTCCACCTGCCGCATCCCAGCCTCCTTGGCCTTGGTGGCCGCCGCCAGCGCCGCCTGCTGGGCCGCAAACGGCGTCCCCTTGCGCGATCCCCGGAAACCCAGTGCGCCCGCGCTCGACCAGCAGACGGTGTTGCCCGCCGGGTCCGTCACCGTAACGATCGTGTTGTTGAACGTCGCCTGGATGTGCACCACCCCGACCGGCACGTTCTTCTTCTCTTTCCTCTTGAACGTCTTCTTCTTGGTTGCCTTCGCCCCTGCTTTCGCCATGCCTGGTCCTCAACCTCCCCGCCCGGCTACGTCTTGGCGGTGGACTTCTTCTTGTTGGCGATCGTGCCCCGCCGCGGCCCCTTCCGCGTCCGCGCGTTGGTGTGCGTCCGCTGGCCGCGCACCGGCAGTCCGCGCCGGTGCCGCAACCCCCGGTACGACCCCATCTCGATCAGCCGCTTGATGTTCATGGAGACCTCCTTGCGCAGGTCTCCCTCCACCGCCCCTTCCTGCTCAATGATCAGCCGGATCCGGTTGATCTCGTCCTCACTCAGGTTCGCCACCTTCTTGTTCGGATCCACTCCCGCCCGGTGCAGAATCGAGTTCGATCGCGCCCGGCCGATCCCGTAAATGTAGGTCAGCCCGATCTCCACCCGCTTCCGCGCCGGCAAGTCCACGCCCGCTATGCGCGCCATCTGGCCTCCTTCATCCTTGCCGCTGCTTGTGCTTCGGGTTCTCGCAGATCACCCGCACCACGCCCTTGCGGTGGATCACCTTGCATTTCTCGCAGATCTTCTTCACCGATGCTCGCACCTTCATCTCGTCCTCCGCCGGCTCAGCCCGGCCGCCCCGGCCCCTCCAGCACCTCCGTGATCCGGCCCCTTCTGGGATCCCGGGCCGAAATCTCCACCCTCACCCGGTCCCCGGGCCGCAGCCGCACGAAATTCCGCCGGCTCGCCGCCGCCGCGTGCGCCAGCACCTGGCGTCTGGACTCCGTCTCCACCCGGTAGGTCGCGTGCGGCAACAGCTCCACTACTCGCCCTTCCTCGCCCGCCTCCCGGCCGCCGCTGCGCTCCCCTCGCCCGCTCACTCCGTCCCCTCCGGCCGCGTCAGCACCCACGGGCCGTTGGCCGTCACCGCCACGCAGTGCTCGAAATGCGCCGACTTCGATCCGTCCTTGGTCACCGCCGTCCAGTGGTCCGGCAGCAGTCGCACTTCCGCCCCCCCGGCGTTCACCATCGGCTCGATCGCCAGCACCATCCCTTCCTTCAGCCGCGGATTCTCGCTCTTGCGATCCACGTAGTTGGGCACCTGCGGCGCCTCGTGAAGCTGCGTCCCGATCCCGTGCCCCACGTACTCCCGCACTACCGAGAATCCCGCTCCCGTCACGTGCCGCTCCACCGCCCCGCTCACCTCCAGCAGCCGGTTGCCCTCCCGCACTTGCTCGATCGCCCGCTCCAGCGCCTCCCGCGTCACCCGCAGCAGCCGCTCGGTCTCCTCGCTCACCCGCCCCACCGGCACCGTCACCGCCGAATCCCCGTAGTAGCCTTCCAGCTCCACTCCCGTGTCTATCGAAACGATGTCTCCCTCTTTCAGCACCCGCCGCGCCGACGGCATCCCGTGCACCACCTCCTCGTTCACCGAGGTGCACAGCACGAACGGATACCGCCGCCCCGCCGCCGGCACGTAGTAGCCTTTGAAGGCCGGCCGCGCCCCCGCCTCCCGGATCAGTCGTTCGGCCGCTTCTTCCAGATCCAGCGTCGTCACCCCGGGCTGGATCATCTTCTCCAGCTCCTTCAACACCCGCCAGACCAGCAGCCCCGCCCGCCGCATCTTCTCCAGCTCCGCTCTTGTCTTGCGGACGATCATCCCCCCCGGATCAGCTCCAGAATGCGGCTCGCGATCTCCTCCGGCGTCCCGCGGTCCCCGCTCACTTCGTAATACCGCGCCGCCTTCTTCCGGTAGTACTCCAGCAGCGGCCGGGTCTGACTCTCGTACGCCTCCCAACGCCGCCGCATCACCGCCTCGCTGTCATCCTCCCGCCGCACCAGCTTCGTCCCGTCCCGGTCGCAGACCTCGTCCTGCCGCGGAGGGTTCGTGATCAGATTGTAGGAGGCCCCGCAGGCCGGACATTGCCGCCGCGCCGTGATCCGCGCCACGATCACCTGGTAATCCGTCGCCAGGTTCACCACCACCGCCTTCAGACCCCGCCGCGCCAGCAGCTCCTCCAGCAACCGGGCCTGGTTCAGCGTCCGCGGGTAACCGTCCAGGATGCAGCCGGCCGCGCAGTCCGGCCGGCTCAGCCGCTCCTCCACGATCTGGCTCACCAGTTCGTCCGGCACCAGCCGGCCGGCGTTCATGATCGCCTGCACCCGCCGCCCCAGCTCGTCCCCGGCCGCCACGTGCTCCCGCAGAATATCGCCCGTCGAGACGTGCGGCGCGCCCGTCCGCTCGGCCAGCAACACCGCCTGCGTCCCTTTGCCCGAGCCGGGCGGCCCCAGCAGGATCACCGCTTCGCCCATCTCAGAACACGCTCCGCCGACCGCGAATCCGCCCCGCCCGCGGCGTGAATCCTTCGTAGTGCCGCATGATGAGCTGCGCCTCGATCTGATTCACCGTGTCCATCGCCACCCCTACCACGATCAGCAGCGACGTCCCTCCGAAGTAGAACGACACCCCCAGTCCGTCCAGCAGCCAGCGCGGGAAATAGGCGTCAATCCAGTTGCCCACCAGCGGAAGGTGCTGGAGCTTGATCCCCGAAATCATGATCTCCGGAATCAACGACAGCACCGAAAGATACAGCCCGCCCACCACCGTGATCTTGGTCAGGATCTGGTTCATGTACTCGGCCGTGTTCCGCCCCGGCCGGATCCCCGGAATGAAGCCTCCGTACCGCCTCATGTTGTCGGCCGCTTCGTTCGGGTTGAAAATGATCGAAACGTAAAAGAAGCAGAAGAACATGATCCCGGCCACGTACAGCACCGCGTACAGCGGCTCCCCGTGCCGGATCGCCCCCAGCATCGCGCTCAACCAGGGAATGCTCTTCACCGCCGGCACCAGCGCCAGCGTCTGCGGGAAGGTCAGAATCGAGCTGGCGAAGATCACCGGGATCACCCCTCCCGCGTTCACCTTCAGCGGCAGGTGCGTGGACTGCCCGCCCATCAGCCGCCGTCCCACCACCCGCTTGGCGTACTGCACCGGAATCCGCCGCTCGCCCCGCTCCACCAGCACGATGAAGGCCACCACCGCCGTCATCATCACCAGAATGACGATCAATTGCAGCGCGCTCCACTGCCGCGTCACGAACACGTGCGTGTAGATCTCCGCGATCGCCCGCGGCAGCCCCACCACGATCCCCGTGAAGATGATCAGCGACATCCCGTTGCCGATCCCCCGCTCGGAGATCTGCTCGCCCAGCCACATGATGAACGTCGTCCCCGTGGTCAGCGTCAGCATCGTCATCAGGATGAAGCCGATCCCCGGATTCAGCACGAACCCGCCTTCCGAGTTCATCAGCGCCGTCGCGATCCCGAAGCTCTGCATGGCCGACAGCCCGATCGTCAGGTAGCGCGTCCACTGCGTAATCTTGCGCCGCCCCAGCTCCCCTTCCTTCTGGAGCTTCTCCAGCGTCGGGATCACCACCGTCATCAACTGGAGAATGATCGAGGCCGTGATGTAGGGCATGATCCCCAGGGCGAAGATCGTCAGCCGCCGGAACATCCCGCCCGAAAACAGATCAATGAAGCCGAACACCGTCCCCTGGTTCTGCTCGAAGAACTGTTCCAGCCGCAGCGCGTTGATCCCCGGCGTCGGGATGTGCCCGCCGAACCGGTACACCGCCAGCAGCGCCAGCGTGAACAGCACCCGCTTGCGCAGATCCGGGATCCGGAAGATGTTGGCCACCGCCTCCAAGAACTTCTGCATGGCGCTTCGCCCTCAGGCTAGCCTCGGCTCCCTCCGATCAGCTCCACCGAACCGCCCGCCGCCTGGATCTTCTCCCACGCCGCTTTCGACACCAGGTGCGCGCGCACCCGGATCGGCCGCCTCAATTCGCCCCCGCCCAGAACCTTCAGCCCGTCGCCCAGCTTCCGGATCGCCCGCTGCTCCAGCAAGCTCTCCGGGCTGAAGCTGTCCCCCTCCAGCTTCTCCAGCCGGCCCACGTTCACGATCGCGTACCGCTTCTTGAAAATGTTCTTGAATCCTCGCTTGGGCAGACGCCGGTGCAACGGCATCTGGCCCCCTTCGAAGCCCCGCATCCGGCCGAACCCGCTCACCGACTTCTGTCCCTTGGTCCCCCGGCCCCCCGTCTTGCCGCGCCCGCTTCCCATCCCTCGCCCCACCCGCCGCTTGGCGTGCTTCTGCCCGGCCGGCGGCTTCAGTTCGCTCAGGTTCATCGCCTCCTCCCCCTACTCCACGATCCTCACCAGATGCGGTATCTTGCGCACCATCCCGCGGATCGCCGGCGTATCCGGCCGCTCCACCACCTGGTTCAGCCGCCGCAAACCCAGCCCCCGCGCCACCCGCCGCTGCTTCTCCGGCCGCCCGATCATGCTCCGCACCAGTTGGATCTTGATCTTGCCCTCCGCCATCCGAGATCTCCCTACAGCTTCTCCGGCGGCAGGCCCCGCATCTGCGCCACCGCCTCCCGGTCCCGCAACTGCATCAGCGCTTCCATCGTCGCCCGCACCACGTTGTGCGGATTGTGCGAGCCGATGGACTTGGCCGCCACGTTGGCGATCCCGGCCGCCTCCATCACCGCCCGCACCGCGCCCCCCGCAATCACCCCCGTCCCTTCCGGCGCCGGCTTCAGCAGCACTTCCCCGCTGCCGAATCGCCCCAGCACCGCGTGCGGGATCGTCCCCTCCTTCACATTCACCTTGCGCAGATTCTTCTTGGCCGCCTCGATGGCCTTCTTGATCGCCGAGGGCACCTCCCGCGCCTTCCCCGTGGCGAAGCCCACCACCTTGGCCTCCGGGTCGCCCACCACCACCAGGGCCGAAAAGCTCAGGTTCTTGCCCCCCTTGACCACCTTCGTCACCCGGTTGATCGAGACCACGTGCTCCTTCAGATTCAGTCCCGCCGGGTCAATCGGTTTCCCCGTCGCCAGTGCCGCCATCGCTAGAACTCCAGACCCGCCTCCCGCGCCGCTTCCGCCAGGGCCTTCACCCGCCCGTGATACAGGTAGCCCCCGCGGTCGAACACCACCCGCCGCACGCCTTTCTCCAGGGCCCGCTGCGCGATCAGCCGTCCCACCTCCCGCGCTCCTTCGACGTTGCCTCCCTTGGCCAGACCCGCACCCTTCTCCAGCGACGAGGCCGCCGCCAGCGTCCGGCCCCGGCCGTCGTCTATCAACTGCGCGTAAATGTGCTTCAGGCTGCGGAACACCGCCAGCCGCGGCCGCTCCGCCGTTCCCCGCACCTTCCGCCGGATCCGCCGGTGGATCCGCAACCGCAATTCGTTCCTGGGTACCTTCCGGATCATTTGCTTCCCGCTCCGGTCTTGCCCACCTTCTTGCGCAGCCTCTCCCCGGTGTACCGGATCCCCTTCTGTTTGTAAGGATCCGGCGGGCGCAGGGCCCGCAGATTCGCCGCCACCTGTCCCACCAACTGCCGGTCCGCTCCGCTCAGCACGATGTGCGTCGCCTTCTCCACCCGGGCCTCCACCCCCCGCGGCAGCACGAACTCGATCGGGTGCGAATAGCCCAGGCTGAGCGTCAGCACCCGCCCTTTCTGCTCCGCCCGGTAGCCGATCCCCACGATGTCCAGCTCCCGCACGAACCCGCTCGACACCCCTTGCACCGCGTTCGCCGCCAGCGCCCGCGTCAGCCCGTGCAGCGCCGCGTACTGCTCGCCCTCCCGCTGCACTTCCAACTGACCGTCCCGCTGCTCCACCCGAATGCCCGAGGGGATCGGCACCGTCAGCCGGCCCTTGGGACCTTCCACCACCAGCTCCGCGCCGATGCTGACCTTCACGCCCTGCGGTATTCCGATCGGTTTCTTGCCAATCCTCGACATGCTCGCCTCTTGACCGCTCTCTGCGCCCGCTCGGCCGCGCTTACTCCACCTGGCAGAGAACCTCTCCGCCCACTCCTTCCCGCCGCGCCTGCCGCCCCGTCATCACTCCCTTGGGCGTCGTCAGGATCGAGATCCCCATCCCGCCCAGCACCGGCTTGATCTGCTCCCGCCCCACGTACACCCGGCAGCCCGGCCGCGACACCCGCACCAGCCGCGTGATCACCGGCTGGTTGTTCTCCTGGTATTTCAAATAAATCTTGATCGTCTTGCGCGCGCCTTCCTCGGCCACCTTGTAGTTCAGGATGTAGCCTTCCTCCTTCAGCACCCGCACAATCTCGGTCTTCAGCCGCGAGGCCGGCACGTCCACCTTCGGATGCCGGGCCCGCAGCGCGTTGCGGATCCTGGTCAGCATGTCCGCGATCGTGTCCGTCGTCACCCCTGAGGCCTCCTACCAACTGGCTTTGATCACGCCCGGGATCTCCCCCGCCAGCGCCAACTGCCGGAAGCAAATCCGGCACAACTGGAACTTGCGCAGGAAACCCCGCGGCCGCCCGCACCGCCAGCAGCGGTTCCGGTGCCGGCAGCGCAGCTTCCGCCGCCCGCTCGCCTTGGCCTGAGCCAGCTTCTTGTCCTTCGCGATCTTGGCTGTCGTCGCCATGCCCTCTCCTGATCCCCGCTCACTGCCGGAACGGCATGCCGAGATGCCGCAGCAGGGCCAGACCCTCGGCGTCGGTCCGCGCCGTCGTCGTGATCGTGATGTTCATGCCCTTGATCTTGTCCACCTTGTTGTAGTCAATCTCGGGAAACACCAACTGGTCCCGCAACCCCAGGGTGTAATTGCCCCGCCCGTCGAAGCTCTTGGTCGAGAGGCCCCGGAAGTCCCGCACCCGCGGCAGCGCCACGTTCATCAGCCGGTCCAGAAACTCGTACATCCGGTCCCCCCGCACCGTCACCATGCACCCGATCGTCATGCCCGTGCGCAGCTTGAAGGCCGAGATGGACTTGCGGGCCCGCGTCACCACCGGCCGCTGGCCCGTGATCAGCGCCAGCTCCTGCACCGCACCGTCCATCAGCTTCGGGTTCTGGCTGGCTTCTCCCAGCCCCATATTCACCGTGACCTTCTCCAGCCGCGGCACCGCCATCGGGTTCCGATAGCCGAACTCCTTCATCAGCGCCGGCGCCACCGTCTTGCGGTAATGCTCCTTCAACCTGGCCGCCATCGCCGCCTCCCTCACGCCTTCTTCTCCAGCGGCGCCCCGCACTTCCGGCAGATCCTCGTCCGCCGCACCTTGCCTCCCGCCTGCTCCACCTTGTGCCCGATGCGCACCGGACCGCAGCTCGGGCAGACCAGCATCACGTTGGCCACCGCGATCGGGCTCTCCCGCTCCGCAATGCCCCCCTTGATCTGCCGCGCCGGGTTGCGCCGCGTATGCCGCTTCACCAGCATGATCCCTTCCACCAGCACCCGGCCCTTGCGCCGGTCCACGCTCAGCACCCGGCCCCGCTTGCCCCGGTCCCGCCCCGCAATCACCTCCACCAGATCGTCCTTGCGCAAGTGGATGCGCAGCTTCTGGCCCGCTGCCTTCCGGCCCGCCATCACAACACCTCCGGCGCCAGCGACACGATCTTCATGAACCGTTTCTCCCGCAACTCCCGCGCCACCGGACCGAACACCCGCGTCCCCACCGGCTCGCCCTCCTGGTTGATCAGCACGGCCGCGTTCGAGTCGAACCGGATGTAGGTCCCGTCCTTGCGCCGCGTCTCCTTGCGCATCCGCACGATCACGCAGCGCACCACCTTGCCCTTCTTGATGGCCGAATCCGGCGTCGCCTCCTTCACGCTGGCGGTGACCACGTCCCCCAGCCCCGCCCGCAAGCCCTTGTCACCGCCCTGCGGCAGGATGCACTGGAGCTTGCGGGCCCCGCTGTTGTCGGCCACCTCCAGGATGGTTCGCATTCCGATCATCGCGCCCTCCTCAGACCAACTCCGCCGGCTCTTCCAACTCCGGCAGCGCCGAGCGCCTCACCACTTCCGCCAGCCTCCAGCGCTTCAGCCGGCTCAGCGGCCGCGATTCGATGATCCGCACCGTGTCCCCCACCCGCGCCTGCTCCTGTTCGTCGTGCGCGTAGAACTTCTTCCGCCGGCTCACGATCTTCTTGTAGAGCGGGTGCGGCGTCCGCCGCGCCACCTCGACCACGATCGTCTTGCGCATCCCGGTCGAGACCACCACGCCCACCTTCTCCTGTTTCCGCCCTTGCGATCGTTCCTCCCCCATGGCTTAGCGCTTGCCCTCCCCGCCGGCCGCCAACTGCCGCTCCCGCAGGATCGTCAGCACCCGCGCGTAATCCTTCTTGAGCGCCCGGTACTTCTTCAGTCCCTCGCTCTGGCCCATCGAGATCTTGAAGCGCAGGTGAAACAACTGCTCGCTGATCTCGCGCGCCTGGCCTTCCAGCTCCCTGGTCTCCAGCTCCCGGAACTTCTCCGCTTTCATCCCTCACTCCACCGCCGGCCGGGCCACGAACCGCGTCGCCATCGGCAACTTGTGCGCCGCCAGCTTCATGGCCTCCTCGGCCGTCTCCTGCGGCACGCCCTCCATCTCGAACAGCACCCGCCCGGGACGCACCACCGCCACCCAGCCCTCCGGCGCTCCCTTGCCCTTGCCCATCCGGCTCTCCGCAGGCTTCTTGGTGATCGGCTTGTCGGGAAAGATCCGGATCCACACCTTCCCGCCCCGCTTGACGAAACGCGTGATGGCGATCCGCGCCGCCTCGATCTGCCGGTCGCTCACCCAGGCGCACTCCAGCGCCTTCAGGCCGTAGTCTCCGAAGGCCAGCGAGTTGCCCCGCCAGGCCTGGCCCTTCATCCGGCCCCGGTGCTGCTTGCGGTACTTCACCTTCTTGGGCATCAACATGGCTCAGCTCTCCTGCCCCGGCTTGCTCTCCCCGCCGGGCGTTTCGCCCGCCGGCTTGGCCTCCGCCTTCCAGACCGGCTGGGGCGGCGCCAGGGGCGGCGTGATCGGCGTACGCACCGGCCCGCCGGCCGCCTCCGCCGGCGCCGGCTGCACGATCGGCCCCGAAGAGTGGCTGGCTCATCCCGGTTCGGTGGG
>JBBIMA010000074.1:0-20499 GCA_037444625.1 Solibacteraceae bacterium
GCAGGTCTGGCAGGCGATGCACTTGTTGATGTCGAAGACGGCCGCGAACTGCCGGCGGGGCCGGGCGGCCGGATACCAGTAGGACATTTCGCGTCCGATCTGCCAGTTATAAACGCGCGCCATGGTCAACTCTCCTGGAGGCGGGAGACGAACCGGCCGGCCAGATATCTCTGCATAGCGGGCGATTCGTAGTGGGGACGCAGGCCCAGCGCGGCCGGCCGCCAGAGGCCCTGTCCGCCCACGCCGCCCGGTTCGGCGCGGCTGATGCGAACGATGGCCTCGCGCGGGGCGCCGGTGGGGCAGTGGACGTCGGGCAGGAAGCCCTGGCCGATGCTCTGCCCGAACAGGTTCTTGCGCACCAGCGAGTCGGTCATCCAGGTGGGTTTGAGCCAGCCGCGGGTGGCCGACTGGTGCGAGCCCGAGCGGAACATCGCCTGGTAGTTGGTGCGCGGGTTCTTGGCCAGCCCGTCGGGGCGGCTCTTCTGGCCTTCGACCGATCCGGGCGTGGCGCCGTACATGTTGAACCACATGCGGGTGACGCCGCGGGGCGTCCCGGGATAGTAGCGGGCCCGGCACAACAGGCGGGCAAAGGCCATGTCGCGGGGGTTGTTGCGCCAGCCGCGGAAGGGCCGGTCTTCCGGGTCCGGGTCAATCCAGACGTAATCGCCGTCCTCGATGCCCAACTGGCGGGCGTCGGCCGGGTTGAGGTCCACGTAGCCCTCGGTGACGAAGGGGCTGCGCTTGTCGTGCCGGTAGAGATCGCCGAAGGGACCGAACAGCAGGGCCACCATGTCGGTGTCAATGGGCGTGGTGTGGGCGCCGTGCCGGTACTTGGGCGTGTGGAAGAGGAAGCGGAAACCCTCCCGGGCGCGGGGGTGGGCGGTCTTGGCGGCCTGTTCCCAGGCCAGCACGACGTTGCGCCCGCAGCGCACCTCGCAGGAGAGGTCGTTGCGGGCGACGCCGTAGCTCTCCGGCCCGGCCGGGCGCAGGGCTTCGTGGGGCGGGGCCACGATGACGTTGGGTTCAAAGAAGGTCGAATCCACCGGCTCGCGGTGCACCGGGAGGTTCTCGCCCGCCTCCAGGAACTCGTCTTCCTCCCGGTAGAATTCCAGACGCCCGGTCTTGGTGTACCAGGGGCGGGAGTCGGCGACTTGTTCGTAGCCCACCACCTTCGGGGTGGTGCGGCTCATCAGGAGAGCGGGCACGCCCTGCCGGGCGCGCGCCTCCAGCTCGCTGAAGCGGTAGCCGCGCGTGTTGCTGGAGGCGTCCAGGATGCGCTGCAAGTAGACCTCGGTGCGCCCCTCGCGCACGAACTTCCAGTAGTCGGCGAAACGCCGGTCGCCGGTCAGCTCGGCCAGTTTCTCGGCCACCAGGGCCAGCACTTCGATGTCGCCCAGGGTCTGAAAGATGCGCCGGAGCGGGGTGCGCGGGAAGACCTGAAGGAAGGGATTGGTGACCGAGGCGGTCATGTCGGGATGCTTCAGCTCGGCCCAGCAGTCCACGCCGAAGACCACGTCGGCCCACTCGCAGGAGGCGGTCCACCACCAGTCCTGCACGGCGATCAGCTCGATGCGGGGCAGCACGTTGACCACCGTGTTGTAGTGCCACTTGACGTTGCCCAGAATCGAGTTGGCGTTGGCGAACCAGAGGGCCTTGGTGGGCGCGGGCAGATGGGTGCGGCCGGTGAGCAGGCGGTTGCCCACGCGCAGGGGATGATCTTCGTGGTTGTAGTAGTGGGCTGATTCGGCGCGCCAGTACTGGCGGGGGCGGGCAGGCCGGGCGGGATCCAGCTCGATGTCGAAGGGGTTTTCATTGATGTACTGGGGAGCGCCGTTGAACAGGGCCACCCGGTAGTTGCCCGCGTAGGAGCCGACGTTGCCGCCCACTTTGCCCACGTTGCCGGTGAGGGCGGCCAGCAGGAAGATGGCGCGGTCCTTGTTGTCGTTGTTGAAGAACTGGTTGGGCCCCATGCCCACGGCGAACAGCGTGGTCCCGGGGGCGCGGGCCAGCGCGCGGGCCAGCGACTCGACCGCCTCGGCCGGGGCCCAGGTGATCTGCTCGACGGTCTTGGGATCGAAGTGGGCGGCGTACTCGCGGATCAGATCGAACACCGGCCGGCAGCGCACCCGGCGGCCGTTGGCCAGCGTCACCTCGACCGCGCCCTCCAGCAGGGCCTCGCCCACGGCCGAGTTCCGGCCCACCATGTCGCGCGTCAGCGGCCGGGGCGACTGCGAGACGCGGTCCCACCAGACGAAATCGCCCCACTGGTTGCGCAGGTTCTCGGGCACGATGGTCTCCCGGTGCGCGGCCGCGGGGGGTTCGCGCTCGCCGGTCTTCAGCAGGCGAGCTTGCTTGAGCTCGGCCGGGGCGCCGCCGAAGACCTCCTGGGCGCGCAGGTACTTCAGGCTGTCCATGCGCACCAGCAGCGGCAGATCGGTCCACTGGCGCAGGTAGGCGGCGTCGTAAAGTTTCTCGCGCAGGATGACCTGCGCCAGCCCCAGCGCCAGGGCGGGGGTGGTTCCCGGACGGACCACGATCACCTGGTCCGCCTTGCAGGCCGTGGCCGAGTACTCGCAAGCGATGACCACCACGCGCACGCCCTTCAGTCGGGCTTCGGTCAGCCAGTGCGCATCGGGCATCTTGGTGGTGATCCAGTTCATGCCCCAGACCACCACGGTGCGGGCGTGCTCGACCGCGCAGAGGTCGAACTCCACGGTCTGCTGCCCGGTGACCATGGGGTGGCCGGGGGGCAGGTCGGTGTGCCAGGAGTAATTGTCGAAGCCCCGGCCGCCCAGAGCCTGCTCGGGCCCCACCCGGCGGAGGTGGGCGTCCAGCAGGGCCATGGAATTGGCCATGCGGTACAACCCGAAGACCCGGGTCAGGCCGAGCAGGGGCATGCCGCCCCGGAATTTCAGGGTTTGCACGCCGGCGCCTTGCGTGGCCTCGATGGCGGCCTCGTCGTAATGTTGCGCGCGCAGCCGCCGCTTGCCTTCTTCCCCGCTGTAGGCGGCGGCGATGTTGCGCAGGGCGGCGGCCACCAGAGCGGCCGCCTCCTGGTGGGGAAGGCGGAGCCACTGGTCCCGGCCGCGCTGGAAGTAGCGGGCGGGCGGCAGCCCGTCCTTGCCGCGGGGGAAGCCTTCCTCGCACCAGCGTTTGAAGCCGGCCCGCACCATGGCCTGGCTGATGCGGCGGTCCCCGTAAAAGCGCCGGGTCAGCGCCAGGCCCTTCTGGCAGACGCGCGGATCCCAGCGGTGCGTGGTCCGCCGTCCCTCCAGGTCGGCGGCCTCGCCGTAACGCATGGTGGGGCCGATGCGCGTGACGACGCCGTTGCGTACGTAGGCGGTCAGCAGGCAGTTGTGCGTGTCGTTGGGAGCGCAAAGGAAGGTGAACTGGGAGTCGTGCTTCCACAGGTCCCGATAGACGCTCTCCCAACCGCGGTCCGGATAGGCGGCCAGCGGATTCCAGTCGGCGTCCAACCCCCATGCCCGGCGGGCCGATTGCGCGAAGGCGGCCAGGCCCGAAGCGGAAACCATCCCCAGGAATTCGCGGCGGGGGATCGCTGGTGTCATTGTGCAGCTCCTTGTGTGGCTTGCGCGGGCGCGACGGCTGCGGCCTGTGGCGCGCCCGGCGTCTTTTCCCAAGTGCGGATGAAGGCGACCAGGGAGTAGATCTGCTCCCGGCTGAGGGCCGGCCGGCGCAGGCTCGGCTGGAGGAATCCCTCCATGGCCGTGCCGCGCCGGCCGCGGCTGATGGTCTCGACCAGAAAGCTGTCGCCCGCGCCGGCCAGCAACACGGCATTATTCAGCGCGGGTCCCTCGCCGCCTTCACCCCGGGCGCCGTGACAGCCGGCGCAGGCCGAAGCGAACAAGCGACGGCCCTCGGTCGCATCCCCGGCGACCCAACGCGGGGGCCGCCCGTCCGGTTTGTAGGCCGTCCCGCCCAGCCGCCGCAGGTAGCCGACGATTTGGCGGATTTCCTGCGGCCGCAGTCCGCCGTCCTTCCATCCCCAGGAAGGCATGCGGCGTCCGGGACGGCCCCGCTCGATGGTGTTCAGAAGGAAATCGTCCGAGGCCAGCTCGAGCAGGTCGGGGTTGGCGTTGGCGGGAAAGGCCGGCATGCCCGGAGCGCGGCGCCCTTCGCCGCGCAGTCCGTGGCAACCGGCGCAGAAGGCGCCGAACAGCGTCGCGCCGTCGCCGGCGAATTCGCGTTCGCCCAACCGTGCGACGCGCAGGCGGTCCTTGGGCAGGTAGCTGCCGGGCAGATCGCGCCGGCGCAGCGAGAGGGTGTAGAAGGTCAGCAGCTCGATCTGGCGGTCGGTCAGGCCCAGGGCAGGCATTTGCGAGCCGGCCACGACCGAGCTCGGGGAGCGGAAGTGTTCCGCCAGCCAGTTGGGCAGGTTGCCTTCGCCCGCTACGGCGCGGTAATCCAGCCGCCCCGGATCCTTCAGGCCGGCCTGCGATAGGTCCGGGCCCTCGTCGCCGCCGACGCCGCTGACCTTGTGGCAACCCAGGCATCCCGCCGAGTGGAAAGCCGCCTTAGCCTCGATCAGTCCGGGCGCCGCCATGCGCGTGCCCAGGAAGATGCGCAGCAGCTCCTGATCTTCGGGCGAGATCTCGCCGAAGGAGGCCTTCCAGGGCCCGCCGGCGGCCTCGCGGGATTTCGCCAGATGCTTGCCGTACCAGCCGGCGTCGTAGCCGGCCAACCCGGTGCGCGACAGATCCGGCCCCTCCATGCCCAGCTCGCCCGGGCGCAGTGTACCCCCGCGCCCTTCCAGACGGTGGCAGGCCAGGCAGTCCAAGCGCTCGAAGGCCAGCCGGGCTCGCGCCAGGATCTCCTGGTGCGGGACCGCCGGAAGACTGTGACAGCTCCCGCAGCCCGCATAGCTGAAGCGGGCCGGCAGCATGGGCTCGGGCCAGAAAGGCACCGCCCCGTGCGCGTCGGCCTGTTCGGTGGCTTGCCCCTGGCCGCCGTGACAGATCGTGCAGCCGTATTCGGCCGGATCGTGAACGACCGGTTTGTGCGGGACCAGCAGGCGATCTCCTGCCACGCCCTGCTCGCCCGGGGCCATGCTCAGGTGGCAGGACGTGCAGCGATCGGCCGCGCCCAAGGCGGGGTTGACCACCTGCCGCAACTGAACGCGCAACGGCCCCTGTTCGCCCCGGGCCGAGCGCTGGATCCGCCGCCAGGACTTCAGCCAGTGTTCCTCCACGGCGGCCGCCACCAGCAGGGCGAGCACGCCCAGGCTCGAGATCAGCAGCAAGTACTTGTTGCGCTTCATCGTCTCAATGCCCGGGCCAGTCGGCGGCCGACCAATAGAAGACCCAGTTGGGACCGCGGAAGAAGGTGCCGACTACGGTGGTGACCAGGAAGCCGCACAGAAAGCAGGTGAACAAGGCCAGCGCGCCCGCGCGCGCCGAGCGATACCGGTGCAGAACCCACAACGAATACCCGGCGTAGATGGCCGTCAGCACGGTGGCCGGGTTGACCAGGGTCACCAGCAATTGCGGCGCCTGAGGGAACCATTCCCGGATCCACCCGAAGCGGATGGCGGCGGCCTCCACCGCCAGCACCGCGGCCAGTCCGGCCGCCGCCGAGCGGAGCGCCAGCCTGCCTCCGCCCGGCCCGCCGAACCACTCGCCGGTTCCCGCCTCCTCGCGGTCCAGATACGGGATCAGTCCCAGGCCGATCAGAGCGATGGCCGGAATGCCCAGGCCCCCCATGAAGGCCGAAAAGGAGACCAGCTCTTGAATGCCCAGAAAGTACCAGGGTGCTTTGGCCGGGTTTTCAGGCAGCAGGGGATTGGCCAGCTCCTTCAAGGGCGCATCCCAGACCAGCGAGAGAGCCAGGCAGATGAAAGTCACCAGCATCAGCACCCCGAGCTCGGCGTAGAACAGGTGGGGCATGGAAGGCAGCGTGTTCTCCGGACCGGCGCCCACCGCCGGCGTGCGCCCCCGCACGATGGCCGCCAGATGGTAGGTCTTCAGGGGGGCTTCCGTGAAGACCGGATAGGCGCCGGGCATCGGTCCCAGGCGCCGGTCGGCGTCGGCCGGGCGGGCCAAACCGCCGTCCTTGCGGATGCGCCAGAAATGCACCGCCAGCAGGAACACCAGAGCCAGCGGCAGGACCATCACGTGCAGCACGTAAAAGCGGATCAAAGCTTCCGGCCCCACCGTGTCGGAACCGAGCAGCAGAAAGCGCTGGAGCCCGCCCGGGTCGAAGAATTCGGTGACGCCCAGCGCGTCGGTCAGCTCGCGCGGGGATTGCGCGATATTGGCCCCGATGGTGATCGCCCAGTAGGCGAGCTGATCCCAGGGCAGCAGGTAGCCCGTGAAGGCCAAAGCCAGCGTCAGCACCAGCAGGGCCAGTCCGATCAGCCAATTGAACTCGCGCGGTTTGCGGTAGGCAGCGGTGTAGAAGACCCGCGCCATGTGCAGCAGCACCGTGACCACCATGACGTTGCCCGCCCAGCGGTGGAGGTTGCGGATGAAGCGGCCGGTGGGCACCACGAAGTGGATGTCCTTGATGGATTGGTAGGCCACCTCCGGATAGGGCTTGTAATAGAACATCAGGAGCACGCCGGTGACCACGGTGATCAGGAAGGCGGCCGCGGCGGCGATCCCCAGGCCGAAGGTAGTGCTCCAGCGCAGCGTCCAGCGGTGGGTGCGCACCGGATGCAAGTGCAGGAAGACGTTGCCGAAGACGAACAGCGAGCGCGCCCGGTCGGTGACGGGCTTGCCGGAGCGAAAGGCCGATTCCAGCAGGTGCGCGGGCACGCGGGCAAGCCGGCACCGAAATTCGCGCGGGCCGGCGGGATGGTCGGTTTGCGGCATCTTCAAACCGCCTTGGTTCCGGCAGGCACGCCGGCCGCCTCGTCCACCAGCCACTGGCCGCCCGCCCGGGTCACTTTGATCCAGGGCAGCGGCTTGGGGGCGGGTCCCTTTCGGACGGCGCCGTCGGGCGCGAAGCGCGATCCGTGGCAGGGGCACTCGAAACCCTCGGCCGAGGGGCGCACGATGCAGCCCAGATGAGTGCAGACGGTCGAGATGGCCCAGACCCCCTGGGCGTCGCGGAACAGGGCGACCGAACGGCCCGGGGGCACGTAAGCCTCGCCGGGCGCCAGCGCCTCGGGCAGCGTGACCCGGAAGCGCTTGGAGGGCGAGGCCACTACGGCCGCCTTGGGCAACCGCAGCATGCCGATCAGGGCGAACCACAGGGCCGCCCCGGCCGAATACAGCGAGGCCAGCCCCAGCCAGTCCCGGCGGGGCACGGGCTCGGGCTCCAGCCGGGAACGGGTGAGTCCGGGTTGCGCCGTCATAGGGACCTCCACTGGGTGGTGAACGTGACGCGCTCCATGGTGATGGCGTCCGCCGGGCAGCGCATGGCGCACAGCGCGCAGCGGATGCAACGGTCCTCGTCCTTGAGGATGGCGGAGTTGTTCTCTGGATCCGCTCCCGCCCCCAGGGCGGCTTCGATGGCCGCCTCGAGCTCGGCCTCGCGGGCCAGCAGGCTCAGCGGAACCAGTTTCAAGCAGCGGGTGGGGCAGACGTCGGCGCAGCCCCCGCAGAGAATGCAGCGCGTCCCGTCGAAGACCGGGCTGACGCCGCAATCCAGGCAACGCGAGGCTTCCCGCATGGCTTCCGCCCTTTGGTAGCCGATCTCGACCAGCAGGTCCGGGCGCTCCAGCCGTTCTAGCGGCGGGCGCACGGGCACGGGCACTCTGCGCAAGGCTTCGTAGCCGCGCTCGCGCCGGTAGCCCTCCAGGGTGAGATGGGCGGTGAGGGTTTCGGCTTCCAGGGTGCGGCCGGTAAGGTAGCGGTAGACGGACCGGGCGGCCGCCTTGCCCGAGGCCACGGCGTCAATCAGCAGGCGCGTGCCGTGGGCCAGATCGCCCGCCACGAACACGCCGGCCGCCGTCGTCTGGAGGGTGGCCGGGTCCACGCGGGGCCAGCCCGGGCGGACCAGCTCGATGTCCTCGCCTCCCTCGGCCAGGAAACCGAGCTGCGGCGCCTGGCCCACGGCCAGCAGGACGGTATCGCAGGGGACGGTTTCGCGCACGCCGTCGTCGAACACAGGGGCGAAGCGCCGGTTCTGGTCGTAGGCCCGCAGGCAGCGGCGCAGCGCCACGCCCCTGGGGCTTCCGTCCGCCGCGCGCAGGATTTCGATCGGCCCCCAGCCGTTGAGCCGCTCGATTCCCTCTTCGTCGCCTTCCAGGATCTCGACCGTGTCGGCCGGCATCTCCTCCAGGCTCTCCAGGGAAACCAGCCGCACCCGGGGAGCGCCCGGCAAGCGCGCCGCCGTGCGTGCCGTGTCGTAGGCGATCTGGCGCAGCACCGTGCGGGCCACGTCGTAGGCCACGTTGCCCCCTCCGATCACCGCCACCTCGCGCCCGATATCCAGCCGCTCGCCCAGCGCCACCGCCCGCAGCAGATCCACGCCCCCGTAGACGCGCGGGCCGCGCTCGCCGGGCAGGCCCAGCGCGCGGGAGGACTTGGCGCCCACCGCCAGGATGAGGGCCGGGTACTCGCGCCGCAGTTGCCTCAGCGTGACGTCGCGGCCCACCGTGACGTTGCAGCGAATCGTCACTCCCAGCGCTTCGATCACCGCCACCTCCCGCGCGATCAGCTCGCGCGGCAGCCGGTAGGCCGGCACGCCCACCGCCAGCATGCCGGCCGGCACCGGTTCGGTCTCGAAGACCACCGGGCGGAAGCCCAGCAGCGCCAGATCGTGCGCGGCGGAAAGCCCGGCGGGACCGGCCCCCACGATGGCCACCGGCTGACCGGAGGCCTTGGGCACCCGACCCTCCAGCGAGGCGCGCAGCAGGGCGGCCATTTCCTCGGCGTCGGCCGCCACCGCGGGCAGGTGGGAGCGAACCGCCCGCAGCACTTCGGCCGTCGGGCGCGCCTCGGGCCCGGCGGCCTCGCAGGCGAAGCGTTTCAGCGCCCGGATGGCCACCGGGCGGTCGTGGGCCACGAAGCAGCCGTCGTCGTCCACCCGGGGCACCCGGCCGCGGCGGCAGGCCGCCTCGCAGGGCGCGCCGCAAATGCGCCCGCAGATCGAGGCGAAGGGGTTGGGACCGCGGGCGATGAGGTAGGCTTCCTCGAAGCGCCCTTCGGCAATGGCGCGCACGTAGCCGCGGGCGTCGGTCCGCACCGGGCAGGCGAGCTGGCAGGCGATCAGGCCGCGGTGATAGCCTTCGGCGGGCACTTGGACTTTGAGCAGCGTCATCGCCAGCCTCGGGGCGGCCGCGCGGGCGCGGCGCCGATTCCCAGCGTCAACTTAGTATAGGGCCCGATTCTCTCGGCCCCCCGTGACCAAGGTCACACCGCCCGGCCTGCGCTATCCTGAAAGAAAGCCCGAGGACAGCTCGGAGGGAGGGGCTGGAGGAAGCTGGAATGGCCTACGTGATCGCCGAACCTTGCATCGGGACCAAGGATACCGCCTGTGTGGACGCCTGCCCGGTGGACTGCATCCATCCTAAGAAGGACGAGGAGGGCTTCGCCCAGGCCGAGATGCTCTACATAGACCCGGTCGAGTGCATTGACTGCGGGGCCTGCGTCCCGGTGTGCCCGGTGTCGGCCATCTTCGCCCTGGACGATCTGCCCGAGAAGTGGGCCCATTTCGCCCAGAAGAACGCGTCCTACTACGGGCGCTGATCAGGCCCGGCTCAAGCGGCCGGACCGCCCTCCGGCGGCCGGTAGGCGGCGGCGGTCGCTTCCGTCTCCCAGACTTTCACCGCCCTCACCCGCACGCCCGCGGCCCCCTCCAGCGAGCCCGCGATCTGTTCATAGAAGTGGCGCGCCATGTTCTCGGCCGTGGGATTCTGCCGGTCGAAGGGGGCAACTTCGTTCAGCAGGCAGTGATCCAGCCGCTCGATCGCGGCCCGCAGCAGGCGCTTGACCTCGAGGAAATCCACCAGCAGGCCGCAGGCGTCCAGCCGCTCGCCCGCCAGGGTGACCTCGACTTTGTAGTTGTGCCCGTGCAGGTTCTCGCACTTGCCCCGATAGCCCCGCAGGAAGTGGGCGGCGGCGAAGGTTTCCGCCACGGTGATCTCAAACATGGAAAAACTTCTCCACCTCCTCCAACCTGGTGGTGAAGGAGTATTCGGGCAGGCTCTCAAAGAACACCCGGCCGTAGCGCTGCCTGCTGATACGATTATCCAACAGGACCAGCACGCCGCGGTCGCTCGAGCTGCGGATCAGCCGGCCGAAGCCTTGCTTGAGGGCCAGGGCGGCCTGGGGGATCTGGTAGTCGTAGAAGGGATTGCCGCCCTCCTCGCGGATGGCGCGGATGCGGGCCTCCACCACCGGATCGGTGGGCACGGCGAAGGGCAGGCGGTCAATGATCACGCAACTGAGCTGTTCGCCCGGCACGTCCACGCCCTGCCAGAAGGAGGCGGTGGCGAACAGCACGCAGTGGGGCGTGCGGCGGAATTCTTCCAACAACGCGCTGCGCGGCCCGGTCCCTTGCAGCAGGCAGGGATAATCCACCTCCGGCGAGACCCGCTCGTAGATCTGGCGCATCTGCTGGTGGCTGGTGAACAGCACGAAGGCGCGGCCCCGGCTGTGGCGCAGGACGCGCACGATTTCCTCGGCCGCCTGGCGGGCGAAGCCGGGATCCCGCGGGTCTGGCAGGTGCTGGGGGACGTAGAGCAGGGCTTGCCGGCGATAGTCGAAGTGCCCCGGCACGATCAGCGTGCGCGCCTCGCGAAGGCCGAGCCGCTGCTGGACGTAATCGAAACGGCCTCCCACCGCCAGGGTGGCGGAGGTCAGAATCACGCTGTCTACGCGGTCAAAGAGCTTTTCGGCCAGGATGGAAGAGACGTCCACCGGAGTGGCTTGCAGAAAGCAGCCCCGGCCGCGCCGTTCGATCCAGTAGACGAAAGCCCGATCGGAGCCCTCCATCCAGAAGCGCAGATGGCGGCCCAGCTCGCCCGCCCGGCGCACCAGCGGGCCGACTTCCTCGGGCGGGTTCTTGATCAAGCCCAGGTGGGCGCCGGTCAGTTCCAGGGCGCGCAGCACGTCCTCGTAGGCCTCCTGGTGGCGTTCGAGAAACGCCTGCTGGTCGCGGAAACCCCAGCGCCCTTCCTCTTGCCCGAACAGGGCGAAGAACCGCTGCGCCACCTCTTCCAGCTTCTCGAGAACGCGGTCCAGCTCCTGGGAGCCGAACGCCTTGCGCCGGGCCAGGGCGGCGATGTCTCGCCGCAGTTCCTGGAACTGGTAGTTCGAGATCTGCACGCCGAAGTACTGGCCGGCCACCTCTTCGATTTCGTGCGCTTCGTCCAGCACCGCGGCCGAATACTCGGGGATGACCGCTCCGGCTTCGTTTTCCTTCAGGGCCAGGTCGGCGAAGAACAGATGGTGGTTGACGATGACGATGTCGCTGGCCAGCGCGCGCTGGTGCATGAGGGTCAGGAAGCAGCGTTCGAACTGGGGACACTTCTGGCCCGTGCACAGCTCGCGGCGGGCGTCCAGCTTGGTCCAGGCTGTGCTGGCTTCCGGCAGGGTCTTGATCTCGGCCCGGTCGCCGGTGGGGGTCGTCTTTTCCCACTCCCGGATGATCTGGAAGTCGGCCAGCTCCTGGAGACCCTCGAGCAGCAGCTCTTTGTCGGCGTCGTAGATTTTCTGCCGGCAGGCGTAATTGTTGCGGCCTTTCATGTAACAGACCTGGAGCGCGCGCCCCAGGTGTTTTTCCAAGAAAGGCACGTCCTTGTAAAAGAGCTGCTCTTGAAGGTTCTTGGTGCCGGTGGAGATGACCACGCGCCTGCCCGAGAGGATGGCGGGGACCAGGTAAGCCAGGGTCTTGCCGGTCCCGGTGCCGGCCTCCACGATCAGGTGGCGGCGTTCGGTGAGGGCGGCCCAGACCGCCTCGGCCATTTCCAGTTGGCCGCGCCGAAACTCGTATTGGGGATGCCAGCGGGAGAGCAGGCCGCGCGGGGCGAAGACCGCATGGACACTGAGCTCGCCGGTTCGGGCGGGCATGGCTCAGTTCCAGTATAGAGGGCGCTTGCCGGCCCGAGCGCTCAGGAAAGGACTTCGAACTCCCAGCCGAAGCCGGGCTGCTCGGAGGGACGCGTGTAGACGCCTTCCGGGCCGCGGCTGAGCAGGTTGTCCTCTTCGTACCGGCGATAGACCTCGGGCGGGCCGCCCGGGGCGGGCATGAACAGCTCGGCCCAGGGGCTGTTGACGGTGGCCATGATGAAATGGACGGCGTCGCGCCCGCCGCCGCCGTGCGGGATCACCGGGATATCGTAAGCCGCCGCCAGGGCGGCGATGCGGCGCAACTCGGTCAGGCCGCCGCACCAGTGGATGTCGGGCTGCCAGATGTCGGCTGAGCGGTGCTCGAGCAGTTGGCGGAAGCCGTAGCGGGTGTACTCGTGCTCCCCGGTGGCGATGCGGGTGGTCTTCAGAGCGGCCTTCAAGCGGCCGAAGCCGGCGTAGTCGTGGGGCGGCAGGCACTCTTCCATCCAGTAGATGCGATAGGGGGCGGCCAGCTCGGCCATCTCGAGCGTGTAGTCCTCGCTCCAGGCCATCCAGCAATCCAGCATGATGTCGCCGTCCGGTCCCAGGGCCTCGCGCGTGCGGCGGATCAGCTCGAGGTTCTTCTTCATGCCCTCGCGCCCGTCGGCCGGGCCGTGCGGCATGGCGAGCTTCAGCCGGCGGTAGCCGAAGCGGACGTGCTGCTCGATGTCGTTGCCGGTGCAGTAGGCCGGGATGCGCTCCTTGGTGGCCCCGCCCAGCAGCCGGTAGACCGGTTCGCCCAGGGCCTTGCCGATCAAATCCCACAGCGCCAGATCCACCCCGCTGACGGCGTTGATCACCAGGCCCATGCGCCCGTAATGCATGGTGGCGCGCCACATGATGTCCCACAGTCGCTCGACATCGAAGGGGTCTTCGCCCACCAGCAGCTTGGCCAAGTGCCTCTCCACGACCGGACCGCCGCCGGGTCCTCCGCTCCCGTAGCCTTTCACCCCTTTGTCGGTGGCGATCTCGACCGTGAAGCCCTCCAACTGGCCCGGGTCCGGGAAATACAGCGAGCGGCGGGCCTTGTATTTCGGGTAGACCGACATGGGGCTGGCCACTTCCACGCCCTGAGTGGACCAGGAGCCCGGCGCCGGCTCGTAGGCGGGCAACGGCCGCTTGGGACGGGTGCGCACCAGACGCACGCCGGTGATTTTCAGGCGGCTCTTCTCGCCCTGGAAGGGCAGGGCGGGCGCGGCGGCGGCCAGGGGCGCCGGCGCGATCCGCCGCAGGAAGTTTCTGCGCAGCATGGGGAGCACCTCCGAGCCAGTATGCGCGCCGGGCGGCCCGGCAAGTCAAGACCCGGGCGCCGCCCGGGGCGAAGGAACTACAATGTCCGGTGCGCGCACCGCGCCTGTTTCGCCATGCCGTACCCGGTTGACGCTTGCCTCCGGCGGCTCCGAGCCGCTTGCCTGATGTTGCCGGCCTTCGGGTTGTGGGCGTGGCCGGCAGCCGCTCGGGAGCCTTTCCAGACCGCAGTCTTTCGCTCGGGCCGGGACGGCTATCACACCTATCGCATCCCGGCGCTGATCGTCACAAAGAAGGGCGCGCTGCTGGCCTTCGCGGAAGGGCGCAAGCACGGCGCGGGCGACTCCGGCGACATTGACCTGTTGCTCAAACGCAGCTTCGACCAGGGCAACAGTTGGGGCGCGGCGCAGCTCATCGCCGACTTCGGCGAGGACACCGCCGGCAATCCGGCGCCCGTGCTGGACCGCCGGACGGGCACGATCTGGCTGCTGTTGACGCGGAACCCGGGCCGCGTGACCGAGCGGCAGATCGTCGAGGGCACGGCGGAGGGCACCCGCACGGTCTGGATCACCTACTCGCGCGACGAGGGTGCGAGCTGGGCGCCGCCGGTCGAGATCACCGCTTCCATCAAGCGGCCGGAGTGGACCTGGTATGCCACCGGACCGGGCAACGGCATCCAGCTCCGCAGCGGCCGGCTGGTGATTCCTTGCGACCACGTAGTGGCCGGGACCAAGGCCATGCACTCCCACGTGATCTACAGCGACGACGGCGGGCGGAGCTGGAAGATCGGCGGCGTGGCCCCGGAGAAGACCAACGAGTGCGCGGTGGCGGAACTGGCGGACGGGACCTTGATTCTGAACATGCGCAGTTACCACGGCCGCAACCGCCGGGCGGTGGCCTTGAGCCGCGACGGCGGGCTGAGCTGGACGGACTTCCACCTGGATGACGCTCTCGTCGAGCCGGTCTGCCAGGCCAGCCTCATCCGCCGGCGCGACAACCGGCTGCTGTTTTCCAACCCGGCGGACCTCCGCCGGGTGAACATGACGATTCGGCTGAGCCCGGACGGCGGCCGGAGCTGGCCCCTCGCCCGGCGCATTCACGCCGGCCCGGCGGCTTACTCCTCGCTGGCGGCGCTCAGGGGCGGCAGAATCGGCCTGCTTTACGAACGGGGCGAGGTGGGACCCTATGAGGAAATCTGCTTCGCACGCTTTTCGCCGCGCTGGCTGGAAGGGAAATAAAACCGCTCCTCGAGGCAGCGCCGGGGATCCACGCTGCCGCTCCCGGCCCGGGTAGTGCTTCCGTGTCCACTCACCGCCCGGGCTGCCCCGCTATCCTTCCAATAACTGGATCGCCGAGTAAAGGCCCCCCAAGACCAACAGAGTAACCAGCACCGCCAGACCCCACCGCAGCAGCCTCTGAGCCGGGGTGCTCTCGGCCGCCTGATCCTGCTTGATGTGCTCATCAAGACTTTCGAACATGGCCCCACCTCCTGACGCTGAGGTCAACGAATGAGACCGTTATGATGGACGCTTATATTTTAGTACGGGGTGGGGAGAAAAGCACCCGGAAAATCGCTTGCCGCCGGCCGGCCGGCGGCCCTTGCCGATCAAGCAGTTAGCGGCGGGCTTCACAGCCCCATCCGCTCCAGCTTGCGGTAGAGCGTTTTTCGTTCGATGCCCAGGATCTTGGCCGCCCGGCTCTTGTTGCCCCCGGTGGCCTCCAGGACCCGCCGGATCTGCTCCTGCTCGGCGGCGGCCAGGGTCTCGACAGGGTGCTCCCGGGGCGCGGTGGAGGCGATCGCCTCCCGGACCGCCGCCTCGTCAATGCGGCCCTGGGGCGCCAGGATCACCAGCCGCTCCATCATGTGCTGGAGCTGCCGGACGTTGCCCGGCCAGGTGCACTCCTCCAGGGCCCGCAAGCCGTCCGGGGACAGGCGGGCTTGCCGGTTGTACCGCTCGTTGTACTTCTTCAGGAAGTGCTGGGCGAGCAAGGCGACGTCGCCGCGCCGCTGGCGCAGCGGGGGCAACAGGATGCGCACCACGTTGATGCGGAACCAGAGATCCTGCCGGAACCTGCCCTCTTCGACCAGCTTCTGGAGGTCGCGATTGGTGGCCGCGATCACCCGCACGTCCACCGGCTTGGGACGGGCGGCGCCCACCGGCCGGACTTCGCGGTCCTGAAGGAAGCGCAACAGCTTCAACTGGAAGCCGGGCTCGATGTCGCCGATCTCGTCCAGGAAGACCGTGCCGCGATGGGCGGCCTCGAAGACCCCGATGCGATCCCGGTCCGCGCCGGTGTAAGCCCCGCGCAGCGCGCCGAACAGCTCGCTCTCCAAGAGGCTGGGCGGGATGGCGGCGCAGTCCACCGCCACGAAGGGCTGAGCGGCGCGGGGACTCTGGGCGTGGATCATCCGCGCCACCAGCTCCTTGCCGGTGCCGGTTTCGCCTTCCACCAGCACGGTGGCCTCGGTGGGCGCCACTCGCGAAATGATTTTATAAACCTCGACCATCTGGGGCGAGCTGCCGATCATCTCGCTTTCGGGCGGCTCTTCGCTTTCCGGCTCCTCGGCCTCGGCCGCCTCCCGCGCCTGTTCGGCCCGCTTGATGGTCTCCAACATGCGCTCCAGCTCGAAGGGCTTGGCGATGTAATCGAAGGCCCCGCCCCGGGTGGCGGCCATGACGGTTTCCATGGTGCCGCGCGCGGTCATCAGGATGACGGCGCAGGAGGGGTCGCGCCTGCGGGCCGCCTCCAGCACGTCCAGACCGGTTCCCTCGTCCAGGTAAATGTCGGAAATGACGATCGGATAGGGCTGCCGGTCGAGCCGCTCCAATGCCTCGCGAGTCGAGGCCACCGCGTCCACCTGGTAGCCTTCCAGCTCCAGGAAGGTGACAATGGTGGTCCGCACCGCGCTGTCGTCCTCGACCACCAGCAACCGCTGCACCTTGCCGACCTCGCACCCGGGCCGCCGGGCGGCCCTCAGTTCACGCCGGCCCGGCTGTGCGCGCGGGCCGGCAATACCACTGTAAAACAGGAGCCCCGGCCGGGTTGGCTGCTCACCTCGATGGCCCCGCCGTGCAGACGCACGATCTCCTGCACGATCGCCAGGCCGATGCCCGCTCCGGACTCCCCGGAGGCCTCCGCCCGCCGCGTCCGGTAGAACTTCCGGAAGATCTTGCGCAGCTCCCGGCGGTCCATGCCGATCCCCTGGTCCTCGACCGCGATGCGCACGCGCTCGCCCCGGCGCAGGCCGCCGACCCGCACTTCGGTCTGGGGCGGCGAGTACTTGATGGCGTTGGTCAGCAGGTTGTAAACGGCGTACTCCATCAGCTCGCGGTCGCCCAGCAGAGCGCCCTCGGCCACCGGCTCGATTCTGAGGCGGATCTGCTTGCGCTCGGCCAGGGGGCGCGCGCGGGCGGCGCAGGCGGCCACCACTTCGTCGGCCTCGAACGCTTCGCGCCGCAGCTCCATCTGCCCGGCCGAAAGCCGCTCCACGTTGAGAAAGGTTTCGATCATGCGGCCCAGGCGCTTGGACTCGGCGTTGATCAGCTCGGCGATCTGGCGCCGCTTCTCCTCGCTGAGCGAATAGCGGGTCATCAGCTCGCTGGAGCCTTGAATGGCGGTCAGCGGCGTCCGCATCTCGTGGGTGACGAAGTGCATGGCTTGCTGGTAGCGGCTTCTCTCAGCCTCCGCCTTCCTCCACTGCCGGCGCACGGCCAGGAACTGGTAGCCTCCCGCCGCCGCCGCCGACAGCCATGCCGCCAGCGCCGGGCCGAAGTAGGGGAACACGAGGTTGCGCGAGAACAGCCAGTAAGGAGTGACATGCGCGGCCGCCAGCAGCAGAACGGCCGCCAGGTAAGCCGGCCATCCTGAAAGCAGCCAGAAGGCCAGCCCCGCCCCCGCCGTCAGCGCCAGCGAAAACAACGGCCCGGCCGCTTCCGGCGCGCTGCGCAGGAACTCGCCCCGGGCCAGCGTCTCGAAGGCGTTGGCGTGAATCTCGATGCCCTGCATGGTGCGGCCGTAGGAAAAGGGCGTCATCAAGCGGTCGCGGGCGGCCGAGGGCGCGGTGACGCCCACGAAGACCACCTTGTCGCGGAAGGCCCCGGCCAGCTCGGGGCGGCGGGTCAGCTCCGCCACCGAGAGGCGCGGGATCGAAGAGGTGCCCTCGGCGCCCGGCGGCAGATAGCGGATGCGGAGCGGCCGCAGCGGATCGCGGCCGGTGGGGATCCGCAGCCCGGCCACCTCGAGCTCCTCGGGCGTCTCCAGGATCTGGCCCCCCCGGCGGCTCAGGCGGTAGGCTTCCAACGCCAGCGCCCAGCGCCGGTCGCGCCCGCTGGCCTTGGCCAGGGGGATCCGGCGCGTGACGTTATCCAGCGGATCGGGGTCGGCGTGCACGTGGCCCAAGGCGGCCGCTCGCCGCCGGAAGCGAGGCAGGGGATCCTCCCAGCGGCGGCCTTCCTCGACCAGCTCGCAAGCCAGCGCCAGACGCGGCAGCTTGCCCAGGGCCGCCTCCAGCCGCGCGTCCTCGGACGGCTCGCCGGGGTCGGCCAGGGTCACGTCAATCGCCACCGCGCGCGGATCGGCCGGCGCGATGCGCTCCAGCCCCTCGGCCAGGATGTCGCGCAGCCGGCGCAAGCCTCCCATACGGCTCAGCGTCGGCTCGTCCACCACCAGCAGGATGGACCGGCTCGGCTGCGGCGTCGCCTCCCGGCGCCGGAACATCCAGTCGTAGGCATAGTTGTCAACCTGCCCGCCCAGCCAGCCGCCGGCCAGGGCCAGCAGGTAGGCGGCCGCCAGCAGGGCCAGGTACCCGGCGGTTTGCCTGCGGACTCGCCACATGGAAGGCTTTATCGGGCCGCGCTCACGCCGGCCGCGCCTTGCATCTCGCGCTCGATCTCGGCCGCTTCCCGGGGCAGGGCGCCGCTGAGCAGCCGGGCGCCGGTTTCGGTCACCAGCACCATGTCCTCGATTCGGATGCCGATGCCCTCCTCCTTGATGTAAATGCCCGGTTCGATGGCCACGACGTCGCCCGCCTCCAGCGGCAGGTTCACGGTCTCGTTGTGGACGTCGTGCACGTCCAGTCCGACCCGGTGGGCCACCGGGTGCAGCAGGCGGCTGCCCAGCGATTGCCCCTGGGCGTCCTTGCCGTGCGAGTCAATATAGTCCCGCGCCACTTTGTACAGGCCGGTCAGGTTCTCCCGGCTGCCCAGCAGCACGCCCGGGCGGACCGCCTGGATGGTCGCTTTCAGCGCTCCCAGGGCCACCTCGTAGAGTTCCCGCTGGCGCGGCGTGAAGCGGCCGCTGACCGGCACGGTGCGGGTCAAGTCGGCCGCGTAGCCCGCGCAGCTCGCCCCGGCGTCCACCAGCAGCAACTCGCCCGCTTCCATCCGCCGGGCGTTCTTCTCGTAGTGCAGGATGAGGGCGTTGGGCCCGGATCCCACGATCGGCGCATAGGCCGCATCCTCGCAGCCGCGCTCCAGGTACAGACCCACCAGCGTGGCGGCGATCTGATATTCGTACATGCCCGGAGCGACGCGCTTCCAAGCCGCGCGGTGGGCTTCGATGCTCACCTGGATGCTGCGCTCGATACGTTCCAGCTCCCAGGGCGATTTCTTGATGCGCAGCCGCGCGACGGCGGGCCGCACGTCGGCCACCTGCCGCAGGGGCGCCAGGGCGCGCAGCTTTTCGGCCTCCGGCCGCCCGGCGTGCGTGTAGACGGCGGATTGCTGTTCCAGGGCGCGGCGCAGCTCGGCCTCCAGCCGGGTGATGGGCAGGACGGTCTGGAAGCCGGTGATCTCGGGCGCCCGGGGGTTGTCGGCCGAGAGCCTGGGGCCGTCGTAAATCTCCGTGCGGGCGGTAGGCAGGGGCAGGAAGAGAATCTCCGAGCGCGGCGTCAGCAGCAAGGCCGCGCCCGGTTCGTTCCAGCCGCTCAGGTAGTAAAAGTTGGGCTCCTGGCGGAACGCGCTGCGCCCTCCGCCTTCCCCGGCGCCGCGCCCGAACAGCACGACGACGCCCTCGGGCAGGGCTTTGGCCAGCCCGGCGCGACGCGCCCGGTGCTCTTCCGGGACGCCGGGTTGCCGGGCGAGCGCCGCCGCGCAGAGGAAACCCGCCAGCCATGCGGCCCGCATAAACCACGAGTATATCGCCCGGCGGAGAGGGCGGCGCGCCGCCCGGCCGGCTTTGGGCGCCGCCGGCCAAACGTTGTAGACTCGAAGTAGCGACCCCTCCGAGGGCAATCCGGAGCGCAACCATGCGAAGCCAATGGGTGGCCCGGCGCCACAACGATCCGATCCGCACCCAGATCCATTACGCCCGGCAGGGCCTGATCACCGAAGAAATGGCCTGGGTGGCGCGGCGCGAGAACCTTCCCGCCGAGCTGGTGCGCGCCGAAGTGGCGCGCGGCCGGCTGATCATCCCGGCCAACATTCATCACACCAACCTGGAGCCGATGGGCATCGGCATCGCCACGCGGTGCAAGATCAACGCCAACATCGGCAACTCGGCGGTGAGCTCGGACATCGAGCAGGAGCTGGAAAAGCTGCGTATCGCCGTGCGCTACGGGGCCGACACGGTGATGGACCTCTCCACCGGGGGCGACATTCCGCGCATCCGGGAGGCCATTCTGCGCCACTCGAGCGTCCCGGTGGGCACCGTGCCGCTGTACGAGGCGCTCACCCGGGTGCGGCGGGTGGAAGACCTGACGCCCGAGTTGGTGCTGGAAGTCATCGAGGAGCAGGCCGAGCAGGGGGTGGATTACATGACCATCCACGCCGGAGTGCTGGTGGAGTACATTCCCCTGGTCACCCGGCGCATCACGGGCATCGTCAGCCGGGGCGGGGCGATCATGGCCGAGTGGATGGTGCGCCACCACCGGCAGAACTTCCTCTACGAGCGCTTCACCGACATCTGCAAGATTTTCCAGAAACACGACGTCTGTTTCTCGCTGGGCGACGGCTTGCGTCCCGGCTGCCTGGCCGACGCCAGCGACGAGGCCCAGTTCGCCGAGCTGAAAACCCTGGGCGAGTTGACCCGCAAGGCCTGGGAGTACGACGTGCAAGTGATGGTGGAAGGCCCGGGCCACATTCCCATGGACCAGATCCAGCTCCAGGTGGAAAAGGAAATGGAGCTTTGCGGCGAGGCGCCCTTCTACACGCTGGGGCCGCTGGTCACCGACATCGCCCCCGGCTACGACCACATCACCTCGGCCATCGGCGCCGCCATGATCGGCTGGTACGGC
>JBBIMA010000075.1:0-2195 GCA_037444625.1 Solibacteraceae bacterium
GGCAGCCATTGGCTGCGAAACCAGCGCATGTTCGGGTCACCGACGGGGTGCGACACGGCCGAGTGCGGCTCGCTGTTCAAGTTCGTGAATTCCGATTTCGGCCCGCGGGCGTTGGCGTCGAACGTGACCCGTAATCTGCTTCTTCACGGAACGACCCCTTTCACCCCTGCCAGCCAGGCGCTCTACTCCTCGGTGGTGCGCCTCTTGAAACTGATCGGCGCCGATCCTAACGATCCCAAGACTACCTGGCCGTTCGTACGGCTGGAGCCCCCCTACTTCAGCACTCACGAGAATCTGGCCGGCAACCCGGTACACCTGTTCGTGGCGGTGGTCTGTCTGGGGTGGCTCGCGCTCCGGAGGGAGCCGGTGGCCCGGCGCGCTTTGTGGGCGAGCCTCGGAGGGGTGGCAGCCTTCCTCGCGTTCTGTTGGACCTTCCGATGGCAGCCATGGCATACACGCCTCCATCTACCGCTTTTCGTAGCCCTCGGTCCGGCGGTCGGTGTAGCTGCCGGGCTGGCATGGAGTCGGTGGAAGAGTTGGGCGCTGGCGACGTTCCTTCTGGCCTACGCTGTACCCTTCGCGGTCTTTAACGAACTGCGGCCGCTGGTGGGGCCGACGAAGGCCTTGCCCGCCGGCATATTCAGCCTGCCCCGCGACGCCATGTACCGAGCGTCCCCGAAACTACCCTGGCTGGCCCAGGCGGTTCGGAGCCAACGTTGCCGCCAGGTCGGGCTCGACGCCCGAGGCTACTTCTATGTCTACTCGTTGCTTCACTGGCTGGGCGTGGGCCTAGGGGATGTACAGGTGATTCCCCTTTCGACAGATGCGCGATTCGTCGAGTATTACCGCCTCCACCCGGTGCGCCCGTGCGCCGTGATCTTTACCAATTGCTCGGAATCGCCAACCCGCGCCGCGCAGTGCGAGATGCTCGGGCCGAGCACGGCCTACGATGATCTGCGTCTGGTCACCAGTCTCGACGCGGACTGGATACCGGGGCATGGGTGGAAGAACCGCGCCCGAATGCCGCGCATAGTCTCGCTGACTCCTGACCGAGGCTCGGACCTGCGCCAGGTCTTCCGGCTCGAGCTGACCGATCCGGACGGGGCCGATACGATCACGGCGGTTTCCTTCGTCGTGCACACCTTCATCGGCGCCGGAGGCTGTTTTCTCAGTTACAACGCTCAGCAAAGGGCGTTTCGCATGCTGAGTCTGGATGGTTCGAGGTGGTTAGGACCCGCGTTCCTGGGCGGAACGGCTGCGGTGGGAAACGGACGCTGCACCCTGGCCGTGCCTCGCAGCCGGGTGGCGGCAGCGGGAACCCAATTGGTTCTCGAACTCGATCTCACATTTCATCCGCCCTGGCAGGGAGAGCAAACCATGTACGCCGAGGCCGAGGATAATTCGGGTTTGCACAGCAGTTGGCGCGAACTTGGCAAGTGGCTGGCCCAAAGCCCTTGACCGGACCTTCTCAAGGAACCGTCCAGACCCCGAGACTCTGCCAGCCGGTGTGCGAACCGCTGCCGTCCTCCGCCAAGCCGAGGATTGTGTGCGACCCCGTGAAGCTGCCGGCAAAGGTCAGCGCCAGGCTCAGCGTGGCGGTCGTTGCCGATTCGGCGAGGCTCGAAGCAGCCAGGTTCACGGCACACCGGCTGTTGGCCAGCGCACCGCCGCTGCCCAGCGAGCCGGGGGTCCACGTCCGGCCGTCATCGGAGGCCAACCAGACCGTTCGAAAGGCACGATCCAGGTATATGTAACAGACCTCCCCGGGCGAGCCGCCGCGTACGAATTGCAAGACCCCGCCCTTCAGGTCCGCATATCCGTTCGGGTCCGAAAAGGCGACGAGAAAGGTTTGGGTTGTGCCGTGACCGGAGTTCGGCGTGATCCCCAGCACCGCAGGCGGCTGGTTGCTCGCCGCCGTCACCGTCCACGTGCCTTGATATCGCCACCCGGTATTCAGCCCCGCGCCGTCCTCAGCCAACGCATAGACGCTCTTCACACCCAGGAAAGCAGACTTGAAGTTCAGGACGACAGTCAAATCCAACCCCGAACCAGACCCGCGGGCGCTCGAAGAAGAGAGAACAACCTCACAGCGGGAGTTCTGCAAGTTATAGGCGCCGCCTAACCTGCCGGGCGTCCAGACCTTTCCGTCATCGCTGGCCAGCCAGAGCGTATTCCCCGCGCGATCGTAAAAAAGG
>JBBIMA010000075.1:2220-19537 GCA_037444625.1 Solibacteraceae bacterium
TCACAACCACCGCCCTCAGATCCAAATAACCGTTCGGATCGCTGAAGGTGAAAACAAAGCTTTGGGCTGCGCCCCGCCCGTTCATCGGGCTCGATCCGACCACCGCGGGGGGCTGATTGTTCTGGGCGGTCACCACCCACATGCCCTGATATTGCCACCCGGTGTGTAAGCCGCTGACGTCTTCAGCCAGCAAGTACAAGTATTTGGCCCCGAGGAACGCGTCCTTGAAGGTCAATGGGAGCGTCACAGCCATCTCCACCCCGTTTCCCGCTGCGTTCGCAGAAGCCAGAGAGACCCTACACCGGCTGTTTTCCAGCACCGAGGGGCTGCCCAAAACGCCCGGCATCCAGACCGCGCCGTCATCGGTCGCAAGCCATAGAGTGCGTGTGGCGCTCTCGAAGTACATATAACAGGAAAGGGTTGAGTCGAGAGGCGTAGCGAAGTAGATGACCGTGCCTCGAATATCTTGCCACCCATTCGCATCCGAAAACACAAAGCTGAAGGTCTGGCTCCAGCCGCTGCCCGAGGAGGGAGTCGCCGAAACCGCCTGGGGCGGGAAGTTCACCTTGATCTTGCTCAGGAAGGCGTCGCCCGCGCCGGGCGCGCTTGGCTGGAAGGCTCCTTGGGTCGCGGGGAAATCCGGCGACAGCGTCAGGCCCGCCACATAGGCGTGGGCGGAATCGCCCACCGCCAGCCCGTAGGCCCGGTCCTGACCGCTGCCGCCTGACAGATCCGAGTAAATCAGGGCGCTGCCCGCCGGGTTCACGACGGTTAGAAAGGCATCCTCTTCTCCCCGGTATCCCGGCCCCGTGGCGTTGCGCAAAGGGAAGTCCGCCGAGCGAGTGAAGCCCGCCAGCCAGGCGTTGCCCGCACCGTCGGCGCGGATCGCCAGGGCCTGCTCGGCACCGCTCCCTCCCAAGTAACTCGAATAGACCAGCGAGCCGCCGGAGGCGCTCAGCTTGGCGACGAACGCATCCGCGCCCCCGGCATAGGCGGCCTGAAACGCGCCTGCAATCGGGAAATCGGGAGAAGCGGTCCAGCCGGCCAGGTAGCAGGCGCCCGCCCCGTCAATCGCCAGTGCGCTCGCGCCATCCGCCCCACTGCCGCCCAAATACGTCGAATACACCAGCGCACTGCCCGCCGGGTTCAACTTGAGCACGAAGGCGTCGCTCGATCCGGCCAGGCTGGGACGCAAGGCGCCCGCCACGGGAAAATCGCTCGAGTCGGTCTGGCCCGCCACAAATGCATTGCCGCCGGCGTCCACAGCGATCCCCGCGGCGGTATCGCCCCGGCTGCCCCCGATCAGGGTTGAGTAAATCGCCGAAGAGCCGTTGGCGCTCAACTTTACCACGAAAGCGTCGTAGTAACCGCCTCGAAACGAGGTCTGGAAAGCGCCTGGGGTGACGGGAAAGCCCAGCGAGGAGGTGTAACCCGCCACGTAAGCCTGGCCGGCGGCGTCTACCGCGATGGCCGAAGCATAATCGCTGCCCCCCGCCCCCAAGTAAGTCGCGTAGGCCAGATTGCCCGCGGCGTCCAACTTGGCAGCGAAGCCCTCCTCCAACCCGCCGTAGCTTCTCCGCCAGGCGCTCGGGGTCGCCGGGAAATCAGCCGAGGTGGTGACGCCCGCCAGGTAGGCGTTTCCCGCCCCGTCCAGGGCGATCGCCCGGCCGGAATCGTTCTGCCCGCCCCCCAGAAAGGTCGTATAGACCAGATCCGAACCGGCCGCGTTGAACTTGGCTACGAAAACGTCGCGCCCCGCGCGCCGCCCGATGGTTCCCGGGGCGCGCAAAGGAAAATTCAGCGAGTACGTCTCCCCGACCACATAGGCCGCCCCCGCCCCATCCGTCGCCACGCCGTAGGCCGCCTCGAACTGCGTCCCTCCCAGGTAAGTCGAGTAGACCAGGACCGGGTCTATGGTGATCGGATAGCGCGGATCGTAAGCCCCCAGCTCGAACCGCACCGTGTCCCCGCCCTCCAGCCGATAAGCGACGCCCACCTCGCGGCGCTCGCCGTCCAGGATCTGCCAGGCGCGCGGGCGCCGCTGCCGCAGCCGGGCCCCGCCCGCTTGCAGGATCAGATCACCCGCCGCGTCAAGGTGCACCCGCTCGGCGCCCCGGCAGCGCAGGCGGATGCGCGAGGGATCAGCGCCGGGCGCCGCCTGGAAGTCGTATTCCAGCTCCCCGCGTTCTCCGTGCAGCAGAAGATCCACTCCGGGATACAGTTCCCGGTAGCGCACACGGGCGAAGGACGGCACGGCCCGGATCCAGCGGGCGGGGTCCGGGCCCGTGAAATAGTGGCTCACGCCGGGCAGGAGGTCCTCGGCGGCGGGCTGTGCCGCAGGATTCGCGCCCAGCGGCTGCACGGCGAGCAAGAGGGAGTCGCCGGCGCTCGGCTCGCCGGAAGGCGCCAGGTGCAGCATGACTCCGCCGGCCGCCAGAAGCAGCGCGTGGCCGGGTCCGCGAGCCAGGAACAGGATCGCGGGGTCGGCCTGGCCTCGGTTGGGTTCGAAGCGAATTCGCAGGCCGCCCGCGGCGGCCCAACAGGAAGCAACCCAGCACCAGACAGCGGCGCAAGCGGTCCAGGCTCGCAAGCCGGCACACCTCCCGCCGCTTTTGATCGGAGGGAAAGGCCCGCAACCTTAGCCTCCGCCGCGCTTGCGGCTCCGGACCACACCTGCCGCCGCCCCCGGGCCGGTATGGGCGGAGCTTCCGCTAGACTGTCATTGGCGCGAGAAGGAGGGCGGCATGTTGCGCGGCTTCTCGACGGACGACCAACTGCGTTTTTTCCCCCTCCGCACGGAGGAGGTCGAACTGGACCCCGTGACCAGCGACCAGTTGCGTTCTCTGGAGCGCTCGGTCGAGCAGTTCCGCGCCGAGGGTCCTTTGGACCCCGCCTCGGTCCGGAAGCTTCAGGAGTATTTCCGCCTCGAACACGTCTATCACAGCACCGGCATCGAAGGGAATCGGCTGACGCTCCAGGAAACCCGGGTGGTCCTGCTCGACGGCGTGCAGTTGGAGGACAAGCCGCTCGCGGACCAGCTCGAAGTGAAAGATCTGGCGGCGGCCGTGGACTACCTCGAAGATCTGGCCCAACAGAACGCGCCGCTTCGCGAGGTAGACCTGCGCGAACTCCATCGGCTGGCGGTCCGCAACCAAAGCGAAGCCCAGCCCGGCGCCTACCGCACCATCGGCGTGCTGATCCCAGGCAGCGAACACCGCCCGCCCGAGCCGGCCGCGGTGCCCGCTCTGGCAGCCGAGTTGGTGGCCTGGCTGAACCGGGAAAAATCGCTCGATCCCCTGCTTTACGCCGCCATCGCCCATCACAAGCTGGCCGCCATCCACCCGTTCGTGGACGGCAACGGCCGGGTGGCGCGCTTGCTGGCCAATCTGTTGCTCTTGCGAGCGGGCTATCCCATTGTCAACATCCGCCGCGAGGATCGGCTCCGCTACTACGAGGCTCTGGCCTTTGCGGACCTGGGTTACTATTCCGATCTGGCCAGGCTTCTGCTGGAGCGTTCTCTGGAGACCTTCAACCAGATGCGCCGCGTCCGGGACGAGACCCTGCGCGCGCGCCAGTGGGCCGAGCGCTGGAGCCAAAAGGAAGCCGAGGTCCTGCGCCGGCGCCAGGAGAGGGAATACCTCATCTGGGTGAAGCGATTGGAAGGCCTGCGCCTGGAGTTCGAGCAGCGCGCCGATCTGCTGGGAGAGAAACTCAAGACCGTTCGGCTGGACTTCCGAAGTTATCCCCCGCCGGACCTGGCCAAGTACCTCGAATTGCGCCAGCGCGGCTCGGCCCGTCAAACCTGGTTCTTCTCGATCGAGTTCCGGCCTGCCGGCGGCGCACCGGCCGGGCCGGGCGCGCACACCTTTTTCTTTCGCTTCTACCGCAGCCGCCGGCATCACGAAGCCGGCGATCGCACCGTTCCCCTGGAGCTGAACTGGTTCACCGAAACGGGCGAGCCTTCCCCGGTGGAGCATCCGGGCATCCGGCTGCGCGAGATCGCCTACACCGAGGACGGCCAGTTGCGGGTGCGGCTCTTCGAGAACGGCGCCGACACCTGGACGGACCGGCTCAGGCCCTCCCAGTTGGCCGAAAATTTCTTCGACGACGTGCTGAAGAGCTGCTACGGCATCGTGCTCTGAGGCCTTCGCCGCCCCGGGCCTGAGACGGCGCGCTGATCGCCCTCAATCGCTCAGATCGGGCTTGGGGGTGCGCGCCGTGCTGGGCGGCAGGGCGGGCGGGCGGATGTAGTCCCGCGGCAGCTCGCCGGTGAGCGCCTTGAGCCAAGTGACGATCGAGCGCACCTGATCCGGGCTCAAACTTCGCCCGAGCTGGTAGTCAGCCATCTCCCGCACCGCCTGCTCCAGCGTCGGCACCTTCCCGTGGTGGAAGTAGGGCGCGGTCTTCTCGACGTTGCGCAGCGAGGGCACCTTGAAAAGCATGCGGTCGGCTTCGTTGCCGGTGACCAGATAGCGGCCCGGGTCGGACTGGTCCGGATAGGGCTTCATGGCGCCCAGCTTCTGGAACATGGCGCCGCCCACCAGCGGCCCGGCGTGGCAGGCCTGGCAGCCCGTCTCCAGGAAGACGTTCAAGCCGGCCTTCTCCTCGGGGCTGAGCGCGGCCTGGTCGCCCGCCAGGAAGCGGTCCCAGCGGGAGGGCGTCAGCAGCTTGCGCTCGAAGGCGCCGATGGCCTTGGCCGCGTTGTCGAAGCTCACCGGATCCCGGTCCGCGGGAAAGGCCCGGCGGAAGGCGGCCACGTACTCCGGCATGGACTTCAACACGGCGATGACGACCTTCTCGGAGGGCATGGCCATCTCGACCGGATTGAGCATCGGCCCCTTGGCCTGCTCCTCGACGTCGGCCGCCCGCCCGTCCCAGAACTGGGCGAAGTGCGCGGCCGCGTTGTAGACGGTGGGAGCGTTGCGCTTGCCGGGCTGCCCCTTGTGCCCGTCCGAGGTGGGCTGGCCGTCCACCCCGTAGCGCGCCAGCTCGTGGCAACTGTTGCAGGAAAGCTGCTGGCTCTTGGAAAGGCGCGGCTCGTAGTAAAGCATTCGTCCCAGCGCGATCAGCTCCTCGCCGGGCGGACCCCAGCGGGCGGGAACCGCCTCCGGCAAAACGGCGAACAGCTTCAGCTTGCCCGGATCAATCCCCTCAGAGGCCCGGCGCGCGCAGCCCGCGGAAAGCAACGCCGCGGCGGCCGCCGCGCACAGGACGGCACGCGAGTCAGGCATCGGCATCTCCTCCCGGCAAGCGCCAGTATACATCGGCCGGCGGCCGGGACGCGCCGGCCGGGCGCATTCCCTCTCACAGCCCCATGATCTGGAAGCCGGCATCCACGAAGAGGATGTTCCCGGTGACTCCCCGGCCCAGTTCGCTGGCCAGGAAGACCGCGGCGTCGGCCACCTCGGCCGGATCGGTGTTGCGGCGCAAGGGGGCGCGCTCGGCCACCGCGTCCAGCACGGAGGCGAAGTCCTTGATGGCCCGCGCCGCCGCGGTCTTCACCGGGCCGGCCGAGATGGCGTTCACCCGGATGCCGCGCGGCCCCAGTTCGCCGGCCAGGTAGCGCACGCAGGCCTCCAGGGCCGCCTTGGCCACGCCCATCACGTTGTAGTTGGGAATCACGCGGCTGGCTCCCAGGTAAGTCAAGGTGGTGATCGAACCGCCCTCCCGCATCGCCGCCGCGGCCGCCCGCGACACCGCCACCAGCGAATAGGCGCTCACCTGCTGCGCCAGCAGGAAGCCGGCCCGCGAGGTCTCCAGGAATGGGCGGCTGAGATCCTCGCGCTGGGCGAAGGCGATGCTGTGCACCAGGGCGTGAAGCGGCCGCGGGTCCCGTTGCAGCGCTTCAGCCAGCCGCTCCAGATCCGCCTCTTCGGTCACGTCGCAAGCCAGCAGCCGCGCCGCTCCCAGCTCGGCGGCCAGTCCCTCGACCGTCGCGCGCTGCCGCTCGCCCTGGTAGGTCAGCGTGAGCCGCGCGCCCTCCCGCCGGAAGGCTTCCGCCATGGCGTAGGCCAGGCTCCAGCGGTTCGCCACCCCCAGAATCAGCGCATTCTTGCCCTCCAGCAGACCGCCCATCAATCAATTCCCAGCTTACTTCAGCGGGTCCGCCCTCGCCTTGCTAGGATGGAGGGCATGCAACGCCGTTCTTTGCTGAAGGCTTCGCTGCTGGCGCCCCTGTGGGCGGCCCGCGCCGCGCAGGGGCAACTCAAGTTCCGCATCTCGCTGGCCGAGTGGTCGCTGCACCGCGCCATTCAGTCCCGCCTGATCACCAACCTGGATTTTCCGCGTATCGCCCGGGAGCAGTTCGGCATTGAAGGCCTCGAGTTCGTCAACGGCCTTTGGGAGGCGCCTACTCAAGACTACCTCCGCCGCCTGAAAGCCAACATGCAGAAGACCGGCACCCAGGCGGTCCTCATCATGTGCGACGGCGAGGGCATGATGGGGCATTCCGACCGCGCCGCCCGCATGAAGGCCGCGCACAACCACCGCAAGTGGGTCGAGATCGCGGCCGAGCTGGGCTGCCACTCGATCCGCACCAACATGTACCCGGACCGCCAGCCCTCCACCCCGGCCGAGATCGAGAGCTTCCTCGGCTACTGCGCCGAGAGCTTCAGCGATCTGTGCGCCTTCGCCAAGGGCTACAACATCAACGTGCTCATCGAGAATCACGGCGGGATCTCTTCGAATCCCGAGGTCGTCGTCCGCCTGATGAAAGCGGTCAACCTGCCCAATTTCGGCACCCTGCCCGACTTCGGCAATTTCCCCAAGGAGATTGATCGCTACGCCGGCGTGCGCCGGTTGATGCCTTACGCCAAGGGCGTCAGCTTCAAGTGCTACGACTTCGGCCCCGACGGGCGCGAGACCACCATGGACATGGACCGCCTGATGAAGATCGTGCTCGAGGCGGGCTACCACGGCTGGGTGGGCATCGAGTACGAGGGCAACCGGCTGAGCGAGTTCGAAGGCATCCAGGCGGCCAAGCGCTTCCTGGACCGCCTGCCGGCGGGCTGAGGACCCCGGTCCGGAGCAGAGTCCCGCCGGGCTACTTGAACCGCTTCTTGTACAGGAAATCCACCCCGAACAGCCCGTTGGCCTCGCGCACCGCCAGGGCCGACCAGTTCCGCGTGAAATCCCACTCCAGCCGGACGGTCTGCTGCTGGGCCCTGGTCAGGTTGGTGATGTAGACCAGCGTCACGTCCTGGCCGATCTGCTGCTCCAGCGTCAGATGGGCCTCGGGCGTGTTCTCGATGCCCCGCACGGAGGGATCAATCTTGAGCCGGCTGACCCCCAGGAAGCGTTGGAGGCGGCCCGCCAGGGGGCTGGTGATGGCCTGGCTGACCAGCGCCCCGGCGCCCGCCTGCTCCCAGCTCTGGGCGAACTCCGAGCGCGCTCCCACCAGGCCGGGCGAGGTGCTGGGGGCGCGCCCGGTGGCCAGCAGCGCCACGATGTCGGAGAAGGGCAGCGGGGGATCCGAGCGGTAAGTCACGGCCGTCTTGTTGAGCGGGCCGTTGACGTTCAGCGTCACCTCCACGCCGCGCACCCGCGTCTGAAGGTGCAGGTTCACCACCGGCTCGATTCGGCCGGGATTCACAAAGAGGATCTCGCCCGAGTCAATGGCGTAGCGGTTGCCGAAGAACAGGATCTCACCCTGGCTGATAAGCGCGCGCCCGAGCAGCGCCGGGCGCACCGCGCTGCCGCGCAACCTCAGATCGGCTTCCGCCTGGATGCTGCGAGCCAGCGAGGTCTCCAGGCGCACTTGAGGCGCGGTGCGCAGGCGCACGTCCAGGCGCAGGCCCTCCAGCCAAGGGGCCGGCGGCCGCGCCGGCGGGGTCTGGGCGCTGCGCGCCAGCATCGAACCCAGATCGGTCTGCGGATGGAAGGCGGCGCGGGTCACCGTGACCTCGCCGCTCAGCACGCTGCGCTCGCCCGCCCCGGTCAGGGCCAGGGCCGCGTTCACCGTCGAGCTGACGCCTTCCGGGTAGCGCACGCGCACGTCGGAGGCCTTCAGTTGCAGGGAGTAGCCCGTCGGGCTGGAGAAGGTCACGAACCCCTCCAGGCCCACCTTGCCCCCGCCGCTTTCCGCCGTCAATCGCTCGATCATGGCCCGATCCCGGTACAGGAAAACCACGCCGTTGAGCTTGTCCAGCCCGTTGGGCAGATCGCCGTAGCCAAGCGAAGCGTTGCGGAACTCGACCCGGCCGTAAAGGTCCGGCCGGGCCAGCAGGCCCCGCAAGGTCGCATCCAGCGTCACCGCGCCGCCCGCCCGCAGATTGGGATCCAGCTCGGCCAGCAGCCCCAGATCGAAGCCGCCTTGCCATCGCAGGTTGAACGGGTAGCGCGAGCCGAACAGGAAGTTGCCGCTCAGGGCGACGGCCGCCTGCTTGCCGACGAAACGGGCCTGGCGGATGCGCGCCTCCCGCGCGTTCAGGTCCACCAACAGCGGCCCCTGATTGCGCAAGGCCAGCGCCGACCCGTTGACCCGGCCGCCCGCCGGCCGCAGTTCGACCGCGGGCAGCTCCAGGGTCGCGCTCCAGCTCGCAGGTCTCAGCGCCCGGCCCTGGAAGCGCAGCTTGCCTTCCATGAACCCCTCGAAGGGCGGCCCCGCCGCCGGGGCCGACCTCGCCGTTGCGGGGGCGCCGGCCCGCGCCACGCCCAACCGGGCCAGCAGGTTCGAGAACTGCATGCGCGTGAAGGAAACGGTCCCCGAGCCGGGATACTCTCCGTCCAACTTCCATCGGCTCTCGCCCTCGACCGCCGCGCCCGCCAGCTTGCCCCGCAGCGCGAGCGACAGCTCGGAGGCCGCGCTGGACGCCTTCAGCTCCAAGCCGCCCCAGGGCTGCCGGTCCAGCGTCAACCTCTGAAGGCGCATCGTGCCATCGAGGGCCCGCAAGCGCCAGGCGCCGGGCCCCAATTCCAACTCGCCCTCCAGGGCGGAGGCCGCCACGGCATCCAGCCCCGGGGCGGCTTGGGCCGCAGCGCTCAGCTCGCTCAACCGCACCCCGTCACTGGAGAGGCGGAACCGCAGCCGGCCTTCCCGCAGGTCGCCCTTGCGATGCGCGTACTCTCCGGAAACGGTCACGCGGCCCGCTCCCGCCTGCGCCTGCAAGGACGGAACCTCGAGCCGCTCCCCGCCGTAGCGCCACACGGCGTACAGCGCCTCCACCGGCTGGCCGGCCAGCACGGCGCGCTTCACCTGCACCTTGCCCTCCAGCAGCGGCGCAGCCCACGTGCCGGAGAGCTTCAGGGCGGCGGTGAGTGAGCCCGAAACCGGAAGCTTCCATCCGAGCCGCTGCGCCGGTCGGGAGATCTCTGCCGCCTCGATCTGCAACAGCCCTTCCAGTGCGCTGTTCGCCGCCGGCCGCCACCCCTGAAGCCCGAGCCGCCCCGCGCCCGTCAGCACGAGCCCGTCGAACGCCAGGCGCAGTTGCCGAGCGCGCAGCCCGACCGAGCTGGCCCGGATGTCCGCCTCCAGGGAGTCGAAACGGCGGCCTTCCCACTGGAAGGAGTGCGCCGCCAGATGTCCCTCGATTTCAGGTTGCGCCGGATCTCCCAGCACCGCGCCCCGGAACGCCAGCCGGCCTCCGGGCAGTTGCAAGCCCAAGGGCTTGCCCTGCGCGCCCTCGATGAACGCGCGCGCTCTCTCCAGATCCCCGGGGTCGGCGGTCTCCAACGCCAGCTCCAGGCGCCGGCCGAGCACGCCGGCGAACTCGATGCGGCTGCGCGGCGTGGCCAGATGACCGCGGCCCAGAGTGAGCGCCCCGGTGCGCATGCTGTAGCCGGCCTCGATCCATCCGCTCAAGGGAACGCCGCCCTCCTCCGGCGCGACCGCCAGACGGGCGTCCGCCTCCACGTCCTTCAACCGGTCTCCCGGCAAGCGCCCGCTCACGCTCAGCCGTCCCGAGATCCGCGCCGCAAACGGCTGCTCCGGGCGCCCCGCGGCCCGCGCTAGCCGCCCCAGCGCGACCTCGCTCAGCACGGCCTCCAGCTTGAAATCGCGCGAGGCCGCCAGCTCGGCGCGCCCGCTCAGACGCCCTCCGGCAGCCGAGAGGGCCAGATCGCGCAGCTCGATGCGCTCGGGCGTCGCCCGGTAGCGTGCGCTCGCCGCCACCCCTTCGAGCCGGGCGGCGCGATGCTCGAAGGCGAGTCCCCAGGCGCGCAAGGCGCCCTCGAGGGCGTAGCCGCCCCGGCCTAGCTCCGCCCGCCCTTCCAGATTCGCCTCGCCGCGTGCGAGCGCGCCCCGGATTCCCAGGGCGGGAACCAGCTCGCGCAAGCGCAAGCGAGCCTGGTAGGAGAAGGCGGCGCGCGGATCAGCCCAGTTCTCGATGGCGCCCGCGGCCTCCAGGCTCGACCCCTGATAGTCCATGCGCAGGCGGGCGATCTCCAGGCGCGCGCCCTCCAGCGCCAGGGCGGCCTCGAAGGCCAGCGGCAACTCTTTCAGCCCGCCCAGCCCGGTTTCCAGCCGGGCGAAGGATACCGTCCCGCGGTAGCGCGGGCCGTCGAACTCGTAGTTCAGCGCCGCGCGCAAGTTTTCGCCCCGGGCGGCCAGCCGCAAGCGTCGCTCCCCCAATAGCAGCAGGCCGTCTTCCAGGCGGAACCGATCCACCGCCAGATCCAGGAGCTGCTCGACGACGCCCTTGCGCCGGGGCCGCGGCACTTTCGGAGCCGGCAGGTTCGTGCTGCCGTCCGGGTAAACGATGAGATGGATCTGCGGCCGGGTCACGGTCAGCGAGCGGACGTCCACCGCCCGCCGGAACAGGGAAACGATCTTGAGACTCACCCGGATGGTAGCGGCGCGCAGCAGCGGCGGCTGATCCGGACCCTCCTTGCCGCGGATCACCAGGCCGAGCAGGCGCGCCTCCATCGCGCCCCGGTCGAACTGGAAGCCCGCCAGCTCGACGCGGCCGCCGGTGGCCGTCTCCAATTCCCGCACGATCCGCTGGCGCACCTGCTGGCGGAACCAGTCGCTGCGCGCAACGGCCAGCGCGGCCGCCAGGACCAGCACGGCCAGGACCCCCGCCGCACCCAGCGTCCACAGGGCGATTCTCCGCGCCCGCTTCATTGGAGAGCCCCCTCCCGGTACCGGATGCGCGCCCGCCGCCGCGCATCCTTCAACCAGGCGTCCACCAGCCGGTCCACGCGCTCGGCGACCAGGGCCGCGCGCCGCGCTTGCTCGCCGGAGGGACCGGAGCCGCCGGGAAGGCGCGCCCCGGCGGGCGCCCGCCGCTGGTCGTACTCGCGGATCTCCTCCTCGCTCAGTTGGACCTCGGGACGGAACCGGAACTCGATATAGCGCAGCACGGCCAGGCGGCGAGCCAGGTGCTCTTCCAGCGCCCTCTCGCCCACGCCGTAACGCTCGAGCTCCCGGCGCCAGGCCTCCTGCTCCGGCGCGCGGGCCCGGCGGATCTGCCCGAGGAACTCTCGCACTTCGGCCGGGGCGGGCGGGGGAAAGCGCGTCAGTTCCATGTCCCGGGCCAGCAGGTGGTATTCGATGAGGCGCTCCAGAGCCTCCCGCTTGCGCTCGGCCGTGAAGGCGGGGGCCGTCCCGTCCAGCAAGGCCGCGATGCGGATCTCCTGGAGCACGTCGCTCAGCGTGATCAGGCGATCGTCCACCGTGGCCGCGATGCGGTCAATGATCTCGGCCTGACCGGCCGCCCAGATCCAGCACAAGGCTAGCATCGCGCTCTTCAAAACGCCTGCCCCAAGGAGAAATGGAATTGAAAATGGCCGATCTGCTGAAGGGTGCGCACGCCGCCCCCAAACAGCAGTTGCTCCCGCGTGCCCTTGAATCCCACGAAGCTGGGCGGGTTGAAACTATAGGCCAGATCCAGGCGCACCGGGCCGATGGGAGTGCGATAACGGAAACCCAAACCCACGGCGTGCACCATGTAATCGAAATCGGCCAGATCCCGCTGCCGCACCCGGAAGGAAAGCGAGTCCAGGCCGGAATACAGATTGCCCGCGTCCTCAAAGAGCACGCCCCCCAAAGAGTCGCCCAACAGGGGAAAGCGCAGCTCGATCTTGTTCACCAACAGGGCCCGTCCGCCCAGCGGGAAGCCGGTGAGCAAGTCGCGCGGGCCCGCCTGGTTCTGCGGAAAGCCGCGGTGGGATTCCGCCCCGCCCGCGAAGAAGCGCTCGGGCAGCGGGATCTCGCCCTCCCGCCGCAGATTGTGCAGCCAGCCGAAGGTCAGCGAGCGCGCCAGCACGAGGCGGCGGCCGAAGCCGAAGGGATGATAAGTGGCGTTACCGGCCAGCAGGCGGGTGAAATCGGCTTGCGAGCCGAAGGCCTTCGAGGCCCAGCCCACGTCCAGCGTGTTGTACATGCCGCGCCGGGCGTTGGTGGGGTCGTCGCGCCGGTCGGCCGCCAGGTTGCCCGCCAAGATGCCCAGCCGCACCGGCTGGGAATACAGGGGGATCAGCAGGGGGCTGATTTTCAGGGTCTCCGGGTCCACCGTGACGCGCCGGTAGGTGAAGCGATACAGCAGCGTGTTCGCCCGGGAGAGCCGCTGGCCGAGCTGGATGGATCCCTCCTGGCGGCGCGCCGCGAAAGTGCGCACGTCGCGCGAGTCGTCGTACATGACGCTCAACAGCAGATTCCAATCCGGGCTGCCCCGGAATTGCGGGGCTTCGTAGCTGACCAGACCGCGCTTCTGCACCGTGGAGACGCGGCTGCGAAAGCTCAAGGTGTGCCCGTAGCCCCAGAGGTTGCTGCGCGCCACGTCGAAGGAAATCCGCGGGCTGAAGCCCGGCTTGCCGGCCGGCGCTTCGAAGCTCAACTGGTCGCCCCCGATCTTCTCGATCTGCGCCCCGAAGCCCCCCGAAAGCGAGTAGCGGCGCGATTCCTCCAGATCGAGCAGCACGTACTTGCGCTCCTCCTCGCCGGCCGGGTTTTGCAGCGCGGCGTCCACCTTGGCGAAGACCTGAAGGTTGTACAACCGGCGCTGCGTGTCCAGCAACGCCGAGCGCGCGAAGGGATCGCCCGGGCCGAGCAGCAGCCGCTCCCGCACCAGGCGGGGATCCGTGGTGCGCAGCCCGCTGAGCAGCACGTCCCGCACGTAGAGCTTGCGTCCCTCCCGGATCAGGTAGCGCAACTCGACCTGCCGGGTCTCCTCCACCCTCCGGTAGCTCCACTGAAACGCGGCGTCCGGATAGCCGTGGTTGCTGTAGTAATCGAGCACGTTATCCCGGTCCACGGCCACCTTGGCCTCGCTGAAGGGCTGGCCCGGACCGCATTCCAGAAGGCTCCGCACGGCCGCTTCGTGTTCGGCGCCCACCCCCTCCAGCTTCAGCTCCCGCACCAGCCATTGCGGCCCTTCCTCGATCTCGATATGCACCGCCATGTGTTCCCGCCGGCCCCGATAGTCGTGCTCGACCCGGGAGCGCACCTGAACCTCGCGAAAACCGTTGGCCCGGTACAGCGCGGCGATCGCCTCCCGGTCCTGCTCCAGCATCTGGTCGCTGTAGCGGCCCCAGCGCCATTGAGGAAATGCGGCCGGGCGCAGGGCCATGCGCTCGCGCAACGTTGCGGCGTCGAAGTAGCGGTTGCCGCGCAGGGAGACTTCCACCAGCTTCTCTCGCGGGCCGCGTTCCACCTCGAAGACGATGGTCTGCCGCTCCCCATCGCCCCCGGGCGGTTTGAACCCCACCTTGGCGTGGAAGAATCCCTTGCCCTGAAAGTACTCCCTCAACTGGCGGGCCCCTTCTTCCAGCAGATCGCGATCCGCCGAACCCTCTTCGTACACCGGCACCAGTTGGCGCAGCCTGCCCCGGGAGACTTTGGCCCCCTCGATCTCGATCCGCAGGCGCGGGCCCGCGACGACCTCCACCGCGGGCCGGACGCGCCCGCTCTCCGGAGAGTATTCCAGGCCCCGCAAAGCGACTTGGGCCGCCAGCCGGTCCCGCTTCTGATACGAGCGCCGCAGGCGGTCCAGACCCTGCTGGGTCCGGCTCTCGGTGACCGGCTTCCAGCGAAACCAACCCTTCCAGCCGGTGGCCTTGACCAACTCCTTGAGGGGCCGCTCAGGCGCGCCCGTGAAGACCGGCTGCTCGTAACGCGCCCTCGGCCCGCTGCGGACCTGGAAGCGAATGTGGACTTGCTGCGTCTCGGGGTCATACTCCAGGCGGTGCTCGACCCGCGACTGGAAAAACCCGTGGCTGCGCAGCATCTGGCTCAGGTTGTCCTCGGCCGCCGCCAGGTCCTGGGCGTCGAAGGGCGCTCCCAACTCAAGCCGCGCGGCGCTGGCCAAGGCGCCGGGATTGGGCGGCTCAGGCACTCCCTCGACCGTCACGTGCCCGATGAAATAGCCGGGCTCGGTCAGGAACCGCAGCGCCACCCCGCCGGCCCTCGGTTCGGCGTGCACCTGGATGTCCGCATAGCGGCCGGTAGCGTAGAGCCGCTCGATCGCCGCCCGCACGTCCGCCGGCCGCAGCGGTTGCCCCAGCCGCAGGGGCAGCTTCTCCAGCAGCCGTTCCCGCGAATACGGCTGCCGCTCGGGAACAAAGAGAATCTCGCGGATCGGCAGGCCTTCGTAATCCCCGGAGGCGCACCCCCGGGCGGCAGGCGCAGCAGCCCATACCAGCAGCAGGACGATGCGCACTTGCAACCCAGGGCCGACCACTCATCTCGATCATAACATTCGGGATTTTCCGCCCCGCCTTCAGCAGCTCGGCGATCACCGCGCGCCGGCCGCGCGCAACAACGCGGCCGTTTCGGCCTGCGAATTCTCCAGGGCCGCCTCGAGCGGAGTGCGGCCCGCCTTGTCCCGGGCCTTCAGATCCGCCCCCTTGCGGACGAGCAGCGCGACCGCTTCCGGGCGTCCCCAGGAAGCCGCCAGATGCAAGGGCGTGGCGCCCTCGCGCCCCTCGCGCGCGTTGATGTCGGCGCCGCGCTCCACCAACAGCTCGATCACCGCCACGTGCCCGCCCAGCGCCGCGTCGTGCAGGGGCGTCGCACCCGCCTCGTTCCTCACATCGGCGGGCACCCCGCGCTCCAGCAGCAACTCGACGATCTGGCGGTGCCCTTTGAGCGCCGCGTCGTGCAGCAGAGTCGAGCCTTGCGGGGTGGGCATGGCCGGATCGGCGCCCGCCTCCAGTAGAAGGCGCACCAGATCCAGCTCGCCGCGCAACACCGCCTCCTCGAAGCGCCGCGCGCCGGCCGCGCCTGCTGCGGTCAGGCCCGCGCCCCGCTTCAGCAAGACTTCCGCCGCGCGGCTGTGGCGGTAGCGCAAAGCCTCATCGAGCGGGGTGGCGCCGGTGTTATCCCTGGCCTCGGGGTCCGCGCCCGCCTCCAGGAGCGCCTCGACCACCTCGGCGTGTCCTTTGGCGGCCGCCACATGCAGGGGCGTTGCGCCCGTGTCGCGGGTGCGCCGCCGGAAGTCCGCCCCCGCGCGGATCAGCAAGCGCACCACGGCGGCGTGCCCCTTCCAGGCGGCCTCCTCCAGCGGAGTGACCCCCGTCTCGTCGGCCGCTTCCAGTTCGGCGCCGCGAGCCAGCAGCAGCCCGACCAGATCGCCGTAGCCGCGCGCGGCCGCCAGGTGCAGCGCCGTCGCCCCCGCCCGATGGCGCGCTTTGAGATCGGCGCCATGGGCCAGCAGCAGCTCGACCACCGCCCGCTGGTTGGTGATGACGGCGTAGTGCAGCGGGGTCGAACCGCCCTCGGCATGTCGCGCGTTGACTTCCGCACCCCGCTCGATCAGCAGGGCCGCTATGTCGGCCCGCCCGGACCAGGCCGCCTCGTGCAGCGCCGTGCCGCCCAAGCGGTCGCGGGCGTTGACGTCGGCGCCCGCCTCGAGCAAAGCGCGCACCCGGGCTGCATCGCCCGCCCTCACCGCTTGACGGAGTTCCTCGCTGGCGGCGCCGCTGAAAGCGAGCCACAGCAGGACCGCGGCCGGCCCCATACCTTCAAGCTACCACCGGGCGCGCCTCGCTCACCCGAGCGGGCATGGTACAAGGGTAGGGTATGCCCTCCTTCCTGGTGAACACGCCGCAGCGGAGCTATCCGGTGGTCGTCCAGCGCGGCGTGCACGAGCGGCTGGGCGAGTACCTGCCCGAGAAGGCCGGCAAGATCTTCCTTATCACCACGCCCGATGTCTGGGAGCTTCACGCCGCACGCCTGGCGCCCGGCTTGGCCGACCGCTCGCACGAGATCTTGCTGTTTCCCGGCGGCGAGGAGCGCAAGCGGCTGGCCTGGATCGAGGCGCTGGCCGAGGACATGGTGCGGCGCGGCGGCGACCGCTCCAGTGTGGTGCTGGCTTTCGGCGGCGGAATCGTCAACGATCTGGGCGGGTTTCTGGCGGCCGTCTTCATGCGGGGCGTGCGCCTGATTCAGCTTCCCACCACATTGCTGGCCCAGGTGGACGCCGGCTTGGGCGGCAAGACGGCCGTGAACCTGGAGGCGGGCAAGAACCTGGTGGGCGCCTTTCACCAGCCGCTGGCGGTTCTGATAGATCCCGAGGTGCTGGCCACCCTGCCCGAGCGGGAATATCGCGCCGGGCTGTTCGAGGTCCTCAAGTGCGCCGTGATCGGCAGCCCCCGCCTGTTCGAGCTGCTGGAGGCGCGCCGTGCGGACGTGCTGGCCCGGGCGCCGGACGTGGTCGAAGAGATGATCGCAGAGTCGGTGCGCATCAAGGCCGAAGTGGTCTCCGCCGACGAGCGCGAGAGCGACTTGCGGCGCATCCTGAATTTCGGACACACCTTCGGCCACGCCCTGGAGGCCGAGACCGGCTACGCCCGCTTCCTGCACGGCGAAGCGGTGGGCTTCGGAATGCGGGCCGCCACGCTGCTGGCCGAGCGGCTGGGGCTGCTGCCCTCCGGCGAGGCCGGGCGCATCCTGGCCCTGCTGGCGGCCTACGGGCCCGTCCCGGCTCCGGAGGGCGTCTCGGCTCAGGCTTTGCTGCTGCGCCTGCCCAGCGACAAGAAGACCCTGCGGGGCGAAGTGCACTTCGTGCTACCTGAAGCGGTGGGCCGGGTGCGCATCGTCTCGGGCCTGGACGAGCGGCTGGTGCGCACGGCGATCGAGGCCGCGCTGGAATGAACCGCGGCGGCGGCCCTCCCGGCGCAAGCCATCCGGAGCAGGCCGCCCGCTGGGTGCGCGCCATGTTCGCGCGCATCACCCCGCGCTACGATCTGCTCAACCATCTGCTTTCCTTCCAGCAGGACCGCCGCTGGCGGGCCTTCGCCGCGCGCCGCCTGCGCCCCTGGCTGGCCGGCCCCGGCCGCCGCGTGCTGGATCTGTGCTGCGGCACGGGGGATCTGCTGGCCGCGCTCGAGCGGGAGGGGCGGCGCACGGGGGCGCGCCCGCTGCTGCTGGGCTGCGTTTTCT
>JBBIMA010000076.1:0-18738 GCA_037444625.1 Solibacteraceae bacterium
GGCGGGCTATTGTTGCGGCCTCCCTCCGGCGTGAGCCGGACCGCCCGTGCGGCTAGCACCTCGCAGCGGATGCGGTTGGTTTTGAGGCGGTGGGGGTCGGCGCGCTTTTCGGTGAAGATGTGGAGGACCTGCCAGCCGCGTTCGGCGAGGGCGTCGGAGACGCGGCGGCGGTGGCACTGGAACCATTTGATTTCTGCGCACATGAAGGCGGTGGGGCGCTCGCGGGCCAGTTGTTCGAGTTCGGCCAGTCCGGCGGCGAACTGAGGGGTTTGCATGTAGGCGAGGTATCCGCCGGAGCGGTAGCCGCCCAGCGCTTCCAGCCAGTGGTAGGCGATGCCGGCGGCGGGCAGGACGGTCTCGAGCTGGTCTTTGTTGAACTGGGGATTGTGGCGGCTGGCGGGGAAGTGGCGGATGTCCACCACTCGCTGGATGCCGTAGTGTTTGAGGACGGCGATCAGCTCTTCGAGCTTGCGGGTGGAGTGTCCGATAGTGAAGATGAGCGGACCGGCGGGTGGGTTGGAGCAGAGGCCGGGCGGTTGGGTTGGCCTCATAGGCTAATAGATAGCGCACTGGGGAGACGGGGTCCAGCGGGCGACGGGTTCAGGGCTTGCCGACTAACAGCAGCCGGACGTCCATGACGTTGGTGTTGGTGGGGCCGGTTTTCAGCAAGTCGTCCAGTGGTTGGAAGAAGTGGTAGGAGTCGTTCTCGGCCAAATACTGGTGGGGGTCGAGGCCGAGGCGCGCGGCGCGGGCCAGGGTGGCGCCGTCGGCGATGGCGCCGGCGGCATCGGTAGGGCCGTCGGTTCCGTCGGTGCCGGCGCTGAGGACGACCACGCGGGGCAGGCCGGCCAGCTCGATGGCGGCGGCCAGAACGAATTCCTGGTTGCGCCCGCCGAGGCCGTTGCCGCGGAGGGTGACCGTGGTTTCGCCGCCGGAGATGAGGCAGACGGGCGGTCGGGCGGGCCGTCCGGAGGCGAGGATTTCGCGGACGATGGCGGCGTGGAAACGGGCCGCCTCGCGGGTTTCGCCCTCGACCATGGTGGAGAGGACCAGGGGGCGCAGGCCGAGCTTGCGGGCCATGGCGGCGGCCGCATCCACGGCAAGGCGATTGCTGCCGATGATGAGGTTGTAGGTGCGGCGGAAGAGGGGGTCGCCGGGCTTGGGGGTTTCGGGAATGTGTCCGGCGGCGCCTTGTTCGAGGCGCCGGCGCACGGCGGGGGGCACGCGCTCGCGGAGGGCGTACTTATCGAGGACGGCGAGGGCGTCGGCGAAGGTGGAGGCGTCCGGAGCGGTGGGTCCGGAGCCGATGACGTCCAGGCGGTCGCCGATGACGTCGGACAGCAGGAGGCAGAGGATTTGAGCGGGTTGGGCGAGCCGGGCCAGTTGGCCGCCTTTCAGAGCGGAGATGTGTTTGCGGACGGCGTTGAATTCGTGTATGGAGGCGCCGCAAGCCAGCAGCAGGCGGGTGGTTTGCTGCTTTTCCTCCAGGGTGAGGGGAGGGGCGGGTGCGGGCAGGAGGGCGGAAGCGCCGCCGGAGATCAGGCAGATGACGAGGTCGTCGGGGCCGGCCTGGGAGGCCAGTCGGGCGATGCGCCGGGCGCCGGTGACGCCGGCGGAGTCGGGCAGGGGGTGGCCGCACTCGTTGAGTTCGATGCGTTTGAGTGGGGCGAGGTGGCCGTACTTGACGTTGAGCAAGCCGGCGGTAAGGCGTCTGCCGAGGAGGCGTTCGATGGGGAGGGCCATGGCGGCGGCGGCCTTGCCTGCACCCAAGACGTAGATGTTGCGAATGGATTTGAGCGGGTAGCGCCTGCTGTCGGCTCGCAGGACGTCCCCCTCGAGGCGCAGGCGGCGGAGCACGGCTCGGGCGGGGTCGGCCGCCTGCAAGGCGGCCTGGAAGATGAGGCGGGCCTGGCGGCGGAGAGCGGGTTCGGGCTGGGGTTCGGCGGGGAGCGAGGCGCGTGCGGGCATGGTCAGAAGATGGGCAGTTGCAGGATGGCCTCCACCACGGCCTCCGGGTCGTCGCCGGCGACCTCGATGCGGTAGTCGGCCCGGGCGTAGTGGGCGCGGCGTTCCTGGTAGAGCTGGTCGAATTTCTGCGGGTCGCGGGCCAGCGGGCGGTTGGAGTCCTGCTCGACGCGCCGCCGGGCGGTCTCCAGGGTGCAGTCCAGCCAGATGGTTACGCCGTTGTCGGCCAGCAGCTCGCAATTGTCGGGCTGGGCGAAGGCTCCTCCGCCCAGGGCCAGGACGGTAGCCTGGCCGCGCTGGATGCCGCGCACGCGGCGGCGCAACGCCTCCCGTTCGATCTGGCGGAAGCGCTCCTCGCCCTGGCGGGCGAAGATTTCGGCGATCGTGGAGTGCTGTTGGGCTTCGATGTCCGCGTCCAGATCCACGAACTCCCAGCCCAGGCGTTCGGCCAACAGGCGTCCGACGGTGCTCTTGCCGCTGCCCATGAAGCCCACCAGATAGATGCCGGGAGTGCGGGCCAGCTTGAGGATCATGGGGCCTGTTCCTCGCGGGGCGGCGGCCCGGCCAGACGGATCATGGGGGCTTCGAGCAGGCGGGGCGCCAGGCGTGCCAGGGCCACCAGCAGCCAGCCCACCCGGGGGACCACGATGGTGCGGGCCTCGCGCTCCACCCCGCGCAGGATCGCTCGGGCGCACTGTTCGGCCGTAATGGCCGCCCAGCGCCCGCGGCGGACCGCCTCGGGGGGTTGCCCGGCCAGGGCGTGGGCGGTGAAGCCGGTGAGCACGTGTCCGGGGCAGACCGTGAGCACGCGGATGCCGCTGCCGGCCAGCTCCATGCGCAGACCCTCCCCCAGAGAGTTCAGGGCGTACTTGCCGGCGCAGTACAGCGTCATCCAGGGAAAGGTGACCTTGCCTGCGATCGAGCTGACGTTGACGATCATGCCGCTCTGCCTGCGGCGCATGAGGGGCGTCACGAGCTGAATCATGTCGAGCGCGGCGAAAAAGTTCAGCTCGAACAGACGCCGGGCCGAATCCAAGGGGGGCCGCCAGGAGGGGCCGTAGAGTCCGGCGCCGGCGTTGTTGATGAGGATGTCAATCCCCGAAAAGCGCTCGAGGGTGCGCTCGACGACCAGCCGCCGCAGGGAGGGATCGGTCAGATCGCCGGGGGTGAGCAGGGCTTCGGGGCCGCCAACGGCCTCGAGCTTCTCGCGAGACCGGGCGGTGAGGGAAAGGCGCGCGCCGCGGCGGCGGAAAACCTCGGCGCAGGCCGCGCCGATGCCTTCCGAGGCTCCGGTGATCAGGACTACCTTGCCTTCGACGCGCATCCGAGTGAGGCCGCGGCGGCCCGAGGCCGGCCGGCGAGAAGCCATAATGGTAACATGCAGGGCCCGGTGGCCTGGGAGGCTCGGCCGGCGCAGACGCTGTTGATTGACGCCGACGACACGCTATGGGAGAACAACATTTACTTCGAGCAGGTCTTCGAGGAATTCGTGCGTCTGGTCAATCATCCCAGGCTGGGGCCGGGGGCGATCCGGGCGGTGCTGGATGAGATCGAGCTGGCCAACCGCGCGCGGCAAGGCTACGGCGCGCTGAGCTTCGCCCGCAATCTGCGGCAGTGCTACGAGCGGATCACGGGGCGGGCGGCGGAAGGGGCCCTGAGGCGGGCGATCGGGGAGCTGGCCGAGCGGATCCTCAAGCAGCCGATCGTGTTGCTGCCGGGGGTGAAGGAGACGCTGCCGTACCTGGCGGCGCGGCACCTCCTGATTCTGTTCACCAAGGGGCAACCGGAGGAGCAGCGAGGGAAAGTCGAGCGCTCGGGGCTGGCCGGCTACTTCCGGCACACGGCGGTGGTGCGGGAGAAGGACGCAGAGAGCTATCGCGGCCTGGTGGAGGAGTTGCGGCTGGATCCGGGGGCGGTCTGGATGGTGGGCAACTCGCCCAAATCGGACGTGAATCCGGCGCTGGAGGCGGGACTGAACGCGGTTTACATTCCGCATCCGCGGACCTGGTCGCTGGAGCACGAGCCGATCCGCGACGGCGGGGGGCGGCTGCTGGTGCTGGAGAGCTTCGCCGAGCTGCGGCGGCATTTCTGAGGGGTGCGGTCCGGGCGGGCCGGAGGGGCGGCGCAGCCGCTTAAAATAACTTGGTATGCGGCTACGGGGGAAACGGATTGCGATTCTGGTGGATCAGATTTATCAAGACCTGGAAGTTTGGTATCCCTATTACCGCTTGCGGGAGGAGGGCGCCGAAGTAGTGACGGTGGCGGCCAAGGCCGGGGAGACTTACAGCGGCAAGTACGGCTACCCGCTGGCGGCGGACCGCTCCTACGAGCAGGTATCGGCGGAGGACTTCGACGGGGTGGTGATTCCGGGAGGCTACGCGCCGGATCATATCCGCCGCTACGCCAGGGCCAACGAATTCGTGCGCGAGATGGACCGGCGGGGCAAGCTGGTGGCGGCCATTTGTCACGCGGGCTGGGTGCTGATCTCGGCCGGCATTCTGAAGGGACGCCGGGCGACTTCCTTTTCCGCCATCAAGGACGACATGGTCAACGCCGGGGCGCTGTGGGAGGACGCCGAAGTGGTGGTGGACGGCAACCTGGTGACCTCGCGCAAGCCGGACGACCTGCCGGCCTTCTGCCGCGCGGCGATCGAGGTACTGAGCCCGCAGGGGGCGGGAGATTGAGCAGTTAGAGCGGGCTGCGGATCAGCCAGAGATACATCTGGAGAAACGACAGGGCGGTCAGCAGGATGGCCCCGGCGGCGGCCGCGAGCCAGAATCGCTCGCGCGCGGAGCCGGCGACGCCCGGCAGCCCGGCCAGGTAACCGGCGCCGAAGCCCGCCGCCAGGCCGCCCAGGTGGGCGGCGTTGTCCACCCGCAGGCCGGGCAACAAGCCGAGAATGAGGCCGTAGACCGCCCAGCGTATGTAGAAGGCGCGCAGCGCCGCGCCGAAGGCGGACCGCTCCCGCACTCCCAGGGCGATCATGGCGCCGATCAGGGCGAAGATGCCTGCCGAAGCGCCCACCGAGAGGCCGGCATACCAGAACATGCTGGCGAAAAAGCCGGCCACGGTGCCCGAAAAATAAATCACGATCAGGCGCGCCGCGCCGTAGGTCTGTTCGACCAGAGCGCCCAGATCGAACAGCACCCAGGAGTTCATCAAGATGTGCAGCAGCCCCCCGTGCAGAAAGCCGGCCGTGATCAGGCGCCACCACTGGCCGAGCAGGATGGCTTCCCGGTGCTTGGCGCCGAAATCGAACAGGGTGCGGCCGTCAATGGTCCAAAGGTCCATATTGCCGGCGCGGGCGCTGGCCAGGGCCATGGCGGCGTACAGGCCGAAATTCACCAGCAGGACGATGGTGGTGGTGAAGCGGGCGTGGGGAATCCAGCCGGCCAGCGCATCGGCTGCGGGCCTGCGATCGGCGGCGCGCGGCCCCACTTCGGTTTCGCAATAGGGGCAGATGCGATCGCGGGTGGTGATAAAGGCCCGGCAGTGCGGGCACATGCGGCGGGTTTCCACTTTCCCTCATTGTACAATCCGGGCCGGGCGCGCCCGGAGCGGCTCGCTTTCTAGTATGCTCGGCGATTGCGGGAGGACACAGAGAGATGGAGGGCGGCGGCAGCAGGGGGCGGCGCGAGTTTCTAGGGACGCTGGGCGCCGGTGCGGCCGGCGCCGTGCAGGCCGGGGCGCAGCCCCGGGCGGCCGGGAAGGCGCGGCCGATCGGAGTGGGGCTGATCGGCTGCGGGGCGCGGGGCACGGCTCTGGCGCAGGCGGTCGTGCGGCTGAAGGAGGCGGGCGAAGCGGTCGAGATCGCGGCCGTGGCGGACATTTACCAGCCGCGGCTGGAACGAGCGGCGGCGCGATTTTCGGCTGCGCCCCTGAGCAGCGCCCGGCAGTTGATCGAGCACCCGCGGGTGGAGGCCGTGATCGTGGCCACGCCCGACCGGCTGCACGTCTATCAGGCCTTGGAGGCGGTGCGGGCAGGCAAGGACGTCTACTGCGAGAAGCCGCTGACGCATTGGGCGCAGTTCGAGCAGCTCAAGGAGCTGCGCCGGGAGGTGCGGCGGCGCAAGGCGGTCTTTCAGGTGGGCACGCAGTGGTGCTCCGATCCGATCTGGGAGCGGGCGGCGGCCGAGATTCGCAAGGGGGTCATCGGCAAGCCGGTGCACGTGCAAACGGGCTATTTTCGCCAGGGTGACTCGGGCGAGCGAGGCATGCCGGTGGACGATCCGGGAGCGCGTCCCGGGGCGGGGCTGGATTGGGAGGCCTTCCAAGCCGACGCGCCGCGCCGCAGCTTCAGCGTGTCGCGATTCTTTCAATGGCGGCTCTATGCGGATTATTCGGGCGGGCCGGTGACCGACCTGTATCCGCACCCGCTGGCCCGGGTGCTCAAGGCGCTGGGCGCGCCGCTGCCCCGGCGGGTGGCGGCGGTGGGCGGGCGGTATCAGTTCGACGGCGATCGGGACGTGCCGGACACGTTCGATCTGCTGATCGAGTACCCGCAGGGTCTGACGGTAGCGGTGCTGGGAACGATCGTCAACAGCACGCCGATCGAGACCGTGATCCGGGGGACCGAGGGCACGCTGAGGCTGGCGGAGGGCGCGGGGCTGGCCCTGGAGCCGGCCGAAGGCGTGGGGCGGCGGCGCAGCCGCCTGAGCTCGGGGCGGAATTACGAGGAGGACCACTTGAGGAATTTCCTGAGCTGCGTGCGGACGCGGGGCAGGCCGTACGCCGATATCGAGCTGGGCTACGCCACGCAGCTCCCGTTGATGATGGCGATGCAGGCGCATCTGGCGGGCAAGACGGCTTTCTACGACGCCGAGCAGGAAAGGATCGTACTGAGTTGATCAGCCGGCGGAGCTTGTTGGCGGCGGCCGCGGGGCCCTGGCGGCCGGCGCCGGTCGAGGCGGTCGAGGGGCCGGGGGCGAAGGTGTCGTTCCGGCGCGGGACCCGCCTGCTGTGGGAGTACCGCTTCAGCGCGGGGCTGCCCAAGCCGTATGTGCATCCGCTGTGCGCGCCCGACGGGCGAGCGGTGAGCCTGGATTCGCCCCCGGACCACGTTCATCACCGCGGCCTGATGCTGGCCTGGAGCGATGTGAACGGGTTCGATTTCTGGGGCGAGGCCAACCCCGGAGCGCACGGGCGGATCGTGCAGCGGCGTCGTTTGGCCCTGCGGCGAAAGGAGCCGCCGGCGGTCACCGTGCTGAATCACTGGGTGGCTGAGGGGCGCCTGCTGCTGAGCGAGCGGCGCACCTTGCGCGCCGTCGCGCCGGCGCCCGAGGCGGTCTGGGTGGAGTGGGAGAGCGAGCTGCGGGCGGCAGACCAGGCGGTGACGATTTCCGCCGCCGGGCACGTTTACAACGGCTTGGGGATCCGGTTCGTGCGGGAGATGGACGGCGGCCGGGTCTTGAACGCCCGCGGAACGACTCGGATCGAGCAGGCGGACGGAGAGCCGGCCGAGTGGTGCGCCTACTGGGGCGGCGCGGCGGGCGCCCTTTACGGTGTGGCGATCTTCGATCACCCAGCGAACCCGCGCTATCCGACGCCGTTTTTCGTGATGAGGGAGCCGTTCGGGTATTTGAGCGCCGCGCCGACCTACCGCGAGCCGTTCCGCCTGGCGCGGGGCGAGGCTCTGCGCCTGCGCTGGGCGGTGGCGGCGTTTGCGGGACCGGCCGAAGCCGCCCGGCTGGAGGGCTGGCGGCGGAGCTGGATGGTCAGCCGGCCCGCGCGCTGAGGCCGCCGAGAGGGCCCTCAGAGCGGCCCGAGCAGGCGCCCTTCGGTTCCCACCCAGAGGCCGCGGGCCATAGTATCGCCGGGCGGCAGGGCGATGACGCGCGGCTTCAGCAGGATGAGCACCTCGTTGGAGTCCCGGCCGGACTCCTGCCGGCGAAAGAGCGGGCCCAGCACGGGCAGGCGGGAAAGGCCCGCCAGGCCGCTGATGGTTCGGGCCTCGGAACTGTTCATCAAGCCGGCCACCACGGCCCAGTCGCCGCCGTCGAGGCGGACCTTCGAGGCCAGGCGGCGGTTGGAAAGCAGCGGGATGCCGTTGACGCTCTGGCCGGCGAGCAGCTTGAATTCGGCTTCCAGATCCAGGGTGACCTCGCGGGGGCCGTGCACGTAGGGAGTGAACTTGAGCACCAGGCCCAGATCGGCGAATTGAAAGTTGGGGGGCGGGGTGAAGGCCTGCAAGCCGCCGGTGTAACCGAAGTAGCCGGCGGTCATCACGGGGTACTGGTCGCCTACGTGGAAGCTGGCGGCCTGACCGGCCAGCGAGCGCAACTGCGCCTCGAGCAAGGTGCGGGCGGAGGTTTCCGTGAGGCGGGCGAACAGCTCCGCGTCGCCCACGCCGATGCCGAACAGGCTGCGGCCACCGCCCCACAGCAGGCCGCGCGTCGCGGCCGTGGGCAGGGAGGCGACGGAGCGGCCGATGCGCGCGAAGTTGAACAAGGGCCAGTCGGTGGGCCAGAGCCAACCGTAGGAGACCAGGACGCTGCGATCCACCTCGATCATCCGGAGTTCGACCAGGACCTGGGGCCGGTAAGTGAGGAGCTGCTCGAGGAGAAGCTGCGCCGGGCGGACTTTCGAGACGCGGTCGCGCAGCAGGACCAGCCTGCGCTGCGAGTCGAAGCCCACCTTGCTGAGCTCCATGGTCTGCTGGACGGCCCGGGCCAGTTCCTGGAACTCCTGTAGGGAGACCGGTGCCGGGATGGGGATGGTGACGGCCACGTGCGGCTCCAGTTCGGCGCGCTTCTGGGGGGTGTCCTTGGCGACCAGGACCAGGCGCTCGCCCAGCACGATGAGGAAAGTGCCGGTGGCGGTCTCCAGTTGGCGGATGGCCTGGCGGCAGTCGGCCTCGAGCAGCGGCAGGCGGGTGAGGGGGCCGGGCTGGAGGTCGCCGTCAAAGAGCGTCTCGATCGAGCAGGCGCGGGCCAGTTGGCGCCAGAGGGTGCGAGCGTCGCCGCGCAGTTCGAGGGTCTTGGGACCGGGAGGCAGTTGCAACTCCGGGGGAGGCAGCAGGCGGCGGGCCTCGATGAGATCGGCCTGGGTGATGGGGGCCAGGGGGGCGTCGGCCGGGGCTGGGGCCGGCGAGGCGGCGGTTGAGGTTGCCGGGGCGACTTTGGGGCGCAAGGCCTGGGCCTTGGTCCAGTAGAGGCGATTGTGCGGATCGTGCGCGGCGGCCAGAGAATAAAGCAGGAAGGCGCGGGCCGGATCGCCCTGGCGCTCGGCCGCCAGCCCCTGGCGGTAGAGCCTGCCGGCGCTGACGGCGGCCCAAGCGGAGAAGGCGGCCAGGCACACGATCAGAAAGCGCATGGGCGGCTCAAGCAGTAATGACGGGCGGGGGAGGCGCAGCGTGCAGGGATTCCGGCGGGCTGTTAGAATCAGACTGCCGGGAGGTTCACGGGAATGCTGACCGTTGCCGAAGCGCGCAGCGCTTATCAGCCCCGCATGCCGGAGAACCTGGAGGCGCTGGGGATCCCGCCCGCCCTGGTGGTGGACCTGGTTTTGCGGCGCCTTTATGTGCGGGGCCTGAGCAACTTCCAGTCGCTGAGCGAAGCCCTGAAGCTGTCGCCCCTGGTGGTCGAGCAGGTGTTCCGGCAGTTGCGCCAGGAGCAGTTGGTCGAGGTGCGCGGCATGACGGGCAACGACTACAACTTCACGCTGACGCAGGCCGGGCGGCAGCGGGCGCAAGAGTGCTTCCAGGTGACCCATTACGCGGGGGCGGCGCCGGTCTCCTTGCGGGATTACCACAAGGCGGTGAAACTGCAAGCGGCGCGGGTGCGGGTCAACCGCAAGATGTTGCGGGACGCCTTCTCCGACATGGTGCTGACCGACCGGCTGCTCGACCAACTGGGGCCGGCCATCATTTCGCAGAGTTCGATTTTCATTTACGGGCCGACGGGCAACGGCAAGTCGAGCCTGGCGGAGCGCCTGCTGCGGGTTTACCACGACGCGATCCTGGTGCCCTATGCGATCGAGGTGGACGGGCAGTTCATCATGGTGTACGACCCGGTGATTCACGAGCGGATCGAGACCGAGGAGCAGGATCTGGATCCGCGCTGGGTGCTGTGCCGGCGGCCGTGCGTGATCGTGGGGGGAGAGTTGACGCCCAGCATGCTGGACCTGCATCTGGACGAGACCTCCGGGATCTACGCGGCGCCGGTGCAGGTGAAGGCCAACAACGGGGTGCTGGTGATTGACGATTTCGGGCGGCAGGCGATGTCGCCGCGGGATCTGCTGAACCGCTGGATGGTGCCGCTGGATCGGCGGGTGGATTATCTGGCGCTGCGCTACGGGGTGAAGTTCCAGATTCCCTTCGAGATGATGGTGGTCTTCGCCACCAATCTGAACCCCGCCGAGCTGGCCGACGAGGCTTTCCTGCGGCGCATCCACAACAAGATTTACGTCGAGCCGGTGGATCCGCAGAGCTTCGACGAGATCGTGCGGCGGGTGGCGACGGCGCGCAACATCCCGATGGAGGCCGACAGCCCGGCCTACCTGCGCGAGCTTTGCCTGAGCGAGGGCCGCAAGGAATTGCGCGGCTGCTACCCGAACGACATCTGCAACATTCTGGTGGCCATCAGCCGCTACGAGAACCAGCCGCCGCGCATGACGCGCGAGAACCTCGAGCGCGCGGTGGCCCTGTATTTCGCCCGGTCCTGAAGCGGGCGAGGCTCAGCGGTCGAAGACCGTCAGGCGATATTTCAGACGCAGCGGGCGGCCGGGCTGAAGCGAGTAGCTCTCCAAGCCGGGGAAATTCACGCCCAGGAAGCCGTAGTGGCGCAGGCACCAGCCGTTGGGGAAGCCGGGGTTGGCCGGGTCTATCTGAATGCGTGCTCCGGCGCGGGCGCCGGAGAAATCTCCTTCCAGCTCGGCCCAGGGGTGGGGGGCCATGTTGCTGTCGGCCTCTTCGCGGCCGGCCTCCGTGCGGATGAGAGTGTCGCGGCGGGGAGCGAAGCGGATCGAGAAACCGCCGTAGCCCTTGCGCTGCGCGGGTTCGCCCTCCAGCTCGAGCGGCTCCAGGGCTTCCAGGGTGAGGGTGAAGTCCAAGTCGCGGCGGGAGCCTTCGGCCCGGTGGGCCAGGATCTCGACGAGGCAGTTGAGGACCCGGCGCTCGCCGGCGAACCAGCCGTTCTCGATTTCCAGCCGGGCCGCGCGGTCTGTGATCCGGCGCGCCCGCCAGCGGAGGAACCTCTCCTGGATGCCGTGCAGGGACCAAAGGTCGAGCCACCGGCCGGCGACTTTGACGCGCGGCCAGGCCCAGAAGACGCCGCGGTGGTGGTAGTGGTCGGCGGGGAAGTCGTCGGTGATCAGGGTCCCGCCGGGGGTCCAGACGGGGTGCAGATAGCTGGAGCGGCGGCGATCCTCGGGCGCGCCCGGCTTGAGCATCATGCCGTAGTTGTAGACGAACACGGGCCGGCCCCCTTCGCTGAGCTGGAGCGCGCCCGGGGCGACCTCGCGAAAGGCGAAGGGCGCCTCCGGGAGGGGCCACAGCCAAAGGCAGAGCAGAAGCCAATTCATATCCGTACGGTCTCCTTGCGCAAGCGGTCCTCCTCCACCTCGAGGCCGAGGCCGGGGCCGAGGGGCCTTTCCAGGGCGCCGTCGGTGACCCTCAGGGGCCGGCGCAGCCAACTGCCGCTCAGGAACTGCGGGCCGTTCAAGGCGGCGGGGAATTTCAGCTCGTAGGCGGCGTAGATTTGCAGGGCGGCGGCCAGGGCCAGATCGGGGTCGGTGAGGCCGCTGCCCAAGAACAGCAGGCCGGCTTCCAGCACGATCTCGATCTGGCGCCGGCAGTCCCAGAGGCCGGCGGTGCGGGCGGGCTTCATGGCCACGCCGTCCAGCAGGCCCAGGCGGATGAACTCGATCAGCTCGGCGGAGCTGACGACGCCTTCGTCCATGAGGATGGGCAGGGCGCCCTGCTTTTTCAGCTCGCGGTAACCGGTGAGGCGGTTGGCGGGCAGGGGCTGTTCGAGGACATTGACGCCGGCGTCGGCCAAGCGCGGGGCGACCTGGAGGGCGGTGGCCAGGTCGTAGCCGCCGTTGGCGTCGGCCCACAGAAAGGCCTCGGGGGCGAGCCGGCGAACCCGGCGGCAAAGTTCGAGGTCGGCTTTGGGGTCGGGAGCGACTTTGACGTTGAAATGGCGGTAGCCGCGGCGGCGTCCCTCCTCGACCAGGGGTTCGATCTGCTCGGGGGAGGCGGGGTTGACGGTCCAGCTCAGGGTGATTCGGTCCAAAGGCTTTCGGCCCCAGCACTCGGTGACGTTGCGGTCGAGCAGGCGGCCGGCGAGATCGTGCAGCGCCAGGTCGAGGCCGGCCTTGGCGATGGGCATGCCGGTGGAGAACGAGGGAGCGATGGCGCGGTTCATGGCGGCGTGGGCGCCGGCGAGGTCGAAGGGATTGCGTCCGATGAGCGCGGGGGCCAGGTAGCGCTCGATGGTGGAGACGACCGATTCCAGGGTTTCGTAGCTCCAGGAGGGGACGGGGACGCTTTGTCCCCAGCCGGCGGCTCCGTTTTCGGCCGTGATCTTGACGAAGACGGCGGGCCGGCCGGAGGGGCCGAGGAACTTGAAATGGCCGACGACCGGGTAGCGGACGGGGAAGACCTCGATGCGGCGGATGGGGGGCGGCGGAGGGGCGGCGGCCAGGGCGGCCGCCTGGAAGAGGTCGCGCCGGGTGAGCGGCATGATCCCAAAGCTAGCACAGCGGCGGGGGCTTGACAGGGGCGGCGGCGAGCGATAGAGTGCGACCAGACGGAGGTGTCGGGTGAGAGTCCATGCAAGTTCTCCAGTGCGCATACTGGGTCTGCTGGCGCTGCTGGCGTCGCCCGCCTGGCCGCAGGCCTCGATGGGGACGGTGAGCGGGGTGGTCCGGGACCAAACCGGGGCGGTCATTCCCAACGCCAGCGTCACGCTGACCAATGAGGCCACCAACGTGGCCTCCAAGACGGTAACCAATGAAGCCGGGCTGTACCGGTTTCCCGGCGTCGTGCCGGGTTCCTACCGCCTCGCGGCGGAGGCGCCGGGCATGCAAAGGTTCGAGGGCAGACTCACCGTGCAGGTGCAGCAGAGCGCGGTGGTGGACGTAACCCTGCGGGTGGGCCAGACGGTGGCGGAGGTGACGGTGCAGGACGTCACGCCGCTGGTCACCGTTGACAGCCCGACGCTGGGGCGGGTGCTCGAGCGGCTGCGGATTGATCAGTTGCCGATCAACGGGCGTTTCGTGACCACACTGCTTCAGACCGTGCCGGGCATGGAAGGCACGCGGGCCTGGGGCTTGCGCGAGGGGTCGCACGAGATGGTGCTGGACGGGGCGGCGATGAGCGACCGGTTGTGGGGCGGAACCATTCGCCGGCCGCCGGGCCTGGACACCATCCAGGAATTCAAAGTGGAGAACAACGCCTCCTCGGCGAAGTTCACCCGGCCGACGACGATCGTGCTCTCCACGCGCAGCGGCAGCAACGCATTTCACGGCTCGCTGTTCGAGACGCACCGCAACAACGCGATCGGCAAGGCCCGCCGGCGGCAGGATTTCTACAGCAAGCCGCCGCAGTTGATTCGCAATGAATTCGGCGCTTCGGCCGGCGGCCCGCTCTGGCTGCCCCGGATTTACAACGGGCGCAATCGCACGTTCTGGTTTTTCGCCTACGAAGGCTACCGCAACGTGAGTCCCTCGACCTGGAACGGCTCGGTGCCGACCGAGGCGATGCGGCAGGGGGACTTCCGGGGCCTGGTGGACTCGCAAGGCCGCCAGTACCGCATTTACGATCCCTACACGACGAACCCGGTCACCTGGGAACGCCGGCAGGTTTCCTACGGCGGGCAGTTGAACGTCGTGGATCCCAACCGCATCAGCCCGCTGGCCAAGTACCTGTTCAGCGTGACGCCGTTGCCCACCCATCCGCAAATCAATCCCCTGACGGACAGCAACTGGTGGGGGGTGGCGCCCGGCTTCACGCGCCAGTGGACGACGACCATGCGCCTGGACCATCGCTTTACGGACCGGGACCAGTTTTACGCCCGCTACACGCAGGGCGATCTGTACACCTTCTCGCAGGACTGGAACCTGCCCATGCTCAACCTGGTTCCGGGCAGCGTGCGGCGGCTGACGCCCAACAAGAGCCTGGCGCTTTCCTGGGTGCGCACCTTCTCGCCCACCTTCTTCAACGAACTGCTGGCCAGCGGCTTCCGGGAGATCTGGTGGAAGGGGACCGGGGAGCCGGGGGTCAAGTACGCGGACCAGCTCGGGCTGCCCAACCCGCTGAACGTGGCGGGCTGGCCGGGCCTGTACGACACGGGCCTGAGCGGTTACGTCTTCGAGACCGACAACACCCAGGCCTCGCCGTTCACCTACCTGATCCTGGACAATAACTCGACCAAGATCCACGGGCGGCACGAGCTACAGTTCGGCTTCCATTACCGCTACGACCAGTTGAACGTGCTGCCCGACCAGCAGCAGAACCAAGGCAACCATAGCTGGGCGACGGGGGCCACCGCCCTGTACGATCCGAGCAGTTCGCGGACGAACCCGCTGGCCACGCCGTTTACGGGCCACAATTTGGCCAACATGTTTTTCGGGGTGATGAATTACTCGAACCAGTTCGTGCGAGGTTACTTTTACATGCGGGCCCGGGAATACGCCTTGTATTTCCAGGATAACTACAAGGTCACCCCGCGGCTCACCCTGAACCTGGGCCTGCGCTGGGAGTTCTGGCCGGCCTTCCGCGAAAAGAACAAAGTGCTGACGACCTTCGACCCGAACCAGAAGGCGATCGTGCTGGGCACCGATCTGGAGACTATGTATCGGCTGGGGGCCACGCTGCCGGCCATCGTGAACCGGCTGACCGCGCTGGGGGCCCGGTTCATCACCTGGAAGGAGGCCGGGCTGCCCGAGACGCTGATGGACTCGACCGCCCGGGACCTGGGCCCGCGGCTGGGCTTCGCCTGGCGGGCGCTGGAAGGATCGCGGTCGTTCGTGCTGCGGGGCGGCTACCGGATCTGCTACTTCCCCATTCCGCTGCGGCCTTGGACGGCGCGCATGCGCTCGAATGCGCCCTTGACGGCGCGCTTCCGCACCAGCTTGACCGACGCCGCGCTCACGCCCGACGGTATCCCCAACTACGGCATGCGCTCGGCGCCCACCGTCATCGCCGGCCAGAACAGCCGCAATGCGGTGTCGCTGGAGCAGGCGGCCGGGCTGACGCGCGGCTCGGTGAACGCCAGTTACTTCGCGCGCCATCAGCCGGACCCGCGGGTGCAGGACTGGAACCTGACGGTGGAGAAGGAAGTGATGGCCAATACGGTGTTCCGGGCGGGCTACGTGGGAAATCACGGCAGCCATCTGGAGCAGTTTTACCGGTACAACGAGCAAACGCCGGACTACATCTGGTTCGTGACGACCGGCGAGCGCCTGCCCACGGGCGAGTACTCCGGAGTGGCGCGGCGGGCCTTCGACAAGGTGGTCTACGGGACGATCGAGGAGTACCGCAAGACCGGCTGGTCGAACTTCCACGGAGCGCAGCTCGAGTTGGAGCGGCGGTACTCGAACGGTCTGGCCTTCCAAGTCTTCTACGTGGTGGGCAACAGCCTGGCGGCGGGCGGACAGCAGTGGTCCGGGACCTCGGTGATTCCGGAGCTGAACCAGTTCCTGCCGGGACTGGTGCCGGCGGATTTGGACCAGCGCAACCGGTTCCTGAATTACCAGCGGGACACTTCGGTTCCCAAGCACCGGGTGCGCTGGAACTGGGTGGCGGACCTGCCCTTCGGGCGGGGCAAGTGGCTGGGGCGCAATGCCGGCGGCCTGCTGGATCGGCTGATCGGCGGCTGGCAGATTGCGGGCATGGGCTCGCTGCGCTCGAATTACTTCGCCTTGCCGACGGGGATTTACCCGACCGGAGAGAAGATCGAAATCTACGGCTATAAGTATCCGATCCAGGACTGCACCAGCGGGGTGTGCTGGCCGGGCTACCTGTGGTGGAACGGGTACATCCCGGCCAACCGGATCAACAGTTACGACGCCCAGGGCCGGCCCAACGGCATCATGGGAGTCCCGGAAAACTACCGCCCGGCCGGGCAGCCGTTGATCCCCTGGCCGAAGTCGCCGGACCGCAACGACCCGATGTACGCCTACTACGGGAGCAACACCGTCTGGGTGAGGTTAAAGGACGGCACCCTGCAGCGCACGACCTACAACGACGGCTTGCATCCCTGGCGGCAGCAGTATCTGCCCGGGGTGCGGCAGTGGAACCTGGACGCTTCGCTGTTCAAGAGCCTGCCTATCACCGAGCGGGTGCGGCTGCGCTTCAACGCCGATTTCTTCAACGTGCTGAACATGCCGGGCAACCCGAATTCCATCGGCTCCAACGGCGTGCTGGCCACGCGGACCTCCGGACAGGCGGCCCGCGAGCTGCAATTGACGCTGCGGCTGAGCTGGTAAGGCGCCTCGCGGCGGAGTCAAGGCGCCCAGCGGAAGGCATCGAGCCGGAGGCGGCGGCCGTCGCTGTGCACGGAGATCAGCCCGTTGCGGTCGGTGCGCAGGGTGAGGATGCGGCGGGCCCGGAGGCGTTCGAGCAGGGCCGGATGGGGCAGGTTGTAGGGATTCTGGAAGCCGGCTGAGATCAGAGCGATCGCCGGGCGAGCCTGCTCGAGAAAGGGTTGGGCGGTCGAAGTGCGCCCGCCGTGGTGGGCCACCTTGAGCACGTCGAGCTTGGTCGGGGGCGCCGAGGCCAGCAAGGCGGCTTCGGCGGCGCGCTCGATGTCGCCGGTGAGCAGGAAGCGGTGGCGTCCGAAGCTGAGGCGCAGCACGAGGGAGTCGTCGTTGCGCGGTTCGGGTCCGGGCGCGTAATCGGCGGGGGGCCAGAGGGCCTCCAGCCGGGCGCCGCCCAGGCGGAAGCTGCGGCCCGCCTGCAAGGGGACCAATCGCACGCCCAGGCGCAGGGCCCGGTCGCGGAGCCGGCGCCAGGCGGGAGTCTGGGGCATGGCGCCGTACCAGAGCTGCTCGGGGCGGAAGTTTTCGAGCAGGGCGGGCAGTCCTCCCAGGTGGTCCTCGTGGCCGTGGGTGGCGACCAGGGCGTACAGGCGCCGGATGCCCCGCCGCCACAAATAGGGCGAAACCACGTCCTCGCCGATATCCAGCCGGGGGCGGCGCCGGGGGAAGGCAGGGAAGCCGCCGCCGTCCACGACGATGAGTTTGCCGTCGGGCAAGGCCAACAAGAGGCTTTCGCCCTGACCGACGTCCACCATGGTCAGCTCCACCGTGCCCGGCTGGAGGCGGGGCGGAAAAGGGTGAAGGACCAACAGGACCAGCAGCCCGGCGAGGGCGAGGGAGGGCGCGATCCAAAGGCGGCGTCCCCGGCGGGCGGCCAGCGCCAGGGCGAGCAGGGCGCCGGTGATGGCGAGGCTGAGCCACAAGGGCGGGTCCGGGATGCGCCAGTCGGGCTCGAAGCGGGCGTGGGCCTCGACGATCCGGTGAGAGAGATCCACGAGCCGGCCGGCGGCCCAAGCGGGCGCGTGCCATCCGGTGGCCAGGGCCAGGAAGCCAACCGGAACCAGGGCCGAGGTCAGAGGGCCGATGAGCAGGTTGGCCGAGAGGCCCGACAGCGAGAGGCGGTGGAAGTAAAGCGCCATGGGGAGGGCCAGGCCGATCTGGACGCTCAAGGAGACCGCCAACAGCTCGAACAGGAAGAAGGCGGCCCGCAGGGGAAGGGCCAGGACGGCCAGGGCGCAGCGCTCCGGCAGGCGGGTCCACAGGCTGAGGGTCTCGGCCAGCAGGCGCAGTTCGAGGCGGAAGTGGGCCAGGCGGGCAGGGAGTGCGGGATCACGGCCGCGATCCTCGAGAGCACGCAAGCCCTGCGCCAGAGGCAGGGAGGTGGCGGCGAGCAAGGGAACGGCCAGGGCCCCGATGGCGGCGACCGCCAGGAAGGAAAGCTGAAAGCTGGGGTCGAACAGGGCCTCGGGCTCGAGCAGCAGGAAGAAAACGGCGACTGCGGCGAGCAGGTTCAGCAGGCGCAGGCGGCGGTACCAGCAGCGCCCCGCCACAAAGAGGGTAAAGCCTGCGGCGGCGCGCAGCACGGGAGGATCGCCGCCGCAGAGGAAGGCGTAGAGCCAGGCGGCGGCCGCGGTGAAAGTCAGGGCGAGCAACTCGGGCAGCAGGCAGAGGCGGAGCAGGAACAGCAGGACGGCGGCCAAGATGGTGATCTGGAGCCCGGAAATGACCAGGGCGTGATAGGTGCCCGTGCGGCGCCAGGTTTCGATCCAACTGCGCTGAAGATCCTCGGCGGCGCCGATGAGGAGGGCGGCCAGGGTGGCTTGCAGGCGGGGCTGATCGGGGTAAAGCTGCCGGATGCGGTCCAGGGCGGCGGCCCGGAGGGCGTAGAGGCGGCCGAGCAAGGGCGAGCCGCAGTCCTCGGCCAGCGGGCGGACGGGCGTGCGGCGTGCGGCGGTGACGGTCCAGTAGATGTCGCGGCGAGCCAGGTAGCCGGCGTAATCGAACGAGCCGGGGTTGAGGAAATTGCGCAGGGGGCGGGCGCGGCCCTCCAGCTCGACGCGCCGGCCGTAGGCAAGGTTGGGAGGCGGGAGGGCGTCTTCGGGATAGAGGGTGACGCGGGCGCGAGCGCCGGGTTCGAGTTCCAGGAGGAACTGGGTGCGGTCCGGGGAGAACTGGGGCGGCTCGACCACGCAGCCGGAGAACAGGAGCAACTCGCGGGGACGCGCGTCGAGCTCGGGAGGGGCGGCGGCCGGACGGGCGGCGAGGCGCAGGGCGCCGGCCAGGGCGACGGCC
>JBBIMA010000077.1:0-18673 GCA_037444625.1 Solibacteraceae bacterium
TGAGGATAAATGGTGAGCCGGGCGGGACTCGAACCCGCGGCCCTCTGCTTAAAAGGCAGATGCTCTACCGCCTGAGCTACCGGCTCCCTTCGCCCCCGCTCCTTCTCCTCCCCCTACCTTAACACAGCCCCGCGCCCCCGGTGTCACAATAAGAATCTATGCCTGAACCCGTCATCCTCATCGCCAGCGGTGATCTTCGCCTTTCCGCCAACCAGGTCTGCTGGCCCGCCCAGCAGCAAGCCGAGGAGGCCGTCATGGAGGCCATCCGCCGCGAAGGACGCGCCGTCCGCCGCGGCCATCCCTTCGATCCGGAAAAAGGCCACGGCTTCATTGACAGCCAGAAGCGCGGCCTCGAGGTCTTCCGCCAGATCCCCCCGGAAGCCCCCTTGGTCGTCGTCGAGGCGGTCTGGCAGTACAGCCATCACGTCTTCCCGGGCTTGCTCACCCATCGCGGCCCCATCCTCACCGTCGCCAACTGGAGCGGCCAGTGGCCCGGCCTGGTCGGACTGCTCAACCTGAACGCCTGCCTCACCAAGGCCGGCGTTCGTTACAGCTCCCTGTGGAGCGCCGACTTCACCGACGACTTCTTCCTTAACGGCCTGCGCCGCTGGCTCAACGGCGAAACCCTCGTCCACGACACCAGCCACGCCCGCCCCCTCAAGCAGTTCAAGCTCCCGCCCCGAGCGGCCAAGATCGGCCGCGAGGTCGGGCGCGAGCTGAAGACCCGCAAGGCCATCATGGGCATCTTCGACGAAGGCTGCATGGGCATGTACAACGCCATCATCCCGGACGAGGCGCTGCATCGCACCGGCGTCTTCAAAGAACGCCTCAGCCAGTCCGCCCTCTACGCCGCCATGCTCCGCGTCCCCGACCAGGAGGCCCGCCAGGTGCGCGCCTGGCTGGAAGCCAAGGGCCTGCGTTTCCTCACCGGCCCCAATCCGGAGACCGACCTCACCGACGAGCAGATCCTCCTGCAGTGCAAAATGTACATCGCCGCCCTGCGCATCGCCGACGAGTTCGGCTGCGACGCCATCGGCATCCAGTACCAGCAGGGCCTCAAGGACCTGGCTCCCGCCTCCGACCTGGTCGAGGGCCTGCTCAATAACGTGGACCGCCCGCCCGTCCGCGATCCCAGGACCGGGCGCATCCTCTACGAAGGCGAGGCGCTGCCCCATTTCAACGAGGTGGACGAGTGCGCCGGCCTGGACGCCCTCCTCACCAACCGCGTCTGGCGCCGCCTGGGCTTCGATCCCGAGACCACCTTGCACGACATACGTTACGGCGAACCCTATGACGGCCAGTTCGTCTGGGTCTTCGAAATTTCCGGCGGCGCCCCTCCCAACCACTTCGTGGGCGGCTACGCCGGCGCCGTCAGCGAGCGCCAGCCCCCCATGTACTTCCCCTTGGGCGGCGGAACCCTCAAGGGCGTCTCCAAACCCGGCGAGATCGTCTGGAGCCGCGTCTTCCTGGAGAACGGCAAACTCAAGGCCGACCTCGGGCGAGCCCGCGTCATCGAACTGCCGCCCGAGGAGACCGAACGCCGCTGGCGCATCACCACCTCCCAGTGGCCCATCATGAGCGCCGTCACCTACGGCGTCAGCCGCGACCAGATGATGGCCCGCCACAAGTCCAACCACATCCAGGTGGCTTACGCGCCTGATGCCCAGGGCGCCAATCTCGCCCTCGCCGCCAAGGCCGCCGCCTTCAAGGAACTCGGCCTGGAGGTCTTCATCTGCGGCGATAACCACGGCCTGTAAGCAGGCCCGCCTGCGCTATACTGCCAGTTCGAAGAGAGGAATTATGTCCTTGCGAGTCGGAATCATCGGCACCGGCGCCATTTCTCACAAGCACGCCCAGGCTTACGCCAACATCGGCTACCAGGTCACCGTCTGCACCGACATCAACGAGCAGGCCGGGCGCCAGTTCGCCGCCCGCTACGGCGCCCGCTTCCTGCCCTCCTACGAGGAGGTCTGCCGCCACCCCGAGGTGGACTTCGTGGACGTCTGCACCTTCCCGGACTTCCGGCTCCAGCCGCTGAAAATCTGCGCCCAGACCGGCAAGCATATCCAGGTGCAAAAGCCCATCGCCACCAACCTCGAGACCGCCCGGGAAATGATCGAAACCGCGCGCCGGGCGGGCATCCAGCTCGGCGTGGTCAGCCAGCACCGCTTCGATGAATCCAGCCGCTTCCTTTACCAGGCCATCCGCGACGGCCGGCTGGGCAAGATCCTGCAAGCCGACGCCTACGTCAAGTGGTACCGCACCCCGGAGTATTACTCCCGGCCCATCAAGGGAAGCTGGGCGGTGGAAGGCGGCGGCGCCCTCATCAACCAGGCCATCCACCAGGTGGACGTGCTGCGCTGGCTGGTGGGGGGCGTCAAAGAGATCTTCGGCTACTGGCAACTCGCCGCCCTCCACAAGATCGAGTCCGAAGACGTGGTCTGCGCCTTGTTGCGCTACGAGAACGGCGCCACCGGCGTCATCCAGGCCTCCACCGCCTTCTGGCCGGGCTACACCGAGCGCATCGAAATCCACGGCACCAAAGGCACGGCCGTCATTTCCGGCGACAAGCTCACCGGCTGGGATGTGCGTGACGACGCCGGCGCCCCGCCTCCCTTGGCCCGGGACGTCGCTTCGGGCGCTTCCGATCCCATGGCCATCTCTCTGGAGCCGTTCGAGCGGCAGTTCCTGGATTTCGGCGAAGCCATCCGCACCGGCCGTCCGCCGCTGGTCTCCGGCGAGGAGGGCTACCGGGCGCTGGAAATCGTCCTCGGGGTCTACCGTTCCTGCCGCGAGGGCGTCAAGGTCGCGCTCAGTTGAATTCCACCGATGCAACCCGGGGCTGGGCGAAGCTGCGCGTGCCCGCCTCCAGCGCCAATCTGGGCCCGGGCTTTGACGCCATCGGGCTGGCGCTGGCCCTGTATCTGGAGTGCCGCTTTCGCCCCGCCCCCGCGCTGGCAATCCGGGTGCAAGGACGCGACGCCGGCCGCATCTCGACCGGCCCGGACAATCTGATCTGGCAAACCGCCCTCAGGGTCGCTCGCGACCTGCGCGAGAGCATTCCCCCGATCGAGCTGGAGATCCGCAACGAGATCCCCATCGGCAAGGGACTGGGCTCCAGCGCCGCCGCCCTCACCGCCGGCGTCGTCATCGCAGACCACCTGCTCGGACTGCACTGGAAGCCCCTCCGCATCCTGGACGAAGCGGCCCGCATCGAAGGACACCCCGACAACGTCGCCGCCTGCGTGCTCGGCTCGATCGTGGCCGCCGCCATTGACGCCGGCGGCGCCACCCGCGCCGTGCGTCTGGAGCTGCCCCGCCGTTTCGGCGTGGCGGTCGTCACCCCCGATTTCGACCTGCCTACCAGCAAGGCCCGGGCCGTGCTGCCCGACTCTTACTCGCGCCAGGACGCCATCTTCAACCTGCAACGCGCCGCCTTGCTGGTGGCGGCCCTGGCCACCGGCGCCGCCACAGCTTTCCCCGTGGCGCTTGAGGACCGCCTCCATCAGCCCTACCGCACTCCTCTGGTTCCCGGCCTGGAAGAGATTCTCAGGCTCCGCGCTCCCGGCCTGTTGGGCTGCGCCTTGAGCGGCGCCGGCCCTTCCATCCGGGTCTTCTATGAACAGGGCTCGGAGGCGGTGTGCGACTTGATCCGCCAGGTCTTCGCCTTGCACGGGCGCCAGGCCGAGATCCTCCGGACTCCCATCGCCCCCCGCGGCTACGAACTGACCATCCCCGAGGCCGTGGATTCCGCCCAGGCCGCCGGCCCTCACCGCCCTTGACAACCCTATAAGCCCATTCCTATCATAGGGTTTGCGTTTGCGCGCGCCCGCGCCCGCCGGATTGGGGCCCCGCCCGATCCCGATAAGGAGGTCGCTTTGATCAAACTCGACATCATCAACGAGGTCGTCAATCGAACCGGAATCACCAAGACCAAGGCCGAAATGGCGGTAGAGACCGTGTTCGAGACCATGAAGCGAGCCCTGGAAAAGGGAGAGCGCATCGAACTGCGGGGCTTCGGTATTTTCAACGTCCGCCCCCGCAAGACCGGCATCGGGCGCAACCCGCGCACCGGCGCCGAGGTGGCCATCCCTCCCGGCAAAGCGGTCCGCTTCAAGCCCGGCAAGGAATTGCAGACGCTCGATTAGTCGGCCTTTGTGTCCTTTCAGGGTTATTCACCGGCTGTCGTCCCCCCCGAGCCCGGCAACGGCGCCGGTCTGCGCGCCTACCGCTTTCGCCTTCCCACCGGCCGCCCGCGATACTGGCTCCACTTCGCGCTGATCCTGGCCACCCTGCTGACCACCTCCGCCATGGGCGCGCGCCTGGCTCAGAATTTCCGCCTCAACCGGCCGGCCTTCGAGATCGAGCGGGACATGGCCGCGCTGGTCGGCCTCGCCGCCGAACCTTGGCGGCTGCTCGAAGGCCTTCCTTTCGCCCTCACCCTGCTGGCCATCCTGCTGGCCCACGAGCTCGGCCACTACCTGGCCTGTGCCTACTACCGCGTGGACGCCAGCCTGCCCTATTTCCTCCCCGCCCCCACTTTCATCGGCACCCTGGGCGCTTTCATCCGCATACGCTCTCCCATTTACTCCAAGCGCGTCCTGTTTGATATCGGCGTCGCCGGACCACTGGCCGGCTTCGTCGTCTTGCTGCCCGCACTCGCCATCGGCCTGGCCTACTCCAAGGTCATCCCGGGCATCGCTCAGCGCGGCGACCTGGTCTTCGGAACCCCGCCCGTCTTGCGCCTGCTCGAGCACTTGATCCTGCCCGGCGTACCCGCCTCGGACATCTATCTCCACCCGGTGGCGCGGGCCGCTTGGGTGGGGGTCTTCGCCACCGCCCTCAACCTGCTCCCCATCGGCCAGCTCGACGGCGGCCACATCCTGTATTCCTTCGTGGGCGACAAGCACCGGCTGCTCTCGCGTATCTTCCTGGCCGCTCTGCTGCCGATCGGCTTCTTCTTCTGGTACGGCTGGCTGCTTTGGGCCGGCCTGCTGTTCTTCTTCGGCATGCCCCATCCGACCATCTACGACACCAGCGCGCTCGACGGCGAGCGCCGCAGGCTCGGCTGGCTCGCCCTCCTGGTCTTCCTGCTCACCTTCACCCTGGCTCCCATCCAAGCCGGTGCTCTCTCCTAACCGTCCGCCCGTGAAGATCTCCGCCACCATCATCACCTCCAACGAGGAACGCAACCTGCCCCGCGCCTTGGAAAGCCTGCGTTGCTGCGAGGAGATCCTGGTGGTGGACTGCGGTTCGACCGACCGCACCGTCTCGCTCGCCCGCCAACTCGGCGCTCGCGTCATCGAGGCCGAGTGGCGCGGCTACGCCGCCCAGAAGAACTTCGCCGCCGAGCAGGCCCGCCATGACTGGATCCTCTCGCTCGACGCCGACGAGGCCCTCAGCGAAGCCCTCGAAGCCGAAATCTGGCAACTCAAGAAGACCGGACCGGATTGCGACGCCTACACCGTCCCCCGCCTGGCGCAATACCTGGGCCGCTGGATCCTGCACTCCGGCTGGTATCCCGACCGCAAAATCCGCCTTTACGACCGGCGCAAAGGCCGCTGGGTGGGCGAGTACGTCCACGAGCGCGTCCAGACCCAGGGCCGCGTCGGCCACCTGCGTTCCAACTTGCTCCACTTCACGTGCAACTCGCTCTCCGAGCACCTGAAGACCCTGGACCGCTACACCACCCTGGCGGCCCAGGAACTGGTGGCCCGCCGCCAAAAGGTAGGCTGGCGCCACCTCATCCTCTCGCCCGCCTGGACCTTCCTGCGCACCTACCTGTTCCAGCTCGGCTTCCTGGACGGCTTCGAAGGACTCACCATCGCTCACATGGCGGCCGCCTACACTTACCTGAAGTTCGCCAAGGCCCGTAACATGAGCTGAGGGCGCCGGTGCGCATTCTTCACCTGGACGGCGGACGCCGGATGCGGGGCGGGCAATGGCAGGCGCTCTATCTGGCGGAAGGGCTCGTCCGAGCCGGCCACGAAAACCTGTTGCTCGCCCCGCGCCGCGCGCCCCTGCTCGAAGCGGCCCGCTCGCGCGGCCTGCCTGCCCGGCCAATGACCCTTGCGGCCCTCTGGCGGCTGGCCCGCGCTGCCGACATCGTGCACGCTCACGATGCCCGCGCCCACACCCTGGCGGCGCTCCTCGGCCATCCCCGTCTGATCGTCTCCCGCCGGGTGGCTTTCCCCCTGGGGCGCGACCCGCTGTCCCGCTGGAAGTACCGCCGGGCGCGCCTGTTCCTGGCCGTCTCCCGGCACGTCCAAGCGGTGCTGCTCGCCGGCGGCGTCCCCGCCGACCGCATCGTGGTGGTCTATGACGGCGTGCCCTTGTTGCCCCCCTCCTCCCGCTCCGGAGGGATCGTTGCCCCGGCGACCTCCGACCCGCTCAAGGGGGAAGGCCTGCTGGAGGCCGCCGCTCGCCTGGGCGGTTTCCCGCTCCTCCGCTCCCGGAATCTGGCCGCCGATCTGCGCGACGCCTCCCTGCTGCTCTACCTCACCGAGCAGGAGGGCTTGGGCTCGGCCGTGCTGCTGGCTTTCTCGGCCGGGGTGCCGGTCGTGGCCAGCCGCTGCGGCGGCTTGACCGAGATCGTGCAGCACGGCGAAACTGGTCTGCTGGTTGAGAACACGCCGGAGGCCGTGGTCGAGGCGGTCCGCCGGCTGCGCGCCGAGCCCGCGCTGGCCGCACGGCTGGCGGCGACCGCGCGCCGGCTGGTCGAAGAACGTTATTCCGTCCGCGCTCTGGCGGAGAATACGCTGCGCGCGTACCAGGAGGTGCTCTAGTGCTCCTCGGGCTGTTGGCGGCGCTGGCCGGCCTGCTGGCCGGCAGCTTCCTGAACGTCTGCATCTACCGGCTGCCGCGCGACCTCTCTATCGTTCGCCCGCGCTCGTTTTGCCCGCACTGCCAGGCTACTCTGGCCTGGTACGACAACATCCCCCTGCTCAGCTATCTGCTGCTGCGCGGGCGCTGCCGGAGTTGCGGCGCCGCCGTCCCGCTGCGCTATCCGGCCGTCGAGCTGCTCACCGCCGCCTTGTTTGCAGCCGCCGTCTTCAAGACCGGCCTCTCACTCGAGACCCTGCGGCTGGCTCTGCTGGCTGCCCTGCTGGTCGGTCTGATCTTCACGGACTTGGAAGCCCGAATCCTGCCCGACGAGTTCACCCTGGGCGGGACCGCGGCCGGGCTGGCCCTGGCCCTGCTCGCCCCCATGGATCCCTTGCTGGTGCTGTTGCTGGCCCCGCGGCAATGGGGCGCTCGCTGGCTTTCCCTGGGCGAGGCCCTGCTCGGCCTGGTGGTGACCGGCGGCCTCCTCTGGGTGCTCGGGGCGCTCTACGAGAAAGTGCGCCGCCGCGAAGGCATGGGGTTGGGCGACGTGAAGATGGCCGCCATGCTCGGCGCCTTCCTGGGCCTGTACGGCGCCATGCTCGCCTTGCTGGTGGGCTCGCTGGCCGGCTCCTTGCTGGGCTTGATCTACGTCAAGGCCGCGGGCAAGAAGGCCTCCGAATATCAGCTCCCCTTCGGCAGTTTCCTGGGCGTCGGGGCCTTGGCGGCGGCTTACCTGAACTGGGCCCGGTTCTGAGCGGCCGCATCCAATCGCATGAAACGGGTCCTCACTGCGCTGCTGTTGGCTCCCGCGGCCGTAGCCCTTGTGCTTTGGGCGCCCTCCTGGGCTTTCCTCTCGGCCGCCGGCTTGATTGCTCTGCTCAGTTATCGGGAGTACTGCCGGCTGGTCGAACGCCACGGCATCGCGCCGCCCGGACCGGTGGGTTACGCCGCCGGCCTGTTGCTCCTGCTGGCGCCGGCGGAGATCGCCTGGCTCCTGGTGGCCTTGCTGGCGCCGCTGGCCCTCACCCTGGCCATGCGAGCCCGGCCCCTCTCGGGCGCTCTGCCAAGGGCGGCCGCCATGCTGCTCGGCGTAGTCTACATCTTTGGCGCCTGGCGCTCGGGCCTGGCTCTGCGCGAGCTGGACCGCTGGTGGCTTCTGTTCGCGCTGGCCGTGAACTGGGTGGGCGACACGGCGGCTTATTACGCCGGCCGCCTGCTCGGCCGGCGAAAGCTGGCGCCGGAAATCAGCCCCGCCAAGACCTGGGCGGGCGCCGTCGCCTCCGCCGCGTCGGCCTTGGTTTTCGGCTGGGCTTACGCCCGCGCCCTCTGGCCCTCCCTGAGCCTTGACCGGGTGCTCCTCGTGGCCGCCGCCTGCAACCTGGCCGGCCAGGTGGGCGATCTGGCCGAGTCCGCCCTCAAGCGCGGCGCGGGCGTCAAAGACAGCGGCGCTTTGTTCCCCGGCCACGGCGGCTGTTTGGACCGCACCGACAGCCCGTTGTTCGCCATGCCGGTGCTCTACGGCCTGCTGCGCTGGCTGGGGGTGGGATGAAGGCGCCCGGAGGTTCCGCCGGCTGATCCCCCGGCCGCCGCATGAGCCGCCGCCCTCAGTGCACCGTGCGCGTCTTGCGATTCAGGTAATCCATCAACAGGTACCGGCCCAGCGTGTAAGGCGTCGTGAAATAGGCCTTGCCGCGGCACAGCTCGGCCACCCGCCGCACGAAGGCCACCAGCTCGCCGTCCGCCGCCAGCATGAAGGTGTTGATCAGGATGCCCTGGCGCCTGCACCGGCTGACTTCCTCCAGCGTCCGGGCCACCACCAGCGGATCCAGCCCGAACGCATTGCGATACACCCGCCCGTCCTCCAGCGTAATGGCCGAGGGCTTGCCGTCGGTGATCAGGATGATCTGCTTCATGTCCTTGCGCTCCTGCGCCAGCAGGCGCTGGGCCAGGATCAGGCCCTCCCGGGTGTTCGTGTAATAGGGACCCACTTGCACGCCCGCCAGCTCGGAAAGCTTCAGCTCCTCGGCCCGGTCGTGGAACAACACGCAGCGTAGGCTGTCGCCCGGATACTGGGCGCGAATCAGATGCGCCAAGGCCAGCGCCACCTTCTTGGCCGGCGTGAAGCGATCCTCTCCGTACAGAATCATGCTGTGGCTGGCGTCCAGCATCAACACCGTGGCGCAGGAACTCTGGTATTCGGCTTGGGCCACCTGGAGATCCGGGTAGTCCAGCTCAAGGGGCAGGCGCGGCCCCTGCCGCCGCAAGGCCGACAACAACGTGGCGCCGATATCCAGGTTCAGCGTGTCTCCGAACTCGTAGGGCTTGGCCGCTTCCGTAGCCTCGATGCCCGTGGCCGCCCGGCGCGTGTCGTGCGCTCCGAAGCTGGACTTGCCCAGCGCGCCCAGCAAGTCCTTCAAAGCCTTGTAGCCCAGAAAGTCCAGCGACTTGTCGGTCAGCTCCAGGCGCACGCGTACCGGCGCTTGCTCCCCAGGGAGGACCCCCAACCCCGCCGGCGCCTGCTCGGCCCGAAGATAACCCTCTTCGATCAGCTTCCGCACCAGCTCCTCGGCCAGTCGCCGCAGTTCCGGCCCGCTGAGCTTCTCCAGCCTCTCGCGCAGCCCCTCGAGGGCCTCATCACCCGGCAGCCAGCCTTCCCGCAACGCGTCCTCGATGGCCTGCCGCAGCTCTTCAAAGCTGTGGCCCGCAAACTCGCTGAACTGCAAGCCCGAGCGGCGCAACCCGCTGTCCAGCAGGAAATCCGCCAGCGCCTGGAGCACCTCTTCGGCGCCGATGCCCGGATCCTCTCCCTCCCAGCGCGAGTACCTGACCCAGCGCACGGCCCCTCCTAGTTGAACTGGCGCCGGTAGCCCGGCCGCCGCCCTTCCTCGCCGGCCGCTTCGCGCCTCCGCTCGCCGGCCACGAAGCCCAGTTCCTCGCTGCGCTGGATGCGCCGGTGGGCGTACAGGCCTTCCAAAATGAACTCGGCGGCCGCCGCCCGCACCGCCGCCGGATCCTGCGCCGAGACGCCCATCGCCGGCAGGTGATCGAGCAGCCCCTGAATCGTCCCCAGCCGTCGCAGCAGAGCCGCCGCCGAAGCGTACTCCTCCAGTTTGAGCGAACCGCCCAGCTCGAACCACTGCACCACCGCCGACAGATTCGCCCCGTCGAACAGACGGCTGTACACCTTGCCCACCGCGCCCCGGATCAGTTCCCGAGCCACCGCCTCGCCGCCCTTCAACTCTCCTTCGTACTCCAGTTCGAGCTTGCCCGTAATGGCCGGCAGGGCGGCGTAAAGATCCAGCACCCGCGGCGCCGCCGTCTTCTCGCCCGCCCGCAAGGCGCGCCGCTCCGCGTTCGACACCACGCTTTCCAGCAGTGCGATCGGCAGCCGCTGCGAGACCCCCGAGCGGCGGTCCACCCGCTTGTCCTCCCGGGCCAGAAAGGCCAACTGCTCGACCGTCTCCCGGATGAACTCCGGAATCTCGACGCGCACCGGCGAGGGCCGCTCGGTCCAGGCTTCCTGCCGCGTGATCGCCATGCCCTGCTCCAGGCTCAGGGGATAATGCGTCCGAATCTCGCTACCGATGCGATCCTTCAGCGGCGTGATGATCTTGCCGCGCGCCGTGTAATCCTCCGGATTGGCCGTGAAGACCAGCAGCAAGTCCAGCGGCAGGCGCACCGGATAACCCTTGATCTGCACGTCGCCTTCCTGCATGATGTTGAACAGGCCCACCTGGATCTTACCCGCCAGATCGGGCAGCTCGTTGATCGCGAAAATCCCCCGGTTGGCGCGTGGCAGCAAGCCGTAGTGCATCGTCCCCTCGTCGGAGAGCTCGCGGCCTCCCCGGGCGGCCTTGATCGGGTCCATGTCGCCGATCATGTCCGCCATGGTGACATCCGGCGTGGCCAGCTTCTCGACGTAGCGTTCCTCCCGCCCCAGCCAGCCGATGGGAGTCTCGTCTCCCCTCTCGGCGATCAGCTCGCGGCAGCGGCGGCAAATCGGCCGGTAGGGGTTGTCGCGAATCTCGCAGCCGGCCACCACCGGCAGCCTCTCGTCCAGCAAGTCCGTCAACTGGCGCAGGATGCGCGTCTTGGCCTGACCGCGCAGGCCGAGCAGGATGAAGTTGTGCCGGGCCAGAAGCGCGTTGACGATCTGCGGAATCACCGTGTCGTCGAAGCCCAGAATGCCCGCAAACAGCTCCTCCCCGCCCTGCAATTTGGCGATCAGGTTGGCTCGTATCTCGTCCTTTACGCTGCGCCGGGCGATCCGCTCGGCGCTGAACTCAGCGCTGCGGCGAAGGGCCCCCAGAGTCGAAGGGAGCCCCGGAAGCTCTTGTTTCATGACCTCGCATCCCCGTATGTCCGCCATTGTAGCAGAGCCCCCGGCTCCGGCCCGCGCACGTCGCCCGCCGCTTTGCTATCGTTGTCCTGCTGACCCCATCACTGCCCTGACGCCATGCCCGAGACTACCTTTCAGCGTTTCTGTCGCGGCTTGCAGCAAGTCGGTCTGAACGCTTACGAGGCCAGAGCCTACCTGGTGCTGGTGGGGCACCCCAGGTTCAAGGCCCTTGAACTGGCCGCCCGGGCCCGCGTGCCGCGCCAGAAGATCTACGAAGTCCTCGACAGCCTGATCGAGAAAGGCTTCGCCCACGTGGTGCAGGAGAAAACCAAGCTGTTCTCGGCCGTCGAACCGGAGCTGGCCATCCCCGCCTACCTGGAGCGCAAGCGCCGCTGGCTCGAGCAGGAATTCAGCGAGCGGTCCCGCCTGGCCGCCGGCCTGATCGAGGAGCTGCGCGCCGCCTGCTCCGGCGCCCAGGAGGGTCGCGGCACGCTGGATTTCCTGCGCATCGTGAGCGATCCCGTCCAGATCGCCGCCCAGTACCGCCGCATGCTGGCCGAGGCCCGGAGCGAGTATCTGGAGTTTTCCCGCCCGCCCTATGCCGTGGATCCGCTCCAGGAGCAGCTCGTCCGAGAGGCCGGCCGGCGCGGCGTCCGCTGCCGCCTGCTGCTGGAGGCCGGTCTTCTCGCCGCCGAGCACCGCCGCCGGCTGGCCGAATACCGGGAGGCGGGGGTGGAAATCCGCCTCGCCCCCTCCCTGCCCATGAAGCTGGCCCTCTTCGACGGCCGCCAGGGCATGATCGCCCTGCTCGACCCCGTCCTCACCCGGCCCGCCTGGACCGCCGTCATCTTCGATCATCCCGGTCTGGGCGAGGCCATGCGAGGCCTTTTCGAGGATCGCTGGCGCCGCGCCGCCGAACTCGATCAGTGCGGCTGATCCACCGGCCGGCCCGCGCCCCGCGTGCGGATCTCGCGAATCGCGTAAATCCGCCGTCCCTGGCTCTCAAAGTAGGTGCGCATCAGCACCTCCCCCAGCAGGCCGGTGGAAAACATCATGATCCCCGCCAGCAGCAGCAGGCTGCCCGCCAGCAGCAGCGGGCCGTGGTTGATCAGGATTTCATGGCCGGTCAGCTTGTACACGCACAGGTAGCCCAGGATCCCCCCTCCCACCGTCGTGCCGGCCAACCCCAGTTTCCCGAAGAAATGCATGGGCCGGGTGAAGTAACTCAGCAGGAACTTGATGGTCAAAATGTCGAACAGCACGTGCAGCGTCCGCCCCAGCCCGTAGTGCGAGCCGCCCGCCGCGCGCGGCACGTTCCGGATGGGCACCTCCGCGATGCGCGCCCCGTAAAAGCTCGCCAGGGCCGGAATGAACCGGTGCAGCTCGCCGTACAGGTTGATGTCCCGGAGAATCTCCGCCCGGTAAGCCTTGAAGGTGGTCCCGAAATCGTGCAGCTCGATGCCCGAAACCCTAGCCATGATCCAGTTGGCCACCCGCGAGGGCAGCTTGCGCGTAATCGGATTATCCACCCGATTCTTCCGCCAGCCGCTGGCGATGTCGTAACCCTCGTCTATCTTGGCCAGCAGCTCGGGAATATCTTCGGGAGAATGCTGTAAATCGGCGTCCAGCGAAATGATCACCTCGCCCCGCGCTTCGTGGAAACCCGCCGAGAGCGCCGCCGTCTGCCCGAAGTTACGCCGCAAGCGAATCAACTTCAACCGCTCGTCGGTCTCCACCAGGTGCGCCAGCAGCTCGAAGCTCCGGTCGGTCGAGGCGTCGTCCACGAAAATGATTTCGTAAGGCCGGCCCAGCTTCTCCAGGGTCGCCGTCAGCCGGTCGTACAGCGGCAATAGCGACGCCTCTTCGTTATGAACCGGAATGACCACCGAGAGCATGGCCCTTCCTTCAGTCTAGCAGGCCCCCCGCCGGTAGAAATCCAGGATGCGACCCGCCACTTCTTCGGCCGCCGCCTCCGGCATCTGCGGCCACAGCGGCAGGGAAAGGATCTCGCGGCAGGCCCGCTCGGCCACCGGCAGATCGCCCCGCCGCAGCCCGCAGTCCCGGAAGGCGGGCTGCAAATGAAGCGGCGCCGGATAGTGGACCGCCGTCGCGATGCCCTGCTCGGCCAACCGGCGCCGGAGCCGTTCCCGCTTCCGTACCCGGATGACGTACAGGTGATGCACCGACCCTTCGCGGTTCAGCAACCGCACGCCCGGACAATCCTTCAGCGCCTCGTCGTAGATCGCCGCCAGGCGCGCCCGCCGGAGGTTCCACTCCTCCAGGTGCGGCAGGCAAGCCCGCAGATAGCAAGCCTGGATCTCGTCCAGGCGCGAGTTGATGCCGGCCAGCCGGCTCACTTGGTCGCCCCTGCGCCCCCCGTCGCGCAACCACCGGATCCGTCGCGCCACACCCGCCCGGTTGGTCGCCACCGCTCCCCCGTCGCCCAATCCGCCCAGATTCTTCGTGGGATAAAAGCTGTAGGCCACCCAGGGCGAGTAGTCGGCCAGCGGCCGGCCGTCCCAGCGCGCTCCGTGCGCCTGGCAGGCGTCCTGGATCAACGCCGCCCCGAGCGTCCGCGCCAGCGCCTTCCATCGCCCCAGCTCGCACGGCCGCCCGTACAGATGTACGGGAACCAATGCCGCCGTGCGCCGCGTCGCCCGGTTGCCCGCATCCTCCGGATCCAGCAGCAGCGTGTCCTCCTCCACATCCGCAAACCGCGGCTTGCCTCCTGCGCTCAGGATCGCCAGTCCGGTGAACGGGGCCGTCAGCGGCGAGGTCAGCACCTCCGCCCGCCCCTCCCCCAGACCGGCCTCGCGCAGACACAGCTCCAGCGCACCCGTCCCCGTACCTACACCCACCGCGAAGCGCGCCCCCATGGCCGCGGCGAACTCCCGCTCGAAGGCCGCCACCTGCTCGCCCAGGATGAACTGCCCCCGCTCGATCATCGCCGCCTGGTTGGCCCGCCAGCTCTCCCCGACCGCCTCCAGCGCCGCCTTCAAATTGACCAGCGGAATCCTCAAGGCACACCCGCCTCCCGACCGCCCCTCAGGCCCATCGCGGGTTGTCCCCGTTCAGCGCCGGCTTGATCACCAGCCGCACGTACAGCCGCAGGAGCTGGTACAGGGTCGTCGCCAGCGACCGCAACCGGAAGAACTGCGAGCGCCCGTGCAGCCGCGGGTAATGGTGCACCGGCGCCTCCACCACCCGGCAGGGACTCAGCTCCAGCTTCCGCACCAGCTCGACGCAGATGGTCCCGCTGGTCGAGCCCAGCCGCATCTGCTCCAGCAGCCGCCGCCGGATCAGGCGGAAGTCGCAGTCTATGTCCCGGATCCGGATGCGGAACAGGCAGCGCGCGAAGCGGTTGTACGCCCGCCCGATCCATACCCGATGCCAGGGATCGTGCCGCTCCACCTTGTAGCCGTTCACCAGCCCCACGTCCGGCTCCATCAAGGCCCACAGCTTGGGCAGCTCGCCCGGATCGTACTGCCCGTCCCCGTCGGTGTAAAACACCAGATCCTTGCCGGCGGCGGAGAAACCGCTGCGCAAGGCCGCGCCGTAGCCCCGATTCTTCTCGTGCGTCACCACGCGCAGCCGGGGCGCGTACTTCTCGGCCAGCTCCCGCAGCACCTCCGCCGTGCCGTCCCGGCTGCCGTCGTTGACCACGATCACCTCGAAGTCGTCGGTGAGCTGCGGCAGCACGGCGAAGGTCTTCTCCAGCAGGCCGGGCAGCGAGGGCGCATCGTTGTAGGCCGGGAAGAACACGCTGAGGCTGGGGGTTGCGGGTTTGCCCTCGGGCATGAGCAGATATTCTATCGCAGAAACGCAGTATTCTACCGCAAGCGAGACGCCCTTCCCCCTGCCTGGGCCCCCTTCACTCCCGCAGTCGCGCCGCCAGCCGCGGCCCCAGCCGCCGCGCCGCCCAGTAACTGACGGCGCAAAAGAACGCCAGACTCACCCCGATCACCGCCGCCCGCCGCCCGGCCGGCACCTCCCGCACTTGGCCGCCCGCAAAATCCAACCCCACCCGCGGCCGGCCCCTCGGGCCCTAGCACGGACTCATCCGGATGTCCACGCCCAGGCGCAACTCGCCCGGCCCCCCGTTGTAACGCAGCCGCCCGCTGCTGCGATAGCCCGTCACCGCCAGCGGCTCGACCGCCCGTCCGGTCCGGAAACTCGCCAGCTCCCGGCCATCCAGCAGCCACAGCCTGACCGGCGGCCCTTCCTGCACCCGGAACTCGCAGTCAATCACCGCCGGCTTCTGCCGCAGCGTGATCACCACCGGCCGCCAGCCCGCCGGCGGCGCCGCCACTGCGTCGTCCATCAGCGGCACCGGCCCCGCCCCGGCCGCCAGCCAAAGCAGCGCCCCGATCATGGCCCCTGCGAGTAAACGATCCGGCCCCCCACTACCGTCATCAGCACGCGCGTCTTCAGAATCTCCGGCGGGGGAATCCTCATGATGTCGGCCGACAGCATCACGAAGTCCGCCAGCTTCCCCGGCGCCAGGCTGCCCTTGCGATCCTCCTCGAAGGCGGCATAGGCGCCTCGCAGGGTCCAGCTCTCCAGGGCCTCGCTCCGCGTCATCCTTTGCTCGGCAAACCAGCCCCCCGGCGGACGGCCCTCGTGATCCTGCCGGGTGATGGCCGCGTAGAAGCCCCACAGCGGGTTGGGATCCTCCACCGGAAAGTCCGAGCCGTTGGCCACCGGTACGCCCAAGGAGAGGAAACGCCGCCAGGCGTAGGCTCCCTTGACCCGCTGCGGCCCCAGCCGCGCCTCCGCCCAGCGCATGTCGCTGGTGGCGTGCGTGGCCTGCATCGAGGCAATGATCGAGTACCGCGCGAAGCGCTCGAAATCCTCCTCCGCCACCACCTGCGCGTGCTCGATGCGGAAACGCCGATCGTTAGGCCCGCCCAGCACCGCGGCGTAAGCCTCCAGCACCATCCGGTTGGCCCGATCGCCTATGGCGTGCGTGTTCACCTGGAATCCCCGCTCGACGGCCTGGCGCGCCACCCGCTCGATATCCTCTCGCTTGAGCAGCAGCAGCCCGCGGTTGCCCGGGTCGTCCGCGTAGGGCTCGAAGAACGCCGCCCCCCGCGACCCCATCGCCCCGTCGGCCATCAGCTTGACCGAGCGCACGGTCAGATGCTCGCCGATCTCCGGCCCCCGCTTCAGGTACTCGCGCCACAGTCGTCCCTCGCCCCCGATCATGGCGTAGATCCGTATGGGCAGCTCGCCCCGCGCGATCAGCTCCCGATAGGCGGCCAGCGCCTCGGCGCTTACGCCCGCGTCATGCACGCTGGTCAGCCCCAGTCGGGCACACTCCCGCGCGGCCCGCGCCAGCCGCCGCCGCAAGACCTCGGCCGTGGGCGGCGGAATCTTGGAGGCAACCAAACCCTGGGCCCGGTCAATCAGAATGCCCGTCGGGTTGCCGGCCGCATCGCGCAGGATTTTGCCTCCCGGCGGATCGGGCGTCGAGGCCGTGATCCCAGCCATTTCCATTGCCTTGCGGTTCACCCAGGCGGCGTGTCCGTCCACGCGCGTCAGGTACACCGGGTGATCGGGGACCGCGCGGCTCAACGCCTCGGCGGTGGGAAACTCCCCGCCCCAGTTGGTCTGATCCCAACTGTGGCCCTGAATCCACTCGCCCGGCGCGCGCCGCGATGCCTCCCGGCGCACCATCTCGACGATTTCCTCCACCCTCCGCACGTGCCGGAAATCGAAGGTCTCCAGCATCTCGCCCAGCGATTCCATGTGCCCGTGGCTGTCAATCAAGCCCGGGATCACCACCGCGCCCCGCGCCTCGATCCGTCGGGTCTTCGGCCCGATCAGCCCGAGCGCCTCCTCGCCCACCGCCGCAATCCTGCCCTCCCGGACGGCCAGCGCGCCCACGTCCGGCCGGGCCGGGTCCAAAGTGTAAATCCTGGCGCCCGTGATCACCATGTCCGCCGCCTGCACCCCGGCCTCCTTCGGCGCCCGGACCCCGGTCTGCCCCGGCCCCGGCGCCCCGACCAGCACCGCCAGCATGGCTAAAATAAGGGGCATGGATGACAGTATGGCACAGCCGGAAGGCAGTACCGCCTTCTGGGAGCTAGCCGCCTGGAAATCTCTCCTCGGGACCCTTTCCGCCTGGCTGGTCGGTCTGCTGTTCATCGTGGCGGGCGTCTGGAAGATCACCGACCCGTTCGCCGCCGCCGAACGCATGCGCCAGGCTCTGGTCCCGCACGCCTTCAGCCTCCCGGCCGCCATCGGCTTCGGCATCGCCGAGACCCTGGCCGGCGCCTGGTTGATTGTGCCTCGATTCCGGCGTTGGGGCGCCTGGCTGACCGCCGGGCTGCTGCTGGCCTTCCTGTTCTACATCGGGCTGCATTACAACGCCCTGCGGGGCGAGGATTGCAACTGCTTCCCCTGGGTGCGGCGCGCCGTCGGCCCGGCTTTCTTCCTGAGCGATCTGGTCATGTTGGCCTTGGCGGCCGCCGCCGGCGCTTGGGCGCGCCCCTCCTGGGGGCGTCGCTCGGCCGCCATGATCGCCGGCGCGGTGGCGGTGTTCGCCCTGGCCAGCTTCGGCATGGCCGCCGTGCGCCGCAACACCCTCACCGCTCCGCCCTCGATCCTGGTGGAAGGACAGCCTTTCTCGCTCGAACGCGGCCGGATCTTCATTTACTTCTTCGATCCGGAATGCTCTCACTGCGACCAGGCCGCCCGCTGGATGGCCCGCTACCGCTGGCGCAACGTCACCCGCATCAGCGTGGCCACCGCCCAGCCCCAGTTCGCCCGCGAGTTCCTCGACGCCACCGGCTTCGCCAGCCGCCTCTCGAGCGACGTAGCCCGCCTGCGCGAGGTCTTCAAGTTCGTGGATCCCCCTTACGCCGTCGCCCTGGAAAACGGCCGCCAGCGGGCCGCCCTCAGCCGTTTTGATCTGGTCGAGCCGGAAACCACCCTGCGCCGGCTGGGCTACATCGAGTAGCCCCGCTCAAAGCAGCACGGGGTCCAGGCCGGCGGGAGCGGGGCTCTGCGCCCCGTCGCCCTCCGCCGCCTGCGTGCGCAGGAAGGCCAGCAGCTCCTCCACCGAGCCGTCGAAATAGCTTGCCAGCAGCTCCCGCAAGGCCGCTCGCCGCAGGACCTCGCGCGAAACCGCCGGAGCGTAAATCAGGCAGCGCCCCGCCAGCCGCCGCTCCGCCGCTCCCTTGCGCGCCAGCCGGTCGAGCACCGTCAGCACCGTGGTGTAGGCCAGCTTCTGCTCGGGCTGGAGGGCCTGCCAGACTTCACGCACCGTGCCTTCGCCCAGCCGCCAAAGCGCCTTCAGGCAAGCCAGCTCCAGCGGCGGCGGAAGCTCGCCTCGCCTGCGTCCCTTGGCCATTTCGCGCTGCCTACTCCTCCTGCCGCAAGGCCTCGGCCAGCTTCTCACCGAACAAACTCAAGGTGGAGCGATCGCCCTTAGGGCGCCCGCCGGGCCGCGGCTCCTCCGGGGCCGGGGCTGCCTCCGGGTCCGCCGCCCGCCCCGGCCGCCCGGAC
>JBBIMA010000078.1:0-18455 GCA_037444625.1 Solibacteraceae bacterium
GCGGCCAGCGCTTCGGCGAGATGGAGGTCTGGGCCCTGGAAGCCTACGGGGCGGCCTACATCTTGCAGGAGCTGCTCACCGCCAAGTCCGACGACGTCTACGGACGGGCCAAGATCTACGAGGCCATCGTCAAGGGCGAGGCGGCGGCCGAGCCCGGCGTTCCGGAATCCTTCAACGTGCTGATTCGCGAACTGCAATCGCTCTGCCTGGACGTGGAGTTGATGAAGAAGCCGCGCGAGGTGCTGGACACCGCGCTGGCGGCGGACTGAGGGATGCGGCCGTCAGGGAGTGAAACCGACGGTCCTTCGGGCGGCAGGCCGACCCCGTGGGTCGGACCGGACGGCGCCCGCCGGGAAGGCTCCCGGCGCGCCGGCCGCCCCGGCTAGGAGCAAACATGTACCGATCCTCTCCTTACGATCGAGCCAACTTGATCGCGGACTTCGACTCCATCCGCATCTCGCTGGCCTCCCCGGAGAAAATCCGGAGCTGGTCCCACGGCGAGGTGACCAAGCCGGAGACCATCAACTACCGGACCTTCAAGCCGGAGCGCGACGGGCTGTTCTGCGCCCGCATTTTCGGCCCGGTGGCGGACTGGGAGTGCCTGTGCGGCAAGTACAAGCGCATGAAGCACCGGGGGGTGATCTGCGACAAGTGCGGGGTCGAGGTCACGCTCTCGCGCGTGCGGCGTGAGCGGCTGGGTCACATCGAGCTGGCCAGCCCCTGCTCGCACGTCTGGTTCTTCAAAGGGCTGCCCAGCCGCATCGGCTACCTGCTGGACATCACCCTGCGCGACCTGGAGCGCGTGCTGTACTTCGAGGCCTACGTGGTGGTGGATCCGGGCGAAGTGCCCGGCCTTCAGAAAGGCGAGGTGATCACCGACGAGCGCAAGCGCCAGCTCGATCTGGACCACCCAGGCAAGTTCGTGGCCATGATGGGGGCCGAGGGCATCAAGGAGCTGCTCAAGAAGGTGGACCTGGAGGCCCTCAACCAGGAAATCCGCGAGAAGATGAAGACCGAGGCCTCCCAGCAGAAGAAGCTGAAGTACGCCAAGCGGCTGCGGGTGGTCGAGAGCTTCCGCAAGTCGGGCAACAAGCCGGAGTGGATGATCCTGGACGTGATCCCGGTGATCCCGCCCGAGCTGCGCCCCCTGGTGCCCCTGGACGGGGGGCGCTTCGCCACCTCGGATTTGAACGATCTCTACCGGCGGGTGATCAACCGCAACAACCGCCTGAAGAAGCTGATCGAGCTGCGGGCTCCGGACGTGATCGTGCGCAACGAGAAGCGCATGCTCCAGGAGGCGGTGGACGCCCTGTTCGACAACGGCCGCCGGGGCCGCGTGCTGCGCGGAGCCAACAACCGCCCGCTGAAGTCGCTCTCGGACAACCTCAAGGGCAAGCAGGGACGCTTCCGCCAGAACCTGCTGGGCAAGCGCGTGGACTACTCCGGCCGCTCGGTGATCGTGGTGGGGCCGGAGCTGAAGCTGCACCAGTGCGGGTTGCCCAAGAAGATGGCTCTCGAGCTGTTCAAGCCCTTCATTTATCACCGCTTGGAGCAGCGCGGGCACTGCACCACCATCAAGCAGGCCAAGGAGCTGGTCGAGCAGCAGGACGCGGTGGTCTGGGACATCCTTGAGGAGGTCATCCGCGATCACCCCATCCTGCTCAACCGCGCTCCCACCCTACACCGCCTGGGCATCCAGGCCTTCCAGCCCGTGCTGGTGGAAGGCAAAGCCATCAAGATCCACCCCCTGGTCTGCACCGCCTTCAACGCCGATTTCGACGGCGACCAGATGGCGGTCCACATCCCCCTGTCGCCCGAAGCCCAGATCGAGGCGGCCACCCTGATGCTTTCCTCCAACAACATCCTTTCGCCCGCCCACGGCCAGCCGCTGGCGGTGCCCACCCAGGACATGGTGCTGGGCCTGTATTACCTGACCAAGGCTCGGCCGGGCGCCAAGGGCGAGGGCAAGAAATTCGCCTCCCCCGAGGACGTTCTGATCGCCCTGGAAATGGGCGAGGTGGAAACCCTCACGCCCATCAAGCTGCGCTACACCGGGCGGGTGCTCGACCTGGACAAGGCCTTCGACAGTCAGGATCTGCTGCACACCCAGCCCATCGAGTACAACAAGAGCGACATGGACACCACCGTAGGGCGGGTGATCCTCAACGACGCCTTGCCCGAGGAGATGCCTTTCGTCAACGGCCTGCTCAAGAAGAAGGGCATCACCCAACTGGTCCAGTATTGCTACCTGCATTTCGGCTTGCAGGCCACCGTGCAGTTGCTGGACAAGATCAAGGACCTGGGCTTTCACTACGCCACGCGGGCGGGCATCTCGATCGGCATTGACGACATGGTCGTGCCCCGCCAGAAGCCCCACCTGGTGCGGGAGGCGGAAAAAGAGGTGATGGCCGTGCAGCAGCAGTACCTGGAGGGATCCATCACCAACGGCGAGCGCTTGAACAAGATCATCGAGATCTGGTCCCGCGTCACCGACCGCGTCTCCGAGGAAATGTTCAAGATCATGGAGGAGGACGACCGCACCGGCCGCTACCTCAACCCCATCTACATCATGGCCGACTCCGGGGCGCGCGGCTCCAAACAGCAGATCCGCCAGCTCTCCGGCATGCGCGGCCTGATGGCCAAACCCAGCGGCGACATCATCGAAACCCCCATCACGGCCAACTTCCGCGAGGGCCTCAACGTCTTGCAGTACTTCATCTCGACCCACGGCGCGCGCAAGGGCCTGGCCGACACCGCCCTGAAGACGGCCGACTCCGGCTACCTCACCCGCCGCCTGGTGGACGTGGCTCAGGACGTCATCGTCACCGAGTACGACTGCGGAACCACCGACGGCATCTTCGTCGAGCCCATCATCGAGTCGGGTGAGACCATCGAACCGCTGCGCGACCGGGTGGTGGGACGCGTGGCCCTGGAAGACCTCTACGACTACGAAGGCAACCTGATCGTGGGCGTCAACCAGGAGATCACGGAGGAGCTGGCGGCCGCCATTCAGGCGGCGGGCATCGAGCGGGTCAAGATCCGCTCGGTGCTCACCTGCGAGTCCCGGCGGGGAGTCTGCCAGCTCTGCTACGGGCGCAACCTGGCGACCGGGCGGCTGGTCGAGCGGGGCGAGGCGGTGGGCGTGATCGCCGCCCAGTCCATCGGCGAGCCGGGCACCCAGCTTACCATGCGCACCTTCCATATCGGCGGAGCGGCCACCCGTGTGGCCGAGCAGTCCACTCAGGACGCCAAGTACGACGGCTTCGCCAAGTACATCAACATCCAGGCGGTGCGCAACAAGGCGGGCGAGCTGGTGGCCATGAACCGCAGCGGCATCCTGGCCGTGGTGGACGCCAAGGGCCGCGAGCGGGAACGCTACCAGGTGGTTTACGGCGCCAAGGTGCGCGTCGAGGACAAGGCGCCGGTCAAAGCCGGCCAGATCCTGCTCGAGTGGGATCCCTACACCTTCTCGATCCTCACCGAGGTCAGCGGCGTGGTGCATTTCCGCGATCTGGTCCAGGGCGTCACGCTTCAGGAGCAGTTGGACGAAATCACCGGCATGTCGCACTGGGTGGTGGTGGATTCGCCCGAGGAGAAGCGGATTCCGGCCCTGGTGGTGCGGCCGCCCAGCGGCAGCCGCTCGGACGAGAAGCGCTACTTGATGCCCACCCACGCCCACCTGATGGTCAAGGACGGCGAGGAGGTGCACGCCGGCGACGTACTGGCCAAGATCCCCCGCGCCACCACCAAGACCAAGGACATCACGGGCGGACTGCCCCGCGTGGTCGAACTGTTCGAGGCGCGCAAGCCGCGCGAACCCGCAGTGATCGCCGAGATCAACGGCGTGGTGCGCTACGGCGAGGTCAGCAAGGGCCAGCGCAAGATTTACATCCGGAGCGACGACGGCCAGGAGCGCGAGTACTCGGTGCCCCGCGGCGTGCACGTCAACGTGCAGGAGGGCGAACGGGTCAAGGCGGGCGATCCGCTCATGGACGGCCCGCGCAATCCGCACGACATCCTGGAGGTGCTGGGCGAGAAGGACCTCCAGAAATACCTGGTCAGCGAGATCCAGGAGGTCTACCGCCTGCAGGGCGTCAACATCAACGACAAGCACCTGGAGGTGATCGTCCGGCAGATGATGCGCTGGGTCAAGATCGAGGACATCGGCGACACCGAGTTCCTGCCCGAAGAGGTGGTGGACAAGTTCAAGTTCCGCGAGGAGAACGAGCGGGTGGTGGCCGCCGGCGGCCGTCCGGCCACCGGCAAGCCCACCCTGCTGGGCATCACCAAGGCCTCCCTCTCCACGGAGAGCTTCATCTCGGCCGCTTCCTTCCAGGAGACGACGCGCGTGCTGACCGAAGCCGCCATCAACGGCAAGGTGGACTACCTGCGCGGCCTGAAGGAGAACGTCATCATGGGGCGCCTGATCCCGGCGGGCACCGGCATGGAGTATTACCGGCGGGTGCGCATCGCGGGCGAGGGCGTGGAGGAGGAGGAAGCCCCGCAGGAAGCGGAGGTCCCGACCCTGGAGGGCCTGGAGGGCTACGCCGAGGAGACCAGACCCCGTTACTCCGGCGGCCTGCCGGAAGAGCCGTTCGAGCTGGAATCCTTCGACGCCGAATAGAACGCCGGGCCGCGCCGCCTCACTCTTGAGCAGAGGCGGCGCCGCGGGTCCGCGGCGGCGTGCGGAAGACGGCGTTCAGGAACAGCACGTTGAGCCCGTCCATGGCGGCGCGGAAGTTCGGATCGGCGCTGAAGCCGATCACATAGCCGCGCCCCTCGCGGGCCACGGCCAGCAGCGGTTTGTAGGCCAACTGCTTGCGATTCTCCTCCCACAGATAACCGCCGGCCAGCAGTTGATCCGGACCCAGGAAGACCGCCGCATTGACCCCCTTGTCCAGCTTGAGCGGCGAGTAGATCGCCCGCCCGCTGACCAGCGCGATGACCGTGTCTCCCAGCCCGGCCGTGATCCAGTGATCCGGATCCAGCCGGGCCCGCACCATGACGCCGGGCATGCGATCGGGCAGCTCCCGCTCGGCCTGGATCTCCCGCAGATAATCCGCCTCGCTGGCCAGCAGCTTGCCGGGCGCGCGCGCTTCTGCCGCCTCGGGCTTGGCCGCCTCGGGCTTGGGAGCCTCGGGCTTCTTGGCGGCCTCCGCCGGCCGCGCCAGGTACTCCTGCGTGACCGGCAGCAGCGCCACGCGCGAGTCGGCCAAGAAACTCAGTGCACCGCCCACGCCGATCAAGGTTCCCCCGGCGGAAACCCATTCCTTCAGGCGGCGAATCCCGTTGGGGCCGAAGACCTGCGAATAACCTTCTCCGAATCCCTGGTCGGGCAGAATCAACACCTGGAACCGGCTCAGGTCCGCCGCCGCCAGCGTCGGGCAGCGAATCACGGTGACGGGATATTCGTACTGCCGCTCCAGCACGTAGCGGGTCCAACCGGCCGCGGAGGATGAGGCCGGCCGGTCCCAGGCCAGCGCCACCGCGGGAGGACGCATCCGAACGACGTAGCGGCTACCGAAATTGACCCCGTCCTCGACCCAGCTCGTGTCCACGCCCCGGACTTCCGCTCCCGTGCGGCGGGCCAACTCAGCCAGCGTCTCGACCAGGTTCGCCGGGTTGTCCTTGATCTTGAAAATCAGAGTGCCGGCCGGATACTTGCGCCCCTCCAGAGTGAACGGCTTGTCGGAGGAGAGCACCGCCAGCTCGCGCCGCAACGCGGCGGCAAGCAGTCGGGCGGCGGCCTGGGTGCCCCACGGGACCAGAAACGCCACCGTGGCTTTGGGATTGGCCAGCTCGCCGGGCGGGATGCGCTCCGGCCGGGCCGGCTGGAACTTTCCCTGCGACTCTTCCGGCGCGGCCACCGCTTCGACGTGATAGGCCAGGGCCAGCGACCAGGCGGTCACATCGTAGATCTCATCGGGGAGTTTCTTCCTGCGGCGCCGTTCCTGCTCCTGGAGGAATTTCTCGTCCATGGGCACGTGGGCGTCCAATAAGGTGCGGATCAGCCGCTTGGCCGGCTGGGCCAGAGGGATGACGTAACTGCCCGCCGGGAACTCCCGGCCGGCGTTGCGGAAGGGGGCCAGGGCGCGCTTCAGCTCGATGCCGTGCTCCGCCAGCAAGGCGGCCAGCTTGTCCACCGCGCTGGCGTCACCCGCGCGCACCAGGATGTATTCGCGCACCGGCTCCCGGGCGCCTTCCTCCAGGGCCGTCTTGCGGTAACGGTAGAAGCCCTCCAGCAGCTTCTCTCGGTTCCGGGCGGCCGTCTCCAGGGTGGAGATCGAGCTGACGAAATGCTGCCGCACGGTGTCCCGAAAATGGAAGACCCGATCGTCGCTGCGGCGCATGAGCAGGCCCCGGGCGGAGGCCTGTTCGTAAGTCATGGCGATGGCCCCGTAGTAAGTGGGCCAGCTCGCCCCGTAGCCGGGATAAAAGGCGTCGAAGACCTCGCGCGTGAAGTAATCGAAACCGAAGCGGTCGAACCAGCGGGCGTTGTTGCGCCCGAACCAGAACAGAGCCTCCCGCTGCTCGCGGGTAATGTGCGGATTGAAGGGGTCGGCCTCGGGCGCGAAATAGTAAGTCGAGTCCGAACCCATTTCATGCAGATCCACGAAAACCAGGGGATACCAGCGTTGGAGTTCCCTGACCAGGTTGCGGATCTCCGGCTGGGTCAAGGGCAGCCAGTCGCGGTTCAAGTCGAAAAGGTAATGGTTGCCCCGCCCGCCGGGCCAGGGCTCGATGTGTTCGGCGGCCGCGGGACTGGCGTCGGGCTCGGCCCCCAGGGTCTGCTCGAAGTGATGCACGAAGCGGTCGCGGCCGTCGGGATTCTGCGAAGGGATCAGCAGCGCCACCACGTTGGCCAGGATGTCCTCGACCGTCTTGTCCTTGCGCGCCGCCAGCAGGTGGTAGGCCGCCAGCAGGGCGGCGTCGGGCGAGGAGATCTCGTTGCCGTGCACGCCGTAGGCCAGGCAGACCAGGGCCGGCAGCTCGGCCGCCAGCTTGCGAGCCTCCGCCTCGGAGACGCGGCGCGGGTCGGCCAGCCGCTGGTAGGCCGCCCGGATCTCCTCCAGGCGCCTCAGATTGGCCTCCGAACCCACGGCCGCGTAAAACAGCTTTCGGCCTTCCCAGCTCACGCCGTACTCGAAGATCCTCACTTGGCGGGTGGCCGCCGCCAGCGCCTCCATGTACTTGACCAGGCCGGCATGAGGCGTGATCCGCTCGCCCGGCTCGTAACCCAGCACTTGCTTGTGCGTAGGGACCCGGGGGTCGTAGACCGCGCCCGGCCAGAACTCGAAACGGGCTTGGGCCGGCAGCCGCGCGGCCCAGAGCAACCCCAACAGCAGAGCGATCCGACAGGCAGGCATAAACCAGTTAGGATACGCCAGATCGCCCGCCGGCCGTCACTGCGGGCGCGGATCCGCAGGATCCCCCGCGCCCCCTGTGCCCCGCGGGGGCGCTCCGTCACCCCGGAGCGCCCGGCTGAATCTTCTACACTGGGAAAGGATCCTATGCCCTTGTACGAATACCGCTGCTCTCAATGCGGCCGGATCTTCGAGCTGCTCCGCCGCATGGACGAGAGCGACGAGGACCTGATCTGCCCTTCCTGCCAGTCCGAGGAAATCGAACGCCTGCTTTCCAGCTTCGCGCAGCAGAGCCGCGGCTGCGGCGGCGCGCCCGGCCGCCGCTTTACTTGAGGCTAGAGCGAAGCGCGGCGGTCGGCCGCGCAAGCGCCGCCGGACCCTCGGATCAGTACAGCGGCCCCGGCTTGACGGCCGCTCCGGCCTTGCCGAAGGCCTCCAGCAGGGGCCGTGCCCCGGCGGCCAGCAGCGCCAGTTCCGAGGGCGCCTGGAAAAACTGAAAGCCTTCCTTGACCCACTGGGCCGCCTGGGCGGCGCTGCCCGCCGGGCGTCCCACCGGGATCTTGCGCCGCCGGGCGGCGGCCAGGACCCGGGCCACCGCCTCTTTGAGCTTCGGATCATCCTGCCGCCCGCGCAATCCCATCGAGAAGGAGAGATCCGAGGTGCCGATGAAGATCACGTCAATGCCGGGCACGGCGGCGATCTCCTCGATCTGTTCCACGGCCTTCTGCTGCTCGATGATGATGACCACGATCACGTTGCGGTCGGCAAAATCGTGGTAGCCGCCGGGCGCCGGCCAGCGCAGGCCGGCCAGACCGGGCCCCGAGCCGCGTAATCCCAGGGGCGGATAGCGGCAGGCCGCCACCGCCTGGCGGGCCAGCTCGGGCGTGGAAGTGAACGGGAAAATGACTCCCAGCGCACCGGCGTCCAGCGCCCGCTTGGCGGTCCACAGCTCGTTCACCGGCACCCGGACGAGCGGCAGCGTGCGCGTACCCCGGGTGGCCAGGATCATCGCCCGGGCCGTCTCCAGCGTGATGGGGCTGTGCTCCATCTCGATCCAGAGGAAATCGAAGCCCAGGGCGGCGGCCTGCGCGGCCACATCCGGGGCGGGCACCGTCACGGTCAGCCCCACCACCGGCTTCCCCTCGGCGAGCTGCTTCTTCAGAGGGTTCTCCCACTCGGGCGGCGCCTGCGCCAGCAACCCGGCGGCCAGCGCCGCCGGCCACAGCTTCAGCATGCGTTTCGGCTTTTCCATGATCTTCGTTAAGATAGCGCAAGGAGCCAGTCCATGCTGATCGTTCACGTGCACGCCCGCGTCAAGCCCGAGTTCGTCGTGGCCTTCCGTCAAGCCACCGTCGAGAACGCCCGGGAGAGTGTGCGCGAGCCCGGCGTCGCGCGCTTCGACGTCATCCAACAGGCCGACGATCCCACGCGCTTCGTTCTGGTCGAGGTCTACCGGAGTGCGGAGGCCCCGGCCCAACACAAGCAGACCGCGCACTACCAGCGCTGGCGCGACACGGTGGCCGAGATGATGGCCGAACCGCGCGCCAGCGTCAAGTACTCCAACGTGTTCCCGCCCGACGAGGGCTGGTGACGCCCGCCATGCGCTTCGAGTTCGCCACCGCCGGGAGCATCCTATTCGGTGCGGGAACCTTCGCCGAGGTCGCTCCCGCCGCGCGCCGGATGGGTCGCCGGGCGTTGCTGGTCGTGGGATGCCCCGCCCCCACGGCCGCCCGCCTGACGGAGGAGCTGCACGCGGCCGGTGTCGGCACGGCCCTCCTTGAGGTGGCCGGCGAGCCTACGCTCGAGCTGGTGCGCGGCGGGCTGGCCCTGGCGCGGCAGGAGGAGTGCGAACTGGTGATCGGGCTGGGCGGCGGCAGCGCCATGGACGCCGCCAAGGCGATCGCCGCTCTGCTGGCCAACGGGGGCGATCCGCTGGACTACCTGGAAGTGATCGGCGCCGGGGCGCCCCTGCGGTTGCCCTCCGCTCCCATGATCGCGGCGCCCACCACGGCAGGGACCGGGGCCGAGGTCACCCGCAACGCCGTGCTGGCCTCGCCTCAGCATCGCGTCAAGGCCAGCCTGCGCAGCCCGCTGATGTTGCCCCGGCTGGCGGTGGTGGATCCCGAGCTGACGCTCGATCTGCCCCCGGCCCTCACCGCCGCTACCGGTTTGGACGCCCTCACCCAGTTGATCGAGCCCTACGTTTCCCTCCGGGCCAACCCCATGACCGACCTGTTCTGCCTGGAGGGCATGCGGCGCGCCGCGCGCTCGCTGGAGCGGGCCTTCCGCGACGGGCAGGACCGCGCGGCGCGGGCCGACATGGCTCTGGCCAGCCTGTTCGGCGGCCTGGCCCTCGCCAACGCCGGACTGGGCGCGGTCCACGGTTTCGCCGCCCCCATCGGAGGCATGTTTGAAGCGCCTCATGGGGCGATCTGCGCCGCTCTGTTGCCCCACGTCATCGAAGCCAACCTCCGCGCCCTTCGCGCCCGCGCGCCGCAGAGCGAAGCGCTGGCTCGCTACCGGCGGGTGGCGCAGATTCTCACCGGCCGCGAGGAGGCGCAGGCGGAAGAGGCCGCCCGGTGGGCCCGCGAGCTGTGCGCTCGCCTGGGGATCCCGCCGCTCAGGGTCTACGGAATCGGCCCCGAGCATGCGGCCGACTTGGTGGAAGGCGCTTCGCGCGCCAGCAGCATGAAGGGCAACCCTGTGCCGCTGAGCCGGGAGGAACTGCTGGCCGTGCTCGCGGCCGCGCTGTGAACGCCGTTTCGGCCCGTTCGCCCGGCGGGTCAGGGCCGGCGGGCGAAGTCCCACACCTGGAGGTTGCCCTTGCCCTGCGTGTACTGGATCACGGCGTACTCGCCGGGCTGGAGCGGCTCGACCGGCCAGATCTTATAGAGATCCTCGTCGAGTTGCTGGCGGAAGACTTCGACCTCCTGCTGCTCCTCGACGATCTCCTTGGTGATGGGAATGATATTCCACTTCTGAACGACGCGAACGCCCTTGCGCGGCCACAAGCGCACGATGCCGAACCGCTCCTGGGCGCTCAAGCGGATGAAGAACTCCGGCCGCTCGCCCGTCACCACGTTCTTCGAGCGTTCCCCGTCCAGCTCCACGTCCGCCTTGCCGGCGATGACGGGCACCGGGCTGAGCACTTTCAGCAGGGAGCGCGTCTTGCTGGTGGCCACTTTGGACTCGGCCTGGGGGATCGGCCGGATCTCCTCGCCCGCGGCCAGATAGACGCCCGGCTGCTGCGGGATACGCTCGATCTGCCGGCGCTGCTCGCGCTCGAAGCGCTCCTCCTCGGCCAGCGCCTCGGCTTGTTTGCGCAGGGCTTGCTGGCGCTCTTGCTGCTCGGCCCGAGTGCGCTTCAGATCCACCAGTTTCAGGGGGATCTCCTCCCATTCGCTGCGCTCGACGCTGTAGTAGCGCACCCGGTCCCCTTGCACCTGATACTCGCGCACCAGATGGTAGCTGCCGTCGGTGAGGTACAGCTTGATGGCGGCGGCGCCCGCCGCCAGCACGATCGCCAGAGCCGCCAGGGCGAGCCGCAGCATCTCACCTGATTCTACGTCGCGCCGCGCCGGCCGGTTTCCGCCTCACGGCTCCAGGGGCGGCAGGCCGGCGATGCCCCGAGCCTCCTCGAGCGAAACGTCCTGGTGGACGAGGGCGTGAATCGCCTCCATCCGGCGAGCGGCTTCGGCCGAAGGCGCCGGCGCCTCCAGCAGGATTCCCTGGGCCGGCTCCTCTAAGACCTGCCGGATCGCCTCCAGCAACGCCCCGGCGTCGGAGGGGAAGTCCGGCCCGACCAGGAGGGGCTTGCCGAAAGCCCGGGCGCATTCGCGCCAGGCGGCGCCGTCCCGGCGATAAGGTGCGCCGATCAGATCCGCTCCGCAGTCGGCGCTGATCTGCGCCGCCTCCCTCCAATCCTCGCCCGCCACCCGCGCCAGCACGGGCAGGCCCAGGCGGCGCGCCTCCTCGCTGACGCAACCCAACAGCTCGACCGCCGCCGGACCGGTGTTCACCTCCAGAGCCACGGCGTCGGCCCCCATTTCCAAGGCCGCCTGCACACCCACCAGAGGCCGCGTTCGCACCGCGCCTCCGTCCACGCGCAGGATCACCGCCAGCGAGCCTAGCTCCTCGGCCACCAGCTCCAACAGCCCGGGCGTCAACAGCAGGGCGTCCGCCCCGCTGCGCGCCAGCAGCCGCACGCTGCCCACCGGCTCCTTCCAGGGCGGCTGGCAGACGGCCGCCAAGGCCCGGCCCTGGGAGAAGATCCGCCGCAACCGCAGCAGCTTGCCCAACCTCATCGCACGCCCCCTTGCCGGCCCATGCCAGTATAGTATCAGCACCATGCGTTACCGCACGTTAGGAAGAACCGGACTGGAGGTGAGCGAGATCGGCTACGGCGCCTGGGGCATCGGCGGGACCCAATGGCTGGGCGGGGACGATCGCGAGTCGCTGTCCGCCCTGCGCCGGGCGCTGGAGCTGGGCTTGAATTTCATTGACACCGCACTGGCTTACGGCGACGGGCACAGCGAGAGGCTGGTGGGGCAAGTGGTGCGGGAGGCGCCCCAGACCGTCTACGTGGCGACCAAGGTCCCTCCCAAGAACCGGCTGTGGCCCGCCCGCCCGGGCATCGGGCTGAGCCAGGTCTTCCCCTACCGCTCCATACTCGAGGCCACCGAGCAGAGCCTGCGCAACCTGGGCCTGGACCACATTGACCTCCAGCAACTGCACGTCTGGAATCCGGAATGGATCCGGGAGGAGGACTGGCGGCGCGCCTTCGAGGATTTGAAGCGCTCGGGCAAGGTGCGCTTCGTGGGCGTCTCGATCAACGACCACCAGCCGGATTCGGCCCTCGAGCTGATCGAAACCGGTCTGATTGACACGGTGCAAGTGATCTACAACATCTTCGATCAAAGCCCCGAGCGGCGCTTGTTTCCCCTTTGCCGGGAGCGCAACATCGGGGTGCTGGCCCGTGTTCCTTTCGATGAGGGCAGCTTGACGGGAGCAATCACCGCCCAGACCCGCTTCGAGCCGGGCGACTTTCGCAGCTTCTACTTCCGGGGCGATCGCAAGCGCCAGGTCGAGCAGCGGGTGGCCGCCTTGCGGCGCGATCTGGCGGGAGTGGAGGCCGAGCTGCCGGAAGTGGCGCTGCGCTTCTGTCTGTCGCACCCGGCGGTCTCGACGGTGATCCCGGGCATGCGCCGGGTCCGCCACGTGGAGGCCAACCTGGCGGTCTCCGACCGCGGTCCTCTGGAAGAAGGCCTGCTGGCCGTATTGAAAAAACATGCCTGGGAGAAGAATTTCTATCGTTAGCCTGCTGGCGGCGGCCCTGGCCCTGCCCGCCGCGCAGCCCGACTATTTCCCCCTGCACGTGGGCAATCAATGGGTCTACCGGGCGGGCGGGACCCGGGGCGACGGCATCCTCACTCTGGAGATCACGCGCAGCGCGCAGTTCGCCGGGCGCACTTACTGGCTGCTGCACGGCCTGCCTCAGCGCGACTACTGGCTGCGCATGGACGAGCAGGGAACGCTCTGGGCCTACGATCCCGAGCGCGACCTGGAGGAGGTCTGGTACGCCTTTCAGAAGCCGGAGGGCGAGGAATACCGCACCGCCCTGCCGGGCAGCCTCTCGCGCGCCGTGATTGCCTCGCGGCGGGCGCACTATCAAGGTCCCGTCGGTGAGGTGGACTACGCTCTCGAGGTGCGCTACCCCGGAGTCTTCCAGGTCGGCATCGAGCGCGAGCTTTTCCTGCCTTACATCGGGATGGTCCACCGGCGGCAGAACGCCGGCGGCCCCGCCGTCGTCACTTACGACTTGATTTACTCGCGGACGGGCGGAGTTACGGTGCTCTCGGAGCCGGAGCTGAGCGTAGCCCTGACCCTGGATCGCTCCCTTTACTACGCCAATCTCATGCCTCCGGTGGATCCGGAGCGCGCCGTGCCCGTTATGACCGCCCGCCTGACCCTGCGCAACACGACTTCCTCGCCCGTCGAACTGGTCTGGCCCTCCGGCCAGCGCTACGATTTCCTGATCCGCAACGAGAAGGGGGAGATCGTCTGGCGCTGGTCCGACGGCAGGGCCTTCATCCTGCTGTTCGGGACGGAATCCTTCACCGGCGAGCGCAACTACACGGAGTTGATCCGGCTGGGCGGGGCGGACGGCAGGCCCTTTCCTCAGGGCCGCTACACTCTGGAAGCCTGGTTGACTACGCAGCCCCGGGCCTACGCCGCCGCGGCCGCCTTCGAAATACGCCACCTGTATTGAAGGCGGATCGGGATTCGGGCGGGACTAACTGGCGGCGCACTTGGCCGCTTCGAGGTTGTTGCCGGTCACGCTCCAGATTCCGCTGATAGCCTGCGCGTTGTGCAGGTAGAGCGCCGCGGAGGATAACACGACAAAAGCCAGGATCAGGGCGTACTCGACAGTGTCCTGCCCGGCCTGATCGTGCAGCCAACCCATGAGTACTCGCCACATCGGCGCCTCGCACACCCGAGGGCCCCGCCCCGGCTACTTTATCATACGCCCGCCAGGGCGCAAGCACAAGCAAAACTTACAGCCGGGCACCCGGCGGCCAGGTTATAGGAGTACCGGGACTTCAGTTTCCCCACTTACTCCCCGATGTAGCGGGCGTAAAGGCTGCGCGCCACTCCCGGGTCCGAGGTTCCTTTTATGATCGCCCGTCCGTCAGGGAAAACCGTCAGCTCAAAGGGAGGGGTGAAGAAGCGTAGGGCAAACTCATTGGCCCGGACCTCCCCGAGCGGCGCCAGCCGCCGGCGTAACTCCTCCAGATCCAGCGGGCGCGAGCGTTCGTGTATCTGTACGGCATTGCGGCCGCACAGGGTGATGGGGGATTGTCGGCCCGGCTCCAGATAGGGAAAGCGGCGCTCCCCGCAGGCCGGGCAGTCCGGCTGCGGTGCGGGTTGCTCGATTTCCCGAATCTGGCCGTTCCACAGATCCAGGGTGGTCACGCGCAGGCGCAGCCGGTCGGCCTGCCCGCAAAGGATTTTCAAGGCGTCCGCCGCCTGGATGGCAGCCACGGCCGCGGTGACCGCGTTGAGAATTCCGGCCGTTTCGCAGGTGGGCTGCACGCCCGTCGGAGGCTGGGGATAAAGGCACCGGAGGCAGGCGCTGCGCCCCGGCAGCACCGGCATGGTGATTCCATAGCCGCCCAGGGCCGCTCCGTAAATCCAAGGCTTGCCGCGGCTGACCGCGTAGTCGTTGATCAGGTAACGAGTCTGGAAGTTGTCCGTGCCGTCCAGTATCAGCTCCGCCTCCTCGAGCAGTTCGGAGACGTTGGCTGCGGTCAGGTCGGCCACCCGAGGGGCGATCCGGATGCCGGAGTTGATGCGCTCGAGCCGCCGGGCCGCCAGCACCGCTTTGGGCAGGCCCTCCTCGAGGTCGGACTCTTCGTAGAGCCACTGGCGCTGAAGGTTGCTCCGCTCCAGGTAGTCGCGGTCAATCAGGATCAGCCGGCCGACCCCCGCCCGGGCCAGCGCCGCCGCTTGCAGGCTGCCCAAGGCTCCGCAGCCCACGATGGCGGCGGCCGCCCCGAGCAACCTGGTCTGACCGGCCTCCCCGATGCCCGGGAACACGATCTGGCGCGAATACCGCTCCCTCTCGCCGGGGGTCATTACTTCCGATGGTATCAGGCGAGGGCTTTCGGCCGGCGCCTGGCGGAACAGCAGGGTTCCGCCGGCGGGCGGCCGATGTTAGAATCGAGCAAAGGAGGGATATCCGTGAACAACCTCGAGGGCGCTCCCCCGACCGGCGGATCGGGCGGATCCAGGATTGTCATTCCGCTGTTGTTCGGCGCGGTTATAGCCTTGGTGGCGGCCACCGTGGTCCTGTTTATCCAACTGGATCACGTGCGCACCGATCTGGCCAAGCAACGGGAAGCCATGCAGGCCGAGATCGCCAACCTCAAGGAGGCCTCTTCGGTCAGCACGGCCACCAGCCGCCGCCACGTGGACGCCTTGCGCGAAGAGCTCGAGGCCGCCCGGCGGCAGGCGGCGATGGCCGTCGGCCAGGCCAAGACCGAGGCCATGGCCAAGGCCGAACAGCTCGCCCGCCAGTTGGCTGAAGAGCAGCGGCGGCAGCACCAGCAGGTAGCCAGCGAACTCTCCGAAGTCAAGCAGACCACCACCGCCACCACCGCCAAGCTGGGAGAGGTCTCCACCGAGGTCTCGACCGTCAAGAGCGAGGTCGCTTCCACGAAATCGGAACTGGAGAAGACCATCGCCGACTTGAAGCGGATGACCGGCGACATGGGGGTCATGAGCGGCCTGATCGCCACCAACTCCAAGGAACTGGCCGCCCTGAAGGCTCTGGGAGAGCGAAACTACTTCGAGTTCGACCTCAAGAAAACCAAGGCCCCGCAGCGCGTGGGCGACATCTCGGTGCAGCTCAAGCGCACCGACGCCAAACGCAACCGTTACACCATTGACATCATCGCCGACGACAAGCGGGTCGAGAAGAAGGACAAGAACATCAACGAGCCGGTGCAGTTCTACGTCTCCAAGGCTCGCCAGCCTTACGAACTGGTGGTGAACGAGGTCCGCAAGGACCAGATCATCGGGTATCTTTCGACCCCCAAGGTCCAGGCCGGACGGCCTTAGGGTTCCCGGCCGCCTCACTCGAGCGGCAGGGCGCTAACCTGAAGGCGCGCAGGGCGCGCTATCTCGACCTTGATCCTCTCCCCCAGCGAGAGATTGCCCTCCAGGGTCAGGATGTAAGGGGAACGCACCACTTCGAAAACCCGCGGCCCCGGCGGCCCGCCGCTGCGCTTGAGGTCGCGCATCGCGAAGCATGCCCCGCCGGTCTGCCGGGCGAGATTCTCGAACAGGCTGCGCCCTGAGCCCAGCACGTAGACCGGGTAGATCGAGACGTTGCGCCGCCGCGCCAGGCGCAGCACCTCGCGCTCGCCCACCCGGCTCGAGCCCTCCAGGCCGGCCGTCAGCAGCAGCACCACGCGCCGGAAGCCGGAGTCTTGAAAACCGTCCTCGATGGCGGCGTACAGCGCGTCCAGCACGTTCGGCACGTTGCCGTACTTGACCCGCAGCAGCGCGCGCCGCAGCAGCTCCTTGCTGGAAGTGAAGTCCTGGATCAGATCCGCCGCCGAGTGGAAGCTGACGATGGCCATTTGATCCTTGGCCTGCAACTGCTCGATCAGATTGTCGGCCACCGGCCGGACCATGGCCCCCACCAGGCTGGTGTCCAGCAGCATCATCACGTCCAGCAGCCCCCCGCCCGGTTCGGCCGATTCGACCGCTCGCGCGACGCCCTCGTCGGAGACCCGGAATTCAGCCGCCTTCAGATCCGTCACCGGACGGCCGGTACGGGGATCCAGCACCGTCACCAACAGGCGCGTGGCGCTCCAGGCCGCCGCCGCCGTCAGTCCCAGAGCCGCCAGTACTCGCCAGAGCCGCATCGGCCCCCTATTCGCTGCGGTGCGAGCCCTCGACGACGCGCACCGCCGCGCCGCTTTCCAGCCGCGCCAGTTGGGTCACCGCCACTTGCTCGCCCGGCCGGACCCCCTCCACAATCTCAACCTCTTGATCGAAGCGATCGCCCAGCTTGACTTCCCGGGGCTGGACCGAATTGCCCTGCACGGCATAGACCTTGTTCGTGCCGAGCACGTAGTTGACGGCCCGTACCGGAACCAAATGGATCTCCTCGACCTTGTTGGTGCGGATGCGCGCCTTGGCGTAGGAGCCGGGTTTCAGCTCCCCGGCCGGGTTCTGAATCAGAGCCTCGACCACGAAAGTGCGCTTGCTCTGGTCCACGGTGGGCGCGATACGCCAGACCCGGCCCTCGAAGCGTCGCCCGGGGAAAGCCTCCACGCTCACCTCGGCGAGCTGGCCGTTTTGAACCCAGGGCGCCATGCGCTCGGGCACTTCCGCCCGCAGGCGGATGGGATTGATCTTCACCAGGGTGAACAACGGGGTGTTGACCCGCACGTATTGCCCGGTGGTCACCTGGCGCTCCTTGACGTGGGCGGCGAAGGGGGCCCGCACCGTGGTGTCGCGCAGCCGCTTGCGCTGGAGCTGGAGGCCGGCCTTGAACTGCTCGACCTGCTGGATCAGATTGCGCGTCTGGTTGATGGTGGCGTCGTAGGCCGCCTGCATGGCCTTGAAACGCGCCTGCGCCTGGTCCAGATCCTGCTGCGAGCCCACGCCCTGATCCACCAGCTCGCGGATGCGCTTGTAACGCTGTTCGGCGTCGAACAGCTCGGCTTGCGCCCGGCGGACTTCGGGAGTCTCGCGGATGTCCCGCACGCGATCTTCCTCGCTTTTCAATCCCAAGCGCTCGAGAGCCTGGCGCAACTGGGCTTCGGTCTGCGCCACCAGATAGCGCTGCTCCTCTTCCGAGAGGCGCACCAGCACGTCGCCCTCGCGCACGGCGTCCCCCAAATCGAAGCGCACCTCTTCGACCCTGCCGTCCACTTCCGCGCTGATGATCACCTCGTCGTAGGGGAACAGCGTCCCGACGGCCTCGACCACGCGCTGCACCTGCCGGGTCACCACGGGCGCCACCCGGACCGGGATCGGTCCGGAATCCCGCTTGGCCTCCACGGCCGGCTGCCGGGCGCAGCCCCCCAGTCCGAGCAGCAACGCAAGGGACGGCAAGTAACGACGCACTCTCATTCCGGGCGCATTCCCACCGGGGCGTTCTCTGACAAGCTCTATGGTAGTACGAAGAAGGGCCATTACGGAGGGGGCGGTTCCCGGCTTCCCAGGGTTACACCCGGAGGGCCGCACAAGCCCGCTGCGGCTCCCGCATTACAGCACCAGGAAACCGCTTTCCACGCCCCCTTCCAGGATTCGATTCCAGATGACGCGCGCCACCCCCTGCCGGCCGCTGTGCCGGAAGCGGACATGCTTGCCCGCCGTCAGGCTCGGACACCCGTGGGCGGCGCGAAAGCCGCGCGCGCTCACATCCACCAGCCGCCCGCGGATTCCACGCTCGCGGGCGTCCTCGGGCCAAAGCCAGACCTCGCCCCCCGCCCGGCGGCGCGGCTCACGCCGGCGCTCGGCGGGCGCTTCAGGCTCGAGCTCCATCGTCCCGAGGTCAGCGCCCGCCGGCCGCGC
>JBBIMA010000079.1:0-18103 GCA_037444625.1 Solibacteraceae bacterium
GGTGGCCGAAGACCCTACTGCACCTCACCCCGCCTTCACCGGGATGAACAGCGCCGGGTGGCACTTGGCCATATCGAGCACATGCGCGCAGCGTGCCGTCGGGACCGATCGGCGCCGTCCCCGAGACCGCGACCCAATCGCCTGCCCGCACCGCGCGCGAGAAACCGATCAGGGTCTCGTACGGGGAACCGGAAGTCACAAGGAGTCGTTGGCCGCCATTCATCCTGACGACCAAGTCTGCCACATGAGGAGCGATGGATGAGCTGTGGAGTAACCCGTCCAAAGGCCCCAAGCTGCCGCCCGCGTCGGAACACTAAGACTAGCTGAAGGGGCGCTCCGCGCTCACGTAAGCCATTCTCGATCGAGCCGCCGTCCCTCGCTTCCCGACCGGCAGGGTATTCCAGCTCACGACCCGCTGCAACCTGGCCTGTCCCACGCGCTACGCTCGGGACGAAGCCCGCGCCGACGAGGACCCCCGGCCGCCACGGGCGATGCCGGCTTGGCGAGGCCCGGCGTGGGCCCCCTCTGTTCTGCTCGCCGGCCTTCGAAACCAAACGCGTGCCCGGAGGCCCCAGCCGCGCTCACCAGCCCATGATGGCCGCGTACTTCTCCGCCACCTGATTGATCAGCGGGCGAACCGCCTCCACCAACTGATCGCTCGTGATGTACCGCTGGCTGACGTCTTGCGTGAGGCTGTGACCCAACGCAACCCGCGCCAGGTCCGGCGTCGCCCCGACTTCAGCCAGGCGCGTGCGCATGGTGTGCCGCAAGGAGTGGGGCGGGCGCATGCCGGCGTTCTTGATCTGCTTGTACAAGGGCCGCTCCGGCTCGATCGGCGACGGGAAAACCCATCCAGCCTGGTTCGGCAGCCATTCGTTCTTGTAGTAGTCGCTCAGGATGACCGCCAGCCGGTCCGCCATCGGCACCCGGTACGGGCGATCGCCCTTGGCCACACGGAAGTGGAGAATCTTGCGGTCGAAGGCGACGTCATTCCACCTCAATGCTCTGATGCTGCCCGCGCGGGCGCCCGTGAGCAGCACGGTCAGCCACCACACCCGCTTGACGGGCACCAGCGTTTGCACCCGCTCCCACCACTGAACCAGCTCCTCGTCGCTCAACGCCCAGTCGCGCGGCCTCAACCGCGGAGTCTCGCACGCCACGGTGGGCGACTCGGGCAAGTCCATCAACACCTTGCGGTGCCAGTTGTGAATGGCGCGGTATGTCCGCAACAGCACGGCCGCACTCCCCGCGCCATGCTTCTGCTCCACTTCCAGCAGCCGCGCCCGAAACGCCGCTCGGTCGGCCGCCAGCGAATCCAGCCTTCGTGAGAGCCAGTCCCTCATGTACCGCCGGATCACATCACAATAGGTGGCCCGCGTGGCCTCGGCCAGCTTCTTCGACGAGACATACGCCTCCATCGCCTCGGCCAGCGTCGGCGCCGACTCGGCCGCCGGCCTGGGCTTCAGGTCTGCCCACACCCGAATTACTTCGCGCTTGGCCTGGGCCAGACTCTCGGCATCCAACGTGCGCTTGACCAGCCGGCCATGGACGCGCCGCACCACCCTGAATGACTTAGTGCGTACACCGCACCAGACCAGCAGGCCGAGCACGCCGCGCACCTTCCACTCCCCTGAGTTAGGCGGCAGGGCGTCAATCGCCGTCTGCGTGGCCTCGACTACCTTCTTCCCCGCCGGCGCCGCGGGCGCCGGCATTTCGATTACGTCTGCCTTAGTTACCATCAAGCACCTCCCTTGCAACCTCTGATCTTATACTAAGAGGTCCGGCCTTGTACATCTCTTAGTAACAGTATAACGCAAAAACGCGGATTATGTCCAGGGAAATTCGTGGCAGCGGACTATATGTGCTTGCGGTGCTTCACGATAAATCGAGGGAAAAATAGCGAGCTTACAAAGTGGGATTCGTAATCAGCAGGTCGTGGGTTCGATCCCGGCAAGTGGCTCAGATCTCCCGCGTTCAGGCGACGGGCACCGTTCCAGGTACGAGTCGGTCCAGTTACTCACGGACCTCTTCCAGCATTTCGATGGCCGCCGGCACCGGTCCCGGCCGAATGGTCTCGCGGCGCCTGTCAATCTCATGCTCCGGCGGAATCCCCGACATTCCTCCCAAGTGGCGCCCGCCTTGAAAGTAAGCTGTCCTCGCCTGGAGTCCGCCGCGCCCTGCCGGATCGTATCAAATCAGGCCCGGAGGTCGGCTCGGCAGCGTAAGCACCTGAGAATGCTGCTGATTTTTCTCTGGACATAGCGGCCGAAATACCATGCAAGTCATGGTGGGTTCGAAGCTGCCGATCGAACCCTGGCCTTTCCTGCGCGAGGGGCAGCGGGTGCGGATCGAACGAGGCCCGCTGCAAGGGGTTGAGGGCATCCTCCGCCGATTCAAAGGCGCCTGGCGGGTGGTGGTGGGCGTGGAGATCCTACAACGCGCGGTGGCCGCCGAGGTGGATCGCGAGACGGTCCGGCCCTGCGGGGATTGAACTCTTGCACCCATCTGGGTGATGGCCGGCACGGCGTGACTGGCCGATCTTCCCCATGGGCCGGTGCCTCAGCAGCCCGCGGAACGAACGCGCACGACGCATCGCAGACCCCCGTCGGCGTGCCGGAGCGCCGCATCCTCGGCAAGCAGGTCGAGGTCGCTGAGGCGGCGGCATCAGGGGTCGTCGGAGAGCCAGAGGATCGCTGCCGCTCCTTTGAGGACCGCCGGCCGTAGTCCTTGGGCCTGGAGGTTCGCGGCGAGTTCCTCAGTCGGCGCCATGGCCGCTACGTTCGCCATGAGCCGACCGAGGCAGGCTTCTCGCAAACCCGCCTCGAGCTCTTTGAAAGGATCCATCAGCCGCTTGCGTCCTTCCTGCCACTCCAGGTAATAGCGCCCGGGGCAGGGATCCCAGAGGTAGCGGTTGCCGGCGCGTGAGAGGCTGACGATCTACCGCTGATTAGGGCCGAGGCGGAATCTTCTTTGCGTCGAAAGCCCTATCTCTTCCCGGCACCCGGGCGTAAGACGAATCAGAACTGCTTGTGATGATGCAGGGAAACGTAGCACCTGGCGGAGAGGGGGGGATTCGAACCCCCGGTAGAGGTTTTCAGCCCCTACGACGGTTTAGCAAACCGCTGCTTTCGACCACTCAGCCACCTCTCCGTGGCAGCGCCGGGTCTTCTCCATCCTAGCACAAGCCTCAGCCGCCAACGCCCTTAAGCCGGCTCGCCTACTCGGCCAGGCCCAACTGCCGCGCCCGGCGCCGCATCTGCTCGAGCACCTCCCGCGGCACGGCGAGATTCCCGTTCAACCCGGAACCCAGGCGCACGCCCGGCTTGGTCTCGCCGTGGAAGTCCGAACCGCCGGTCACCACCAAGTCATAGCGTCGCGCCAGGTCCAGGAAGAACGCGGTCTCGGCCGGCGAATGCTCGCTCGAGTAAGCCTCCAACCCCGCCAGGCCCTGGGCACACAGCTTGCCCAGGCCGGGCTCCAGATCCTGCTTCAAGCGCCCGGGGTGCGCCAGGCTCGGCAGTCCTCCCGCCGCGCGGATCTTCGATATGGCCTCCTCCAACTCCACCCGCTCCAGCGGAACGTAAGCCCGGCCGGACTCTCCCAGATACAGGCGGAAGGCTTCGGCGATGCTGCCGGCATATCCTTTCCTGACCAGCACCTGGGCGAAGTGCACGCGGCCGGTGAGACGGCGGCCCTGCGCCGCGGCCTCCTCCAAAGTGACTTCCAGGCCCAATTCGTGCAAGCGCGCCGCCAGTCGCTCGTTGCGCGCGGCTCGCCTTCGCTGGAACCCTTCCAGCCAACGGCGGAACTCCTCGCCCGGCGGCGGCCCCAGGAAGTACCCCAGCAGGTGCACCCCCCGGCTGCGCGGCATCTCCGGGCGCCGGAGGCGGGTGGAAACCTCGACCGCGCACACCAACTCCAACCCCGTCCTGCCGGCCAAGGCCCTCGCTTGCTCGTAACCCGCCAGGGTATCGTGATCGGCGATAGCCAGCGCTTCCAGGCCCAGATCGAGCGCGGCGGCGACCAGCTCGGCGGGGGTGAGGGTCCCGTCGGAAGCGTTCGTGTGGGCGTGCAGGTCTATCAACCGCCTATTGTGCGACAGTTGTGCGCTTCACCGCCGGCCTCAGGCCTGACTGTCGGCGGAAGCTAGTGGGAGTCGAACCCACCTGAGACGCCGGCTAGGCGCCTCACGCCGGATTTGAAGCCCGGGCCCGGCACCGGCCAAGACTAGCTTCCACCCGCATTGTATCACCCGGGCCGCAGCCGGCCCCTCAGCCCAGTGCCTGCTCGAGATCGGCCAGGATGTCCTCCACCGCTTCGATGCCCACCGACAGCCGCACCAGGTTCTCCCGAATGCCCATCCGCTCCCGCTGCCGGGGGGCGACCTCGCGATGCGAGCTCATCACCGGATACAGGATCATGCTGTGCACGTCGCCCAGCGAAGTGGCCCGCACGATCAGGCGCAGCCGGTCCAGGAAGGCGAACACCTCCTCGCGCCCGGCCGCGCGCAGCTCGAAGCTCACCATCCCCCCGTACAAGCCCGCAGGAAACAGCCGCGCCACGGCGGCCGCGTCCGGATGCCCCGGATCCCCAGGGAAATGCACGCGCTCGATCCGCGGATGCCGGCCCAGAAACTCGGCCACCGCCCGGGCGTTCAGGCACTGCCGCTCCATACGCAACGGGAAGGTCTTGATCCCGCGCATGGCGAGGTAGCTCTCGAAAGGACCCAGGCCCGGACCGGCGGCGCGCCCCAGAGCGCGCAGCGTCTCCCGATGCGCCTCGTCGCAGACCACCACGCCCCCCAACACGTCGCCGTGCCCCGCCAGGTATTTGGTCAGGCTGTGGACCACCATCTGGGCCCCCAACTCCAGGGGCCGTACCAGCAGCGGCGTGGCGAAGGTGTTATCCACCACCAGCGCCGCGCCCGCCCGGCGGGCCAGCTTAGCGATGCCATCCAGCGGCGCCACGCGCAGCAACGGGTTGGAAATCGTCTCCAGCAGCAGGCAACCCGGACGGTGCTCGGCCAGCGCGCGCTCCACCGCTTCCAGGTCGCAGACGTCCACGTAGCGCGTCTCCACCCCCAGCGGCTCGAGCACCGAGTTCAGCAGCGTGAGGGTCGCGCCGTAGAGCGCCTCGGCCGCCACCACCCGCTTGGGACGGTCGGCCAGCGCCGCCAGCAGCGCGCTGTGCAGCGCCAGCATGCCCGAAGCGCAGGCCAGCGCGCCGCAGCCGTTCTCCAGCGCGGCGGCCAGTTCCTCCAAGGCGGCGTTCGTGGGATTGCCGTACCGGGCGTAACAGTAACCCTCCTCCTCGCGGGCGAAGATACGGTCGAGCTGCTCGATCCGGGAATAAAAGTAACTGGCGGCCGTGTAAATCGGCGTAGTGACGGGAATAAACTCGCCGCCCTTCTTGCGATCGCCGGCATGCACCGCCCGGCTGTGAATATTCACTTGAACCTCGCCCCCGCCCCGCTCAGCGCCGTTTCCAGCGGGTTCCCTCCTTGGTGTCCTCCAGTACGACGCCCCGCTCGAGCAGCTCAGCCCGGATGCGGTCGGCCCGGGCGAAATCCCGCGCCTTGCGCGCCGCGTTCCTCTGCGCGATCAAGTCCTCGATCTCCCGCTCGGACAGCGCGGCCGCGGCCGAAGGCGCGAGCACGTCGAAGACGGAATCGAAACGCTTCAGCAGATCGAGCGCCGCCCGGGCGTCCTGAGAGCGGAAGCGCCCGGCATCCATGGCGGTATTGGCGTCCCGCAGGAACTCAAAGACGGCCGCCAGCGCCGCGGCCGCGTTCAGATCGTCGTCCAGAGCCTCCTCGAACTCGCCCAGCGCCCGCCGGCTGCGTTCCGGAAACTCGCCGTCGCCCTCGGGAAACCTCTCGGTCTCCAGGCGCAGCTTGAAATTGCGCAGGCGTTCGATGGCCGCCGCAGCCCCCTGCAAACCGTCGAAAGTGAAATTGAGCTGCTTGCGATACGGCACCGAGGCCAGCAGGTAGCGCACCGCCTCGGGCGCAAAGCCGCGGGCCAGCACGTCGCGCAGCGTGTAGAAGTTCCCCAGCGACTTGGACATGGTCTGGCCGCCCACGATCAAGTGCTCGCAGTGCAGCCAGAAGCGGGCGAACGGCCGTCCGGTGAGCGCCTCCGACTGCGCAATTTCGTTCTCATGGTGGGGAAAGATCAGATCCACGCCCCCCGCGTGAATATCCAAGGTGGGCCCCAGATACTCCATCGCCATCGTGGAGCACTCAATGTGCCAGCCGGGCCGGCCGGGGCCGATCTCCGTCTCCCAGAAAGGTTCGCCCGGCTTGGGCGCCTTCCAGAGGGCGAAATCGCGGGCGTTGTCCTTGTCGTAGCGGTCGCTGTCAATCCGCGACTCGCTCCGGACGCCGGAAAAATCCATCTGCGATAACTTGCCGTAACCCGGAAACTGCGCGATGCGGAAATAAATCGAGCCGCCGCTCGAGTAAGTGAACCCTTTCTCGGCCAGCCGCCGGATGTCGCGCGCCATCTGGCGAATATGATCGGTGGCCCGCACCAGCCGCTCGGGCCGCTCCAGCCGCAGGGCGGCGGCGTCGTCCAGGAAGGCCCGGGTGTACATGTCGGTATACTCCGCCAGCGACTTGCCGGCCGCCAGGGATTCGTTGATGATCCGATCGTCCACGTCCGTGATATTCATCACGTGATCCAGCCGGTAACCCCGGTAGCGCAGCCAGCGGCGCAACAGGTCAATGAAAGTGAAAGTGCGCAGGTTACCGATGTGGACGTAGTTCCAGACCGTCGGACCGCAGGTGTACATGCGGACCCGGTCCCCTTCCAGGGGCGAGAACTCCTCGATCCGGCGGCTCAGCGTGTTATACAAGCGCAGGGACATGCCCATCCCGTCCCACTATCCTAACAGCCCGCCGCGGCCTCGCGCCGCAGGCCGGCCATCTCCCGGGCCAGCGCCTTGAGCCGGCGCAGGTCCAGCTTGCCGGAGGCCAGCGGCGGGGGCAGCTCCTCGACCAGGTAGATGTTCTCGCACTTCGGGATCCAGAGCTTGGGCAGCGCGGTCTGGTTCAGCCGCCGCCACAACTCGGCCGGAGAAACCTCTCGCCGGGTGTACAGCACCACCAGACGCTCGCCGCGCTCCGGATCCGGCACCGCCATCACGACGCATTCGGCGCCCTCCAGCAGCTCGCTGACGGTTTGTTCCACCCGGACGTGCGGCACCATCTCGCCCCCGATCTTGCTGAAGCGGGCCAGGCGATCGGCGATGGTCAGGAATCCCTCCGCATCCAGGGACGCCATGTCGCCGGTCACATACCAGCCCTCGCGCAAGACCTCCGCCGTCCGCTCCGGCTCGCCCAGGTAACCGAGCATGCGATTGGGCCCCTTCACCAGCAGCAGGCCCTGGTGACCTGCCGGCAGTGGTTCGCCGCCGGCCGGATCCACCACCCGCACCGCGACGCCGGGAATCGGACGGCCCACCGTGCCCGGCTTGTACCCCCGCTGCGTCCCCAGGCCGCCCGGCTCGTCCGGTGCGTTCACCGCCACCACCGGCGACATCTCCGTGGCCCCGTAGCCCTCCAGCAACTCCAAGCCGAACTTCTCCCGGAAGGCGCGCGCCAGCCCCGGGGCCAGCTTCTCGCCGCCTGCAACCGCCCAGCGCAGCGAGCGGAACTCCTCCGGTTGGCAGCGGCGCAGGTAATGGCCGAAGAAGGTCGGCGTGGCCATCAGCAATGCCACCCGGTAGCGGGCGGCCAGCTCGCCCACCGCCCGGGCGTCCATCGGGCTGTGGTGGTAGACGGCCGTCACTCCGCTGCTCAAAGGGAACCACAGCGCGCAGGTGAGGCCGAAGACATGGAAGAAGGGCAGCACACCCAACGCCCGATCGCCCGGCTCGAGCGGGAAGATCTTGAGCAGCGAGTCTATGTTGCAGACGATGTTGCGGTGCGAAAGCACGACCCCTTTGGGCTCGCCCGTGCTGCCGCTGGAGAAGATCACGGTGGCCGGTTCGTCCACTCCCTTTCCGCCGTACATCCATTCCAGCCAGCGCGTCGGAAGCAGCCGCGCCGCCAGCGCCGCCCCGATCTTCCGCGGCGCGGGCACAGCCCCCAGCAAGTCCTCCAGCAACACCATGCCCGGCATCTCGGCCAACCCGGCTTTCTCCAGGAACGCGCGCGCGCTCAGCACGGTTCTCAACCCGCAGCGCCCGGCGGCGGCTTGCATGGCCTCGCGCCCCGCCGTGAAGTTCAGGTTCACCGGGATCTTCCCGCTCAATAGCACCGCTGCGTTGGCCAGCGCCGCGCCGGCAGTAGCGGGCAGCACGATGCCCACCATGCCCTCGCCCCGCCGCCGGCGACGCAGCCAGCCGGCCAGCAACAGCGCCGCCGTCAGCGCCCGCCCGAAGCTCAGTTCGCGCCCCCCCGAATCGGCCAGAGCCAGGCGAGTCCAATGGCGTTTGGCGACCGCGATGAAGCGCCGCTCCAGCCGGTCCCGCGGACCGTGCCGCAACCCGGCCGCTTCCGCTCCCAGCTCCATCACCGCTTGCCGGAGTTCGCCCGCCGTCGCGCCGCCCGGCAGCGGCCGCCCGAAGGCGATCACGGCCGTTCGCCGCAGCCCGGGCGGACGCCGCAGCAAGCGTCCGCCACGGAAGCTGAACAGCGCGCCCACGGGCAAGTCCAGGTACACCGGGATCACGGCCGCCTCCCCCGTCAGGTCCGCCGGCCCCCACCGGAACGGCAGCAGCGTGCCCGTGCGTGTGACCTCGCCCTCGGGGAACGCGATCACCACGCCGCCCTTCCGCAGCCGCTGCTCCGCCGACTCCGCCGTTTCGCCGCCTGCCGCGCGGAGCAGCCTTCCCGGCCACCCCGTACCCAATTCCGGTTCCTCGCCGGCCGGCAAGCCCGCCCCCGGCACGCATCGCCTGATCAGCCGGCCGTCCAGGCAAGAGACATGGTTGGACGCCAACACCGCCGGCCCGCGCGAGGGAATGTTCTCCACGCCCCACACCCGTATGCGATACAGCGCCCGGATCGCCAGTCCCGCCGCGGCCTCCGACAACCGGTTCCGCCAGCCGCGCAGCACGACTCCCTCCTCAGCCATGGGGATGCCAGCCGACGGCTTTCAGAATCTCGGCGGCCGCTTTCACCGTATTCACGTGGATCGTCACGGTATCCTCCAACCGGATCGCGTAGCCGCCCGCCAGAGTGACGAACACCGCCGCCTGATGGCGCAACGCCGCCTCCAGGACCATCCGGTCGCGCGCCTTCAGGCCCGCCAGAGTCAGCGCCAGCCCGCCCAGTTGGTCCTCCTCATAAGGATCGGCGCCCGCAATGTAAGCCACCAGTTGCGGGCGGAATTCGCTCAGCGCCTTCACGTATGCGGCCCGCAAGCGCTCCAGATACTCCTCGTCGCCGGCCCCGTCCGGCAGGTGGATGTCAACGTCGGAGGGCGGCTTCACCCCGGGATAGTTGTTGTACTGGTGAATCGAAATAGTGAAGACCGAGCGGTCGTGGCGGAAGATGTAGGCGGTGCCGTTGCCCTGGTGCACGTCGCAATCCACCACCATGGCCCGTTCGATCAATCCGTCCGCACGCAGCCGGCGCAGCGCCACCGCCACGTCATGGATGGCGCAGAAGCCCTCGCCGTGGTCCGGAAAGGCGTGATGAAACCCGCCGCTCAAGTTGACCGCCAGGCCCTCGTGCAGCGCCAGCCGCCCGGCCAGCAGGCTGCCTCCCGCGGCCAGCAGGAAGCCCTCGACCATCCGGCGGGAGTAAGGAATCTCCAGACGCAGCAACTCGTGGAAGTTCAGAGCCCCGGCCTTCAGGCGCCGGATCCAGCCCGCTTCGTGCACCAGCAGCAAGTCGTCGTCGGAGGCCGGCTCGGGCTCGACGATATCCTCCGGTCCGGCCACTCCCTCCCCCAACAGCCGGTCGCGCACCAGACGATATTTCTCCGAGGGAAAGACGTGATCTCCCAGGTTCAAATCGTAGCCCGGATGGTAAATCAGCTTGAAGCCCAGCATCGGCAGCCGCCTCAAACGCCGCCCGCCCTGCGGCGCACCGCCTGGACCGCGGCCAGCACCGCCGCCTGCGCCACGTCCTCGGCCGAGCAGCCCCTGGACACTATGCTAGCCGGACGCTCCAGACCCGTCAGCATCACTGCCAGCAGGGCGGCCTCGCCCAGCCGCTCGACCAGCTTGTAGCCGATGTTGGCCGAGTGCAGGTCCGGGAAGATCAGCGTGTTGGCCCGCCCGGCCACCAGCGAGCCGGGCGCTTTGGATCGCCCCACCTCGGGCGCCAGGGCGGCGTCGGCTTGCAGTTCGCCGTCGGCTTGAAGCTCCGGCACGCGCTCCCGGAGGTAATGCAAGGCCTCCTTCACCCGCGCCGCCTCCTTGTGCCGGGCGCTCCCTTTGGTCGAGAACGACAGCAGGGCGACCAGCGGCTCGGCCTCCAGCACCTCTCGCGCCACTTCCGCGGCCCCGATGGCGATCCCGGCCAACTCCGCCGGGCTGGGCCGCACGACGATCGCCGCGTCGGCGAATACCAGCAGTCCCCCCTGCCCGTAACCCGGGTCCTGCACCGCCATGACGTGCGCGCTCGAAAGGCGCTGAACGCCCGGCCGCAGGTCCATCGCCTCTACCATGGCGCGCACCGAATCCGCCGTCGTGTGCGCGGCCCCGGCTACCTGCCCGTCGGCGTCGCCCGCCGCCACCATCAGAGCCGCAAAATACAGCCGCTCGGCCGCCTTCTCCCGCGCCTCCAGCTCCGATAGCCCGCGCGATCGCCTCCGCTCCCACAGCAGGCGGGCGTATTTCTCCACCCCCGGCGCCTCGGCCGGATCCATGAACTCGACCCCGGGCGGGGCATCCGACCCAGGCCGCCCGATCACCACCGGCCGGAGCAGCCCCTCGCCGGCAAGCTGCGCCGCCGCCGCACGCACGCGCGCATCATCGCCTTCCGGAAAGACGATCCTCGCTTTGAGCCGAGCGGCTCCCAGGGTCTCGCGGCAGCGCCCAAGGAACTCCACCGCCGACTGCGGCAGCGCCATAGCAGCCTATTGTAGCCGCCGGACCCCGGCCGCGGGCGCCCTTGGCGTACTGGGAGTACTACCGGTCCCCGACCCCGTCCCGATCCCTTGACCGAGCTCACCCTGCTACCGTAATATCGGGCTCTTGGTGCTGATTCGGAGGCTTGAGAAATGAAACTTTCGTTCCCCTTGCTGAGTGCGGCTATCCTGCTCGCCGTTTCTGTGCCGGTGACCTCCCAGGCCGGGATCTTCACCAGCAGCGACGTGCCCAAGGGCATTTACGATTACCAAACGACGACGTCCACCGTCACCGTGCCCGCGATCACGATCACAGACGTCAACGTCATCATCACCACCCTGTATCACTCGTGGATGTCGGATCTGCGGATGTGGATCACCAGCCCGCAGGGCACCAGCGTCTACCTTTTCTGGCACTTCGGCGGCGGGGCTGATAATATGATCAATACGATCTTCGACGACAGCGCCGCAACCCATATTTCCGCCGGCTCGCCGCCTTACGGAGGCAGTTACATTCCTTATCAGCCCCTTTCGGCTTTCATTGGGGAGAACGCCGGCGGCGTCTGGACGCTTTCCATCGCCGACCTCGTTGGTTGGGATTGGGGCAGCCTCGATGCCTGGGCCTTGGAGATTGACGGCCAGGCGGCGGTCCCGGAGCCGGCCACGGCGCTGCTGGTCGCCGCCGGGTTGGCCGCCGCTGGATTGCTCCGCCGCCGGCGCGCGGCTTGAAGTCCAGCCGCATCAGCCCCTTTCTCGAGAAAGCCCGGGCCGTCGGCCCCTTCGCTAGCTGCCGGGCCCCCGGGCACGCCTTGCGCTATTCTGGGGGCTCATGCGCCTGGTGGTGATCGGCGGTGTGGCGGCCGGCATGAGCGCCGCCGCACGCGCCCGGCGCCTGGATCCCTCCCTGGAGATCGTAGTCCTGGAAAAGGGCCCGCAGGTTTCCTGGGCGGCCTGCGGCCTGCCCTACTTGTTGAGCGGGCGCGTCAGCCGCCCCGAGGACCTGATCATCCGCACGGCGGAGTCCTTCCAACGCGAGCGCAACATCGGCGTGCGCACGGGCGCCGAGGTGACCGCCATCCAGCCCGCCCGCCGGCAAGTGGTGCTGCGCGGCGGCGAGCGCCTGGCTTACGACCGGCTCGTCATCGCCACCGGAGCACGTCCCGAGCCGGGCCTGGCGGGCGCCGGCCGGCCTCATGTCTTCACCCTGCACACGCTGGAGGACGGCCGGCGCATCCGCGCCTTCCTCGAGGAGCGACGGCCGCGGCGCGCCGCGCTCATCGGCGGGGGTTACATCGGACTGGAGGCGGCCGACGCGCTGGCCGAGCGGGGCCTGGCGGTGACCCTGTTCGAGGCTGAACCCGACCTGCTCGGCCGGGCAGACCCGGAGCTCACCCGACGGCTGGCCGAACATCTCGAACGCCGGAACATCGAAGTGCGCCTGAACACCCGGGTCGCCGCCCTCGAGGATCTCTCGGAGGCCGGGGCGCCCGCCGAGTTGGTGATCCTGGCCGCCGGCCTGCGTCCCAACGTCGAACTGGCTGCGGAAGCCGGCATCGAGCTGGGCCGCACCGGCGCCATTCGCGTCACCGATCGCATGGAGACCAACCTGGCCGGGGTCTATGCCGCCGGGGACTGCATCGAGACCCTCCACTTGGTGACGGGCGGCTCCGTCTACCTGCCTCTGGGAACCACAGCCAACAAGACGGGGCGCGTGGCGGGCGCCAACGCCGCCGGCGCGCGCGAACGCTTCCCGGGTGTGGCGGGCACCATGATCGTGGCCCTGCGCGGGCTGGCGGTGGGCGTGACCGGCCTTTCGCCCGCCCAAGCCCGCAAGGAAGGCTTCCAGGCGGCCGCCGTCCACATCACGGCCGAGGATCGCTCGCGCTATTTGGGCAGCCGGCCCACCCTGGTCGAGCTGGTGGCCGACCGGCGCGCGCGCCGACTGCTGGGCGGCGCGGTGCTGGGCGAGCGGGGCGTGGCGGGGCGCGTCAATGTCATCGCCGCCGCCCTCACTGCGGGCATGACGCTCGAGCAATTCGCGCAGCTCGATCTGGCCTACGCGCCCCCGCTGGCGCCGGTCTGGGATCCCCTGCTGCTGGCGGCGCGGGCCCTGCTGAAGGAGCTGGGATGAGCGGCGCCGGCCGCCGGCTGCTAGACTGAAGACATGGGCGGCTGGAAGCCTCGCAGGCTGTTGGGCGTCAAGGAGCGCGCGCCGGATTTCTCTTTGCCCGAGCTGGGCGGCGGGAACTTCGACCTCCGCCAGGCGTTGACGCGCGGGCCGGTGTTGCTCGGCTTCTTCAAGGTGGACTGCCCGGTCTGCCAGTTCACTTTTCCCTTCCTGGAACGGCTGCATCAGGCCGGGGGCGGCCGGATCCAGTTCTACGGCGTTTCCCAGGACGGGGCGCGCGCGAGCGAGGACTTCAACCGCAGCTACAAGGTTTCGTTCCCCACTCTGTTGGACGACTCCCGCGGCGGCTACCCCGTCAGCAACGCCTTCGGCATCTCGGTGGTCCCCACCCTCTTCTTGATCGAGCCCGACGGCGCCGTCTCCTGGCTCATGGAAAGCTTCTCGAAAAGCGATCTGGAAGCGCTGGGAGCCCGCCTGGGCGCCGTACCGTTCCTGCCGGGCGAGCGGGTGCCGGATTACCGCCCGGGTTGAGGATCGAAGAACTAGGCGCCCGGCGGGCGCCACACGGCAGGGAGACGAGAGCGCATGCCTGAGCTAAAGGAGATTCTGGACTCCGCGGCGGCCATCGCCCAGGGGATGCGGGTCACCCTTAAGGAGATGTTCTCCCCCACGGTGACCGAGGTCTATCCCGACGAGCCGCCCCGTTTCCAGGAACGCTATCGCGGCCGCCACGTGCTCGAGCGCGATGAGAACGGGCTGGAAAAGTGCGTGGCCTGCTTCCTGTGCGCAGCCGCCTGCCCGGCCAACTGCATTTACATCGAGGCGGCCGAGAACACCGCCCGGACCCGCATCAGCGGCGGCGAGCGCTACGCCAAGGTCTACAACATTGACTACAGCCGCTGCATCTTCTGCGGCTATTGCGTGGAGGCCTGTCCCACCGACGCCATCACGCACGGTCACGGCTTCGAACTGGCCGGCTACAACACCTCCAGCCTCATCTACCGCAAGGAGCAGCTCCTGCGGCCTTGGCCGCCGCAAGCCTCCGAGGCCCCGCCGGCCGGCACGCGCTAGAAAACTCCCCCGCCCAGAAAACAAGAGAGGCGCGCTCGCGCGCGCCCCTCTTCGCCGCGTTGAAATGAATTGACCCTGAATTGATGCTGTCCTGGTCCCCTTCTGCTCGGGGCTGGATGGATCATATCATGTCCGGCCGCCCCCCGGCAACCCCGTCCCGCCCTCGCATTTCACTCTTGACGGCCGCCTGCGCTTCTGCGAAAATTTTCAGGGTTGTCGGTTATCGCCTAGTGGTGTGGTACGCGGTTCGGCAGTCGAGCAGGATGGGTCACGAGCGCCACTCTCGTGGCCTTTCTTTTTTTGCCCCACCTTTCGGCCCCGCGCGAGCGGCGCACCTGCCACTGTGATCGAGGAGATTCCAGCGTGGCCAAAGAGAGAGGCTTCGTGAAGTGGTTCAACGCCGCTAAAGGTTACGGTTTCATCCAGCGGTCCACCGGGGAGGACGTGTTCGTCCATTACTCGGCGATCCAAATGCCGGGCTACCGGACCCTGGACAACGGCGCGGAGGTCGAGTTCGAGGTCAAGCAAGGGCCCAAGGGCCTGCAAGCAGAAAACGTTCAGAAAGCTTCTTCCTGAGGCCGTCCCGCCTCCCCGAGGCCCCGGGCGGCCGTCCGGGTTCACTTCGCCCCAGGCCGGCTCCCGGGCGAGGCCTCGCGGCGGTGCAGTCCGCACCAGCGCTCCGAGGCTACGATCGAGTTGGCGGGATTCTCCGGCAGGTACTTCACGCTGGCGTGGCCGCTGAGCCCGGCCAGTTCAGCCGGTAACAAGTGCGCCAAGGCCTTGAGGTCCTGGGAGGCTACGTATTCCATCCCCCCTACTTGATAGCGATAGTACACCACCCGATCGCGAACTTCGATCAGAGTGGCGTCACTCATCCGTCCCTGTCGGTCCACCAAGAGCCGCCTCAGGCGTTCCTGCTGCTCCGGGCTCAGCCGGCGGCCGAACTTCCGCCACAGCAGGACCGCCAGGGCCAACAAGCCCAAAGCCGTCGCGCCGCCCAGCGCCGCGACCAGAGCGCTCATGGCTCGAGGCGTCCGGGCGCCCTCACCGGGAGGCTGCGTACCGCTTGTAGAGTTCGGCGATGCCCGCGCTCTGATAGTCGCCGGGGTGAATCACCACCCGGTAGCGGAAGCGCAACGCGCCCTTGGGCGGCAGCGTGATGCTGCCGTCGCGCGTCTTGTCGGCCAGAAAGTCATGCTCCCCGAAAATGTTGGCCGCGAACAGGCCGTAGCTGCGCGAGTGCCAGTAGGTGGGATGCTTGGGATTGGCGGGGTGGTCGAAGATGGCTACCCCCAACTTCTCGCCCTCCACCTCTCCAAAGTAATCCACCCAGGCCGAGCGCTTGCCCCAGACCTGGCGTTCTCCCTCCAGGCCTTCGGCGTTCACCATCTTGCCGGTCCGCGGGGGCGCCGGAGGCGCTCCCCGGGCAGGCTCCTCCAGGGAAGGCGCCAGGCGCAGGGCGAAGGTTCCCTCCTTGGTGTCGCCGAATTTCACCTGCTCGAGAGCCGTCAGTCGAAGGTCGAAATCCACCATGCGCAGACGCGGATCGGAGTGAAAGACCATGACGCGCCGCTCGTTGAGGATCGGCTTGCCGGCCGGATCCAGCCAGTCGAAGGAAACCTCCAGAAGGCCTTGCTTGGCGCCGCTGCGCACCGCCAGCACCTTGTTCAGCACGATCTTGCCTTTGTTGGGGCCCTTCTGGCTGACCTCGTTGGCCCAGAAGTCGTAGCCGTTGACGTCGCCGTGCGTGAACCACAAGCCCCGCTGGTGGGGATGGTCCCGGCGCTCGCCCTCGCGCAGCTCCATCGGGTAGTAGCGCGTGACGACCTTGCCCGAGGCCGAACGCAAGGGGTGCAAATACGGTTTGGTGGTTTGCGAACCCATGTAGAGGGTCGTGAAAGGCCGGCCGTCAATCTCTACCTCGATGCGGTCCGGGGCTTGGCTGAACTTGACTTGCGGGAAGGCCGAAAGCGGCCACAGCAGCAGGCAGTACCACAGCGCTCGCATGTGACTCAGTATACGACGGGCGGCGGAAAATTGGGCCGGCGCGGGCCCGCACAGCGGCAGGCCGCTTGCGTCCGCGGCCCCCAACGTTTACAATCCTTAGCGAACAGGCGACATTCTCATGAGGAAGATACGGGTTCCCGACAATCTCACCACGCTGGCCTACAAGACCATCAAGAGCTACATCTGGGAGGGTCGCCTGGATGAAGGCGCGCGGCTCACCGAGGAATTTCTCGCCCGGCGGCTGGGCATCAGCAAGTCCCCCATTCGCGAGGCCCTGAACCGGCTGGAAAGCGAGGGCCTCATTCGCATCGAGCCCCGCCGGGGCGCCTTCCTGCGCACTTTTTCCGTCAAGGAGATCGCCGATCTGTACGATCTCCGCGAAGCCCTGGAGGCCCACGCCGTGGCCACCGCCAAAGTGGCTCCCGAGCTGCTCGAGAAACTGCGCCAGAGCGTCGAGCGCTCCCGGCGCTTCATCCAGACCAACGACAAGCTGCACTACATCAACGAGGACATCCGTTTCCACGCTTTGCTGGCGCGCGCCACCGGCAACGAGCGCCTGGTGGAAACCCTGGAGAATCTCCAGCACCAGGTCTGGCTGTTCCGGCGCAAGACCTACGATCTGTCGCGCTCGGAGGCGGTCGCTTCCCACCAAGGTATCGTCGAGGCGCTCGAGAACGGCGACAAGCAGCGCGCCGAACGCCTCATGCGGGATCACATTTCCGGCGTCTGCCGGCGGCTTATTGCCCACTTGAGCCAGTTGCAGGGCGGCGCCGCAGCTCCCCAAGGCCGCGCAGCCTCGCCGAGCCGCCGGGCGCCGGCCGGCCGCTCCGGCCGCCGGCGGGCCTCCCGGGCTCGCTACAGCAGCGCCTCCGGGTAGGTCCCGAACTGGTGCAGGATATAACGGGGACCCACCAGGAACCGTCCGCTCAGCCAGTCCGGCGCCACCAGGTTCAGCAGGAAACCGATCAGCCCGTGGGCCAGGCCCAGCACCCACAGGCTCCCGTAGCGCAGGAACAACCGGGCGGCCAGGTAGCCGCCGGCCAGCGTCACAGCCATCAGGAACACGTTGGGCAAGTGCGCGGCCGAGAACAATCCGGCCGCCGCCAGCGTTGCGCACCGCCGGCTTGCTCCCGCACCCAGCAGGCGCCTCAGCAGGTAGCCGTTCAGCAGCCACTGCTGGAGAATGCCCCACACCAGGTAAAGGCTCAGCGAGCCCGGCGTGCGTCTCAGCACCACGGGATTGACCGTGTCCAGCCAGAACCCCGCCGCTAGCAGGCCGCCCGCCAACCCCAGCACCCAAGGCGCCAGCGCCCGCAGGGCTTGCTTGAACGGCGCCCAACGCAGCCCCAGCGCCTCCGCTCCTTCTCGCCGGGCCGCGTGGGAGACCGCCAGGATCCCGGCGATCACCATCCAACGCCCCGGGTAGAACAGGCGCACCCGCCAGATGTAAAGCAGGATCAGCAGGAACACGCTCAGGGCTTCGATCATCCCTGCCCGGTCGCGTTCCACTGGCCGCTGATCCATGGCGCCCTGGCACGCCCGCCGAGCGGCGGGCGCACGATGCTACCTACCCTACGGCGCAGGCAGGGGGGCCGTCAATCCGCTCGGCCGGGAAGGGAAACTTGACGTCCGCAGGGATGCTCCTGTATACATGAGGCGAGGGGGGCGCCCCGGCAGTCGCCGGCGGCCAAGGACCCTGGAAATTTTGGAGGCAAGGACGCTCATGAGAAAGGCACTGTGGCTTTTGCTTTTTGCGCCGGCCGCACTGCTGGCGCAATCCACCTTCGGCAGCATTCTCGGCACCGTCACCGACGCCACCGGCGCCGTGGTGCCCTCGGCCAAGGTCACCATCACCAACCTGGGCGAAAACACT
>JBBIMA010000080.1:0-17287 GCA_037444625.1 Solibacteraceae bacterium
ACCCGGAGGAGATCGAGGTGATCGGCCAGGTCGTCGGCGTGGCTATGCGTCTGGATCAGGGCAAGCGACGCCGCACTCGCTCTTGAGCAGCTCCAAGACCGTCTCCAGCTCCGCCAGATACAAGCGCCGCTCGGGGTTGCCCACCGCGGCGGGCACCAGATTGCGGTAGGGCGCCACTCGACTCCAGGTTTCCAGAATCACGCGCCGGTCTCCCCCCACGCTCTCCAAGTAGCACTCCAAATCGGCCTTCTGCTGCTCCAGGTTGAAGGAGAGCCACTGCCGGAAGACCTTCTCGTGGCTCTCCGAGAGGCTCCGGTGGGCCTGCTCTTCGCCGTAAGCCTGAGCCAGGCCGAAGTGCTCGTAGCGGCCGGAATTCGGGTCGCGCAGGGAGGACAGGTAGACCAGGCGCCCGAAAACGGTCGAGATCTGCGAAAGGGTGCGGCGCCAAAGATCCGCCGCCGCTCCCCGCTGGAGGCTGCCGGCTTTAGGCACTCTGGGCATCGGGACGGACAGAATCATTGTACACGGAAACCAGGGGCGGGGCGGAGTACTGGGGGAGTAAGGGAGGGCCAGGATACCCCCATAGGGGTAAGGCGAACGGTGAACTTCGCTTCAGGCTTTCGCGCAGGCGCCGGGTTAAATGTTCTGAATTGAGAAATCCTAGCGGCGGCCGTGGCGCATAGGGCAAGGTCTCGGTAGACTTTAAGCTTGTAGTAAGGAAGTTCAAGTACTCCCATAGGAGGGACACCCGAATGTACCGCTTGCTCTTTGCGATTCTGTTGATCGCTCAGACCTTTGGATTCGCCACCGTCACGGCTCCGCGCACCTCGGACCCCATGCCGCAGTGCTTCCCCTGCCCTGACGGGATGAGGTAAGCCCAGGCAGTCCCCGGAAAGGTATACGTTTTTCTGGTATCGAGCGCGCCTCCGTGATATAATGAGGCGGTGCTCGGTTTGTCGCTGAGCCCGGCGAATATTGTCGAGGCTCAAAGCCTCCTGCGGTTGGTGTCTACGGCGTGCTTCGCAGCGCTGGCTGTGAAGCTATGGCGCCAAGGCTTGAGCCGGACATACGCGGTCTTCTTCTGGTACGTAAGCTTCAGGCTGCTGCGTACCCTCATCCTGCTGCCGTTCCCCACTAACCGCACAATCTACGGCTACCTTTTCATCCCGAGCGAAGTAGTTCTCTGGGTCTTCTACGTTCTGGTGGTGCTCGAGCTTTACCGCTTGGTCTTGCGCGACTTCAAAGGCATCGCCACTCTGAGCCGCTGGGTCCTTCTTGGAGCCTTGTCGCTGTCAGTCGTGCTCTCGTTGGTTTCCCTGGCGCCGGACTTGAGCACCCAGCAGATTTACCCGATCCTGCAAGCGGTCTTCGTCACCGGGCGCGCGATCTGTTCGAGCCTGGCGATTTTCCTTCTTCTGATCACGGCATTTCTGGTCTTATATCCCGTCCCGTTGAGCCGGAACGTCATCGTCCACACCGTCATTTACGCCGTTTATTTCCTGAGCCTGACGATGACGTACTTCGTGCGAAACGTGGTCGGGCCCGAAATCGTGTTGCCGTTGAACATCGTTCTCCAGGCGGTGACCGTGCTGACCCTGCTGGCCTGGATCGTGTTGTTGAGCCCGGCCGGCGAGCAGGTCGTAATCTCCGTCCGGCCACGGTGGGCTCCTGAGGAGGAGCGACGGCTGGTTCGCAACCTGGATTCGATCAACGCCGCGTTGCTGCGCGCGGCGAGGAAGTGAACTCTCGATGGCGCTTTTGGCGAGCGGGAGTCCGGTGGAGGTAAAGGCCCCATGAGCACATGGATTGCGGCGGGTGCGGTCATCGCGCTGTTGATCGCCGTCGCCTTCGTTTTTCTGTTCCGCAGGCTGGCGTCGCCCGGCAGGCAGGCGGAGCTGGGCATGGATCGTGCGAGCGACTTTTCGCTGGAGAAGTACCGCCCGATGGAAAGGCTCTTTTCCCAGCAGGACTACGAGTTCCTTTCCAGCCAACCCGGTTTCAGTCCCAGACTCCTCCGCAGGCTGCGCGCCGAGCGACGCAGGATTTTCCGGCGATACTTGCGCTGCCTGAGCCGCGACTTCGACCGCCTGTACACGGCGACCAAGCTGCTCCTGCTGCACGCGCCCGAAGACCGCCCGGACCTCGCCCTGACGCTGTTGAGGCAGCGGCTGACGTTCCGCTATGCTCTGGCCACGGTGCATCTGCGGCTGGTCTTGCAGACCCTGGGGCTGGGGACGGTGGACGTGCGCGGGCTGGTCGGCGCGGTCGAGGCCATGCGGGATCAGCTCCGCGCCCTGAGTCCGCAGCCGGCGGCGGTGCCGGTTTACCAGCGCTAGGGGCGGGCTGAGCGGACGGCGGAAAGCGGGCGCGGGCGCTCAGGGCAGGCGCTTCGCGCACCAGAGGATGGCATTGCGCACCAGCTTCCGATAGCCCGGATGGCGCAGGGTTGATTCGCTGTGGCCGAGCTGGATGTAGACGGCGCGCGAGCCGGCGCCCGGGCCCAGGTAAACCACCGGGCGGTCATTGAGAGGATGGTCGGTCTGCATCAGGACTTGGATCCGCGCTGAGCGCCACATCCCTTTGTAGGCTTCGTCCCGGACGACGAGCGGGAAGACCCCGCGCAGCACGGGGTGGTTGCGCATCTGGGGGGCGGGTTCGACGATCATCTCCACGTCCTCGCGGTAGCTCGAAGCGGGCCTGCCCCGGTCGGGCTTGGTGAAGTACTTGCCTCCGATCACCTCCTCATGCCACCAGGGCCAGGCGGTGTAGTCCACGATGGCGTGGTGGATCGAGACCACTCCCTTGCCCGCCTCGATGAAGGCGCGCAGGTTCCGCCGCTCGGCCGGTCCCAGGTCCTCCCGCATGTCGTGAAGCACCAGTACGTCAAAGCGCCGCTCGAGCTCCGGGCGGTAGGCCTCCTCGGGCGAACCGGCATGGGACCACACGATGTCCTGGTAACCCTCGAGCAGGCTGTAGAAGGCCGGGGAGTAGGAGTGCCCGCCGGTCACCAGCAACACCCGGACCGGGTTGGAAGCTCGAGCCGCCAGGGTCAGCCACCCGGGCAGCGTGACTTCGCCCGTGGCGGCCCACTCGGCGGCGCGGGCCAGCAATGTGACGAAGCCGGGCTGGTACATGGCGGCTTCGTCGTGGCCGAGGGTGGTGTGGAAGGTGCGTCCCTTGCCCCAGGCGGCCGCCCAGAAGACCGGCTCGTCTTTTCCCGTGCCGCGCAGGGCCGGATCGTCGAAGGCCACCCCGAGCACGCGGGCTTGGGCGGAGAGGCTCATCCGGTGGTACAGCTCGTCGCTCACGGTAAACTCCGGGGGCATCTCGCGCGTGACGGGATGCTTGCGATCGGCCAGCCTGACGCGGAAGGCGTGAGGGATCGAGTGGCCGATGTTCTCCGGGGCCCAGAAAGCTCCAAGGATGCGCGGCCAGGCCGCCCAGGCGGTCTCCGGGCGGTAGAGCCAGCCGCCCGGGCGCTGCTCGGTGCCCATGAACGGCCCGTAGCTGACGCCGTGGAAGCTGAGCAGGCCCTTGCCCGAGGCCAGGAACTCTTCGACGGCTGCCTCCGAGTCCGGGCCCCAGCGGGGGCCGTTGTAGTTCACTACCAGCAGGTCGCAGCCGGCCAGCGACGCCCGGCTTAACCCACCGGGCGCCTCGTTGACGCGGACGCTGAAGCGCCCGGCGGCCTCCAGGATGCGGCCGAGCATCGCGGTCGTGCGGCGCCAGTCATGCGCCGCGTCGCTTTGCCCGGTCAGAATCAGAACCCGGATGGGCGGCGCGCCCGGGCTCGGACGCGCCGCCAGGATCAGCAGCCAGAAGATGCTCAACGCGCTTCGCCCGCTCATCGTCGAAGATAATAGCAGGTGAGGTGTGTGATGCCGCAGCGCAAGGAGGAGGCCGTGAATCGCCGCCGGGGCTTCTCGCTGATCGAGCTGCTGATCGTCATCTCGATCATCCTGATCATCGCCATGATCGCCGCGCCGAAGTTGGGCCGCACGCGCATGTATTCGCAGGAAATGGCCGCCATCCAGCACATCAAGACCCTGCACACGGCGCAGGCGCAGTATTACTCGCAATTCGGGCGGTACGCCGCCAGCCTGGCCGAGCTGGGACCGCCGGCCAGCGGGAATCCGGGGCCGCAAGCGGCGGACTTGATTCCGGGCGACCTGGCGGGCGGCGAAAAGGGCGGCTACAAGTTCACCCTGCAAGCCACGCCCTCGGGCTACGCCATTCAGGCCGAACCGCTTCAGTTCAACACCAGCGGGAGTCGCACCTTCTATTCGGACCAGACCCTGGTGATCCGCAACAACTTCGGGCCGGAACCGGCCACCGCCTCCAGCCCCGAGATCAAGTGAGCAGGCGCCTCAGAAGCTCAGGCCGAACTCGCCGTAGACTTGCAGCCAGTGATCGCGGGTGCGTAGGCCGGGCGCGGCGCCCAGCGGATCGCCCTCGGTGTGGCCGCGGTACATTTTGGCGTTGAGGCCGGTGCGAAAGTGCCGGCCGCGATCCAGGAAGACCGCCATTCCGGCCAGGGCGTAGTAGCCCCAGCCGCTGCGCGTGCCGCAGACCGGGCAGTCAATGCGCAAGTAGTCGCTGGGCTGCCGGATCAGTTCGCTGTAGCGCAGGTAGGCCCCTCCGGCGCCGCCGAAGACCAGCAGCCGCTCGGCGGCCAGCGGCAGGATGACCCTTCCGCCGAAGGGAATCAGGAACTGGTAGTCGCGGATGCGCAACGGCCCGAGCGGGCTTTCAAAGAAATCGCGCACCCCGGCCGCCCCGAACACCGTATCCAGGCCGACATCGGCCTGCACGTTGCGCAGGAATCGGTAGCCGTAAGCGAACGAGAGGGCGGGACGGGTCTGGAAATAGGTGCGCAAGGCGGCCCGCGGGCTGGCGCCGCCCGCCCCGAACGTGAAGTTGTGGCGCGGGTAGTAGGACTGCCCGAGCAGGGCGGCGCACGCCGTGGCGAGCAGTGCAATCAGCCTCATCGGCATGCTGGACGCACTCCCCAACGGGTTCGTTTCATCGGCGAAAGGCCTCCAAGGTCCAGAAATCTTCGTTGCCGTGGCGGCGATGGCGCAGGATGTAGCTACAGCCGTCGTCGGCCTGCACGCGGAACCAGGTGTCCTCCGGCCCGTACCAGCGGTCCAGCACCTCCAGCACTTCGTAACGCCGCTGACCGAGCGAGAAACGCAAGGGGCGCTCGTCGGCCTTGTATCCCGAGTAGCAGACCACTTCGACGCGCTGCACGGCCCCGCCCCGGCGCCGGACCGGGCTCCGGAATTCATCCTACCAGCCCGCCCGGGCGGCCGTGCCCCCTTACTGCGGCCTCGGCGCAGCGGGGGGCGGATAAGGCACCCCCAACTGCTCGAGGTAGCTCTTGTAACGGCTTGGATCGTAGCGCAGCTTGCGCAACTCGGGCCGGAATCGCTCCATCTTCTCGCGATTCAGGTGGATGGGCGGAAGCGTGCCCTCGGGAATGAGCGATTTCCATCGCGTCTGCCGGGTCTGTTCGGCGAAATATTGCTTGGCTTTGTCGAGCAGCTCGGCGTCCAGCAGCAGATCCAGCGCCGTCAGGGCCTGAGCCTTCGCCCCCGCGGTAGCGCCCTTGTGCGCAATGGGCGTGGCCATGGCGATGCCGCTCGACCAGTGATGCCCGATCATGCCCGGGATGTTGCCCGGAAAACGCAGCACGACGGTGGGCACGTTCCAGGAGACTTCGGCGATGTCGTCCGAGCCCGCGCCGCTGCGCGCCTCCGAAGGCGGGCGCAGCTCGGGGACCTCGGTGCGCAGCCCCTCGACCTTCGCCTTGAGCTCGGCCTGGGCCGCCCGAGCCAGTTGCTGGTCGGCTTCCGACCAACGGGGCATGCCCACCCGCCGGATGTTGGCGTAGAGCGCCTCGGCCATGGGGCGGTTGAAGTGCCCGGGCCAGGTGGCGGCCAGCACGCGCTCGCTCATGGTGGTGTCGGTCATTTGCGCCGCCGCGGCCGCGATGCGCGTGCCGATCTCGTGCAGCTCGCGGATCCGATCGTAGTCCCACTCCCGGAAGAAGTACCAGACGCGGGCCCGCGGCGGCACCACGTTGGGCTGATCGCCCCCCTCCACGATGACGTAATGCGAGCGGTGCTCGGGGCGCAAGTGCTCCCGGCGGTAGTTCCAGCCGACGTTCATCAGCTCGACCGCATCCAGCGCGCTGCGCCCCGCCCAGGGCGCGGCCGCCGAGTGGGCGCTGCGCCCAAGGAAGGTGTACTCGGTCGAGACCAGGCCCGAGCCCGCCGGACCGTAGGCGGTCGAGAAATCGCTCGAGATGTGGCAGCTCAACATGGCGTCCACGTCGCGGAACAAGCCGGCCAGCACCATGTAGGTGCGGCTGGCAAGCAACTCCTCGGCCACTCCCGGATAGACGCGCAGGGTGCCCGGGATCTTGTAGCGCTCCATCAGTTCCTTGACCACGATGGCGGCGGTGACGTTGACCGCCTGGTGGGCGTTGTGCCCCTCGCCGTGCCCGGGCCCCTGCGGAATCAGAGGCGCCTGGTAAGGGACGCCGGGCTTCTGCGAAGTCTCCGGCAGACCGTCAATATCGGCCATTAAGCCGATGACGGGCTTGCCCGAGCCACAGCTCGCCACGAAAGCGGTGGTCATGCCGTACACGCCGCGCGTCACATCGAAGCCGTGCTTCTCCAGCAGGGCGGTCAAGTAGGCCGAGGTCTCGAACTCCTGAAAACCCAGTTCGGCAAAGCTGAAGATCGAGTCCACGATCTGCTGCGTCAGATCGCGCCGCGCCTCGATCCGCTCGAGAGCCTCTTGCTTGAGCTGCTCGAGCGGCGGCGCCTGCGCGGCCAGCGTCGCGCCGGCCAACACCAGCGGAATCAAGCGGCGGAGTGTCATTCCCGGATTCTACCCCCGCCGCCGGCCGCTTTTCAGCCTGCGGGCGCGCCGGCCCCCGGGAGCAGGCCGCCCGGAAGGCACGCGGGTACAATAAAGCGACGATGATGACTTCCCGCGAGCGCCTGCTGACCGCCCTCGCGCGCCGCGCGCCGGATCGCGTCCCGATGGACCTGGGAGGAACCATGGCTTCGACGCTGACCCTGCCGGCCTACGAGCGGCTGCGCGCTTACCTGGGCTTGCCCCCCGACCCGGCTCCGGCGCTTTTTGCCCGGCGCTCGCAGACGGTGATCCCGGCCGAGGATCTGCTGGCGGCCTTTCCGGCGGACGTGCGCCCGTTGCTGTTGGGCGCGCCGTCCCTTCGCCCCGAGCGGCGCCTGGGATCGGACGCCTTCCTGGACGAATGGGGCGTCACCTGGCGGCGTCCGGATGCGGGACACTACCTGCCCGCCCAGGGGCCCTTTCAGAGGCCGGCTGAGCCGGTCCCGGAGGATCTCGAACGCTTTCCGTGGCCCGATGCGGATGATCCGGGGCGCTACGACGGGCTGGCCGAGCGGGCCCGCCGCCTGCGCCAGGCCGGCCATTACGCCGTCGCACTGAGTCCGGGCGTGGGCCCGGTGCACCTGGCGCAGTTCATGCGCGGCTACGGAGAGTTCCTGGAAGATCTGCTGGAGCGCCCGGCCTTTGCCGAGGGGCTGCTGGATCACATCACGGAGTTCTGGGTGCGCGTGCTCAGGCGAGCTCTGGCCGAAGCCGGAGAGTGGGTGGATCTGGTGGTGCTCTACGACGATCTGGGCACTCAGCGCGGCCCGCTGTTGCGTCCGGAGCTGTACCGGCGGTTGATCCGGCCCCGGCACGCGCGCCTGGCGGCCTTGGTCAAGCAGGCCGGCAAGCCTTTGCTGTGGCACTCCTGCGGTTCGATCCGCAGGCTCATCCCGGAGTTGCTGGAGATCGGCGTAGACGCCGTCAATCCCGTGCAAGTCTCCGCCGCCGGGATGGATACCCGCGAACTGAAACGGGAGTTCGGCAGCCGGCTGGCTTTCTGGGGCGGGGTGGACACCGGCCGCGTTCTGCCCTTCGGGACGCCCGAGGAGGTGCGCCGGGAGGTGCGGCGGCGCCTGGAAGATCTGGGCGAGGGCGGCGGCTACGTGCTCTGCGCGGTGCACAATCTTCAGGCCGACGTCCCGCCCGAGAACATCGTGGCCATGTACGAAGCGGCGCTCGAGTGGGGGCGCTGAGCCCGCGGCGCTTCGGGTATCATAAAGCGGCGCGCTATGCTGACCCGCCTCGTGGTTCGGAACTTCAAGCGTTTCGGCGAAGTGGAAATCGAGCTCGGCCATCCGGTAGTTTTCATCGGGCCGAATAACTCGGGTAAGACCACCGCCCTTCAGGCCCTTGCTTTGTGGCAGGTGGGGGTGCAGCGCTGGCTCGAAAAACGCGGCCAGGGGGTGCCGCAGAAGCGCCCGGGAGTGACCATCAACCGGCGCGACCTGACGGCGGTGCCCGTCCCCGGCGCGGAGCTACTCTGGCGGAATCTCCACGTGCGCGACCTGCGGCGCGAGGGCAATAAGCTGAAGACTCAAAACGTTCGCATCGAGATTCTGGTCGAGGGGGTCTCCGGCCGCGAGTCGTGGACCTGCGGGATGGAGTTCGATTACGCCAACCCCGAGTCGCTGTACTGCCGGCCGTTACGGAGCCGGTCCGGTGATCTCCGCACGGTGGTTCCGCCGCCCGCCGCTCGAGTGAAGGTGGCCTATCTGCCCCCCATGTCGGGGTTGGCCGCACAGGAGGTTAAACTGGATCCCGGCGCGATCAACGTGCGGATCGGCGAAGGCCGCACGGCCGAGGTGCTGCGCAATCTGTGCTATCAGATCAGGGGCGGCGAGGCGGCCGAGCAGCGCTGGCGGGCGCTGGCCGATCATATCGAGCGCCAGTTCGGCGTGATCCTGCGCGAACCGAAATACGTCGCCGAGCGCGGGGAGATCACGCTGGCCTGCCGCGAGCGGGGGCAACGCTACGATCTTGACATCTCCGTCGCCGGCCGCGGGTTGCATCAAACCCTGCTGGTGCTGGCCTATCTCTATGCCAATCCGAGCGCGGTGCTGCTGCTGGACGAACCGGACGCTCACCTGGAGATCCTGCGGCAGCGCGAGATCTACCGCCTCCTGGTCGAGGCGGCTTCCCAGCAAGGCAGCCAGGTGATCGCCGCCAGCCATTCCGAGGTGCTGCTGAACGAGGCTGCCGACCGCCACCTCGTCATCGTGTTCCTCGGCCGGCCTCACCGCCTGGCGGATCGCGGCAGCCAGGTGCACAAAGCGCTGCGAACCTACGGATTCGAACACTACTACCAGGCCGAGACTCAAGGCTGGGTCCTGTATCTGGAGGGATCCTCCGACCTGGCCGTACTGAAGGCCTTCGCCGGGGCCCTGGGGCACGAGGCCCAGCAATTCCTCGCACGGCCCTTCGTACATTACGTCCAGAACCAACCCCAGCGGGCACGCGACCACTTTTTCGCCCTGCGGGAAGCCAAGCCCGATCTGATCGGTGTGGCGCTCTTCGACCGCCTGGATTCGCCGCCCTCGTCCGAGCCCGGCCTGCGCATGCTGATGTGGGAGCGCCGCGAGATCGAGAATTATCTGCTCGATCCGGAGGCGCTCGGGCGGTGGGCCGAGGACCAGGTAGGCCCTCTGTTTCGAGAGACGATGCAAAAGTGCCTGGGTGACTTGATCCCGCCCATCGCGCTGAAGCAAGCCGACGATCCGTGGTGGCGGGAAATCAGAGCGAGCGAGTTCCTCGAGCGCCTCTTCCGAGAGTTTTTCACGCGCCTGAACGTGCCCAACCAAATGGACAAGAGCGACTACCATGAACTGGTCGGCCTGCTGGCCGCGGAGAAAATCGCTCCGGAGGTGCGCGAGAAGCTCGACGCGATCGTCGAGGCAGCCCGGCAGGCACGGCCCGCAGCCGCCGAGGAGGACTGAGCCCGGACCGTCAAACCAGCTCGGCGCGCTTCTGGATGGTCAGCCGGTCGCCGCTTGAGATGTATTCGGCCTGCATGCGGATGCGGGGCAGGGCGTCGCCGATGAACTTCTCGGCCGGCGCGGTGCGCGCCGGGTCCTTCTGCGCCTGTTCGAGCAGCAGGTGCACGGCCAGGCAGTCGCAGGCCATGTCCACCAGCCGGCGCGACATGTAGTCGGTGTAGTCGCGGTCGTTGAGCGACTTCAGATAGCCCACCGCGGAGGCCAGCCTCTCGCGCGCCTCGCGGGCGGCCGAGGCCAGGCGAGCCAGCTCCGGCCGGTGATCGCGTTCGCCCTTGAGCCCCAGGTACTGGCCGAGCGCGCCGCTCAGAATGCCGCCCAGCGCGCCCACCACCTGCAACTGGGTGGTCCCTTCATAGATGGTGGTGATGCGCGCGTCGCGCCAGAGCCGCTCGACCGGGAACTCGCGCATGTAGCCCGCCCCGCCGTGGATCTGGATGGCGTCGTAGGCGGCGCGCACGGCCATCTCGGAAGCGTAGGCCTTGGCCATGGGCGTCAGGACGGCGGTCCAGGCGGAGACCTCCTTGAGCCGGGCGCGCAGGGCGGGATCGCGCGAGCCTTCCTGGCGGCGCTCGAGGATGCGGCGCAGATCCATCAGCCGGCCGGCCTCGTACGTGATGGAGCGGGCGGCCTGGATCTCGGACTTCATGCGCGCCAGCATGTCGTAGACCTGGGGGAACTCGATGATCGGCTTGCGGAACTGCACGCGCTTCTGGGCGTACTTGCGCGCCTCCTCGTAAGCGGCCTGGGCGATGCCCACAGCCTGCGCGGCCACCGCCACCCGGGCCCCGTTCATCAGCGACATGACGTAGCGGATCAGGCCCATGCGCCGCTGGCCCACCAGCACGGCGGGCACGCCGTTGAATTGCAGCTCGCAGGTGGGCGAGCCGTGGATGCCCAGCTTGTTCTCGATGCGCCGCACCACCAACTCCGGGCACTTCTCGCAGAGGAACATGCTCAAGCCGCGCCCGTCCACGCTGCCTTCCTCCGAGCGCGCCAGCACCAGGCTGACCTCGGCGCAGCCGTTGGTGATGAAACGCTTGACGCCGTGCAGCCGCCAGGTCCCGTCCGGCTGCTCCACGGCCTTCAGCCGCACCGATTGCAGATCCGAGCCGGCCTCGGGCTCGGTGAGGATCATGGCCCCGGTGACTTCGCCCCGGGCGAACAGGGGCAGATACTTCTCCCGCAGCCCGTCGTCGCCGAACTCGTAGATGGTCTCGGCGATGTCTTGCAGCCCGAACAGGTTCATCAGGCTGGCGTCGGCCTGCGAGACCATCTCGGTGGCCATCGTGTAGAGCACGCCCGGAAAGTTCAAACCGCCGTAGCGGCGGGGCAGCGTGAAAGCGGTCAGGCCGGCCTGCTTGAGGACCTTCAAGGCCCGCTGGGTGCCGGCGGCGTAGCGGACCTGCCCGTCCTGGAAGTGCGCGCCCTCGCGGTCCACTTCGGCCGCCAGGGGCGCGATTTCCTGGGCGGCGATGGCGCCCATCATCTCCAGCACGGCGCGGTAGCCTTCGCGCGCGTCGGCGTAGGAAGCGGGCGCGTCGTCGTAGCGGCCGGCCTCGGCGTAGTCCTCCTCGAGCGCGGCGGCGATCTCCTCCAGATCCAGGTGCTCGAAGTGCCACTGAATGTCGGGGTTGTCGGCGAAGTAGTTTTCCACGGTCCGGCCTCCTACAACTTGCCTCGCAGGGCCTTGATCAGGCGCGGGATCACCTCCCGCACGTCGCCCACGATGCCGTAGTGGGCCACGCCGAAGATGGGCGCTTCCGGATCAATGTTGATGGCCAGGATCTTGGCCGATTCCTCCATGCCCGCCCGGTGCTGCACGGCCCCTGAGATCCCGCAGGCGATGTAGAGCTTGGGCCGCACGGTGGTGCCGGTCTGGCCCACCTGATGGTCGGCATGAATGAAGCCGGCGTCCACGGCGGCGCGCGAGGCGCCTACCGCCGCGCCCAGCACCCCCGCCAGTTCGTGAATCAAGCCGAAGTTCTCCTTGGAGCCCATGCCGTAGCCGCCCGCCACGATGATGGCCGCCGAGCGCAGATCCACCCGCCGGGGATGCGTGCGCCGCTCCAGGATCCGCACCTTGCCGTCGGAAGGATCCGGGCTGACCGGCACCTCGATGTAGAGGCCGCTGCGCGGGACCGGCTCGGGCGCCCGCATGACGCCCTCGCGCACGGTGGCCATCTCAGGCAGGTGATCCGGGCTGACGATGGTGGCGATGATGTTGCCGCCCCAGGCCGGGCGGATCTGGAGGAGCTTGTTGCGGTAGACGCGCCCGCCCGATTCGTACGAGCCGATTTGAAGGTCGGTGCAATCCGCCGTCAGCCCGGTCTTCAGCGCCGAGGCCACGCGCGGCGCCAGGTCGCGGCCGAGCGGCGTGGCGCCGTAGAGCACGATTTCCGGCCGCCGCTCCCGGACCAGCCCGGTCAGCAGGCGGGCATAGGGCAGCGTGGTGTACTCGGCCAGGGATTCGTGGTCCGCGCCGTAGACGATGTCCGCCCCGTGCGCAAACAGGCTGTCGGCCATCGGGCGGATCCGATGCCCCATCAGCACGGCGGCCAGGGGCACCCCCAGGGCCTGGGCCAGCTCCCGGCCCTTGCCCAGCAGCTCCAGGGCCACCCCGGCCACCCGGCCGTCGTCCACCTCCGCGAAGATCCAGACCTCTCCGTGCTCAGCCATAGGCTCGCTGCACCTCGCCGCCGGGTTCTACCCGAACGTCCTCTCTTCGATCAATTCGCCCACCAGTTCCTTGACGCCCTTGTCGTCGGGCGAGAAGAACCGCAGGCTGCGGCCGCGGAGCACCACGCTGTCCACCTTCTTGACCTTGGTGGGCGAGCCGCCCAGGCCGATGCGCGCCGGATCCGCCCCGATCTGCTCGGCGCCCCAGGTCTCGATGTAGAGACCGCGCTGCCGCAGTTCGGCCAGCACTTCGCTCACTTCGCGCCGCTGCCGCCGGGCCTCGGCCTCCAGCTCGAAGCCGCAGCGCGCGTGGCGGTACTTGAGCAGGCGGCGGGCGTTCGGCCAGCGCGGGCGATTGGCCGTCCGGGGCACCGTGATCAACAGGGGCAGCTCCGCTTCCACCACTTCCTCGCGCCGGCCCAGATCGCGCTTCAGGCGCAGGCGGCCTTCGCTCAGCGCCAGCGCCTCGACCGCGTAGGTCACCTGGGGGATGCCCAGCTTCTCGGCCACCTGGGGCGGCACCTGGGCGGTGTCCCCGTCAATCGCCTGCCGGCCGCAGACGATCAGATCGAAGGGCGTCAGGTGCGTGCTGATGGCCTGGGCGACCGTGTAGGAGGTGGCCAAGGTGTCGGCCCCGGCGAAACGCCGGTCGCTCAGCAGGATCACCCGGTCGGCCCCGCGGCAGAGCGCGTCGCGCAGGATCTCGGCCGCCCGCGGCGGCCCCATGGTCAGCACGATGACCTCGCCGCCGTAGCGGTCCTTCAACTCCAGCGCCATCTCCAGCGCGTTCAAATCCTCCGGGTTGAACACCGCGGCCAGCGCAGCCCGGTTCAGCGTGCCGTCGGGCTTCATCACCTCGCCGGTGACGTTCTTGGTGTCGGGCACCTGCTTAGCAAGGACAATGATCCTCACAGCGATTCCTGTCTCCTGGTTTTTCTACAGGCCGGCGCGCCGCGCGCCCGCCGGCAACCGGACCGGCAAGAAACCCAAACTAGCAGATAGCAGGCGCGCCCGCAAGCCGGCGCCCGTCTCAGAACAGCATGTCTCCCGGCCGCAGGCCCCGCCGCCGGCAGTGCTCGCGGTAAAGTTCGGCGTAGGTGCGCGTGATGTAATCGGCGGGTGAGAAGCCCAGCCGGCGCGCCGTGCGGTCAATCCAGGCGGGCGGTCCCTCCAGCTCCAGGAAAACCCCGATGGGCGTTTCATCCAAAGCGATCAGACCCCGGCCGCCCGGCCGCCCGTACTCGCTGCGGCGCTTTTGGTAGCGAAAGACCGGACCGAGGCCCAGCCGCTCGAAGATGCGCTCCAGCCCGGCCCGCGCGGCGCCGTCCAGAGCCACCTCGATCTCCTCGCGATCCTTGTAGCGACCGGGGGCGGCCCGGCCCTTGTAAGTGAGCGAAGCAGTCCGGCCGGTCCGCCGCAGCCGCAACAGCACGCCCGCCCGGCGCAGGCGGCCGGTCGCGGTGTCCAGCACCGCGTCGTCCTGAAGCACGCGCGGGCTCAACCGCCGGAAGCCGTGTTGCTCGAGCAGCCTTCGCGCCTGCGCCGCCCCCGCCACCGCCAGCTTGATCTCGATCTCGCGCCGCTCGCCGCGCCGCCTCATCGCCCTCGATTCGTCTTCAGCATAGCAACCGGCGGCCGCCGGCCGGCCCGTGGCACAATAGAATGCTCATGATCGAACGCCTGCGCCCGGAGGCTTCCGCCCGCCACGCCCGGGTGGTCCTGTTCGACTTCGACGGCACGCTCTCGCTGATCCGTTCCGGCTGGGTCAACGTGATGGTGCCCATGATGGTCGAGATCCTGCTCCAGTTGCACACGGGCGAGAGCGAGGAGCAGTTGCGCGCGCTGGTGGAGGACTACGTGGCGCGGCTCACCGGCAAGCAGACCATCTACCAGATGATCGAGCTGGCCCGCCAGGTCGAGCTGCGCGGCGGCAAGCCTCTGGACCCGCTGGCCTACAAGAAGATGTATCTGGCGCGGCTCCAGGAGAAGATCCAGGACCGTCTGGAGGCGCTGCGCAGCGGCCAGGCGCCGCCCGATCAATACCTGGTTCCCGGCGCGCGAGCCCTGCTGGAAGCCTTGCGCGAGCGGGGGCTGAAGATGTATCTGGCCAGCGGCACCGATCAGGAGTACGCCCGGGAGGAAGCCCGGCTGCTGGACGTCGAGCGCTACTTCGCGGGCGGCGTCTGGGGTGCGCTGGACGATTACAAGAGCTTCTCCAAGCAAATCCTGATCCGGCGCATGATCCAGGCGGCGGAATGCCGGGGAGAGGAGCTGCTGGGCTTCGGCGACGGTTACGTCGAGATCGAGAACGTCAAAGAGGTGGGCGGCGTGGCGGTAGGCGTGGCCACCGACGAACCCCACTGCCGGCAGGTGGATGAATGGAAGCGCCGGCGGCTGATCGGGGTGGGCGCCGACTTCATCATCCCCAACTATCTCTGCCTGGGGGAGCTCCTGGAAACGCTGTTTGGGCGATGATCCGCTCCCGATACGAACGCTTCGATCGCTCGCGCCTGCGGCTGAAGCCGCTGGCGGAACGCCGGCACGACTTGAGCCTGGAGCGCTGGCTGAAGCTGGAGGACCCCGCGCCGCCCTTCGATCATCCCCGGTTGCCCGTTCTGGCCGAGCGCCTGAAATCCGCCCGGCAGCGGGGCGCGGCGCGCATCCTCATGATGGGGGCGCACGTGATCCGGGCGGGCGTCAGCCGCCACCTGATTGACCTGATGGAGCGCGGCTGGCTGGATCATCTGGCTCTCAACGGCGCCTGCGTGATCCACGACTACGAGCTGGCCCGCATCGGCGCCACCACCGAGAGCGTAGCCCGCTACATCGCGGAAGGCCAGTTCGGCCTCTGGCGTGAAACGGGCGAGCTGAACGACTGGATCCGGGAGGCCGCCCGCCTGGATCTGGGCCTGGGCGAAAACGTGGGCCGGAGGATCCTCGCCGGCGACTTCCCGCACCGCGAGCTCAGCCTGCTGGCGGCCGCCTACCGGCTGGGCGTGCCCGCCACCGTTCACGTGGGCGTGGGCTACGACATCATCCACGAACATCCCAACTGCGACGGGGCGGCCCTGGGCGAAGCCAGCTACCGGGACTTCCTGATCTTCGCCCGCAGCGTCGAGCGCCTGGAGGGCGGCGTCATGATGGCCTTCGGCTCGGCCGTGATGGCCCCCGAGGTCTATCTGAAGGCCCTGGCCATGGCTCGCAACGTGGCGCATCAACAGGGTCGCGCGATTCGCCGTTTCACCACCGCGGTCTTCGATCTGGTTCCGATCCGCGGCGATCCGCATCGTGAGCTCGACAAGACCGATCCCGGCTATTACTTCCGGCCGCACAAGACCATCCTGGTGCGCACGGTGGCCGACGGCGGCGAGAGCTTTTACTTCGCGGGCGATCATCGCGCCACCGTCCCGGCCCTCTGGCGCCTGCTGGCGGAGGTCTCCCCATGACGACCCTGGAAATCCTGCGCGCGTTCCCCAGACTTTCCGCCCTGGTGGTGGGCGACATCTGCCTGGACCGCTGGTGCACCTACGATCCGGCCGCTTCCGAGCCCTCGCGCGAGACCGGAATCCCCCGGCTGGCGGTGGTGGCCACCGAGGTTACCCCCGGCGCCGGCGGTACGGTGGCCAATAACCTGGCGGCGCTCGGCTGCGGGCGGATTGACGTGCTGGGAGTGGCGGGGGAGGACGGCTTCGGCTATGAGCTGCTGCGCGCCCTGGGCGAGCGGGGCATCTCGGCCGAGCTGCTGTTGCGCGCCCCCGGACTGCCTACCTTCACCTACACCAAGCTGATCAACGCCCGGACCGGCGTCGAGGACCAGCCCCGCGTGGACTTCATCAACACCCGGCCGCTGCCCGAGGCGATCGAGCGGAAGCTGCTCGCCGCGCTGCAAGAAGTCTTTCCGCGTTACGACGTGGTGCTGGTCTCCGACCAGGCCGAGACCGGGCAGGCCGCCGTGGTCACCCCCGCCATGCGCTCCCTGCTGGCGGAACTGGCCGGGCGCCATCCCGAGAAGATCGTCTGGGCCGACTCCCGTCTGCGCATCGCGGAATTCCGCGGGGTAATCCTCAAACCCAACCAACAGGAGGCGGCGGCCGCCTGCGAGCGACTGTTCGGCGCCACCGATTACCAGCGGCTGCGGGCCTGGGTCCACAGCCCGCTGCTCATCGTCACCCGCGGCGGCGACGGCGTCATGGTGGTGGACGCCTCGGGCCAGACGCCCGTGCCCACGCGCAAGATCGCCCGGCCGGTGGACATCTGCGGCGCGGGCGACAGCTTTTCGGCCGGCGCCGCCCTGGCCCTGGCGGTCACGGGTTCGCCGCTGGAGGCGGCGCGTTTCGGCAACTTGGTGGCCTCCGTCACCATCATGAAGAAGGGGACCGGAACGGCCTCGCCCGAAGAGGTGCTGGCGGCGGAGGCGCAGGCGCCGGCATGAACACCCTGGCCATAGACATCGGCGGCACCAAGTTCTCCATGGCGGTCTTCGAGGGCGAGCGCATGGTGGAACGGCACTCGCAGGCCACCGACCGCGAGGGCGGGCGCGACTGGATGCTGGAGCGGATCGCAGTCGTCGCCCGCCAGTGGCGCGAGCGGCGGGCGCTGGAGCGTTGCGGCATCGGCTTCGGCGGCCCGGTGGATTTCCCCGCCCAGCGCGTGGCGCTCTCCACGCACGTCGGCGGCTGGCAGGACTT
>JBBIMA010000081.1:0-17242 GCA_037444625.1 Solibacteraceae bacterium
GCGCGGAAGCCCGCCCGCCCCAAGCGCCGCCGTGCGCCCGCGCCGCCCCGTGCGGCCGCCGCCAGCCTCATGTGTTGCGCCTGCTCGGACAACAGGAACAGATACCGGTACAGGAACTGCACCACCAGCGTCAGCAAACGCGGCGCCCCTAAACCTTCCAGCCCTTTCAGCAAGGCGGGTAAGGGCGTGGCGCCCGCCAGGATCAAGACCGCGGCCGCCGAAAGGTAACTTCGCATGAGCAGGCCGGCCGCGCGCATGCCGTCACCGCTTACCAGGCTCAGCCCGGCGAACGCCGCCGAGAAAGGCAGCACCACCGCCGCCCGCCACCCGATTCCCAACACCGGTAATCGGCCCAGGGCGGCGCCCGCCAATGCCAGCCCCGCAAAGCCCGCTGCGGCCGCCGGCGTCGGCGCCGCCCCGCTCAACGCCGCTAGGTAGGCGATCAGCGCCAGGATCTTCGCCCGCGCGTCCCGCCGGTGCAGCGGGCTGCTGCGCCGGCTCCACTCCTCTAAGACCGCCTGATGCAATCAGCCGCTCCTGCGCCGGCCCACCAGCTTGCCGATGCCCCGGCCGGCGAGGTAGACCATGCCCAGACCCGCCAGCCCGGCCGCCGCCTTGCCCGCCCAGTGACCCCCTAAGGGCCACTCGTAATCGGCCAACGGGGAGTGAAGCAGCACCCGCGCCCGCTCCGCAATGCCCGTGCGCTCCGCCAGCGACTCCAGCACATCCGGCGATTGCGAGGCGATGAGCGCTCCCCCGCTCGCCAGCAGCAACGCCGCCAGTCCCAGCGCCGTCCATGCCGCGCTCGCCCGGCTCGCCGGCCGCCGCAGCGCGGCCGCATCCAGGCGCTCCAGGGCTCGGACTACGCCCAGTGTGATCGCTCCTTCCACAATCCCGTTCAGCAGGAACAGCCCGGCCGCCGCCCCCAGCGCCGGGCCCGGAATTTTCACGCCCGAAAGCTTCAGCTCTCCCAAGGCCAGGGCCGCGCTCGCCGCCACCGACAGTATGCCTCCCGCCACGATGGCCGGCGAGCGCCACCGCCCGCGCCCCCACAGCGCGTAAGGCAGGTAGCCCGCCAGCACGCCCGCCACCGCCATGTTGAAGACGTTCGCTCCCAGCGCCAGCACCCCGCCGTCCTGGAACACCAGAGCCTGGATCGCCAGAATCGCCGTCATCACCACGCAGGCGGCGGCCGGCCCCAGCGTCACCGCCAGCAGCACGGCGCCCAGCAGGTGGCCGCTTGCCCCGGCCGCCACCGGGAAGTTGATCATCTGCGCGGCGAAGACGAAAGCGCCCATCACCCCCAGCAGCGGAATGCGCGCCTCATCCCTGTGCCGGCCGGCCTGCCGCGCCAGCAGGGTCACCGCCGCGGCGCCCGCCAGATCCATGCCCAGCCAGACCGGCGCGCTCAGGAAGCCGTCCGGTATGTGCATCCCAAATTCACCGTAGCACGATTGCTACAAGCGTGTCACCGCGGCCGCCCCTCGCCCGTGACTTTCCGGCGCGCCTCCGCCGCCCTGCGTTTGGCCCAATCCAGCGCCCGCCGCGCCCACCGGAACTCTTCGCTCAGCAGCACCAGACCGCCCAGCGCAATCAGCAGCCCGGGCCCCGGCACCCCCGGCAGAGCCAGAATCAGGCCGGCCATCACCAGCAGGAATCCGAGGATTACTCGCAGAAGGCGTCGCACCGCTCGGTTGCTTCTCATTCTAACATCGCGCCGGCTGTCTGCCGGCCTTTACCGCGCCTTCCCCCTTGCGGCGAAACTAGAGTACCAGAACCGAACCGCCCGGTAACGTATTGACCCTGCGCTCGCTTCGCGCCTACATTGAAGTTGTTCGCCATGACCGACCAGCGCAAGGCCAGGCGTTTTCAAATTCGGCTGCCGATACGCCTGGTGCGGCGCGGCACAGCGCCGTGTCTGGGACAAGGTGAAACGAGAAATTTGAGTTCGCGCGGGGTGCTCTTCGTCGTCAATTCCACTGCCGAGGTCGGCGATCGGATTGAATACATCATTTCTTTTCCGTCCAGCGCCCGGGCGGAAGGCCCGGTGGATCTTTACTGCCTGGGGAAGGTGTTGCGCGCCGCCCCGGCCGCCCAGGCCGAGGGCGAGTGCGGCTACGCCATCGCCGCCACCCTCGAGCGTTACGAGTTCGTGCGCCTGAAGAGCTGAGGTTCCGGTTCGCCGCCGCCGGCCGGAACGGCTCTTCCCCTGCCGCTCCGAACGGCGTATACTGGAGCAAAGAAAAGGCGAAAACGAATGTCCGGCAACCTCTCCTTCGATTTCCTGGAACCGCCCGCAGAAACCGGCTTGACCCGCCCGGCGGGCTTGGCGGCTTCCCTCGAGCGCTTTCAGGCGCTGGCCGCCGGCGAATCCTCTCCGGTCCGCGCCATCCGCTGCCAGCCCGCGCGGCCCGCCGAGTACGCCGACTTCCCCGAGGGTCTCGATCCCCGCCTGCGCGCCGCGCTCGCCGGCCAGGGCGTGCACCGGCTGTACTGCCATCAGGCCGAGGCCTTCCGGCGGCTCGAGGCAGGCTCGAACCTCGTCATCGTCACCCCGACGGCCAGCGGCAAGACGCTTTGCTACAACCTGCCGGTGCTGAACCTCCTGCTGGCCGATGCCGCCGCCCGCGCCGTCTACCTGTTTCCCACCAAGGCCCTGGCCGAGGACCAACTCCACGAACTCGAAACCTTGATTGACGCCCTGGGCTCGGAGCTGCGCGCTTTCACCTATGACGGCGACACGCCCCAGGACGCTCGCAAAGCCATCCGCGAGCGCGCCAACGTCGTCCTGACCAACCCCGATATGCTCCACGCCGGCATCTTGCCCCACCATACCCGCTGGGCCAAACTCTTCGAGAACCTGCGTTACTTCGTGATTGACGAACTGCACTCCTACCGCGGCGTCTACGGCAGCCATCTGGGGAACCTGCTCCGCCGGCTCAGGCGCATCTGCGCCTTCTACGGCTCCTCCCCCCGGTTCATCTGCTGCTCGGCCACCATCGCCAATCCCCGCGAGCTGGCCGAACGCCTCCTGGAGGCCCCGGTCGAGTTGATTGACCGCAACGGCGCGCCCGCCGGCGAGAAGTATTTCATTTTTTACAATCCGCCCGTGGTCAACCGGCAGCTCGGCATTCGGCGCAGTTATTTGGGCGAGGCCCGCCGCATTGCCCTGGAATTTCTCCAGCGCGGCCTGCAAACCCTGGTCTTCGCCAACAACCGGCTGGCCACCGAGGTGCTGGTCACTTACTTGAAAGACGCCTGCCGGCGCGGCATCCTTCCCCCCGAGGCGGTGCGCGGCTACCGGGGCGGCTATCTGCCCCGCGAGCGGCGCGAGATCGAGCGCGGCTTGCGCGAGGGCGCCATCCGCTGCGTGGCGGCTACCAACGCCCTCGAACTGGGCATTGACATCGGCTCGCTGGACGCCGTCGTGATGGCCGGCTACCCGGGCACCATCGCCTCGACCTGGCAGCGCGCAGGCCGCAGCGGCCGCCGCCAGGCCGCCTCGGCCGCCGTGCTGGTGGCCTCCAGCGCTCCCCTGGACCAGTACATCATCGAGCACCCGGATTACTTCTTCGGCAGCTCGCCCGAGCACGCCTACGTTAACCCCGACAACCTGGAGATCCTCGTCAGCCATCTCAAGTGCGCCGCCTTCGAGCTGCCCATCCGCGACGGCGAACGCTTCGGCCCCCATCCCACCGCCGAGCTGTGCCGCTTCCTGGAGCAGCTCCGCCTGCTGCATCACTCCGCCGGCGCCTGGCACTGGACTTCGGATACTTACCCGGCCGACGCCGTCAGTCTGCGTTCCATCAGCAGCGATAACTTCGTGGTCGTGGATGTGACCGCCGAGCCCGAGGTGATCGCCCAGGTGGATTTCCCCTCCGCCCTCACTTCCCTCCACGAAAAAGCCATTTATCTGCATGAGGCCCGGCAATATCAGGTCGAACGCTTCGATTACGAAGGACGCAAAGCCTACGTCCGCCGCGTCGAGTGCGACTATTTTACCGACGCCATTGACTACACCCAGGTCAAGGCTCTGGAGGAATTCGAGTCCGCCCCGCTGGGCGGCGCCCGCGCGGCCCACGGCGACGTGCGCGTCAACCGCCAGATCGTAGGCTTCAAGAAAGTCCGCTTTTACACCATGGAGAATGTCGGCTCGGGCAACCTTTCCATGCCCGAGCAGGAAATGCATACCACCGCTTTTTGGTTGCATTTCCCCCAGAATTTCCTGGCCCGGCTGGAGGAATTTTCCCGTACCGAAATCCAGAACGGCATCACCGGCCTGGCCAACGTCCTGCGCACCGTGGCCGCTTTCCTGCTCATGTCCGACCCCCGGGACATCGGCGTGGCTCTGGGTGAGGACGCCTCCGGCGGCTTGCTGAGCTTCGAGCCCGATCTGTTCCTGTACGACGCCTACCCCGGCGGCGTGGGCCTCAGCGCGCAGCTCTACCGGCTGGCCCCCGAGTTGCTCCGCCATGCCGCCCGGTTGCTGGCCGGTTGCGGCTGCCAGTCGGGCTGTCCCAGTTGCGTGGGCCCCTCCGGCGAAGTGGGCGAGCGCGGCAAGCAGGCCGCGGCGCGCATTCTGGCCGAGCTGCTGGCCGGCTTGGAAGGCGACGCCTGAGGCCGCGCGAGGCGCCGGCCTTTCTGCGTCGGTGTCTCTCAGCCCGGCCGACATCGTGGCGTCTCCCGGATACGCGGCCGGGCTCCCCCGCGTTGACAACCGGCAGCGGGGCGAGAAATAGTGGCCAGAGGCGCACCTCCTGGCGGAGGTCGCCCGGGAGGAATGCCAACGTGAAGCCTGTCCGAACACCCGCGCGCAGCTCGAGAGCCGAGAGCCGGGAGGCTCGCTCATGACCGGTCCGATGCTCGATTTGGGCGAAGCGGGCGCGCTGGAGGCCCTGGAGCGCAACTTTCCCGATCGCTTCCGCTACGAACGCGAGGGCGGGGCGCATTTGGATCTGCGCGGCCTGCCTCTGGCGCCTGTGCAGGGGCTGGAGGAAAACAGGATCGCCGCCCTGGCTCGCATCGTGCGCGGCTTGGCCTTCACGGCCGTAGACGCCGCGCGCTCCGGCCATCCCGGCGGCTCCTCCTCGAAGGCCGAGATGGCGCTGACTCTTCTAGTGTCGGGCCTGCTCGCCTTCGATCCCTGGGACCCGAAGCATCCCGGCCGCGACCGCCTGGTCTGGTCGGCCGGTCATTGTACGCCCCTGTTGCACGCCCTGGTCTCGCTGGTCTATGAGTGCCTGCGGCGGCGCGCCGCCCGCCTGCCGGAACAGGCGCGCCGGGCTGCGACCTACCCGGAGGACCTGGTGCGCTTCCGCCGGCTGGGCGGACCCAGCGGTCACGTCGAGTCTCCTTCCGCCCTGGCCGACGCCTGCACCGGCTCCTCGGGACACGGCTTCTCGATCGCCCTCGGCCTGGCCGCCCTGCATCGCTCCTGCGGCCTGCCGACCCGCGTCTTCGTGCTGGCCGGCGACGCCGAGACCGAGGAAGGCATGAGCTACGAAGCACGCAACCTGGCCTCCAACCTCGGCATGGACAACCTGGCCGTCCTGCTGGATTACAACCGCTTCGGCATTGACGGGGCCATCACCGAGGTCCTGCCCATCCCCTATGCCAGCCATTGGTCGGCTTTCGGCTGGAACGTGATCGAAGCCGACGGCCACAACCCGCGCGAGCTGGCCTGGGCCTACCGCAGGGCGGTGGCCGGCTTCGCTAACCGGCGGCCCACCGTCGTGCTCTGCCACACCGTCAAGGGAAAACATTACGGCAAGTTGGAGGGCACCGCGGATTCGCACGGCACGCCGCTGCCCCATCAGGATTACCTCGAACTGATGCGCGCTCTGGGCTTCGCCCTGGGCGATCAGATTTCCGCGGCAGAAGCCGTCTCGGCCGTGCTGGGTGAGCTGGCCGAGGCCGACGTGGATTATCTCGTGGGCCGCCTCGAGGCGGCCCGCTCCCGGGTGCCGCCCGAGCCGCACCTGGTCCAGGTGATGCGCAGCGCCCTGGGGGAGGGCGAGCTGGCCGATTACCGCAGCCTGCGCCGCCCGGATCCCCTGCCGCCCGAGCTGGTTTTTCCCGAAGGCGCAATGGTCCCCACGCGGCGCGCCACCGAAGCCTGGTTTGCCTGGGCCATGCGCCGCTGCCCGCTGTTCTGGGTGGGCGCGGGCGATCTGGCCAAATCCGTCCTCACGGGTCAGGCCGAACAGGTGCGCGGCCTGTTGAGCCGCGATCATCCGCTCGGGCGCGGCATCCGCTTCGGCATCGCCGAACAGAACATGGCCATGATGTCGGTCTCCATGGCCGCCGACACGCTGCCCGGAGGACTGCGCCCCATGACCGCCTTCGCCAGCTACGGCGTCTTCTCGGTCATGATGGCCAACGCCGTGCGCATGGCCCTCATCGGCAACGACCTCAACCCCGACTCGCGCGCCTTTTTCATCCTGCTCGCCGCCCACGACGGCCCGGAAACCGGTGAGGACGGTCCCACTCACCAGGGCCTCTTTTGGATGTCCCTGTACTCTGCCTACCCGGGCATCAAGGTTTACAAGCCCCTGGACGCCAACGAAGCCGTCGAGATGCTCTTTCATGCCGCCGCCCGCGGCGAGCCGGTGGCCTTTTCCGTGGTCCGCCCGCCGGTGCCGGTCTTCCGTCGCGGACAGGGCGTGCCCCCCGCCTCGGAAGCCGTCCACGGCGCTTACGTCTTCAAGGACTACGCCCACAACGGGCGGCGCAAGCTGGCGGTGGCCGTCTGCGGGGGGCAGGTGATGGCCAACGTGCTGGCCGCGCTGCCCGAGCTCGAGCAGGAAGCCGACATCAAACTCATCGCCGTCACCTCGCCCCAGTTATTCGAAGAGCTGCGCCTGCGCCGGCCCGAGAAGGCGGCTCGCATCCTGGCCGAGGAGGAACGGGAGCGCTTGATGGTTTTTCACAACGGCTGGAAGGGATTCCTCTATCCTTTGTTGTTGCCGCCCGATTATCCCCGGCGCGCCTTCGGCATAGACCGCTTCATGCGCTCGGGCGTGCCGCCGGAAATCTACGTCGCGGCGGGTTTTGATCCGGCGGGGATTCGGGAGAAGATCGTGGCCTGGCTGCGCGGCTGAAGGCGCCGCTCCCGGTCCTCGGGCGAGCCCAAAGGGCATGAGCGCCCGCCGGTCGGTCGGGGGGTCAGGGCGCCGCCCCGGCAGGCGCTCATGCGCACCCCCTCACTGTTGGATCGGGGGAAAACCGCGCGGACTCCGCAGGCGCATAGGCGCCGCTGCGGGCCCCATGCCGGGCGCGGCCGGGCGGCGCATCGGCCCCAGGCCGGGGCCGAAGCCCGGCATGCCGGCGCCTCTGAGGCCGGGCATCTCCGGTGGGTTCAACAAACCCAGCGCCGTGGCCTCGGCGATCGCGGGCGCCAGCTTTTGGGCCTGCTCCAAGGCGGCCAGCTTGGTCTTCTGTTCGGCGGTCAGCACGCCCACCGCCTGCGCCCGGTAGGCGTCGTGGATCTGCTGCACGCGCTTGCGGGCCGCTTCCGCCTCCAGCAACAGCTTGCCCAGCGCGGCGGCGTCGGTCGAGCCCGCCTCGAGCTGGTCGCGCAGCGCCTTCTGCTTGGCGGCCAGCTCGCTGAGGGCGCTCTGGGCCGCTTGCATTTGCTGCCGGCGGATCTGCTGAAGGGTCTGGATCTGGGCGTCCTGCAAGTTCAGGTAGGTCTTCAAGGCATCGGCCGGCGGCGTTTGCGCCGCCAGTCCCATCGCTATGGCCAGTATCGGTAGCATCCGTGCCGGCGTCACTTGGCATCTCCTCGTCGTCGGGCCGTTGTAGGGATCATTTTCGGTTTTCGGCCTCTCATTCCAGTAGACGCCGGCGGCGGCCCGCCGCTGGTCAAGAGTGGGCAAAAAGGCCTTTACATTCTTAACGGAAATTTGCAGGCTTTTAATTGCGCGCCCGCGCCCCCTGCGTCAGTCTGGTAACAGCGAGGCGGCTAATGAGCGACCGGACGCCGCCCGGGGCGCCCCTGCGCCCGAGGCGGGGCAGGCGCGATAATTTGAGCATGCGGCCTCCGGGCGACAGGTCGGCGTGGTCGGTGCTGATCATGGCGGCGGCGCTCGGCCTGCTCCTGGTGCTGGCCTTTTTCCAGTACCAGTGGATCGGCCAGCTCAGCCAGGCTGAGCAGGAGCGCCTGCAAGCTCACTTGCGCGCTGCGGTCTGGCGATTCACCCAGGAGTTCAACGCCGAGTCGGCTCGCGTGCTGATGGTGCTGTATGCCGGCCGGCCTGCGCCGCCGGAGCGCGAGCTGGCGGAGCTGGCCGAGCGCTATCAAAACTGGCGCGACGGAGCCCCGCATCCGGAACTGGTGCGCAGCTTTTACGTCGCGCGCGGCGGCCCGGCCGGTGTGGACGAGCTGTTGGTCTATCGCCCCGATAAGACGACTTTCCAGCCGGTGACCTGGCCCGAGCGGTTCGCCGGGATTCGTCCTCGGCTCTCTATGATCGCCTCCGATGGCGCCTGGGGAGGGCTTTTCGCCCGGCGGGGCGTCGTGGATGAAGACGGCGGCGTGCTGGCCGCCCCGCGCTTCCGAATCGGACCGCCCGAGATGCGGGGCCGGGGCCGGCGTCCCGAGCGTGCCGGGCCGTTGGCCGGCTGGGCCATCGCCGAGCTCGACCTGGACTTCATCCTGCGCAGCCTTCTGCCCGAGTTGGTGGACCGCCACTTCCGCCGCGTGCAGGGCTTCGACTTCCAGTTGCAGGTGGTGCGCAAAGCCGATCGCAAGGTGCTCTACCGCTCCGAGCCCGGCCTGCCCGAGGAACCCTTGAGCGCCCCGGATGCCACCGCCGGGATCTTCGATCTTCGTCTCGGCCCGCCCCGCGCCCTGTTCGAGGCTGCCCTGAGCAAGCCGGCCGGCGAGAGCGCCTTGCTGGGGCCGCCGGCGGGCGAGCCGGTGCGAGTCGAGCCCGAAGGACGCTGGCAACTGTTGGTCAAGCACCGCGCCGGTTCGCTGGAGGCGGCCGTCGAGCGGTTGCGCAGGCGCAACCTCGCCCTCAGCGCCGCCATTCTGCTGTTGATGGGCCTCAGCCTCGCCATGCTGATCGTCTCGACCCAACGGGCCCAGCGGCTGGCCCGCCTTCAAATGGAATTCGTCGCCGGCGTCTCGCACGAGTTGCGCACCCCGCTGGCGGTGATCTGCTCGGCGGGAGACAATCTGGCCGACGGGCTGGTGGCCGGAGGCGAGCAGGCCCAGCGATACGGCGCCCTGATCCGCACCGAGGGGCGGCGGCTCACCGAGATGGTCGAACAGATCCTCACCTTCGCCGGAGCCCAAGCCGGGCGCGCGAAGTACCACTTCCAACCGGTGGACGTGGGCGAGGTCATCCAGAGGGTGACCGCAGCGCTGGCCTCCGCCGCCCAGCAGGCCGGGGTCGTCCTCGAGACCCGCGTCGAGCCGGACACCCCGCAGGCCGTCGCCGACCCTGTCGCGCTGGCCCAGTGCTTGCGCAACTTGATCAACAACGCCCTGAAATACGCCGCCTCCGGCCAATGGGTCGGCGTCAGGGCGGCCCCGGCCGACGGCGGGCGGCGCATCGAAATCCGCGTCGAGGACCGCGGCCCCGGCATACCCCCGGCCGATTTGCCCCACATCTTCGAACCGTTTTATCGCGGGCGCAACGCCGGGCAGGCGCAGACACACGGCGCCGGTCTCGGCCTCAGCCTCGTCAAGGGCGTCATCGAGGCGCATCGCGGCACGGTGCGCGTGGAGAGCCGGCCGGGCGAAGGAACACGCTTCATTGTCCACCTGCCGGCCGCGCCTCCACTGGACCAGCGCGAGGAGGAGCATGCCGGCTAACACGGAGCCGGTCGTCGAGCCCAGGCTTCTCCTGGTCGAGGACGAGCCCGGTCTGGTGCTCACCCTGGCCGACCGCTTGGCCGCCGAAGGCTATGCAGTCGAGACCGCCGGCGACGGCGAGCAGGGCCTGGCCAAAGCCTCCGCCGGCGGGTTCGATCTGATCATCCTGGACGTGATGTTGCCCGGCCTCAGCGGCTTCGAGCTTTGCCGCCGCCTGCGCCAGGCCGGCATTGATACTCCCATCCTCATGCTCACCGCGCGCACCCAGGTGGTGGACAAGGTCGTGGGCCTGAAGACCGGCGCCGACGACTACGTCACCAAGCCCTTCGACATGATGGAGCTGCTGGCCCGCATCGAGGCCCTGCTGCGCCGCGTGCCCCCGCGCACCGCCAGGACCTGCGAAACCTACCGCTTCGGCCCCGTCCAGGTGGACTTCCGCCGGGCCGAAGTGCTTAAGGACGGCCGGCCCGTCACCCTGTCGGCGCGCGAATACGCCCTGCTCCGTTATCTGATCGAGCACCGCGGGGCCGCCCTCTCCCGCGAAGAGCTGCTGGCGGAAGTCTGGGGCTACGAGGCCGGCACCACGACCCGCACGGTGGACGTGCACATCGCTTGGCTGCGCCAGAAGCTCGAGGACAACCCCAAGTATCCCCAATTCATCCTGACGGTGCGCGGCTTGGGCTACAAGTTCGCCGCCTGAGCCTCTCAGGCCGGGGCGCCCACCGCCGCCTTGGCGCGCGCCACCGCCTCTTCCACTTGCCGCCGGTACTGCCCGAGCAGCTCTTCGTTGCTCGCCTCGAAGCGCAGCACCAGCACCGGCTGCGTGTTCGAGGCCCGGGCCAGCCCCCAGCCCTGCGGAAACAGCACGCGCACCCCGTCTATGTCAATCACCTCGTACTTGCCCCGGAATTCCTCGGCCACCCGCGCGATCACCTGGAACTTGACCTCGTCCGGGCAGTCCACGCGGATCTCCGGGGTCGAGACCATCCGCGGCAGGCCCTCCCATTGAGCCGAAAGCGGCCGGCCCGAATGGGCCACGATTTCCATCAGCCGGCAGGCCGCGTACAGGGCGTCGTCGTAGCCGTAGTAGCGGTCGGCGAAGAACATGTGGCCGCTCATTTCCCCGGCCAGCTCCGCTCCCGTCTCCTTCATCTTGGCCTTGATCAGGGAGTGGCCCGTGCGCCACATGATCGCCTTCCCGCCCAGCCGCCGAATCTCGTCGTAGAGCACCTGGGAGCACTTCACCTCGCCGATGAACGTGGCGCCCGGCTTGCGCCGGAGAATCTCCCGGGCGAAGATCAGCAGGAGCTGATCGCCCCAGAGGACCTCGCCCCGCTCGTCAATCGCGCCCAGGCGGTCGGCGTCGCCGTCGAAAGCCAGACCCAGTTCGGCGCCCTGCTCGCGGACCGCCGCCTTCAGCGCCGCCAGATTCTCCACCACGGTCGGGTCCGGGTGGTGGTTGGGGAAGTTGCCGTCCATCTCGAAGAACAGCTCGACCGGCTCGACGTTCAGCCGCTGGAGGATCCGATGCAGGACCGGCCCCGCGGTCCCGTTGCCGGCGTCCAAAGCCACCTTGATGCGCCGCGGGAAGGCGAACTGCCCGGCCACCTCCTCGACGTAGGGCGTGATCACGTCCGCTTGCCGGAGCGTGCCTTGACCTGCCAGCAAATCCCCTTCTTCGATCAGCCGCCGCACTTGCTGGATCTGCTCGCCGTAAATGGTCGCGTGCCCGGCCATGATCTTGAAGCCGTTGTACTCCGGCGGATTGTGGCTGCCTGTGATCATCACCGCGCCGTCGGCCTTCAAGTGAAAAACCGAGTAGTAAAGCACGGGCGTCGGCGCCACGCCGATGTCGGCGACCTCCAACCCGCTGGCCAGCAGCCCGCGCGTCAGCGCCCGCGCCAGTCGTTTCGAGCTGAGCCGCACGTCGGCCCCCAGGGTGATACGGCGCGCGCCCCGTCGCGCCAGGTAGGTGCCGATGCCGCGGCCCAGTTGCTCCACATCCGGGTCCTGAAGATCCACGTCCGCGATGCCCCGGATGTCGTATTCCCGAAAAATCGTCGGCTTCAACATAGTTCCAGGATAACCCCTTCCGGCCGCTCCTCCTTGGGGTGAGCGGCTCGCCGCGGGCGTTCCTCCCTGCTTAGTAAGTGCCTTCAGGGGCGGCTGACGAACCGGTTACCCGCGATGAAAAATCTCAGCGGCCAGTCCCGGCAGTGGCGGATGCCGATGCGCGGCCCGGCCCCGATCCGGAAGGCCGGCTCGCGCAGCCAGCGCCGCAGGGTGAACGGGCCGGGTCGGGTCAGATCCGCCCCGTACAAGCGCCGGGTGATGCCCAGCGCCCGGGTGAGCCGCCCGGGACCGGAAGTCAATTCCTCCAGCGAGCGGGCGGCCGGCCTCCGCTGCCGCATCCGGGCGATGCCCGTCATCGGCTCCAGCGCCCGAATCAGAACGCAACCGGGCGAGCCGTCCGGTTCGGCCACGATGTTCAGGCACTCGTGCATGCCATAGATGAAGTACACATAGGCCCGCCCCGGCGGACCGAACAGCACGCGCGTGCGCGGAGTCAGGCCTCGCCAGGCGTGCGCCGCGCGGTCCTGCTCGCCCAGGTACGCCTCGACCTCGACGATCATCCCTGCCGTCCGGCCGTGGACCAGAATCTTGCCCAGCAGCGCCTTCGCCACCTCGATCGTGGGCCGGGCGTAAAACCCTTCCGGGAGAATCTCGGTCTCCTGCTCCAGTTGCCGGTAAGGAATTCGATCCGACCAATGCATCTGGCGGCCCGCTGGCTTACTCTAAGATACAATGCGCCTGTTCACCGCGATTGATCTGCCCGCGGCGGTCTTGAGCAATCTGGAGCGGCTGCTGGAACGCCTGCGCCCTGCCGCCCGTATTCATTGGAGTCCCCCCGCCAACCTGCACATCACCACGAAGTTCATCGGCGAGTGGCCGGAGGCCCGCCGCCGGGAGCTGGAGGCGACCCTGCGCAGCGTCACCGGCTTCCAGCCGATTTCGATCACCCTGCGCGGTCTGGGCTTCTTTCCTAATCCTCATGTGCCCCGGGTTTTTTGGGTGGGCATCGAAGCCGGGGCCGAACTGGCCGAGTTGGCCCGGCGGACCGACGAGACCCTGGCTGCCATAGGCGTCCCCCGAGAGACCCGCCCCTTCGCGCCCCACCTGACCCTGGCGCGCATCAAGCAGCCGGTCCCGCTGGCCGGATTGCACCAGGCCGTCGCCCGCCTGGAAAGTCTCGAGTTCGGCCGATTCGTCGCCGAGGCCTTCGCTCTGTACTCGAGCGAGCTGCGCCCCAGCGGTTCCGTTTATACTAAGCTCTCGGAATTCCGGTTCCTGGCATGATGCAGGCGACTTTGGCGCTCGCGGCCGCTTACCTGTTGGGCGCGATCCCCTTCGGTTACCTGTTGGTGAGGTGGAAGACCGGGCGGGACGTCCGCTCGATGGGTAGCGGCAACATCGGCGCGACCAACGTGCTGCGCACCACCGGGCGGCTGGCCGGTGTCATCACCTTGCTGCTCGACATCGGCAAGGGTTACCTGGCGGTCTGGCTGGCCGGGCGCTTGACCGGGGACTCGCCGGCCGGCATGAGCGCCGCCGCACTGGCCGTCATGGCGGGCCACGCCTTCCCGGTCTTTCTGCGCTTCCGGGGAGGCAAGGCGGTGGCCAGCTTCCTGGGCGCTTTTCTTTGCCTGGCGCCGCTGGCCGTGCTGGCGGCCCTGGCGGCGTTCCTGCTCATGGTCTGGCGGACCCGCTACATCTCGATGGGCTCGATCGTCGCCTCGGGCACGTTCCCCCTGGCCCTGTGGCTCATCGTCCATCCCCCCTGGGTGGTGGTGGGAGCGGGCGCGCTGGCGGGCGCTTTCATCATCTGGCGCCATAAGGAAAACATCCAGCGCCTGCGGGCCGGAACTGAGAACGTCTTCCGGCTGGGAGGCCGACCATCCTGAGACGGCTGGCGATCATCGGGGCGGGCGGCTGGGGCACCGCGCTCTCCATCGTCCTGGCGCCCCGCTTCGAGCGCGTCAGGCTCTGGGTCTACGAGCCGGAACTGGCCCGCCGAATGGCCGCCTCGCGCGAGAACGATCTCTATCTGCCTGGGGCCCGAATTCCCGACCGGGTCGAAGTGCTCTCGGATATGGCGGCGGCGCTCGAGGGCGCCGACGTGGTCCTGGGCGCGATGCCCTCGCACGCGGCGCGGGAGCTTTACCGGCGGATGCTGCCCGAGCTGGCGCCTTCCGCGCTCATCGTCAGCGCCACCAAGGGGCTGGAGAGCGGCACCTTGATGCGCGTCTCCGAGGTGATCGCCCAGGTCGTCGGGGAGCGTTTCGCGCCGCGAGTGGCAGCGCTGTCGGGTCCGAGCTTTGCGCCCGAGGTCGCGCGCGGCGATCCCACCGCTCTGGTGGTCGCCTCGCCGGACGCGGCGCTGAGCGAGCAGGTGCAGGCCGCCTTTTCCGGTCCCACGCTGCGCTTGTACCGGAGCACCGACCTGGTGGGCGTGGAGCTGGGTGCGGCCTTGAAGAACGTGATCGCCATCGGGGCGGGCATCTGCTACGGCTTGGGTCTGGGAGGCAACACGATCGCCGCCCTGGTCAGCAGGGGGCTGGCAGAGATCAGCCGCCTGGCGGTCGCCATGGGCGCTCGTCCCGCCACCCTGGCCGGGCTGGCCGGCCTGGGCGACCTGGTGCTGACCTGCACCGGCGAGCTGAGCCGCAATCGCCGGGTGGGCATTCAGTTGGGCCGGGGGCGCCGCCTGGAGGAGATCCTGGCTGAAATGCGGATGGTGGCCGAGGGTGTGAACACCACCGCCGCGGCCGTCGAGCTGGCCCGCCGCCACGCGGTCGAAATGCCCATCACCGAGCAGATGTACGCCATCATGTACCTGGGGCGGCCGCCCCGCGAGGCGGTCCGCGAGCTGATGGAGCGGGCGCTCAAACAAGAGTGGCCCTCGGGCTTACAATAAGACGGGAGAGGGCGCAACCTTCCCATGATCCATCGGGTTAACACGGGTATGGTGGCGGTTGCGGCCCTCGAGCCGGACGCCCAACTCATGCTCCGTGTCAAGGAGGGCGACGCCGCCAGTTTCGCCCTCCTGCTGGAGCGGCACAGGGGCCCGGTCGTGCATTTCCTTTACCGGATGGTGCAGAACCAGGCGGTGGCCGAGGAGCTGGCCCAGGAGGTTTTCCTCCGCGTTTACCGGGCGCGAGGCGGATACGAACCCACCGCCAGGTTCACGACGTGGTTGTTCCGCATCGCCACCCACCTGGCGCTGAATTACCTGCGGGACGGACGCAGCGAGCGGGGCCAAGAGAGTCTGGATCACACGCCGCCCGAGCTTTCGGTGCGCCAGATTCCCGACCGCCGCCCCTCGATCGAGCAGGACTTGCTCGAACAGGTCAAAACGGCCGAGATTCGCGCCGCCATCCGGGCTTTGCCTCCCAAGCAGCGCGCCGCCGTGCTCATGCACAAGTACCAGGAGATGGAATATTCCCAGATCGCTCGCGTGCTGAATTGCTCGGAATCGGCCGTGAAATCGTTACTTTTCAGGGCTTACGAAAAATTGCGCGCCCGGCTGGCGCACCTGGTCTGAAGGAGGAGAGCCGTATGCGATGTCCCATCCAGACCCCGGACAACGCCGAGCTGCTGCTGGCCTACTGCGCCCGCAAGCTGGATCCCGAGACCGAGGCGGTGCTGGAGCGGCATATGGCGCAGTGCCCTGAGTGCCGCGCCTTCGGCCAGCAGCAACGGGCCCTGTGGGAGGCCTTGGACGCTTGGGACGCCATGCCGGTCTCCCCCGACTTCGACCGGCGATTGTTCCGCCGCCTGGAACAGGCGCGCGCCGGCAGGTGGAAGAGCCTTCGCTCCCGGATCTCCTCGCCGGTCCCCTTGGCCGCCGCCTCGGTCTTGCTGGCGGCGGTGCTGTTGCTTCAGGCGCCCCGGCCGGCGGCCCCAGGGGCGGATTCGGTCGAATTGGCCGAGGTCGAGCGTGCCGAACGCGCTCTGGAAGACATCGAGATGCTGCGTACCCTGGACTTGATGGCTCGGGCGGAGGCGCCCGATCCGCATCGAATGTGAACCGGATGGGAGGGAGGCTCAGAGCTTTCGCGTTGTGCCTGGTCGGTTGCCTGGCGGCGTGGCCGGCCGTGTCCCAACCCCGCCGTGCGCCCCCGCCCAGAGGCGGCCCCGGGGCCGCCGGCCCCCGCGCTGCCGGCCCTTTGGACCGCTTGAACCGCATGTCTCCCGAGCAGCGGCGCCGCCTGCTCGAGCAGCTTCCTCCCGACCGCCGCAAGCGGGTCGAAGACCGCCTGGAGCGTTACAACCGCCTCACGCCTCAGGAACGCGAGCGTCTGCGCGAACAACTGGAACGCTTCCGCGACCTTCCGCCCGAGCGCCAGCAGGCGGCGCGCCAATTGTTCCGCCGATTCAACTCGCTGCCCGAGGACCGCCGCCTCCTCCTCCAGGAGGAGTTTCGCCTGCTGCGGGAACTGGATGGCTCCCAACGCCGCGCGCGGCTCGACAGCCAGGAGCTGCGCAACCGGTACTCCCCGGCCGAGCAACAGATCCTGCGCGATTACTCCGAGCTGCTCGAGCCGCCCGAATAGCCCCCCGGCGGGCGCTGCATCCCCTTGCTCTCTCTGAGAATATCGTCCTGATCTCCCGCACCTAAAGTTGTGGTCCGCCGGGCCGATATTACTGGTCGGCACCGCCCGCAAAGCGAGGGGCAATCATGACGGTGGCCGAAGAACTTCGCCAAAGGCTCTTGAGGGAACGAGCCGAATTGTTGGCCGATGTACGGCAGAGGGTGCAGGGACTTTCCGCCGCCGAGCGGGTCTCCGAGGATGAGCAGGCGCAACGCCTCCATGATGACTTCGTCCGGCTGCGCTTGAATGCCATGGACGTCGAACGGCTCCGGCTGGTCAACGAGGCTCTGGACCGCATTCAGGCCGGCGATTACGGGGTCTGCCTGAACTGCGACCAGCCCATCCCCACCAAGCGCCTGGCCGCCGTCCCCTGGGCCAGGTACTGCGTCAAGTGCCAGGAGGAGCTGGCCGACGCCTCGCGGCAGGAGTCAACCGAGGACCTGTTGGAATACCTGCGCAGCCCGGTGCATTGGTAGCCGGCGGCGGGCGGGAAGGCGCCGCCCACGGCGCTTCGAGACATAGTACTGGAACCCTCCCCGGTACTAACAGTACCCCCCTTGACTAAAGGCAATCTTGACAACGGCATTGAGTTAATAGAGAGTGCCTATAGTCCCTATGCGCACCAGATTTGTGTCTCGATTCCGTGCGCTGCCTTCTGGCGGCATCGCCCGGCGCCCCTGGCCGGCGCTGGTGCTGATTTACGCCCTCTCTTCCACCGCCTTGGCCGGGGTGTTTGGCAGGGTGGTGGGGATCTCCGGGCAGGTGG
>JBBIMA010000082.1:0-16884 GCA_037444625.1 Solibacteraceae bacterium
AACCTGGCGTCCCGGATCTGCCGGGGCATCGTGCTCTCGGCCCGCAAGGCGGGCGGGGTGCGGCCCGCGCTCCCGGCGGCGGCGCAGCGCCGGCGGCTGGAGGAGAAGGTGCGGGCTCTCGAAGCCGACGGCCGGGCGCGGGCCGCCTTGCTGGGGGGCGCGCTGCCGCGCATTGACGTGAGGCTGGAGCACTTGAGCGCGCCGGCCGGGGAGCGCGTGGCCGCCGATTGAGGCGGCGCGGAGACGAGGTTGTACGAGCGCAATCACTCAGGGGAGGACAAAGGATGCATGCACCCGTCAAGTATGTCGAAAAGGGCTTGAGTTGGGCGGCCGGGGCGGCTTGGGCGATCTTCGATCGCCTCAACCGGATCCGGCCCAACCCGGGCTTCACGCCCGCCTGGTCGGACCGGCCGCTGCTGAAGTCCTGGCAGAAGACCAAGCCGCCGCTAGGCTGGCCGCGCCGGACCGATTCGCTCTGTCCGAAGTGCGTGCCTGAAATCCGGCGCGAGATTCTGGAGGGGCGGCGCCCGCTGTCGGATCTGCTCGAACAGCGGCCGGGCGAAATCCCGGCCTGGATCGTGGAGCGCGACGGCCGGATCCTCATGGTGAAGGACTGCCCGCGCCACGGCCGCTTCGAGGACGTGCTCTCCATAGACGTGGAATTCTTCCGCCATCTGGAGGAGACCTTCCCGGGGCGGGACATTCCGGCGCACAACGACGCGCACCTGCACCGGCACGGCAGCAGCACGATCCGCTGGGGCCGGGGTGCGGTCCTCACCATTGATCTGACCAACCGCTGCAACATGATGTGCGACCCCTGCTTCATGGACGCCAACCAGGTGGGCTTCGTGCACGAGTTGAGCTGGGAGGACATCCGCCGTCTGCTGGACAACGCCCTCTCGATCAAGCCCCGCCGCCAGATGTCGGTCCAGTTCTCGGGCGGCGAGCCCACGCTCTCGCCGTACTTCCTGGACGCCGTGCGCTACGCGCGCCAAGTGGGCTACAACAGCGTGCAGGCGGCCACCAACGGAATCGAGTTCGCGCGCAGCTTCGAGTTCTGCCAGGCGGCCGCGGAAGCCGGCCTGCGCTACGTCTACCTTCAGTTCGACGGCATCGGCAACGCCGCCAACGCCCACCGCCGGGTGGGCAACCTGTTCGACGTGAAGCTGCGGGCCATCGAGAACCTTCACCGGGCGGGCGTGGAAATCGTGCTGGTGATCACCATCGTCAACGGCGTCAACAACGAGCAGGTGGGCCGGGTGGTCGAGTTCGCCCGCGATAATCCCGACAAGATCGCCTTCTGCGCCTTTCAGCCGGTCTCCTTCACCGGGCGGGACGAGCAGATCAGCGAGGAGCGGCGCCGCGCCCAGCGCTACACGCTCTCCCATCTGGCGCACGACGTGAAGCGGCAGACCGGCCTGGGCGAACCGGTGCGCGACTGGTTTCCGCTGTCGTTCTTCAGCACCTTTTCCGACTGGGCCGACCTGGTGCACGGCCCCGAGGCCCGCTGGGGTCAGATCAGTTGCGGCTGCCACCCCAACTGCGGCGTGGGCATGGCCCTGATGGTGGACAAGCAGACCCGGGAGGCCGTCCCGGTCACCGCCTTCCTGCGCGCCGAGCGGCTGGCTCGCGACGTCATGCGCATCAACGACGCCGCCCGCGGGCGCTTTCTGTCCCTGGTCGGCATGGCCCTGGCCTTGATGCGCAACTACGATCCCTTCCGGGCGCCCACCCACTTCCGCCTGACCGATCTGCTGCGCAAGTGCGACAAGACCTTCGGGGCCACCGGGCGCGACTACGGCAAGGTGGGCCCCGAGCGCACGCGCGCCGACATCGAGCGGCGCCGAGCCGATCGGTGGAACTTCCTCATCATCGCGGGCATGTGGTTCCAGGATCTGTTCAATTACGACTTCCGGCGCACCGAGCAGTGCATCATCCCCTACGCCACCCAGGAAGGGGAGATTTCCTTCTGCGCCTACAACACCGGCATCGGCTGGCGCAAGATCGTCGAGCGCATGCACATGACCGCCACCCTGGCGCGCTGGTACCAGGAGCACGGCCGGCACGAGATCTTCACCGGAGGCCGCGCCGTGCCGCTCTCCGGCCGGGAGCATTCCCTGCGCGTGCGCCCGGAACTGATCACGCTCGAACCGCAGAAGGACCTGGACCGCATGGGGGTGCCCAAGACGGCGCGGGAGGAAAAGCTGCGGGCCCGCCGGGCCGAGCAGGCGGCCGAACTCGAGCGCCGCTTGCTGGGCCTGGACGCCGGGGCGTCGCTGGTCCGGATCCAGGGGACGCCCGAGGCAGGCGAGGTGCGGACGGCCGAGGCCGAGCCGGCGGGCGCGTTGCGCGACTGACGCGGCGGGGGTGGTTCCAGCCTTGACCGCCTGGAGGAGAGCCCTGCGCCGGCGCTGCATCGGCTGGCTGCGACTGGCCCGCGAGCTGCGAATGATCGCCGGCGGCCTGCTCGTCGCCGGCCATCCGATCCTGGCCCACCTGATCGTCACGCGGCGGTGCAATCTGTCCTGCGCCTACTGCAACGAGTACGACCGCGTTTCACCGCCGGTGCCGCTGCCCTTGCTGCTGGAGCGGGTGGACGCCCTGGCCGCGCTGGGCACGCGCATCATCACCCTGAGCGGCGGCGAGCCGCTGCTGCATCCCGAACTCGAGCAGGTCGTCGCCCGGGTGCGGCGGCGCGGCCTGCTGGCCGGGCTGATCACCAACGGCTACCTGCTGACCGGCGAGCGCATCCGGGCGCTCAACCGGGCGGGGCTGGACCACCTTCAGATCAGCATTGACAACGTCGAACCCGACCGGGTCTCCCGCAAGAGCCTGCGCCTGCTGGACCGCAAGTTGCAACTGCTGGCCGAGCAGGCCGACTTCCACGTCAACATCAACACCGTGCTGGGCGCCGGAGTGCGCCGCCCCGAAGACGCCCTGGTAATCGCCCGGCGGGCGGTCGAGCTGGGTTTCAGCTCGACGGTGGGCGTGATCCACGGTCCGGACGGGCAGCTTGCCCCCTTGACGGCGCGCGAGCGCGAGGTCTACCGCCGCCTGCTGGAATTGAGGAGGCTGAGCTATTCGCGCTTTCACGGCTTCCGCGACCGGGTGATCGAGGGGCGGCCCAACGATTGGCGCTGCCGGGCCGGCTCGCGCTACCTCTACGTCTGCGAGGACGGCCTGGTGCATTACTGCTCGCAACAGCGGGGCCGCCCGGGCAAGCCGCTGGCCCTTTACGGCCGGGAGGATCTGCGCCGGGAGTTCCTCACCGAGAAGGCCTGCGCGCCCTATTGCACGCTGGCTTGCGTGCACCAAGTCTCCCTGATTGACGCCTGGCGGGGGGCGCAGCGCAACCCGGCCGCAGGCTCGGGCAGCCCGCAGCTTGTTCCCCTGGAGTCTCTGGGGCGCCGGGGCGGAGAGGGCGCTCGTCGCCGGGCCCCCGGCTTGTGTTAGAATCGGCAGCCCGGTTCGCCGGCGCGGAGGTCTGCCATGCCAGCTCAGCGAAGGCTCCCAGGGCGGCTGCCGGCCCTTCTGGCCGCGGGTTGGACGGCTGCCTGCCTTTGCGCGCAACCATCGGTCACGCCCCCGGAGAAATTCTTCGGCTTCCGGCTGGGCAGCGACCGGCAAATCGCACGCTGGGACCGCATGGTCGAGTATTACCGGCTGCTCGAGAAGGAGGCGGGGGGCAAGCTGCGCGTGGTCGAGATGGGGCCCAGCACCATGGGCAACCCGTTCCTGCTGGTGATCATCACCTCGTCCGAAAACATGGCCCGCCTGGAGCGCCTGCGCCAGGTCAACCTGCGGCTGAGCGATCCGCGGGGCTTGAGCGAGGCCGAGGCGGCCCGGCTGGTGGAGGAAGGCCGGGCGGTGGTCTGCCAGTCCATGAGCCTGCATGCCACCGAGATCGGCGGCACCCAGATGGCGCCCGAACTGGCCTACGAGCTGGTCAGCCGGACGGACGGGGACACCCGGCGCATCCTGGACAACGTCATCTTCCTCTTGATTCCCTGCTTCAATCCGGACGGCGCCGTCATGGTGGCCGACTGGTACGCGAAGACCCTGGGAACCGAGTACGAGGGATCCAGCCCGCCCTGGCTCTATCACAAGTACGCCGGGCACGACAACAACCGCGACGCCTTCCAACTGAACCTGGTCGAGTCGCGCTACGCGGCGCGGATCCTGTTCCGGGAGTGGATCCCGCAGGCCTATATAGACCACCATCACATGGGCAGCTACGGGCCGCGGCTCTACGTTCCGCCCTACGCCGAACCGATCCGTCCCCACGCCGATCCGCTGGTCTGGCGCGAAATGAGCTGGTACGGCGCGCACATCGCCTATAAGGAGGAGGAAGCCGGGCTGTCGGGCATCATCAACATGGCGCAGTTCTCCGGCTGGGGGCACTTCGGGTTCCACTGGATCACGCCCTTTCACAACATCGCGGGCATGCTGACGGAATCGGCCGGCGCCCGGCTGGCTACGCCCCTGTACATCCACCCCGACCAGCTTCGCGGCGGAACGCGCGGCCTGCCCGCCTACGAGCCGCAAACCACCTTTCCCCATCCCTGGCCGGGCGGCTGGTGGCGGCTGCGGGACATCGTGGAGCGGCAGAAGGTGTCGGCCTGGGCGGCCCTGGATCTGGCGGCCCGCCACCGGGAGACGGTCTTGTGGAACGCGTTCTACAAGGCGAAACGACAGACCGAGCGCGGCGCGCAGGGCAAGCCGGCCGCCTACGTCATCGGCCCCGCCCAGCACGACCGGCTGACCGCCTGGAAGCTGGTCAACAAGCTGCTGGCTCAGGGTGTCGAAGTGATGCGGGCGCGCGCCGCCTTCACCGGCTCCAACGGGGTGAGCTATCCGGCCGGCGCCTTCGTGGTCTCCCTGGCGCAGCCCAAGATGGGGTTGATCCGCTATCTGCTCGGGCGCACGTTCTATCCCGACAACGAATTCACGCGCGCCCGCGACGGCTCGCCCCTGCGCCCCTACGATCTGGCCACCGACACCATGTTCGAGTTCATGGGCGTGCGGGTGGACCCGCTGGACGAGCCGGTGCGCGCCGAACTGGAGAAGGTCGCCGAGGAGTTGCGGCCCGAGGGCCGCCTGCCGGCCGGCGCGGCCCTCTACGCGCTCGACGGCCGGCTGAACGACAGCTTCCGGGCGGTCAATCTGCTGCTGGACAAAGGGGCGGCGGTGCGCCGCCTGGACGAGCCCTGGCAGGGGTTGCGTCCCGGAGACTTCCTGGTCTCCGGCCCGGGCAGCCTGCTGGCTGAGGCCGCCCGACAGACGGGCGTGGATTTCGCGCCCCTGCGCCAGGAGCCCCGCCGGGGCGTGCACGCCGTCCAGCGCCTGCGCACCGGGCTGTACCAGCGCTACTGGGGCGGCAATATGGACGAAGGCTGGACCCGCCTGCTGCTCGAGCAGTTCGGCTTTCCCTACCAGACGTTGCGGGACGCCGAGATCCGCAAAGGCGGCCTGAAGCAGAGCTACGACGTTATCATCCTGCCGGATGACAGCACGGCGCGCATCACGGGCGAGCGGCCCCAACCCGCAGGCGCCCGGCCGGCCGAGCCGGAGGAGGAGGTCTACCCGCCGGAGTACCGCAGCGGCATCGGGGAGGAAGGCGTCAAGGCGCTGCGCGCCTTCCTCGAGCAGGGCGGCACGCTGCTGGCGCTGGGCGGGGCCTCGAACTTCGCTCTGGAGAAGCTGGGCCTGCGGTTGCGCAACGCCGTGGCAGGCAAGAGCTGGCGGGAGTTCTGGTGCCCAGGTTCGACCCTGCGGGTGAAGTTCGCCCCCGGCCATCCGCTGGCCTACGGCATGCCGGCCGAGGGCCTGGCCCTGTATCTGAGCGGCAACCCGGTCTTCGAGATCCTGCCTTCGGCTTTCAACGAGCGCTATCAGACCGTGGTGCGTTACGCGGACCGGGACCTGTTGCAGAGCGGCTGGCTGGTGGGCGAACAGGCGCTGGCCGGCAAGCCGGCCATGGTGGCGGCCGGTCTGGGCAAGGGGCAGGCGGTGCTGATCGGCTTCCGGGCCCAGCACCGGGCGCAGACCGACGGGACTTTCAAGCTGGTTTTCAACGTGCTCCTGCGCTGAGCGCCCGCCTTCGCCGGCCTGCGAAATTTCCGCCCGGGGCCCACTATTAGCTAAGAGCCGCCATGAGGCCCCGGACGGTGTGGTTCGCGTTGGCCTGGGCGGCTTGCGCGCAGAGTCCGGACCCCGCTTACCCGTGGTTGGAAAAGGCCTACCAGGCCTTGCGCGCTTCGCGCTACCAGGAGGCGATCGAGGGGTTCCGGCGGGCTGTCGAGCTGGCCCCCGCTCGCGCCGCCCTGCGCAAGGATCTGGCCTACGCCTACCTGAAAATCGGCGAGAACGAAGCGGCGCGCGATGAGTTCGCCCAAGCCGCCCGGCTCGATCCGGCGGACCGCCACGCGGCCCTCGAATACGCCTTCCTCTGCTACGAGACGGGCCGGCGCGCCGAGGCCCGCCGCGTCTTCGACCGGCTGCGGCGCAGCGGCGATCCGGCCTCCCGCGCCCTCGCCGAGCAGGCTTTCCAGAACGTGGATCGCCCGCTGGAGGAAGGCATCGCCCGCTGGAAGGAGGCGCTGGCCCGCCACCCGGAGGACTTCGGAACCCATCTGGAGCTGGCTCGGCTGGCCGAGGAGCGCGACGAGCCGGACCTGGCCGCCGAGCACTACCTGCAAGCCTGGCGGTTGCGTCCCGCCGAGCGGTCCGTGCTGGCGGACCTCGGGCGGGTCTGGCAGGCGCAAGGCAAGCTCGAGCAGGCTCATGCCGCCCTGCTGGCCGCCTCGCGCGGGGCCGAGCCCTATGCGGCCGAGCGGGCTCGCGAGTTGTTGCCCGCGCGCTACCCCTACGTGTATGAATTCCGCCGGGCGCTCGAGCTGGATCCGGACAATGTCGAGTTGCGGCGCGAGCTGGCCTACCTGCTGCTGGAAATGGAACGGCGGGAGGAGGCCGAGCAGGAATTCGGCCGGATTGTCGGCCAAGCGCCCGAAGACCTGCTCTCGGCCGCCCAACTCGGCTTCCTGCTGTTGAGCCGGAAGCAGGCGGAGGCGGCGATGCCTCTGCTCAAGCGCGTGCTGGAAGGCCCCGACGAGGAACTGGCCGATCGCGTGCGGCGCGCCCTGGGCCTGCCGCAAACCTTGCGCCGCCGTGCGGAAACGCCGCGGCGGGCGATCTCGACGGAAGCCAAGACGCTGGCCGAGCGCAGCTACCAGGCCGGCTATCTGAAAGACGCACTCAAGTACTTCCAGATCGCGCACGAAACCGATCCGGCGGATTTCGCCGTCATGCTCAAGCTGGGCTGGACCAACAACCTGCTGGGGCGCGATGAGGAGGCCGTAGGCTGGTTCCGCCTGGCGCGCAACAGTCCGGATCCGGCCGTGGCGGCCGAGGCGGGGCGCGCCTGGCGCAATCTCCGCCCGGGCGTGGCGCGCTTGCGCACCACGGTTTGGCTGCTGCCCTTTTACTCCTCGCGCTGGCGGGACGTTTTCAGCTACGGTCAGCTCAAGACGGAGGCCCGCCTGGGACGGCTGCCGGTGCGACCCTACCTGTCGCTGCGCTTCATCGGCGACACCCGGCGGACCACCGGCGGTGCTCTGCCGCAGTATCTCTCCGAGAGCGCGCTGATCGCGGGGATCGGGCTGGCGAGCCGCACCCGGCAAGGCCTGGTCCTGTGGGGCGAGGCGGGCTGGGCGATCAGCTACTTGGGGGCGAGAAGGGACGTGGGCCGCATGACGCCGGATTTCCGGGCGGGTGCGGCCTTCGGCCGCGGCTTCGGACACCTGCTGGGTTCGGAGTCCTCCGGGGCCTTCTTCGAGACCGGTGCGGACGCCGTCTTCCTGAGCCGGTTCGGCGACGATCTGCTGTTTTACTGGCGCAACCGCGGCGGCTACACCGCCCCGGTCCTCCGCCGCCTGGGCGGCCTGGCTACGCAATGGTGCTGGAACTGGAACGGGGCGGCGGACGCGCGCCGGCAATACTGGGCGAACTTCCTGGAAAGCGGGCCGGGGCTGCGCCTGCGCTGGGAAGCCATGCCGCCCTCTCTGGTCTTCTCGCTGGACTGGTTGCGCGGCGCTTACACGCTGAACCGCGGCAACCCGCGCCGACCCAACTTCTGGGATTGGCGGGTAGGTTTCTGGTATGCGGCTTCTCGTTAGCGGGCTCCTGTTGGCGGCGATGGGGCTGCCGGCCGGCCCCCCGGCAGCCTACTTCCACGTGCTGGATGAGGATGCCGGCAGTTGGCCCGAGATCCTGGGTTCGGTCGGTCTGGCGCCGCTGGGCCCGCCGGGCGCAGGAGCTGCGGTCTACGTGCTACGCAGCGATGCGGCGGGCGATTGGGAGGCCCGGGTGCAAGCCGGGGCGGTCTTGATCCTGGAGGGCGCCTCCGCCCTGGCCGAGCGCTTCGGCTTCCGCGCCACCGGCCGGCGGGTGCTGGTGCGCAGCATCCAGGATGCGCGCCGGCCGGCCCTGCGCATCGTCTGGGAGCGCCCGCTCGAGTTGCCGGTCTTCGAGCTGCCCCAGGGCGCGCAGCTTCTGGCCTGGGAGCGCTGGGAGCGCGCGCCGCTGGTGGCGGCCCTGCGGCGCGGGGCGGGGGCGGTGCTCTGGCTGGCCTGCTCCCCGGGCGTCAAACCTTACGAGCGCTTCCCGTACCTGCCCCACGCGCTGGCCGATCTGGGCCTGGATCCGCCCCTGCGCTCCCGGCGGCTGTGGGCCTTCTTCGATTCCTCCTACCGGCTGCGCGTGGACCTGGAGTACTTCGCCGAGCGCTGGCGGGCGGCGGGCTTCAGCGCCCTGCATGTCGCCGCCTGGCACTATTTCGAGCCGGAAGCCGAACGCGACGCCTACTTGCGCCGGCTGATCGAGAGCTGTCACCGCCGCGGCCTGCTGGTCTACGCCTGGCTGGAGCTGCCCCACGTGAGCGAGCGTTTCTGGCGGGAGCATCCCGAGTGGCGCGAGAAGACGGCCCTGCTTCAGGACGCGCATCTGGACTGGCGGCGGCTGATGAACCTGGCCAACCGGGATTGCTTCCGGGCCGCCGCGGCCGGCGTGCGCGCCCTGCTGGAGCGTTTCGACTGGGACGGGGTCAACCTGGCCGAGCTTTACTTCGAGTCCCTGGAGGGGGCGGCCAATCCCGCCCGTTTCACGCCCATGAACCCGGACGTGCGGCGCGAGTTCCTCGAGCGAAAGGGTTTCGATCCCCTGGAGTTGTTCCGGGCGGACTCCCCGCGCCACCTCTCGCGCAACCCGGCGGGCCTGGCGGCTTTCCTGGACTATCGGGCCGAGCTGGCCGGCCGGATCCAGCGGGAGTGGATGGGCGAGATCGAGCGGTTGCGGGCGGAGCGGCCGCACCTGGATTTGGTGCTGACCCACGTGGACGATCGCTTCGAACCGCGCATGCGGGAGGCGATCGGGGCGGACGCGGCCGGATTGCTGCCCCTTCTGGAGCAGCGCCGCTTCACCTTCCTGATCGAGGATCCGGCCACCGTCTGGCATCTGGGGCCGCAGCGCTATCGGGAGATCGCGCGGCGCTACGAGGGGCTGGCGCCGCGCCCCGAGCGCCTGGGGATTGACATCAACATCGTCGAGCGCTACCAGAACGTGTATCCCACAAAGCAACAGACGGGGACGGAATTGTTCCAGCTCGTGCGCTTCGCTTCGGCCGCCTTCCCCCGGGTGGCCCTCTACTTCGAGAGCTCCATCCTGCCGCCCGACTGGGCCTTGCTGCCGGCGGCCGCCGCCCACGCCCGCCTCACGGCCCGGGGCGGCAGGCTGGCGGTCGAGTCCCCGCGCGGCGTGGGCGTGCGCTGGCGGGGGCCCGCCCTGGTCAACGGCCGGCCCTGGCCGGCGCGCGACGACGAGCAGGTCTGGCTGCCCGCCGGAGTCCACGTGCTGGAGCCGGGCGGAGCCGATCCGCCCGTGCGACTGCTGGACTTCAACGGGGAGCTGGCGAGCGCGGCCGCCCTGCCGGGAGGCTTGGAATTGGCCTACCGCAGCGAGTCGCGGGCGGCAGCCGTGTTGGACCGGCTCCCGGTGCGGGTGGAGATTGACGGCCGGCCGGTCCAACTGCGGCCGCTGGAATGCGGCGGCCGCTATACGCTGCTGCTGCCCCGGGGCCAGCACCTGGTGGCGGTGGAAGTCGCGCCGCAGGCCGCACTGCTACACTGATTGTTTTGCCGGCGCAACCGGACGCGCCGGAGGACGTCCCTCGGACTATGAAGAAGCTGCTGGCGGTGCTGCTGTCAAGCTGCGGGCTGTCGGCCTGGGCGCAGACCTGGGAACTCACCTTCTCCCGGGTGGCCTCGCGCATCAGCGACGCCCCCCTGGGATCGCTGAACGAGAGCCCCCGGGTCAAAGACGACGACTCCCGGCTGGTCGGCCGGGGCGGTTACGGCGTGCGGCTGACCTACAATCAGCGAGGCTATTACGGGCACGAGTTCGGCTACCTGCGCACCCGGGCGCTCTTCAAGACCAAACTGCGCCCGGACGCCAAGACCGTCAACGAGGCGGAAGATCGCGTCTGGGTGCAGGAGGCTTTTTACAACTTCCTGTTGTACTGCATGCCGCGGGGAGAACGCTGGCGGCCTTACATCGCCGTGGGCTTGCAGGCCCATCAGTACGCGGCGCCGCGCCTGCCGGAGTTCGACACCGGACCTACGCGCAACTACGGTCTGAATTACGGGCTGGGCCTCAAGCTGCATCTGATTCCCCATTCGGTGATCCGGCTGGATTTCCGCGATCACTTCGGGGGCAAGCCTTACGATTTGACCTTCGACGATCCGATGCGCGCCGGGGGCATCTTGCGCAGCATGGAACTTTCCGCCGGCGTGGGGTTCACTTTCTAAGCCGAGGGCCGCTCAGCGCGGGGCGCGCTTCACCGGGCGGCCCCAGACCTCGATCCAGTCTATGCGCGTGCAGGCCGGCGTGCCGCCGCCCGCCATCAGATCGGTCCAGCCGACTTCCTCCACGCGGCTCAGATCGGGCTTCTCGACCCAGGCCCCTTCCACTACCTTCTCGATGTCCAGGCGGCGCCAGCGGATATCGGCCAGGTTGAACTCGCGTTCCCGCCAGTCGCTGGAGGCGGGGTCGGATTGATCGCTCACCAGCCAGGTGCCGTCGGCCAGCTTGAGGATGATCCGGGCCTCGCGGAAACCGGACTGCTTCGAGCGCCAGCGGATCTTGGCCTGGCCGGTCAGGTCCACCAGGGCGGCCTTGTGGCGCAGGCTGACCGCCCAATTGGCGGGTGCGGTGCCGGACCAGACGTAGTAGGGGTCGTCGGCGGGCTGGTCGTGATGGCTCTTCTTGACGCCCGCTTTGCCCGGCCCGTGGAGCGTCAGGATCAGGTCGGGGTTGGCGATGTGGGCCTGGGTGATGGGGGTTTCCGGGGGCGTCTGTTTGAAGTCCTCTCGGAAGAACAGGCCCGGCCGGTCCTGGGCGGCCAGCCCGACGGCCAACAAGGCTGGCAGGCACAAGCGCTTCACGGGGTCCATTCTAGCTCAACGCCCCTTGGATGATCGGCCTTGGTGTATAATGTGCCCGATTCCGGGGAGGTGTGAGCATGAGCCTTGTTGCACGATCGCGGGTGAGTTGTTGGTTGGCGCTGGCTGTGGCCGGCGCGCTTTGGGCGCAGGTGGGCACCTCGCGCATCACGGGTTCGGTGACCGACGCCACGGGAGCGGTGATTCCCGGCGCCAAGGTGACCGCCAAGAACGAAGCCACCGGGGTGTCCTACGAGACCACCACCAGTTCGGCGGGCGGCTACGCCATTGACGCCTTGCCGCCGGGCGTTTATACGATCACCGTGAGCCAGGCCGGTTTTCAGACCTTCTCCAGCACGGGCAACGTGCTTTCGGTGGGCGTGCCCCTGGTGGTCAACGCCAGCCTGAAGGTGGGCGCCATGACCGAAGTGGTTCAAGTGGAGGCCACCGCCGCGCGCCTGGAGACCACGCACGCCATGGTGAGCGACGTGGTGACTCGCACCGGGGTGACCGAGCTGCCTTTGAACGGGCGCAATCCCCTGGCGCTGATCGTGCTTCAGCCCGGGCTGGTGCAGCGGACCACCATGGGGGCCGGCTCGGGCACGCATGTCTTCGGCTCGCGCGACCGGGCCCACAACGTCACCATTGACGGCATCGAGGCCAACGAGTCTTCGGTGCCCAATCCGCAGAGCAACATCCACCGTTTGAATCCCGACAACGTGCAGGAGTACCGGGTGGTGACCCACAACGCCACTCCCGAATACGGCCGCAACAGCGGAGCCAACGTGGCGGTGGCCACCCGCTCGGGGACCAACGAGTTCCACAGCGACCTGTTCTGGTTCCATCGCAACACGGTGCTCAACGCCAACGAGTGGTTCAACAACGCCGACGGCATCGAGCGTCCCACCCTGTTGCTGAACCAGTTCGGCTTGAACGCCGGCGGCCCCATCAAGAAAGACAAGACCTTCTTCTTCGGCAGCTACCAGGGCAACCGCATCAAGCAGGCCTTGCCCATTTCGCAATCCTTCGGCGTGCCGCGGGTCTACACCGCCACGCTGAAGTCGGGCGTCTTCCGCTACTTCGTCCCCAACCCGGCCAATCCCCTGGTGCTGGACGGCGTGCCCATCACGCGCAACTCACCCCGGCTGGTGGACGCCCGGACCGGCCAGTTGCGCCCGGAGGTGCCGCTGTGCGGCGGCAACATCACCAGCAACTGCGTGGCCTCCTACAGCATCCCGGCCAACGATCCCTTGCGCCTGGGCGTGGATCCGGCGGTCAAGGCGTTGGTGGACGGCTTCCCCCTGCCCAACACTTACTCGGTGGGGGACGGATTGAACACCGGCGGCTACGCCTGGAATCCGCCCTCGCGCTTCACCGGGCCGCACTATATGGTGCGCATTGACCACCAGTTCAACGAGTACAACAACCTGTTCGTGCGCTACCTCGGCTCGGAGTGGGACACCACCGAAGGCGACCTGCTCAACTCGCGCCCCGCGATCTTCCCCGGCTTCCCGCCCATGGGAACCGTCAACCGTTCGGGCAAGAACATCGCCCTCAGCTACCGGCGGGTGATTTCGCCCACCGTCGTCAACGAATTCACCGCCGGCTTCTCCCGCTTCAATTTCCGGTTCAACCTGCGCGAGGCCAACCCCAACGCCGACGCCATTCCGCCTTACGGCCAGGAGTGCTTCGGCACCGACTCCTTCGGCCTGATTGACACGCCTTACTGCAATACGCCGCACACCCAGCGCGCCGTGAGCACATTCCAGTTCATTGACAACCTGGGCTACACGCGCGGCTCGCACAGCTTCCGCATGGGGCTGAATTTCCGCTTCTATCGCCACAACGACGAGCGGGGCGCGCCCGGCGGCTTCAATCTTTCCCCCACCATCATCTTCAGCCGCACGCGTCGTTCGCCCCTCAACGAGAATCCGGCCTGGACTCTGCCGCCTACGGCCGCCATCAACGCCACGGACCGCAACAACCTCGAGCAGGCCATCGCCGAGCTGGCCGGGCTGGTGGGTCAGGTCAATCAAGGTTACCAGGCGGACCTCAAGGGGGACGTCTTCGTGCCGGACCTGTTCACCCTGGGCACCCGTACCAAGCAGTACAACCTCTACTTCCAGGACGAGTGGCGCATCCGGCAGAACCTGACGATGACCTACGGGCTGCGCTGGGAGCTGAATCTGCCGCCCTCCGACGGGGCCGAGCGGGTCTACGTGCCGGACAAGGCGCCGGACGGGTCGCAGGGACTGGTGCGGTTCGTGCGCTCCGACCGCTGGTACCGGCGCCGCAACGCCACCGCCCTGGCCCCCCGGGTCGGCTTGGCTTGGTCGCCCGGCGGCCGGACGGTGTTCCGGCTGGGTTACGGTCTGGCCTTCGATACCATCTCCAGCTTCCAGGTGACCGCCATCGGCGGCAAGGTGCCGGGCAGCTTCCTGCAATGCCAGGTCAACGTGCAGGACAGCGCCGCCGCTTCCGCCCCCTGCGGCGACGTCCCCAACGACGTCCGGCTCAGCCGGCTCCTTCAGATGGTCAAGCCCTTCACCCTGGGAACGCCCTCGGCCAGGCCCAGCTCCGAACTGGCGCCCCCGCCGCGCATCTTCGGGGTGGCGCCCAACGTGGGCGCTTTCGATCCCAACTTGAAGCTGCCCACCGTGCACGAGTGGTCGCTCACCATCCAGCGCGAGCTGCCCAGGAACCTCATCGGGCAGATCGGCTACATCGGCAAACGCGGCACGCGCCTGTATCGGGCTTACGATCTGAACCAACTCCGCACCGACCAGCCGGGCTTCCTGGAGTCCTTCCTGATCGCGCAGCGCAACCTGCAAGCCGGCTGCCGTTTGGACGGCACAGGCTGCCCGGCGGGAGTGACCGGGACGCCGCCTGCGCTGCTGCTCTCGCTGGTGCCCGCTTCGGTGCTCAACGGCTGGACCTCGGACTTCCGCCAGAACGGGCTGGGAGAGGTGGCTCGCCGCATTGACCAGCGCGACATCGTCTCGCGGGGCTTCCCGGCCAATTACTTCCGGCCCAATCCCCAGTTCAGCGAGCTGTTCTATTTCGATTCCGGCGGCGGCTCGATCTACCACGGCATGTTCGCCCAGCTCCGCCGGCGCTTTTCGGGCGGCCTCGAACTGGGCGCCTCCTACACTTTAAGCAAGTCCATTGACGACATGTCGGTGGACCCGGTGGCCGCTACCTCCGGCGGCGGACTCAGCTCGACCAATTCGCGGACGCCCACCGACGTGCGCAATTTCCGCCTGGACCGTGCGGTCTCGGATTTCGACAACACGCACGTCATCGTGGCCAACGGCATCTGGGAGCTGCCCTTCGGCCGGGGACGCAAGTGGGGCAGCGCGCTGCCCGGCTGGTTGAATCACCTGGCGGGCGGCTGGAGCATCACCGGCATCTACACCTTCCAGAGCGGCGAGCCCTTCACCATCAACAGCGGGATTCGCACGCAGAACGGCTACAAGGTCTCGCGGGCCGACTTGAAAGGTCCCCTGCCGGAAGCCAAGCTGCAATACGTGCCGAACATCAAGGGCCCGGTGGTCTTCCAGGTGGCCGACATTGACGCCAACAACTGCCGGCAGATCCTGGGCACCCAGAGCGCCTTCTGCATCCCCGCCCCCGGAGGGGTGGGCATCGGGCGCAACATCATTCGCGGCCCGGGCTTCTGGAACTTGGACGGCGGCCTGCTCAAGAGCTTCCAGATCCGCGAGAACCTCCGGCTGCAATTCCGCGGCGAGTTCTTCAACGTCCTCAACCACCCGAACTTCGAAAATCCGCGCAACGCCACCTCCGGCTCGCCCACCGTGACCAGCTCGCTGTTCGGGCAGACTTGCTGCGTGGCGGCGGCGCTGCCCAGCTCGGCCACCATCATCGCCAACGGCGAGCCGAACCGCGTCGTTCAGTTCGGATTGAAGTTGCAATTTTAGGGCGCCGCCGGCGCGCGGGGTTCGGCGGCGGTCAGGGCGGGCCGAATGCGCATGGTATAATGCCCGCTTCCGGCATGCCGACCAGCGCAGGCGGCGCGTCTTCGCCTGAAGGCGCGAGCGCCGAAACCTATTTCGAGTGGCTGATCCGCTCGACGCGTACCTGTTGGTGGCATGATTCGGCCGAGCCGGCCGAGCTCGAGCTGGGCTTGCAGCGGGGCGCCGTGGGCGTGACCACGAATCCCTTCCTGGTCCGGCTGGCGCTGGAGAACAACCGCGCCGCCTGGGCCGGGGAGATCCGGCAGGTTCTCGAGGGGAATGCTGCGCCGGAAGCCAGGGCTGAGGCGCTGATGGGCCTGGTGGTGCGCCGGGCGGCCGCCAGGCTGTTGCCCGAACACCGCCGCAGCGGCGGGCGCATGGGTTACGTTTGCGCCCAGGTGAATCCTTCCCGGGCGGCAGACCGGGAGGCGATGCTGGGCATGGCCCGTCGGTTTCACGCCTGGGCGCCGAACATCGCGGTGAAACTGCCCGCCACGGCCGCCGGCTTGGACGTGTTGGAGGAGGCGGCGGCCGAAGGCATCACCGTCACGGCCACGGTGAGCTTCACGGTCCCTCAAGTCCTGGCCGTGGCCGAACGGTATCGGGCGGGCCTGCGGCGGGCGCGCGCGAGCGGCCGCCAGCCCGGGCGTTGCTTCGCCGTGATCATGATCGGGCGGCTGGACGACTATCTGCGCGAGGTGGCCCAGGACGGGCGCGCCGGCCTGAGCGAATCCGACATCCGCCAGGCCGGTTTGGCAGTGGTCAAGCGGGCCTACGCGCTGTACCGCGAGCGCGGTTACGAAGCGCTGCTGCTGGTGGCCGCCTTGCGGGGAGCGTATCATCTGACGGAGCTGGCGGGGGCGGAAGTGGTGATGTCCATTGCGCCTGCCTATCAGGAGCTGTTCCTGTCGGACGCGCTGCCCCGCCGCGAGCGCATCCACGAGGCGCCGCCCCGGGAGGTCGTCGAGCGACTCTCGCGGCTTAGTGAATTCGTGCGCGCCTACCAGCCGGAGGGCATGCGGCCCGAGGAGTTCATCAGTTACGGCGCGACCCAGCGGACGCTGGCGCAATTCATCGAGGCCGGCTGGCGGCTGCTGGAGACCGCCTTCTGAAGAGAGGCGAAGCGCCATGGCCACGCCGATCGAAATGCCCCAACCCGGCGTCACCGTCGAGGAGTGCCTGCTGGTGCGCTGGCTCAAGCGTCCGGGCGAGCCGGTGGAGGCCGGCGAAGCGGTGGCCGAGATCGAGACCGAGAAAGCCGCCTTCGAGCTGAACGCCCCGGCCGCAGGGGTGTTGCTCGAGACCTTCGTGCAGGAAGGCCAGACGGCGCCGGTGTTTTCGGTGGTGGGGGTGATCGGCCGGCCGGGCGAGTCGGTGGAGGCTTTCCGTCCGCGGCCGGGCGGGGCGCAGGCCCCGCC
>JBBIMA010000083.1:0-16369 GCA_037444625.1 Solibacteraceae bacterium
CGGAAAGGCGCGCGCGCCCGGGCATGAGCCGCCTCGGCCAGCGGCAGGGCGTCGGCGGGGCGCCCGCGGATGCAATCGGCGCAGAGGGCGAGCGCGCGGCTGACGGTCCGGCCGGCGCGCCCGCATAAACGGCAGAAAGCCGGCTCGCAGACGGGCGGGGCGCCGCGTAGCATCCGCCGGTATTATACTCGGCCGACAGGGTGAGACTGCCGTGGGCGCGGCCTCGCGCGCATTGCCGGACGATTCGAGCCCCTTCGTGCGCGAGGCCCTGCTTCAGCAGGCGGAAGGCAACAAAGTCCGCTGCCTGACGTGCCGGCGCCGCTGCCTGCTGGTGGAAGGGGGCACCGGCTGGTGCCGCACGCGGCGCAACGCGGGAGGCAGGCTGATCACCCTGGCCTACGGGGCGATCTCTTCGCTGGCCGCCAATCCCATCGAGAAGAAGCCTTTTTATCATTTCTATCCGGGAACGAGGAACTTGACGGCCGGGGGCTGGTCGTGCAACTTCGGCTGTCCCTGGTGCCAGAACTGGGAGATCAGCAAGCGACCCCCGCCGGTTTCGGCGGACTATCTTTCGCCCGAGCAGTTCGTCCGCCAGGTGGGCGAAGCCGACTGCCAGGGCACCTCGGTCTCCTTCAACGAGCCTACGCTGTCGCTGGAGTGGTCGCTCGAGGTCTTCCGGCTGGCGCGCGCCCGCGGCTATTACAACACTTTCGTCACCAACGGCTACATGACGCCGGAGGCGTTGAAGCTACTGGCCGATGCCGGCCTGGACGCCATGAACGTGGATATCAAGGGGGACGCCGAGGCGCTGCGCAAGTACTGCAAGCTGGTGGAGGCTGAGGGGATCTGGGCCAATTGCCGCCTGGCGCGCATCTACGGCATTCATCTGGAGCTGACCACGCTGGTCATCCCCGGAGTCAACGACCGGCCGGAGGTGCTGGAAGGGATCGCGCAGCGCATCGCGGCCGAGCTGGGCCGGGACACACCCTGGCACGTCAACGGCTACTACCCGGCCTGGCGGTTTAGCTCGCCGCCCACCCCGGCCGCCGCCCTGGAGCGTGCCTGGCGGATCGGGCGGGAGGCGGGGCTGCGTTTCGTTTACATTGGGAACCTGGCGGGGCATCGGGCGCAGAACACCTACTGTCCCCGCTGCGGGGCGCTGTTGATCGTGCGCTCGGGCCTGGCGATGATCCGCAACGAGCTGCGCCAGAGCCGCTGTCCCTGGTGCCGGTGCTGGATCGAGGGAGTGTGGCAGTCTGAGTAAGGAGGCCGCCGGAGGATGGATTTTTTCGAACTGATCGAAGCGCGACGCTCGGTGCGGATGTACCGGCCGGAGCCTGTGGAAGAGGAAAAACTGGAAGCGATCCTGAAGGCCGCCAATCTGGCGCCCTCGGCGGGCAATCTGCAAGCCTACCAGATTTATCTGGCGCGGGAACGGGCGGTGCGGCTGGCGCTGGCGCGGGCGGCGCTGGATCAGTGGTTCATCAGCGAGGCGCCCCTGGCGCTGGTCTTTTGCGCCGATCCGGAGCGATCCGCCGGGCGCTACGGGCGGCGGGGCGCGCGCCTGTACGCCATCCAGGACGCCACCATCGCCTGTAGCTTCGCGATGCTGGCGGCGACCGCGTTGGGCCTGGCCACGGTCTGGGTGGGGGCCTTCGACGACGAGGGCGTTCGGCGGGCGGTGGGCGCGCCGGAGGGGCACCAGCCGGTGGCGATCCTGCCGGTGGGTTACGCGGCCGAACGGCCGGCCCCGGCGCCGCGCCGGCCGCTGGAGGATCTGGTGCACGAAGCGGAGGCGGGGCGATGAGAGCGTTGATTCTGGCGTTGCTGGCGGCCGCGGCGCCGGCGGCCGAGACGTCTTGGAAAGCCGGGGTGGCGCGGGTGCCGATCACGCCGCGCGAGCCGATCTGGCTGGCGGGCTATGCCGCACGCAACAAACCCTCCGAGGGCGTCTTGCAAGAGATTCACGCCAAGGCGCTGGCGCTGGAGGATTCCTCGGGTGCGGTCTCGGTGGTGGTGGCGGCGGACATTTTGGGCTTCACGCGGGCGATGTCGGATGAGATCGCAGGGCGGGTCCGGCAGAAGTACGGGCTGCCGCGGGAGCGGCTGGTGCTGAGCGCCACGCACACGCACAGCGGGCCGGTGACGGGGCAGCTCTTGCGTCCCGCCTATCCGCTGGAGGGCGCCCAGGCCGAGACCATACGGCGCTACACGGCGTGGCTGCTGGATCAGGTGACGGAAGTGATCGGCCGGGCGATGGCGGATCGCCGGCCGGCGCGGCTGGAATTCGAGCAGGGGCTGGCGGGCTTCGGGGTGAATCGCCGGCGGGTGGGCGCGCGCTACCGCCCGGGGCCGGTGGATCAGGACGTGCCGGTGCTGGCGGTCCGCTCACCGCAGGGGGAGCTGCGCGCCGTGCTGTTCGGCTACGCCTGCCACAACACGGTCTTGGCGGGCTACGAAATCAACGGCGACTACGCCGGCTTCGCCCAGGAGGCCCTGGAGAAGGAGTACCCGGGCGCAGTGGCCTTGTTCGTGGCGGGCTGCGGCGCGGACGCCAACCCCCTGCCGCGCCGCTCGGTCGAGCTGGCGCGCATGTACGGGCTGATCCTGGCGGCGGCGGTGCGCGAGGTGCTGGCGGGCAAGATGAAGCCGGTCGAGGGGCCGCTGGGTGCGGCGCTGGAGCACGTGGATTTGCCCTTCCAGGCGCCGCCCTCGCGCGAGGAGCTGGAGAGCCGGCTGAAGGACAAGGACGTGCTCCGGCGGCGGCATGCCCAACTGATGCTGGAGATCTTGCAGCGCGAGGGGCGTCTGCCGGACCGCTATCCCTACCCGGTTCAGGTCTGGCAATTCGGGCGGGACTTGAGCTGGATCGTGTTGGGCGGCGAGGTGGTCGTGGACTTCGCCTTGCGCTTCAAGGGCGCCTACGGGTGGGATAGGACCTGGGTGACGGCTTACGCCAACGATGTCTTCGCTTACATTCCCTCGCTGCGCGTGCTCAAGGAAGGCGGTTACGAAGGGGGCGGAGCGATGATCGCCTACGGACAGCCGGCGCCGTTCCGGGCGGCGGTCGAAGAGATCGTGGCCGAGAAAGTGGACGAGCTGATGGGGCGGTTGCGTTCCCCGCGGTGAAAGGCCCCTCCGCTGCGCCCGGTGCAGGCTGAGCTATAGTGGGCGTTTCCCCATGCTGCGCCAAGTACTGCCCTCGATCGCTTTGGCCCTGTTACTGGCCCGGGCCGCGCCGGCGGCGCGCAAACCGCGGCCCGGACGGGACGGCTGGCGGTTGATCACGCTGGATCCGGCGCATTTCCATGCCGCCCTGATCCACAAGGAAATGTATGCCGGGGTGTCGAACAAGGCGGCCGTCTATGCTCCGCTGGGGCCGGAGCTGCTGGCCCATCTGGCGCGGGTCGCGCAGTTCAATGCCCGGAAGGACAACCCCACGCGCTGGGAGCTGGAAATCTACGCCGGTCCGGACTTCCTGGAGCGGATGCTGGCGGAGCGCCGGGGCCAGGTGGTGGTGATGTCGGGCCGGAACCGAGGCAAGATCGGCCGCATCCGGGCCGCCATCGAAGCCGGCCTGCATGTGCTGGCCGACAAGCCCTGGATCATCGAGGCCGAGGATCTGCCCAAGCTGGAAGAGGCGCTGCGGGCGGCGGCCGCGCGGGGCGTCGTGGCCTACGACATCATGACCGAGCGCTTCGAGGCCACCAACATGCTTCAGCGCGAGTTGGTCCGCGACCGGGAGGTCTTCGGAGCCGTCCAGGCAGGCAGCGAGCAGACGCCGGCAGTGTACATGGAGAGCGTGCACCACATTTACAAGGCGGTGGCCGGCGTTCCGGCGCTGCGTCCCACGGCTTTCTTCGACATTCGTGAGCAGGGCGAAGGCCTCAGCGACGTGGGGACTCACCTGGTGGATCTGGCGGCCTGGATCCTGTTTCCCGAGCAGGCCCTGGACTGGCGCAAGGACGTGGTGGTCCGCTCGGGCCGCCGCTGGCCGGAGATTCTCACTCGCGAGCAATTCCGCCGGGTGACCGGGGAGGCCGACTTCCCGGAGGCTTTGCGTCCCTGGGTGCAGGGGGATCGCCTGGAGTATTACTGCAACAATCAGGTCAGTTACACCCTGCGCGGCGTGCACGTGCGCTTGGATGTGCTGTGGCGCTATGAGGCGCCGCCGGGAGCGGGGGACACGCATCACGCCGTATTTCGGGGCACGCGTTCGCGAGTGGAGATACGGCAGGGGGCGGCCGAAAACTTCCGTCCGGAGCTTTTTGTGGTTCCCAACGACCCGGGCGACCGCGCGGCGCTGCGCGCGGCCCTGGCGCGCCGGCTCGAGGCGCTGGGCAAGGACTACCCGGGCGTGGGGTTGGAGGAGCGGGGCGCCGAGCTGCGGGTGACGATTCCGGATGCGCTTCGCGTGGGGCACGAGGCCCACTTCGCGCAGGTGGTGAACCGCTTCCTGGAGTACTTGAAGGACCCCGGCAGGCTGCCCTCCTGGGAGGCGCCCAACATGGCGGCGAAATACTGGGTGACGACCCGGGGCGTCGAACTGGCGCGCGAGGCCCAACGGGCGCGGGAGCCGTAAGGCTCGGGCACGGCGGGCGGCCGGCATGAGCGGAGCCGAGATCGGGCGGGCGAGGCCCAGCTTCGCCTTCTACGCGTTCCGCTTTCGCTTCCGGGCGGAGGAATCGCTGTGGTTCCCGCCGGGCAAGGCGGGCAACATCGTGCGCGGGGCCTTCGGAACGATTTTCCGGAAACTGGCCTGCGTGCCGGAGTGCAGCGATGTGCGGACCTGCCCGGTGCGGGAGACCTGTCCCTACGCCCGGATCTTCGAGCCGATCGCCTCGGGGAGAACGCCCAGCGGCCTGGCCGACCCGCCCCGGCCGTTCGTGTTCCGGGCGGCGCATCTGGACGGGCGGGAGCTGGCCTCGGGCGAGCCTTTCCATTTCGACGTGCACATTTTCGAGCTGCGGGTTCCGACTCTGGCTTATTTTGCCCTGGCCTTCGCGCAGTTGGCGCGGGAGGGTTTAGGTCCCGGGCGGCGGCGGGCCGAACTGGTGGGAGTGGATCAACTGGCGGCTGACCGGAGCGCGCCGGTCGAGGTCTTCGACGGGTCGAGCTTCACCCTGGGCGAGGCGCTTCCGCCCATCGAACTGGACTTGGGGCCCCGGCCGGCGCCGGTGCGGCGGGTGCGCGTGCGATTCGTTACACCCACCGAGCTGAAAGAGGGCGGCGAGCCGGCCACGCAGCCCGAGTTCCGCATTCTGTTCGCCCGGATTCGAGACCGGCTGAGCACGCTGCGCGCGCTGTACGGGCCCGGGCCGCTGGAGATTGATTTCCGCGGGATGGGCGAGCGGGCCGGCGGGGTGCGCCTGGTCCGCTCGGCGCTGCACTGGGCCCAGACGACCCGCCGGTCGGGCCGGACCGGGCAGTGCCACCCTCTGGGGGGCTTCACCGGCGAAGCGATCTACGAGGGGGAGTTGGCCGAATTCCTGCCCTACCTGGAGGCCGCGCAGTGGACCGGCGTGGGCCGCCAGACGGTCTGGGGCAAGGGCGAGCTGGAAGTAACCCAGATCGAGTGAAACGCTCCCTCAGTGGCCGCCCAGTCGAGCGGGCAGGGTCAGGGTCAAACCCGGAGCGTAGGTGATGATGAGGACTCCGGCCAGCAGGATCAGCAAGAAGGGAAACGAATAGCGATAGACCCGCACCAGAGGCTGATTGAAACGGTAAGCGGAGAGAAACAAATTCATGCCCACCGGCGGAGTCAAGTAACCCAGTTGCAAGTTAGCCAGGAAAATGATTCCCAAATGGATCGGGTCAATTCCGTAAGCCCGCCCCATGGGAACGATCAGCGGCACCACTACCAGGATGGCCGAGTAAATATCCAGCAGGCAGCCGACCACCAGCAGGAACAGATTCAAAGCCAGCAGAAACAGCAGGGGGGAGGCGATCTGCGCCTGTACCCAGGCCAGGGCCCGAGTGGGGACTTGGGCGTCAATCAGATAGTTGGTGAAGCCAAGGGCGACGCCCAGAATCAGGAGCACGCCGCCCACCAGGGTGACGCACTCGACGATCACCCGGGGCAGATCCCCTCGGAACTTCAGGTCGCGGTAGAGGAAACATTCCACCAGGAAGGCGTACAGCACGGTCAAGGCGGCGGCCTCCACCAGGGTGGCGAAGCCGCCGAAGATGCCGATCAGCACCACGACCGGCAGCAGGAGCTCCCACTTGGCCGTCCAGACCGCGGCCGCCAGCTCGCCCAGGCTGAACCGGCTGCGCTCAGCCCCGGCGGCGGTTCCTTTGAAAACGCACCAGAGGGCCGTCAGGAGGACCAACAGCAGCCCGGGAAGCAAGCCGCCCAGGAACAGGCGGTCAATCTCGGTGTGGGAGTAGACGCCGTAGAGGATGACCGGCAGGCTGGGCGGAAACAGCAGGCCGATCGAGCCGGCCGCCGTCACCAGCCCCAGGGAAAAATTCTCCGGGAACCGCGAGCGGAGCAGCACGGGGAGCAGCAGGCCGCCCAGCGAGAGGATGGTCACCCCGCTGGCCCCGGTGAAGGAAGTGAAAAAGGCGAACACAAGGGTGGTGAGAATCGCCGGCCCGCCGGGCATCCAGCCCACCAGAGCGCGGAAGACGTTGACCAGGCGGGCGCTGGCGCCGCCCTCGGCCAGCAAGTAGCCTCCCAGGGTGAACAAGGGGATGGAAGGCAACAAGGGCGAGGCCGCCAGCCTGTAAGCCTCCAGCGCCACCGCGGCCGTCGGCACGCCCTGAGCCCAGAACAGCAGCAGAGCCAACCCGCCCAGGGCGGCGAAAATCGGCAGGCCCAGCAAAGTGGCCCCCAGGATGAGCGCCACTCCCGCAGTGGCCAGTTTCTCGACCGGCGGTTCGGGCAGCCAGCCCAGCGCCAGCGGCGCAGCCGCTCCCAGGGCGGCCAGCGCCCGCCCCAGCGGCCGGGATGAGGCGTTTCGCACCACGCGGACGGCCACCGCGGCCAAGCCTGCCGGCATCACCAGCACGACCAGCCAGACCGGTAGGCCCAAGGCCAGGATGGTCCCCGCCTGCCGCTCGGCGCGCACCACCTCGAGGGCGGCCCAGGTCAAGGCGCCCGCGACCGCCACCGTCAGCGCGGCGACGAACACCCGCACCGGGCCGCGCCATCCCTCGGGCAGGAAGCCCGCGGTGGACAGCGCCAACAGCCGATCGGAACGGGCGGCCAGGGCCGCTCCCAGGAAGGCCACGCAGAGCGTGAGGTGTTGCACCAACGGGGCCGAGCCCGGCAGGCCCCGTCCCGCCAACTTGCGCGCCAGGATTTCAGCCAGCGGCAGCAGGGTCATCAGGGCCAGGGCGGCGGCGGCCAGCGCGGCCTCCGTCCGCGGCATGCGCTCGGACGGCATGGCGCGCCTCAGGATTTGCCGCCCCGCCGCGCGCGGAATTCGTCGCGCAAGCGCCGGACCTCGTCGAACAGCTCGGCCGGCGCCAGACGGCCGCGCAGCTTGGGATAGGCCTCTTCAGCCTGCCGGCGCCATTCCGCCAGGGTGGCCGCGTCCAGGGTAATTACGTTGAGGCCCCGCTTCTTCATCTCGACCACCGCGTCATCGCCCATCTTGCGGATCTCGCCCCGCAGCCGCACGCCGGCGCTGCGGGCCGCCTCCAGCATGGCGGTGCGGGAAGCCTCGGGAATGCGTTCCCAGGTTTTCTTGGCCACCACGGTGGCGCCGACCAGCGGAGCCCACTTCACGTCAATCATGTGGCGCGCCAGCCCGAACCACTGATTGAGCATGGCCAGCAGGGGCGGCACGTCGAAGGCTTCGATCAGCCCGGTCTGGAGGGCGGGCATCATGTCGGTGGTGGCCAGGGGCACCGGGCGGAAGCCGGCGGATTGATAGAGTTCCAGCGCCTCGGCGTCCCCGGCCATGGTGAAGAGCTTCATTTTGCGGATGTCGTCCAGGCGACGGGCCGGGCTTTTAGTGAAAAAGTGCACCCAGCCGGCGTCGCCCCAATTCAGCACGACGTAGCCTTTGTCGTCTATGAGCTTTTCCAGCCGGGGCGCGATGCGGTCCCGCACGTAGTCCAGCTCCTCGTAAGACTCGATCATCATGGGGATCTGGAGGCAGGCGACCGCCGGCTCCAGCCGGGACAGGCCCGAGCCCGACAGCGCGACGGCTTGCAACTGCCCGATACGCATCTTGGCGATCATGTCCGGCTCGTCGCCCAACACCCCGCCGGGGTAAATGCGGAGGGTGACTTTGCCGCCGGTGATCTTCAACCACTGCTGGCCCATCTGCTGGAGGATCTGATGCCAGGGCGAGCCTTCCGGGGCGACGGTGCCCATCTTGATGAGAACGGTCTGAGCGGCCGAGGAGCAGACGGCCAGCCAGGCCACCGCAAGCAGGCGCTTCATGGCTTTTCGGCTTCTCCTTCCAGGAAGAGTTCGTCGGTCCGCTCCAGGAGCCAGCGCGCCCGGCGCTGCGCCAGCCGGTTGGCCAGCCGCAGGGAAGGGTCGTGGTCGGGGTCCACCGCCAGCGCCTTCTCGAGCAGGGCGCGGAACTCGGCGCGGTTCTGCGTACGCACGCTGACCGCCTCGGCATAGGCCACGTAAAGGCTGGCGCGTTCCCCTCGGCTCAACTGGAGGGCGCGGTCGAAGTGCTTCTTCAAGCGGGCCGGATCGGGCGCTCGGCCGGGACGGGTGGCGGCGAAGACCACCTGGAACTCGTGCAAGCTCCCGCGGTCCCAGCTTTCGTCCAGCTCGAGGGCCCGATCGAGCAACGCCTCGACCTCGGGCAAGCGCGCCAGCAACTGGGCGTCACTGCGCGCCGAGGAGATGGCCAGGGCCAGGGCGGCGGCGTTCCAGTAAAGCAGAGGAAGGTCGCCCTGGCGCACCCGAGACAGGGCGGTCTTGGGGTCCGCTTCGAGCCGCTTACTGAGGCCGGGATAGGCCAGATCCAGGGCGCGCAGGCCGTAGCCTCGGGCTCGCAGGAACAGGCGGCGGGCGCGTTCGCGAAGCTGATTGGCGCGGTCCAAATCCTCCGGGGCGAGCCGGTCGGCCTCCTGATGGACATAAGCGTAGCTGTAGAGGGTGAAGCCCCGGCAGGCGGCCAGCAGAAGTCCTTTGTGGCGGGGCGATTCGGCCAGCAGGCTCTCGAGCAACTTGAGGCCGAACGGCAGGGCGTCGCCCACCAGCTCGAGGTCTTCGTCGCTTTCGAAGGTGGCGCCGCCGGCGGCCAGGGCATCGCCGATGCGGTTGACCGCGAAGCGGCGCATCGAGCAAGCCGTCAAGGCCGGCAGCAGCACCGCCCACGCCAGGCCTTTCAGCGCGCGCACGGCCTTATCAAGATATCAGAAGGGAGCGTGCCGGAAAGAGGGCCCGGGGCCCGGCGGCGGGCCGGCGTTGGTGGACCTGGTGGGAGTCGAACCCACGACCTCTTCCATGCCATGGAAGCGCGCTCCCAACTGCGCCACAGGCCCAAGCGCGGTTCCCCTTCACTATAGCACAGCGGGGTGACGGGGGCGCTGCCGGCGAGGAGGCCGCCGCCTGGGTCAAGGCCCTGGATCTCGCCGCCGCCGACGCGGTGCTGGCGGTCACGCTGACTTCGGCTTCCGACGGCATGGCGTTGGCGGTGGCCAAGTGCGGCCTGCCCACGCTGCTCTGGAACCAGCCGTACCTGGGGCATGCCTGGGGCAGCATGGCGGCCTGGTCGCGGAGCGGGAACGCGAACGCCACGCCGCGCAGGCCGCCGAGTTCACCCGGAAATTCGGCACGAGCTTTCGCTATCTGAGCTATGCCGACTTGAAGTCCGCCTACGAGGAAGCGGCCCAGGAGCAGGCGGCGCAGGAAGCCGAGCGGTTGCGGCGCGAGGCTCTGCGCGTGGTCGAGCCGGGCGAGGAGGAGCTGCGGCGGGCGTTGCGCTTGTACGTCGGGGTGAAGAGCCTGCTGGCGGCCCACCAGGCCAACGCCATCACTATGGATTGCCTGGGCGGCATCAACCGGGGTGAGCTGCCGGGTTACCCTTGCATCGCCTGGTCGCGGCTGAACGACCAGGGGCTGTACGGGGTCTGCCAGGCCGACCTGAACTGCACCATGACGCAACTGCTGGTGACGCCCTTTACGGGCAAGCCCGGCTTCGTCTTCAACGCCGTGTTCGAGGCCGGACGCAACGAACTGATCCAGGCGCATTGCACGGCACCCACGGCGGTGGAGGGGCTGCGGGGCGTGCGGTCCCCTTACCTGGTGCGCTCGCATTTGCAGACCGGGGCGGGCGCCTCGCTGCAAGTGTTGCTGCCGGAGTCGGGAACCGTGACGGCGGCCGCCTTCGAGGGCCCGCGGCGGCTGCGGGCCTCGACGGCCGAGGTCTTGGGCAACGTGGATGCCGAGTACGGCTGCCGCACGAAGCTCCGCACCCGCGTGCACGATGCGCGCCGCATGATGACGGGCTTCAGCGGCGGCTTGGGGGTCCACCGCGTTTCCTTTTACGGGAATTACCTGGACGGCCTGGAGAAGCTGAGCCGCATGCCGGCCTTCGAGCTGGTAGTGGAAGGCTGAGCGCGTTACAATTTGCGCATGGTGAGGACGGTTTTTTGGATGGCGCTATGGGCTTGGGCGCTGGGGGCGCAGGGGCCCCAGGGATCCGGCGGCGGCTCCTCCTCGGTGAAAGGCTGGGTGAAGGGCAAAGGTTACGGCTGGATCTGGGGCAAGGGCGACGAAATCGGGGCTCTGAAGGCGATCGCCGGCCCGGAGCACGTGCTGCGCGCCCTGGCGGAGGTCAAGCAGGGCCGGGTCTACGACTTGGGCGTGCCGGTGGACCGCAACAGTTTCAAGTGGCCGGGGCACTCCCCGATCGAAATCATCAGCTTCCGCAGTCCGCAGGGGGTTAAGCGCGGTAAGGACATCGCCGCCTTCGCCGCCCACCCGCGCGGGCTGGGCTTCCATAGTTGCGCCCTGTTCATCTCCGACAACGTGGGCACGCAGATTGACGGTCTGGGCCACATCACGGCCGGCGCGGACGACCATTGGTACAACGGCTTCCGCGAACAGGACTACGGAGGCGACTTCGGGCTGATGAAGGCGGACGCCGATTCCATCCCGCCGCTGGTGGCGCGGGGCGTCTTGATTGACGTAGCGGGCTGGAAGGGCGTGGAAGCGCTGCCGGGGAATTTCGCCATCGGCCCCAAGGAGCTGGAGGCGGCGCTGGCGGCCCAGGGCGTGGGGATCGAGCCGGGCGACGCTGTGCTGATCCGTACGGGCGTCTTGCGCTACTGGGGGGCGAGCGGGGCGGATCATGGGGAACTCTCCCGGCACGACTCGGCCGGGCTGACCCTGGAGGGGGCGCGCTGGCTGGTGGCCGAGAAGGGCGTGGTCTTCATCGGAGCCGACACCAGCGGCTTGGAGTGGGGCGGCGACCCGACCTTGCCGGTTCACGAGTACCTGCTGGTCGAGCAGGGTGTGCACATCGGCGAGCTGTTCTATCTGGAGGAGCTGGCGCGCGACAGAGTCTGGCGCTTCGCGCTGATAGCGACCACGAACCGCATCCGAGGCGCCACGGCCGGTTTTGCCCTGCGGCCGATCGCCTTACGCTAGCCGCTTAAAGGTTTTCCCCCAGGTCCAGGGGGAAGACGTGGCCCGTGGCGGCCGTGGTCAAGCAAAGATAGAGCACGAGCAGGGCAAACTGCTCGACCGCCTCGCGGTCGCTGATGGGGTGCTTCACGGGGGCCTTCCGGCGGATGGCGCGCCAGGTTTCCGCCGGAAAGCCCTCCGGCGGCAAGATGGGGCCGGGGGCGATCGCGTTGACGAAAAGGCCGCGCTCGGCGTACTCGGCCGCCAGGGCGCGGGTCATGGCCGCTACGGCCGCTTTGCTGACCTGATAGGGCAGCACGCGCCGGCGAACACGCCCGGTGACGCAAGCGTCGGCCACGTTGATGATGTGGGAACCGGGAGGCATGAAGGGCGCCAGGGCTTGCACCGGCCAGAAGGTTCCCAGGATATGGGCGCCGACGTTCTCCCCCCAGTCCCGCGCCGTGACGGATTCGATCGGAACCGGGCGGTATACCGAGGCCATGTTCACCAGGATGTGAATCTCGGGAAAGCGACGGCGGACGCGGGCGACGGCGCGGCGAAAGCTCTCGCGGGAGGCCGCGTCGGCCTGGACCGCCAGGGCGTGCACTCCCAGGGCCTCGCAGTCGGCGACGATGCGCCGGGCGGCGCCCTCCGAGCGGCGGTAGCCGGCGATGATGTGGACGCCCTGCTCGGCCAGGATCCGGGCGACCGTGCGGCCGATGCGCCGGCCGCCGGTGATCCAGGCGGTCTGGCCGCGCAGGCGGGCAAGCTGGCTTTCCAAAAGGGTCACGGAAGTCGGCGGATGGCGGCCTCCACCAGCGCGAGATCGGTTTCTCCCACGAAGGAACGGACTCTGCGCCCCTGCCGGTCGTAGAGAAACAGAGCCGGCAAGGCGCCGCTCCAGGCGGGGTCCACCGCCCGGATGAACGAGTCGTCATTGCCTGGCCGTTTGATGTAGGCCGGCAAGGGCGCGCCGAACTTGGTCAGCAGCTTGATGGCGTCGGCCTCCTGCTCGGGTTCGTCGGCCGAGATGGTCAGCAAGGTGAAGCCGGGGCGCAGGCGGTTGTGCAACCGCACCAACTGAGGCAGCTCCTTCAGGCACGGCTCGCACCAGGTGGCCCAGAAATCCACCAGCACGATGCGGCCCCGCTGGGCGGCCAGAAGCTTGCGGTAGCCTTCCGGATCCAGGGGGAGCAGCCGCGGCTGGGCGCTGAGCCCGGCCGCGGCGGCCAGCAAGGCCAGAAAGGGTGCCGCTCTCACGAGGCCTTCTTCACCCGCTTGATGGTGCAGCCGAAAGCCTTGGTTTCGGCGGTGGAAACCGGCTTGCCGGCCAGCATTTCATCCAGGGCATTGCGCAAGTGGTGGGTCTTGATGCGGTCCGCCGCGCGGGAATCGTCAATCGCCCCGTGGTAGCGGATGACGCCGTCGCGATCCAGCAGGAAAACCTCGGGGGTGAACTGGGCCCCGAAGCGGTCGGCCACGACGTTGTTGTCGTCCTTGTAGACCTTGAAAGGAAAGCCCCACTGCTTGGCGTGGTCCTGGACTTCGGCCGCCGGCTCGGTGTTGTTGGAGTTGATGAATACGAACTTGACCCCGCGGGCGGCGTAATCCTTGTAGAGCGCTTTCATGCGCTCGTTGTAATCGTTGGAGATCGGGCACTTGGTGGCGATGAAGAAGATCGCCGTGACGTCTCCCTTAAGGGCCGACAGCCGGGCCGGGGCGCCCGAGGTGTCCTTGATTTCGAAGTCGGTCACCTTGGAGCCCAGCTTGAACTCCTGACCCCACAGCAAGGCCGCCGCCAGCGGCGCCCATCCCAGCAAACGAAGGTACCGCATGATGTTCCTCCTTGTTCCCTGCGTCATTTGGGCCGCATCCCGTGGCCCATTTCAGTTTGCCACATCCTGCCCGGGGGCGGCCGCCCCCGGGCACCCTCATGGTTTGTTGAGTTTGAGATTGATTACGGCCTTCTTGCGCGAGTCGAAGACGCTCAAGGTCTTGACGTCGCTGGAACGGCCCTGGTGCTGGGCCTTGAGCTCGTAATCAATATTGGTCGCCAGGCCGTGGAAGGCGTAAGCGCCGCCGCTGCGGGTGATGAAGGAGCGGATTTCCAGGGTCTTGGTGTTTTTCAGTTGGACCACCGCCCCTTCCACCAGATTGCCGTCGGCGTCGGTGACGACGCCCTCGACCGAGCGGACGGCGGCCTCCTCCTGCTTAGGCTTCTTTTGGGCCCAAGCCGGCTGCCAGAGCAGGGCCAGGGCCGCCAGGAGCCAGAAAGCGCGCCGTTTGCTCATGCTGATGACCTCCGGGGCACGGCGCCGGCCGGCCCCCTATTGCTTGGATGCCGGCCGAAGCCGGAAGAATACGTCAATTCGCTGTTCCCCCTCGATGCGAACTTGCTTTTGCTCGGGCTGGAAGCCGGCAGCGGCGGCGGTGAGCCGGTACTCGGCCGGTTCGGGGGGAACCCGGAAGGCGAACTCGCCTCGGGAGTCGGAGATCGCGCGCAAGGTCTTTCGCTTGCGAGCGGCGGGCTCCCCGGCCGGCTCGAGTGACACCTCCGCTCCCGGCAGGGACCGGCCGTTGTCACGGAAGACCGTTCCGGCGATCAGGGCGTAGGAGCGGGAGGTCTGAGAGTCTGCCCGGCAGGCGGCGGGTCGCAGGCCGACCGACAGTGCCAGGCCGGCGAGGGCTTCAATGCCAACTCTCCTCGTCGTCCTCATCGTAATCGGGGCTTTCCTCTTCTTCCTCTTCTTCGACGGGCTCCAGTTCGAGCGGATCCACTCCCGCGACGCGCAGCTCGGCGCCACACTCTTCGCAGAACAGGGTGTCGCCTTCGTCCAGCTCGTCCTCTTCCAGGTCAATCTCAGCGTCGCAGACAGGACAAGTCACCATGCTCCCTCCAAAACCGGTGCAACTCTGTTTATACGAAACTCGCCGGCGTTTGCCAAGCCCCCTGGCCGTGCCCGATGCGAACCGGTCCGGGCCCGGAGCGGGGCGGGAGGCTCGGCACGGGTCCGCTGATCCTGTGACAAGGCGCCCATGGGGTCTATTGTAATGGTGCGGCGCGCCCGAGCCGGGAGGCCGGGCAGGCAGCTTCGCCGTTCTATTGCCTTGACGCGGCCCCGCCGCCTGGGTTACAGTCGAGAGTTTAACGGAGTCCGGGAGCTTGACTGCGGTGACACGGTGCTAATGCGCGGCCCGAGATTGCTGGCGGGATTGACGGCAGCCGCGGCGCTGCTCAGCGCCCTGCACGGATGCGGGGCGGCCCGCTCCCACGGCTTCACGAACTCCTTCCTGCCGCCGGGATTTCGAGCCCCCGCCGATCCCCCTACCGCTCCGGAACCGCCCGAGCTACCCCCGGCCAGCCTGCGGATCCAACTGAACGTTGCGCCCCCGTTGCCCGCGCCCCATCAGTTGGGAACCCCTTCGGGCTGGACGGCCCTGCTGGTGCGGCAGGCCGAATGGCATTTCCAAGCCGGTCGGAAGGCGTACCAGGAGGGCGACTTCGACCGCGCCCGGCGCGAATTCGACCGGGCCGTAGACATCCTGCTCGCCCCGCGGGAGGAAACCGATCAACTGGACGCCACCGCCCTTGAGGAGAAGATCGAAGAGCTGACCCAAGCCATCTACAAGTACGATCTGGCCGGGCTGGGGGCCGGGCAAGAGGGCGAGGAGGCCGGCTTCCAGCGCTCCCCCCTGGAGGAAATCCCGCCGCTGACCTTTCCGCCGGATCCGGCTATGAAGAGCAGGATCCTGGAGGAAGTGCGCGCCACCGCGTCGGATCTGCCCCTGGAGGTGACCGACGAGGTGCTCTCCTACATCCGCTATTTCTCCTCCGGACGGGGCCGCCAGATCCTGTTGAACGGCTTGCGGCGCGCCGGGCGCTATGCGGCGCTGATCCAGCGGATCCTGGCCGAGGAAGGCTTGCCCCCGGAACTGATCCACGTGGCGCAAGCCGAGTCGGGCTTCTTCCCGCGGGCGATCTCGCGCAAGCGCGCGGCCGGGTTGTGGCAGTTCATGAAGGCGCGTGGGAACCAGTACGGCCTGAGGCAGACGCCGTTCACCGACGAGCGGCTGGATCCGGAGAAGGCCACCCGGGCGGCCGCCCGCCATCTGCGCGACCTCTACCAGCAGTTCGGCGATTGGTACCTGGCGCTGGCGGCTTACAATGCCGGGCCGGCGACCATCGAGCGGGCGGTGGAACGGACCGGCTACGCCGACTTCTGGGAGTTGCGCCGGCGCAGCGTGCTGCCGAAGGAGACCGGCAACTACGTTCCCATCATCCTGGCCATCACGATCATGGCCAAGAACGCCGCCGAGCATGGTCTGGAGGGGGTGGCGAAAGATCCGCCCCTGGAGGCCGACTCGGTCGAGATCACCTCGCCCACCAGCCTGACGCTGGTGGCCGACTTGCTGGATTGCCCGGCGGCGGACCTGCGCGAGTTGAATCCCGCCTTGCTGAAAGACCTGGCCCCGGCGGGCTACCGGTTGCGGGTGCCCAGGGGCAGCGGGGAGAGCCTGGCCCCGGTGCTGGCCTCGATTCCGCCTGAGCGGCGGCAGGGCTGGCGCGCGCACAAGGTGGCAGGGGGCGAGACGCTGACGGCGATCGCCGCCCGCTACCGCGTGCCCGTGCGATCCATCGCGGCTGCCGACGGAGATCTGAGCGACGGATTGCAGGCAGGCGACCTGCTGCTGATCCCGGCCAAGGCCCCCGCCGCCGGCGCCAAGCGAACAGCCGGCCGGAGCGCGGCAGCAGCCGGCTCGAGGCGGGCCGCGCCAACCCGCAGGGCAGGGCGAGTCGCCGAGCGGCCGGCAGGGACGTAC
>JBBIMA010000084.1:0-15977 GCA_037444625.1 Solibacteraceae bacterium
CCCGGCGCGTCGCGCCGCCGCCAAGCCGGCGCCCGCCGCCCCGAGCGCGCCCCGGACAGCCGAGGTGATCGTGGCCGGACTGAGGACCGAGGCCGACCCTGCGTCGGGCCCGGTCCCTGCGGACGCGCCGGCCGATACCCGGGTGATGCGCCTGGGCGTCAGCCACTAACCCGACAGCCCCGCTTCCCTGCCCTGAGCGCCGGCGGGACGCTCTGCGCTCCGCCGGCCTGATCGCCATACGTCCGCCGCGGGAACTTCGCGCCCGGCGGCGGCGTCCAATCCGTTGGTGCTAGAATTCTAGCAGGGAGATAGAAAAACAGCATGGCGCGCAGATCCAACCCCTACTTCGGCCTGAGCCGGCGCGAGCGCCAGATCATGGACTCGCTGTTCCGCCTCGGCCAGGGCACGGCGGCCGAAATCCGGGCCGGCCTGCCGGATCCCCCCAGCTATTCCGCCGTGCGCGCCCACCTCCGCACCCTGGAGGAAAAAGGCCTGGTGCGGCACGAGGCGCGCGACCTGCGTTACGTCTACCGTCCCGCGCTGCGCCCCGAGCAGGCCCGGCGCGGCGCCCTGCGGCACTTGATGGAAACCTTCTTCGGCGGCTCCCCGACCCGCGTGATCGCCGCTTTGCTGGACGAGGCTTCGACCCGCCTGGGGGAGGAGGACCTCGATCGCCTGGCGCAGTGGATCGAGAAGGCGCGCCGCCGGGAGGCTGAGCAATGACCCCGGGCGAAGAGTTGCTGGTGGGACTGGCGATCAAGTCCACCGTCCTGATCTTGCTGGCGTGGGCGGCCGCCGGCTTGTTGCGGAAAGCTTCCGCAGCCCTGCGGCACCTGGTTTGGGCGGCGGCGCTGGGAGGCCTGGCCTTGCTGCCCGCGCTGAACGCGCTGCTGCCGGCCTGGCGGGCGCCGGTCGCGCCCCCGGCCTCGTCCGGCACGGCGGTTTCCGCCGTTCAGGTGACGGCGGGAGATGCGTCCCAGCCGCTCCGAGTGGGGCAACTGGCCTGGGCGCTGTGGGGCGGGCGGCGGCCTGCCTGCGGCGGGAGGCTGAGCAAGCCTGCGACGACGGCGTGCTGGCGCAGGGAGAGGACCCGGCGCACTACGCCGGGGAACTGGTGGCCATCATCCGCAGCCTGCGGGCTGCGGGGAAACAGCCGGAAGGAGGCTTTGTCATGGAGTGCGGATCGGGACTGGAAAGGCGTGTAAGGGCCCTGCTTCAGGGCGGCTCAAGCCGGCGCAGACTCACCGCCCCGGTGCTGGTGGCAGGATGCCTGCTGGCGCTGTCGGTGGCTGCGCCTCTGGCCGCCTTGCGCGGCGCGGCCGTGCAAGGCAGCGGGATCGAAGGCGTCGTGCGCGACTCGAGCGGCGCGGTGGTGGAGGGGGCGCGGGTGAAGGCGGCCTTGGCCGGCGGGGATCAAGTGGAATTTGCCCGGACCGATTCCGCCGGACGGTTCGCTCTGCGCCCCCTGCCGGAGGGCGTCTACGTGGTGACGGTGGCCAAGCCCGGCTTTGCCCTGTCTAAGCTGGAAGGCATCGTGGTGAAGCAGGAGGCGCCCGCCAGAATCGAAGTGGTTTTGAATCTGGGCATGGTGGTGGAGCGGCTGGAGGTCCGCGGAGAATCTTCGCAGGCCCCTGCCCCGCCTCCCGCCGGCACTGAGCGCATCCGGGTAGGGGGCAAGGTTCAGGCGCCCAAGCTGGTGGCCATGGTGAAGCCCGTCTATCCCCCGGACTGCAAGGCGGAGGGCGTCGAGGGAACGGTCGCGTTGCGGGCCGTGATCGGGCGAGACGGCGCCATGCTGGACTTGAAGCCGATGAACCGGCTGGTGGACCAGCGCCTGGTTCAAGCGGCCCTGGAGGCGGTGCGCCAATGGCGCTACCAGCCCACTTTCTTGAACGGGCGGCCGGTGGAGGTCGTCAGCGAAATCGAGGTCAATTTCGTGCTGCCGCGGTAAGGGCGCCCGCGGCCTTTCACCAGACGATCTTGCCCAGCACGACCGGGCGGCGAGCGCCGGTGGCGGCCGGCAGATTGGAGGGTCGCCTGCACCAGCTCTCGTAGGCCAGGACGGCAAAGGCGATCGCCTCCTTGCCGTCCACGTCAATGCCGTAGTCGCTGGAAAGGGCCAGGCGCACGCCGGGCAACAAGGCCGCCAGTTGCGCCATGATGCGCGGGTTGTGCGCCCCTCCGCCCGAGACGATCAGCTCGTCCACCCGCATGTGCGGGCGCACGAAGCGTTCCAAGCCGACCGCGACGGTCGCCGCGGTCAGCGCCGTGGCGGTGGCGATGAGATCCGGCAGGGGCAGACCCTCCGCCAGCAGGCGCTCTACGAACTCCCTGCCGTACTGCTCTCGCCCGGCGGTCTTGGGAGGCGGCAGCCGGTAATAGGGCGCCTCCAGCAGGCGATCGAGCAGCGCCCGATTCAGTCGGCCGCGCCCCGCCAGCCGGCCGTCGCGATCGTAGCGGCTGCGCCCGCGGGTGTGGAGCTGTACCAGCGCGTCAATCACCATGTTGCCCGGGCCGGTGTCGAAGGCGATCACGCGCTCGGGGCCGGCGCCGGGCGGAATGGCGGTCAGGTTGGCGATGCCCCCGATGTTCAGCGCCACCCGGCCTAACTTTCGGTGCCGGAACAGAAGGTAATCCACGTAAGGGACCAGGGGCGCCCCGCGCCCGCCCGCCGCCACGTCGCGCGGGCGGAAATCGGCCACCACCGGGATGCCGGTGCGCTCAGCCAGCACGCACGGCTCGCCGATTTGAAGGGTGCTCGCGATGCGCCGCCCCAGAAAGCGGACCGGCGCGCCTTCGTGGAAGATGGTCTGGCCGTGCGAGCCGATCAGCTCGATGGAGGACAACCTCAGGCGCGCCCGCCGGACGGTCTCCAGCAGGGCCTCGGCGTAGAGTTCGCCCAGCAGGAAGTTCAGGCGGGAAATGGAGGCGGTGTGGGTGGGAGCGTTCGAGACCTCAAGAAGGGCGCGGCGCAGGGGCGCCGGATAAGGGATGGTGTTCAAGGCGAGGGTGCGGATGCGCTTGGACCAACCGCGGCCGCGGATGTCGAGGATGGCGACGTCAATGCCGTCGAGTGAGGTGCCGCTCATGAGGCCTGCGACCCGCATCGGATAAATACCAGAGAATCAGGCGTTAAGTCTCGCCTCTTTTCAGTTCGTTCTGAAGTTCCTCGAGCAGGCGCAGCGCCTCGATCGGACGCAGCTCCTCGAGCTTCAAGGCTCGAATTCGCTCGGCGATCGGGTGGCTGAGCGGCTCGAACAGCCGGATCTGCACCGGCCCGGAGGCCGGTGCCGGGCGGGGCGAAAGTTCCTCGGTCACTCGCTGCTCGCTTCGCTCGTGCAAGGCCAGGACCTGGCGCGCGCGCTCGATGACGGCGGCCGGCAAGCCGGCCAGGCGGGCCACCTCGATGCCGTAGCTGCGGTCGGCCGCGCCCGGCTCGACTTTGCGCAGGAACAGAATTTGATCGCCCGCTTCCTTGACCGAGACGCGCAGGTTGCGCACGCCCTCCAACTGCTCGGCCAGCTCGGTCAGCTCGTGGTAGTGGGTAGCGAACAGGGTCTTGGCGCGCAGCCGCTGGTGGATGAACTCGACCACCGCCCAGGCCAGGGCCAGCCCGTCGTAGGTGGCGGTGCCGCGCCCGATCTCATCCAGGACGATGAGGCTGCGGGGGGTGGCGGTGTTGAGGATGACGGCGGTCTCGGTCATCTCGACCATGAAGGTCGAGCGGCCGCGGGCCAGTTGGTCGGAGGCGCCTATGCGCGTGAAGACGCGGTCAATCAGAGGGAGCAGGGCCTCCTCAGCGGGCACGAAGGATCCCATCTGGGCCAGGATGGCGATCAAGGCGGCCTGGCGCAGGTAGGTGGATTTGCCTCCCATGTTGGGACCGGTGATCAAGGCGATGAATTCCCCCTCCGGGTCCAGGTACAGGTCGTTCGGGATGTAGCGGGTGGCCTCGCGCTCGCAGAGTTTCTCGACCACCGGGTGGCGCCCGGCCAGGATACGCATCTGGCCGGAGTCGGAAAAGCGCGGCCGGCTGTAGCGGTTCTCGGCGGCGGTCTGGGCCAGGGCGGCCGTGACGTCCAGCTCCGCGACGACGGCGGCGGCGGCGCGGATGCGGGCCGCCTGGCCGGCGGCCGCGGCGCGCAGTTGGGCGAAGATCTCCTTCTCCAGTTCGAGGATGCGCTCTTCGGCCTGGAGGATCCGGGCTTCCAGCTCCTTGAGTTCCGGCGTGGTGAAACGTTCGGCCCCCACCAGGGTTTGCTTGCGTTCGTAGTCGGGGGGCACCAGGTGAAGGTTGGGCTTGGAGACCTCCAGGTAGTAGCCGAAGACGTTGTTGAAGCGCACCTTGAGCGAGCCGATGCCTGTGCGAGAGCGTTCGCGGGCCTCGATTTCGGCGATGTAACGGCGGCTGTTGCGGCTGACGTCGCGCAGGGCGTCCAGTTCCGGGTGGACGCCGTCGCGGATGGCGCCCCCGTCGGCCAGGTTGGCGGGCGGCTCGGCGGCCAGGGTGGCGAGGATGCGCGCGCTGAGCTCGGCCAGTCCGTCCAGCCCTTCGGCCAGAGCGCGCAGGCGGGCCGAGCGGGGCCGGCCGAGGATCAGCTTGAGGCGCGGCAGGCGTTCGAGCGAGCGCCCCAGAGCCAGCATCTCGCGCGGGCCGGCCGTGCCCAGAGTCACCTTGGCCAGCAGCCGTTCGAGATCCGCGATCCGGCCCAGCTCCTGGCGCAACTCGCTCCGCAGGACGGTTTCAGCCAGCAACTCTTCCAGGGCATCCAGGCGGGCCTCGATTTCGGCTCGCTCCAAGGAGGGGCGCAGCAGGCGGCTGCGCAGCAGGCGGCCGCCCATGCCGGTCTGAGTGCGGTCAATGACGCCCAGCAGTCCGCCCTCCTTGGCGCCGGTCAGCTCGGCGGGAAACAGCGGTTCGAGCAATTCCAGGTTGCGCACGGTGACCGTGTCCAGGCGCATGGAGTCGGCCCGGTCGAAGTAGCGGGGCGGTTCGAGGTGTTCGAGGGCGGCGCGCTGAGTTTCGCGCAGGTACTCGAGCACGGCGCCGGCCGCGCAGACCGCCAGGCGGCGCCCGGTCAGGCCGCAGCCGTCCAGGCTGTGCAGGCGGTAATGATCCAGCAAGGACCGTTGGGCGTGCTCGTAGTCGAAGTTCCAGGGCTCGCGTTCGGTGATAAGCGGTGCGGCCGCTGAAGGAGCAAGCGAGGCGCCGGCGGGCAGCAGGACCTCGCGGGCGGGCAGAGCTTCCAGCAGGGGGCCGGCTTCGTCTGCTTCGGTTTCCGCCGCCCGGAACTCGCCGGTGGAGACGTCCACCCAGGCCAAACCGGCAACTCGGCCGTCGCTAAAGACAGCGGCCAGGTAGTTGTTCTCGCGGCTGCGCAGCAGCGCCGGGTCGGTAGCCGTGCCGGGCGTGATGATGCGGGTGATTTCGCGCCGCACCAGCTTGGAGGCCCGCCGCGGCTCCTCCATCTGGTCGCACAGAGCCACCCGGTAGCCGCGGGCCACCAGGCGGGCGATGTAGCTTTCCGCCGCGTGGTAGGGCACGCCGCACATGGGCACGGGCCGGCCCTGCTCCTTGTTGCGCGAGGTGAGGGTGATCTCCAGCTCGCGAGCGGCCGTGACGGCATCCTCGTAGAACAGCTCGTAGAAATCCCCCAGGCGGAACATCAGCAGAGCGTCGGGCACCTGCCGCTTGATGGCGTGATACTGGTGCATCAAGGGCGTGGTGGCTTCCGAGTTCATCCGGGCACGCTCCGCCGCCCGAGGCCGCGCCTGCGGCCTCTCAGGCGTAGATGCCGCGCAGCCGGATGGCGAAGGCCACGCGGTCCAGGGCCAGCATGTAGGCGGCGATCCGGTTGTTGACGCCGTGCTTGTCGGCGTAAGCGGTCACGTCGCGGAAGCTGTTGACCATGATTTCTTCCAGCCGGCTGTTGACCAGGTCCTCGTTCCAGAAGTAGCCCTGGCGGTCCTGGACCCACTCGAAGTAGGAGACCGTCACGCCTCCGGCGTTGGCCAGGATGTCGGGGATGACGAAAACCCCCTTGTCGCTGAGGATCTCGTCGGCCACCGGGGTGGTGGGACCGTTGGCGCCTTCGCACAGGATCCTGGCCCGGATGCGGCCGGCATTGCGGGAGGTGATAACGTTCTCCTTGGCGGCGGGCAGCAGGACCTCGCACTCCAGCAGCAGGGCTTCCTCGCGGTCCATGGCCTCGGCCCCGGGGAAGTCCACGATCGAGCCGGTCTGCTTGCGATGCCGCAGCAGAGCGGGGATATCCAGGCCCTTGGGATTGTAGACCGCGCCGTCCACCTCGATCACGGCGATGATCTTGAAGCCCGCTCGGGCGAGTAGCTTGGCGGCCATGCCGCCCACGTTGCCGAAGCCCTGGATCACCACCCGGGTCGAGCCGCGGTCCAACCCCAGTCGCCGGAGGGCTTCTTCAATCACGATCAGGCAGCCCCGTCCGGTGGCCTCCAGGCGCCCGCGCGAGCCGCCCAGATCCAGCGGCTTGCCGGTGACCACGGCGGTGGTGGTCTGCCGCACGTGCATCGAGTAAGTGTCCATGATCCAGGCCATCACCTGCTCGTTGGTGTTCATGTCGGGCGCGGGCACGTCCAGTTCGGGGCCGATGAAGGGCAGAATCTCCGCCGTGTAGCGGCGCGTGATGCGCTCCAACTCGGCCTCCGACAGCAATGCGGGGTCGCACACCACGCCCCCCTTGGCGCCGCCGAAGGGGATGTTGACCACGGCGCACTTCCAGGTCATCCAGGCGGCCAGGGCGCGGATTTCCTCCAGGGTGACGTCGGGGGCGAAACGGATGCCGCCCTTGGCCGGGCCGCGCGCGATCGAGTGCTGCACGCGGTAGCCGGTGAAGACCTCCAGTCGCCCGTCGTCCAACTGGACCGGGATGTAGACGGTGATTTCCTTGGAGGGCGTGCGCAACACTTTGCACAAGCCGTTGTCCAATCCCAGGCGGCGGGCGGCCGCATCGAAGCGCGCCTCCGCCGCCCGCCAGGGATTCAGCTCCTGCTCGAGAGGAATGCTTGCCGTGACCGCCATGCCGGGCTCTCCGCCATCATTATGCCATTCGGGGGCCGGGCCTGCTGCGCAGCCGGCGGCCTAACTGCTCGATGCGCTCCAGGGACTCCCGCCGGGCCTCGGCATAGCGGGCCGGATCGGGCGGCCCGGCCTTGAGGTACTCCAGGACGACGGCTTCGGCCGCTACGTACTCCTCGGCCGCCTCGGCCACTTCGGCCGCGATCTCGGCCGGAATGCTGGTGACGCCGTTGGCGTCGGCATGCAGCCAGTCGCCGGGATGGACCGCCAGGCCACCGACGCGCACCGGCTCGTGGATCGCCACCAGGTGGCTGTAGCCGTGGGCGCAGATGACGCCGGCGGCGAAGGCCGGGAACTTCAGGCGCCGCACCTGCTCCAAGTCGCGCGCCGCCCCGCTGGTGATGATGCCGGCCGCGCCGAAGGCCTGGTAGCTGGCGCACATGATCTCGCCGAAGGTGGCCGCTACGGGCGGATCGTCCAGGTCCTGGATGACCACGATGGGAGGCCCGGGCAGCTCCCGGAAACGCCGCACCTGTTGCTCCAGGCCGGCGTAGCCGGCGCGCTCGGGACGCGGGAAGGCGGTGCGCATTTGAGCGGTGGCGGCGCAGCCGACCACGGGCGGCAGCTCGGGGAACAGGGCGCGGATGCGTGCGTCCATGAAACCTGCGCTGCGCGGGCGCAGGCCGAACAGCTCGATGACGTTGGCGATGGTCGGGGTGTCGTAGCGGCGCAGCAGGGCCAGCGTCTGTTCGGAGAGCTCGCGCAGGGGCATACGTCCCTTTATAACGTACCGGGCGTGCCGCCCGGGCCCGCCGCCTCAGCGCAAGGGACCGAACTTCTCCAGCGGCCAGTAGACGAAGACCGCCTTGCCGTAGATGTTGCGCCGGGGCACGACGCCCCAGTTGCGACTGTCGTTGGAGGAGTTGCGGTGATCGCCCAGCACGAAGTAGGTGTCGGCCTCCACCACCCGGGGCGGCATGTTCTGGAAGTCGCGGAACTGCCTGGGCACGTAGTCCTCGCGCAGCGGCCGGCCGTTGATGAGCACCACGCCCTGCTCGATGGCCACCACGTCGCCCGGCAGTCCGATGACGCGTTTGATGTAGGACTTGTTGGGGTCGCCCGGGTACCAGAACACCACCAAGTCGCCGCGCCGTATGGGGCTGATGCCCAGCCGGTAGATGAACTTGTTGACGAAGATGCGCTCCTGGTCGTCCAGGGCAGGCAGCATACTGGTGCCCTCGACTCTCACCGGCTGGTAGACGAAGACGATCACCACGGCGGCGATCACCGCCGACAGCAACAGGTCGCGCACCCAGACCAGCAAGGCGGCGAACAGGCGGCTGCGTTTCCGCCCGGGTTGGCTTTCGGGATCAGCCCCCATCGCGCGAAGAACCGGAAAGTACGATTATAAGCGAGGCCGGGCAGGCGGCTCGGGCCGAGGAAGGTTGCGAGCGCTGCGGGCCGGGCAGTACACTCGGTGGGATGGTGCGCGGGGCGGGGATCGGGCTGCTGTTTGCGTTGATGATGAGCGAGCCTGAGACGGAATATCGGGCGGCGATCGAGCGCTGGCGCCAGCAGCGCGAGGCCGATCTGCGGGCCGAGGACGGCTGGCTGTCGGTGACCGGTTTGTTCTGGCTGGAGCCGGGCGAAAACCTGGTGGGCTCGGGCGCCGGATGCCGAGTGCTGCTGCCGCCGGGCGCAGCGCCGGAGCGGGCGGGGGTCATTGTGCTGGACGGAGACCGGGCCTTGTGGCGGGCGGCCGAGGGGCTGGAGGGGCTCATCAACGGCCGGCGCGTGGCTTCCGCCGAGTTGCGTTCGGACGCCGCCGGGGCGGCCGACGTGCTGAGTCTCGGACGGCTGAAGCTGCTGCTGCTCAAGCGCGGGGAGCGCTACGCCATCCGCTTGAAGGATCCCGAGAGCACGTTCCGGCGGAATTTCACCGGCTTGAGATGGTATCCGGTGAGCGAGCAGTGGCGGGTGCGGGCGCGCTGGCTGGCGAATCCCGGCCCGCGCAAGCTGGTCGTGGAGACGGTGATCGGGGTCCCGGAGACCATGGAGAGCGCAGGGGTGGCCGAGTTCGAGCGCGAAGGCCGCACCTACCGGCTGGAGGCGGTGCGCTCGGGCGGGCGGCTGTTCTTCATCTTCCGCGACGCCACCAGCGGCAAGAGCACCTATGCAGCAGGGCGTTTTCTCTACGCCGATCCGCCGCGCGAGGGCGCCGTCCTGCTGGACTTCAACAAAGCTTACAATCCGCCCTGCGCTTTCACGCCCTACGCCACTTGCCCCCTGCCCCCGCCGCAGAACCGTCTCTCGCTGGCGATCACGGCCGGGGAGATGACTTACGCCGGGGGCGCGGCGCATCCGTAGCGCGCGGCGGTTTGCTCCACCGTGCGCACCAGGGTGGCGATGGCCACAGGCTTGCTCAGGTAGCCGTCCATGCCGGCTTGCAGGCAGCGCTCGTGGTCGGATTGCAAGGCGTGGGCGGTCAGCGCCAGGACGGGGATCCCGACGCCGCGCCGGCGAAGGATGCGGGTGGCCTCCAGGCCGTCCATTTCCGGCATCTGAACGTCCATGAGCACCAGATCGAAGGCGTTGCGTTCCAGCGCCGCCAGGGCCTCCAGCCCGTTGCGCGCCACCGTAACCTGGTGACCGCGGCGCTCCAGCGCCCGCGCCACCAGGCGCTGATTGACCTCGTTGTCCTCGGCCAGCAGGACGGACAGGGGGCGCACGGGCCCTTCGACGGCGGCCGGCTGGGCGGGCGCCTCCGGCTGCGATAAGGCGCGGGCGAACGGCACGACGAGGGTAAACCGGCTGCCCTGGCCGGGCCGGCTCTCGACCGTGATTCCGCCGCCCATCAGGGAGGCCAGGCGGGCCGAGATCGCCAGCCCGAGCCCGGTCCCGCCGTAACGGCGAGTGGAGGAACTATCGGCCTGAGTGAAGGCCTCGAAGATCCGCTGCTGCTGGTCCTCGGCGATGCCGATGCCGGTGTCGCACACCGAAAAGGCCAACAGAGCGTCGTGCTCGGCGAGGCTGCGCGGCTGGACCTCGACCCAGACCGCCCCTTGCGGGGTGAACTTGATGGCGTTGCCGATCAGATTGGTGAGGATCTGGCGCAGACGAACCGGATCGCCCACCAGGGCGGTCGGAGTTCCCGGGGCCAGCCGCCAGTCGAGCCGGAGTCCTTTTTCGGCCGCCAGGGCCGCGAAGCTCTTCAGGGTGAGCCCCATCTCGCGCTCCAGGTCGAAGGCCACGGCCTCCAGCTCGAGCTTGCCCGCCTCGATCTTGGAGAAATCCAGGATGTCGTTGACGATGCTGAGCAGCGACTGGGCGGCGGCGTGCACCGTGCTGAGAGAGTCGCGCTGCTCGGCGGTGAGCGGCGTCTCCAGGGTCAGCTCGGTCATCCCGAGGATGGCGTTCATGGGCGTGCGCAGCTCATGGCTCATGTTGGCCAGGAATTCGCTCTTGGCGCGGCTGGCCTGCTGGGCCTCCTCGAGCATGGCCAGCAGCTTCTGCTGCGAGCGCGCCAGCTCCTCGACCATCTGGTTGAAGGCCGCGGCCAGGCGGCCGACTTCATCCCGCCGGCCGAGCGGCGCCCGCCGGCTCAAGTCTCCTTGCGCCACCTGCTCGGTGACGCGCGTGAGTTCCCGCAGGGGCTCGAGGAGCTTGCGTAGCTGGCGATACTGAACGGCGAGGATCATCACCACCGCCAACAGGGAGACGGCCAGGCCGCCGGCGATGCTGCGGCGCAAGAAAGCCCTGGGGCGGCGCAGATCCAGCGCGACGCGGACCAGCCCGGCCGGCGTCGGCTTGCTCTGTTCCCACTCCATGAGCTCGCCCGCGCGCGCCACCGGGCTGGAAGCCTCCAGGAACCGCACGCGACCGGCGGCGCCCCGGGGCGCGGGACTCGGCGGAACGGCCTTCGGAGGGAAACCCTCCCGGCAGTGCAAAGCGACCGGCGCCCCGCCCGTGTCGCTGATGACCACATAGAGCACGTCCTGCACGCTCAGCGCCGCGCCTGCGATTTCGGCCAGCGCCTTGCGGTCGCCCACCAGCAAGGGAAATTCGCTTTGCCGGGCCAAGAAATGAGCCAGCGCCTCGGCTCGCAGCCTCAGTTCGCGCTCGCTTGCGCGCCAGTTCAGCGCCAGCAGCCCGGCGGTCAGCATCCCGACCGTCAGGACGGTGATGGCCATGGGTACGAAATTGGCGACCAGGGCCTGGGCCAGCAGGCTTCGATCGAGCTCGGCCTGGAGTCCGCGCCAGCTTTTCATTTCAGAATCGCCGCCTCCCCCTCCGCCGCATGCTCGAGGCCGAGCAGGCGCAGCACGCGCTGGTTCACCGCCGCCCTCACCTTGCGCGGCGGATGCAGCCCGGGCGCCGCCTCCCCTTCCAGGAACCGCAGAGCCAGCTCGCCGGCCTGCCGCCCGACGTCGTGAAAGTCCGGGTAGAGCCCGGCGGCCGCCCCGGCGCGAACGAAACTCTCCGAGAAGCCCACGATCGGCAAGCGGTGCTTCAGCGAGGTCAGCACCAGCGGCTCGACGGTGGCGCGGTTGTACAACGTGCTATCGGTAACGCACACCACCAGATCCGCTCGTCGCTCCAGTGACACCAGGGCCCGAAGAAGCTGTCTGACCTCGGGGCATTCGGCCACCTCCAGCGTGAAGCCCAGCCGTCGCGCCGTCTCGCGCAGCTCGCCCGGCGGCGGACCTTCGTGCCCCGGGTTGTGAATCAGACCCAGGCGGCGCTTGTTTGGGAAGATCCGCCTCAAGCGCTCCAGGGCCGCCGGCCAAGGAATCTCCAGAGAGATGGCGGCCAGAGGCGACTCCAAGCGCGCTCCCGGCCGCCGCCACCGGCTGCCCGTTACCATGGCCGCGATCACCGGCGCCTCCAACCGGCAGGCCAGCGCCTGTTCGGCCGCCGCCGAACCGACGGCCACCACCAGCTTCGCGTTGCCGCCGGCCAGTCTGTCGGCCAGATTGGGGCCGGCTTCCAGGACCGTGCAGCGGCTGCCGAGGGTCTCTTCGAGCCCCCGGACGGCTTCCTGGTATGCCGGAGCGCCGCTCGAGACGATGATCCACACGTCGGCGGCGGCGCACATGCGGCAGAGGCCGGCGGCCACAGCCAGGCCGCGCAAACGGGATGCGAGCCATCGGCGCCCTCTGCCCGCCGGCGCTCTGATCGCCACAGCCGCTCACCCTCCCTCGCGCCATGTCAGTTTCAGAAACACCGTACGTCCGGCGCGCGGCATCCGCCGCGCAGGATGCTCGGGGCTGAGAGGATCGGCGTAGCGCGCGTCCAGCAGGTTGCGCACGCCGAAGCTCAAGTCGAAATCGCGATGCAGCCGGTTGGTAGTGGCCGTAAGGTCCAGCAGCGCGACGCCCCCCAAAGCCGCGCCCGCTCGATCCAGGCGCGAGCTCAGGTAGCGCAGGGCGGCCGCGGCGGTCAGCCGCTGAGCGAACAAGGGGAAGGCGGCCCGCCCCTGGACGACGGCACGCGGGGAATTCACCGGGCGCGCCGCGCCGCCGCCCGCCCGGGCGCGTTGGAGGGCTACGGCCGCAGCGGTCTCCAGCCGGTCCCAGGGCCGCCGGCGGACCTCCAGCTCGAAGCCCGTAGCCCGGGCCTGAGCCAGGTTGCGGAACTGAAGCCCGCCTGCGGGTAACTCGGCTTCACCGATCAGGTCGCGCAACCGGTAGCGATAGCCTGTAGCCACCCACTCCAGGCCTCCGGCCAGTTTCTGCTCCCAGGCGACCTCGAAGGTTTGCATGCGTTCCGGGCCCAGCGCGGGGTTGCTCAGATAGTAGCCGTCGGCGGTCTGGTAAAACATCTCGTAGGCCGACGGATTCCGGAAGGCGCCCCCGTAGACGAGCTTCAGGGCCCGGGCGGGCGAAGGTTTCCAGACCAGGGCGGCGCGCGGGGAGAGGTAGCGGCGGTGATGGCGCGAATCGTCCAGGCGCAAGCCTCCGTAAAGGGTCCAACGCGGCGCCAGCGGCCATTCCTGCTGGGCGAACAGGGCGTAGGAGGCGTCGCGTGCGCTCACGCGGAGCTGCTGGTCGAAGACGGGCGCGACCAGGTAAGTCTGCTGAAGGTTGCGCAGGTCGGCGTTCGCCTCGCCGCCCACGGTGAGATCTCCCAAGCCGTTCAGGGGCCGCCGATAGTAAAGCTGGGTTCCCAGCCAGTCTCCCAAGGCCTGGTCGCGTTGATCGAGTATGGGCTCGTCCGGTTGGGCGTAGTCGTAGCGGCCGCGGTAGCGGAACTGTTCGTAAGAGAAACGCCAGCGCAGCCCGCCGGCGGCGCCCACCGGCCGGTTCCACACCGTCTCGAAGAAGTTGCGCCCGTCGCGGCTGGAGTTACCCGGATCGCCGAACAGCGTGTAATACAAGCCGGCGGGCATGGCGCCTTTACGCTCGTTGAAGTACGCCGTAAAGCTCCAATCCTTCCAGACGAGCTGGGCGAAACTGTGATAGCCTTGCTCGCGACCGACCCCGGCGGCGCGGCCGAAGTAGCCTTCCGGCGCATCGCATTCCGGCAAGTCGAGGGACCGGCCGGCGGTATGAAAAGCCGAGGCGGCGACCAGCAAGTTCGCGCCGCGCCCCAAATAGAGGGAGGACGCCAGGCTGAGTTTGGCCTCGCCGAAGCTTCCCAGCTCGAGGCCGGCGCGGGCGCGGGGGGCGTCTACGGGAGAACGGGTCACGAGGTTGACGGCGGCGAAGATTCCGTTGCTGCCGTAAAGAGCGGAAAAGGGGCCACGGACGATTTCGATGCGCTCGACCAGGTCCATATCCAGGCCGAAATCCTGGCCGAACATGTACATGGCGCTATAGACGTTATCGGTGAGCTGGTGGCCGTTGATCATGACCAGGATGCGGCTGTTGTAATCCCCGGGTAAGGAAAAACCCCGTACGCCGGCGTAGTACCCGAGGCTGTCGGAGCTCATGTAAAAGCCCCGCACCTGGGTGAGCACTTCCGCCAGGGTCCGGTAGCCGTAGCGCCGGATTTCCTGGCGCGTGATCACGGTCACATTGGCCGGGGCATCCTTGAGATCTTGGGCGTGCAAGGCGGCCGCCTCAACCGCCGGGAGCGGCTCGAATAACGCGTCCTCGGGCGCGGAGGCGGTCTGCTCGGTCTGGGACTTGGGGCGATCGCCCGCCGCAAGGAAGGCGGGCGTCGCCAGCCAGCCCACAAAGAGAAAGAGCCGGGAGCCGCGGGCCATAGCATGGTCTCGGAGGGCGCCGGGCCGATCGGTGACGCCGGTCCCACCTTGAACTTATCGGCTCCGCGGCCGGTGTGTTTCAAGTATTACTGGTAAGTGACGGGCTTGCTGGTGAGCATGCTGTAAGTGAAATACCCTATATCGAGTCCGCGGGCATTGAACTTATTCGGTTCGAGCAGGGGCGAGCTGCCCACCATCAGCATGCCGCTCATGGGCTGGCTGGCGGGCAGGGCCGAAAGCACCAGGGAAGGAACCGTGAAGCTGCCCGCCTGGGCGCGCTCGGTACAGATGAAGGCCGCACCCACATCGGGGTTGGTTCGGCTGGAAATGCCCAGGATCTGGACGAAATCGGTGGCGGCGCCGCCGCTCCAACTGATGCGCAGGTCCTGGCTGCGGGCGATGTTGTCGGCCACCGAGGCGCGGTCCCATACCACCGGATTGCTGATGCGGAGAGTGGCGCGGAAAGGACCCACGTCGGCGCCGCCGTTGCCGTTATCCACCGTGTAAGTGCCGGGATCGAGATATTCGGGTTGGGCCCCGGGCATTCCCGGCATGCCGCCGCCCAAACTGGCGCTGTAATGGCCGGGGGATTTGCGCGGTATCTGTTTCGTTCCTTTGGGCCCGCTCAGGTTCAGGACCGGCCCGGCATCCAGCCCGACGGGTTGGACGGGGTCCGCCGCGAAATCGAACTCCTGGCCGGTGAAGGTGAAGACCGTACATTGCCCGAAGGGGGCCAGGCCGGAGGCCCCGCGCGAGGAGGCAATCATCTTGCGGTAATCGTACTTTTGGAAAAACCCGGTGGCGTCATCGCTCTTGTAACTGCTGAAGGGCAAGCCGGGCGGCAGCCCCAGGTCCATGCGAGTGAGGGCCACATCCCCGATTCGGGTCTCCTTATCCGGGCCGATGAACTGGAAGTCGCTTTCGGCGAAGCTGAGCGGATCCGAGCAGACTTCGCCCCGCGCAACCACGGCCATGCTGGCGAAGTTGCTGACCACGCCCCGGATTCTCACCGCCACCGGCACATAGCAGCCCTCGACGCCGGGCGGCACGGCGAAGTTGATCTGATCCAGGCCGGCGAAGCCGGGCGCGCGGCCGGCGAAATCCACGCGCGCACGCTTTCCGCCCACCCAGACCTCCAGGTCGGCGGATCGGAGGTCGCGCACCGGGGCGCCGCGCGTTTCGTCGAAGTCCACCGGTCCCAAACCGGTTCCCCAGAGGATCATCACCTGCTCGGGGCGGGCGGCGCGGTTGATCAAGTTGTAGCCGTAGTTCGCATCCGTGATCACGCCGGGGCCGGTGCCGGCCTGATTGACGGTGAAAATCCCGAAACCGGCGGTGGCCACCGTGAGGGCGGCCGGGGCGCTGGTCTGGTTGTTGTAGCTGACCGTGATCGTGCCGGTCCCCGCCGGCGTGCGCGAAGGCAGCAGCGCGGCCACCTGCCCGGCGGAGGTGTAGATGAGGTAGCAATCCACGTTCTGCCCGCCCACGCTCACCCGCACGGAAGTGCCGGCCAGCACGGTGGGCAGCGGAAAGGCGGCCTGCGCCAGCGTGGTCGGGCCCAGGTTCTTGCCGAAGATCACGAAAATCGAGCCTTGGGCGATGGCCGCGTTGGGCAGGCCGGGCGGCGCGTAGCTGGCGGCGTTCACCACGCCGCCGGGGTTGATGGAGGGTTGGGCGGCCAGAGGCAGGCAGGCCGCCAAGCAGATGAGGGCGCAC
>JBBIMA010000085.1:0-15754 GCA_037444625.1 Solibacteraceae bacterium
CGCCCGAGGCCCCGGCCGCCGCGCAGGCGCCCGCTCGCCGGCCGGGCTGGCCCCTATGGCTGCTGAGCGTGCTCTTCGCAGCGGGGTTCGCCGTGATCGGCCTGGCGGGTTATTGGGGATATCGCAGCCTGCGCCCGCAGGCGGCCGCACCGCCCGCTCCCCGGCTGGCGCTGGAATCGCCCGGCCCCGCGCCCGCGGCGCCCGTCAAACCGCACCCCCTGGCGCGCCATATCGAGATCGCCGGCTTGCGCCTGCACGAAGACGCCGCCCGGAAGGCGAGCGTTCAGTTCCTGGTGGTCAACCATTCCGGGGCCGACTTGGGCGAGCTCAGCGCGGACGTTCAACTGATCGCCGTCAGCCCCAAGGGCGAGAGCGAGGCGGTGGGCCGGTTCTCCTTCCGGGTCCCGACCTTGGGGCCTTACGAAGCGCGCGAACTGAAAGCCCCTCTGACCACCCAGCTTCGCGTCTACGAACTTCCCGACTGGCAGTTCCTGCGGGCCGAGTTTCAGATCACATCGCCCGCCCCGTGAGACCTCCCGCCCCGGCCGGGCCGATGCTATGCTGAGGGGCGGATGCCACGCCGCGCCCTCAAGAAGCCCCGCACGGCCGCCGAGCGCCGCCGGCGCGTCAGCCGGATCCTGGAGATCCTGGAGGCGACCTATCCCGGCGCCACTTGCGCCCTGAACCATCGCAACGCCTGGGAGCTGTTGGTGGCCACGATTCTTTCCGCGCAATGCACCGACAAGCGCGTCAACGAAGTAACTCCGGGATTGTTCCGCAAATACCCCACCGTGCGGGATTTCGCCGCCGCCGGCCAAGCCGAGCTGGCCCGGGATATCCGCTCGACCGGCTTCTTCAATAACAAGGCCCGGGCGTTGATCGGCGCCGCCCGCAAGATCGTGGCGGATTTCGGCGGCCAGGTGCCGCGCAGCATGGAAGAGATGCTCACCATCCCGGGCTGCGCCCGCAAGACGGCTAACGTGGTCCTGGGCACGGCCTACGGGATTCCCAGCGGCGTGGTGGTGGACACCCATGTCCAGCGGGTGGCGCGCCGGCTGGATTTGACCCGCCAGACGCAGCCGGAGAAGATCGAGCGGGATTTGATGGAAATCATTCCCCGAGATCGCTGGATCGTTTTCTCCCACCAGTTGATCCATCACGGCCGGCGCTTGTGCGCCGCCCGCCGGCCGCGCTGCGCGGAGTGCCCGCTGGATCCCCTGTGTTACGCGGCGGACAAGACTCTCTGAGGGGCGGCAAGGCCGGCGGCCGGAGACCGCCCGGCCGGGTTGCTCAGTTTAGTAAGTGATCTTGTAGACGTAATTGCCGTCCTCGTCATAGTGCCACCAGGGACCTACGCGGCGGAAGCCGGAGACGATAAAGTCGTCGAACATTGGGGTAGGTTCGAAGTAACCCGGGTAGCGCAGGTATTTCTTGACCACTTCCTCGTTGAGCTCGACGCCCAGGCCGGGCGTATCCGGCACCGGGATGTAGCCGTTCTGGATGATGGGCTTGGCCGGACCCGTCACCAGGTCGCCCCACCAGGGCATGTCCACGGCGTGGTTTTCCATGGCTAGGAAACTGCGCAGGGTGGCCGCCAGGTGCACGGACGCCATGCAGCCGACCGGGGAGCCCGCGAAATGCAGAGCGGTGGGAATGCCGTGCAGGTCGGCGTAGTCGGCGATCCGTTTGGTTTCCCGCAGAGCGCCCGAGGTTTCCGGATCGGGATGAATGATGTCCACCGCCTGGTTGTCAATCAGCTCGCGGAAGCCTTCCTCCAGGCCGAAGATGTCTTCGCCGGTGAGGATGGGCGTGGCGGTGGCCTGCCGGATCTGCCGCAGCCCCCTCCAGTTGCGCCAGGGAATCATGTCTTCGGCCCAGGCCAACTGGTAGGGTTCGAAGGCGCGGGCATAGCGTATGGCGTCTTTGACGTTGAGCGGACCGAAATGGTCGGCCGCCAGGGGCACGTCCCAGCCGATGGCGTCGCGCACCGCTTGCAGATACTCGCAAAGCTGCTGCAAGCCCTTGTCGGTGGCGACGCCGCGGTCGTTGACGGCGCCCGGCCGGTCGGCCACCAGGCTGGTGTAGAGGTCCATCTTGAAGAAGGTGAAGCCCATCTTCTTGCGCCGGGCCATGCGTTCGGCGTAGATCTTGGGGTCCTTGTGACCGGTGGTGTCGCAGTAAATGCGGATGCGGTCGCGCACCTTGTCGCCGATCAGCCGCCAGGCGGGCACGCCGTAGACCTTGCCCGCGATGTCGTGCAGAGCCATGTCCACCGCGCTGTAGCCCCCGCCCATGCGCCCGTGGTTGGCGAAGGGGCGGATGGAGCGCAGGATCTCTTCGATGCGCAGGGGATTCTTGCCCAGCAGGTGCGCCTTCAGGATCAGGGCGATGCCTTTGACGCCCGCGTCGCGCACTTCGCCGTAGCCGTACACGCCCTGGTTCGTGTCCAGGCGGATGATCGGGTAGTCGTAGTTGGCGGCCACGGTGCAGGCCCGCATGTCGGTGATCTTCAGTTGACTGGGCGCCGAGTAGGGATTGAAGCCGCCGGGCTTGACCCCGCCCGGGCCGGTTTGCTCTGCGGGGGCCGCCGCGCCGGCCAGTCCCGCCCCGGCCGCCCCCTGCAACAGCTTGCGACGGTTCAAAGCAGACATCCCGGATTCCTCCTTCATCATCGTGGCGGGAACGGGAACAGCGAGCGCACCGCCAGGATGCGTGACTTCGGCTCGCCCGCCCGGTTCGCCGCGTAGAAACCCACCGTGCAGTTCAGGCGGAAGAAATAGGCATCGCCGGCGCGCGCCGGATGCCGCCCCTCGATCCCGTCCAGGCCTCCCCCGGCGACCATCTCGCCCCGGCCCTCCAGCAGCAGGTAGATCTCCTCCTCGCGTTCGTGGTGATGCGGAAAGTTGGTGCCCCCGGCGTCGAATTCCATCAGGAAGAGGCTGGTCAGAGTGAGGCCGGCGGCGATCCGGTCGCGCCGGCTTTGCCGGTCTCCCATCAGAAGCTGGTAGAGGGTGGAGGGCGGGTGGCCGCCCACCACCTGCTTGGGAACCTCCGCCAGATTGGCGATCAGCAACTCCCCGGGCGGCGTCGGGGTCACCCAAGGGGGGATTCGGAAGCCCATCACGACCAGGCGGCAGGCCTGACCGGTGGAATTGCTCAACCCGTGGCGCACGCCCGGCGGAAGGTAAAAGTAGTCGCCTGCACGCACCGTACGCCGCTGCTCCTGATAGGCGAGCTCGCCGCCCCCCTCCAGCACCACCCAGACGTGCTCTTCGCGCGGAAAGCTCGCCGGTGCGCTGGCGCCGCCCGGATCTATCGTCAGCTCCCCGAAGCGCGAGACCGAGCGGCAAATGCGGGCCTCCCGATCTCCGGCGCCGAAGATCGGGCGGTAGCGGCAGCCGGCGGCGGTGAACTCGGAGGGCTGCGGCGGGATGGCAGGCACGTGCCGGCGCAACCAGGTGGGATCCGTCCGGCGCTCCTGGGCCCAGAGGGTCAGGGCCAGGCCGCTCAGCAGGAGCATCGCCCGAGGCCGCATGATGGGGAATAGCATAGCAAGGCGGCCGCCGCCCCGCGCCGCGGCCGAAAGCTAAGCCCGCCCCGCCCGCCTGGCCAAATAGTACAGCGGCGGCAGGGCCAGCAGGGTCAACAACAGCGTCGCCAGCAGTCCGCCGAAAACCACCGTGGCCAGCGGACGCTGCACGTCCGAGCCGATCCCGGTGGCGAACGCGGCCGGGCAGATGCCCAGCATGGCCGCCGTGATCAGGATCAATAAGGGACGAAGCTGGACGCAGGCCCCCACCAGCACCGCCTCCTTGAGCGGCCGGTCGTAATCTCGCATCATGCGGTTGATCTCCGCCAAATAAAGGACGCCGGACATGACCGCCACCCCGAACAACGAGACAAAACCCACCGCGGCCGAAACGCTGAAGGGGATCCCCCGCAGCTTCAGGGCCACGACGCCGCCCACCATCGAAAAGGGCACCATCACCAGCACCATGCCGGCGTCGCGCACCGAACCGAAGGCCCAGTAGAGCAGCCCGAAAATGATCAGGATGGTCACCGGCAGAATCCAGGCCAGGCGGCGCCGCGCTCGGGCCAGGTTCTCGAACTGCCCGCCCCACTCGACCCGGTAGCCCGGCGGCAACTTCACCCGGGCCCGGAATTTCCGCTGCGCCTCCGCCACAAAGCTGCCCTGATCGCGCCCGCGGATATTGGTCCGCACGCTGACCAGCCGCTGATTCTCGCGCCGGGCGATGGTGGAAGCGCCGTTGGCCACCCCGATTTCGGCCACCCGCGCCAGGGGCACCCGAGCGCCGTCGGAGGTGGGCACCAGAATGTTGCCGATCTCTCCCACCGTACTGCGCGCCTCGGGCGCATAGCGCACCACGATGTCGAAGCGACGATCGCCCTCGAACATCACGCTTACCGGCCGCCCGCCGATGGCCAATTCGATGACCTCCTGCAAATCGGCCGCGTTGATGCCGTAGCGGGCCGCCTCGATCCGGTTGATGCGGATGCGCAACTGCGGCTGGTCCGCCTCCTGCTCGATGGCGGTGTCGGCGGCGCCCCGTATGCCTTGCAGGATCTCCAGGGTTTGCGCGGCGGCCGCGCGCAGCAGGGTCAGATCCGGCCCGCTCAGCAGCACCGCCAGGTCGGCCGAAGAGCCGGTGACCGCCTCCATGACCATATCAATAATGGGCTGGGTGAAATTGAAGCGGGCCCCCGGAAGGTTCGAGCGGAAGCGCTCGGAAAGCTCCTCGACCAGGTCCGTCTTGCGCTTGCCCGGCGGCCATTCCGCGTAAGGCTTCAAGGCGATCAGCGACTCGGTGCGGTTGGGGCCGAAGGGCTCGGTATTAGAGGTTTGGCGGCCGGTCTGCGAGGTCACCAGGGTGACTTCGGGTGATTGCCGGGCCAACTCGCGCAGACGGTCCGCCACCCGGGCCGATTTCTCCAGGGAAACGCCCGGGGGCAGGATCATGCGCACCCAGATGACTCCTTCGTCCAAGTGAGGTAGGAACTCCGTGCCCAGGCGGCTCGCCACCGCCACCCCGCCGGCGATGATGAGCAGGCTGGCGGCCGCCGCCAGGCCGGCCCGTTCGATCAGCCGCCGCAAAGCGACCTCATAGCTCCGGATCAGCCACAGCAACAGCGGATTGCGCCGCGGGCGAAGATCGCGGAACAGCCAGGTGGCCAGCGCCGGCGCCAGCGTCACCGTGAACAACAGCGAGCCCACCAGAGCGGCCGCGATCGTGAACGCCATGGGCATGAACAGCCGGCGCTCCACCCGTTGCAGCGTGAACAAGGGGATGTAAGCGGTGATCAGGATCAGCAGAGAGAACACGATGGGGCGCTGGATCTCGAGCGCCGCCTCCCGCAGGATCCCGAAGCTCTCCTCGGGGGTTGTCGCGCGGCTCTGGCGTCCCAGCCGGCGCAGCATGCACTCGACCATCACCAGCGTGCCGTCCACGATGATGCCGAAATCCACCGCGCCCAGACTGAGCAGGCTGGCGGTGATGCCGCACAGATACATCGCCCCGAAGGCGAAGGCCAGCGAAAGCGGAATCACCAAAGCGGTCAACAGGGCGGCGCGCAAGCTCCCCAGGAAAAACACCATCACCAGGAAGACGATGATCAGTCCCTCCGCCAGCGTGCGCGAGACCGTGCGCAGCGTCTGGTGGACCAGCTCCGTGCGGTCGTAGATGGGTCTCATGCGCACTCCGGGCGGCAGGCCGCCCGAGTTCAGTTCTTCGACCGCCTGGCGGATGCCGCGCAGGACTTCGCCGGCGTTTTCGCCCCGCCGCATGGCCACGATTCCCTCGACCAGCCCGCTGCGGGCATCCAGCCCGAAGATCCCGGTGGGCACCGCGTGACTGAGGCGTACCCGGCCCACGTCCCGCACGAACACCGGGGCGCCGTCGGCGCTGCTCACGACGACATTCTCCAGGTCTGCCGGCGTGCGCAGTCTCCCGATGCCCCGCACCACCAGCGCCTGCTCGCCGCTGGGAATCAGCGAGCCGCCCGCATTCTGGTTGTTGGCCGCCACCGCTTCGGCGATTCGCCGGATGGAAAGGTTGTACTTGTAGAGCGCCATGGGATCCACGGCGATCTCATACTGCTTGACCAGTCCGCCGAAGGCAAAAGCGTCGCCCACCCCGGGCACTTGCAGCATGCGCGGGGCGATCACCCAGTCTTGGATCTCGCGCAGCCGGATCTCATCCAGCCCCTCGCCCTCCACCACGTAGCGATACAGCTCGCCGGCCGGCGTAGTGGGGGGCGCCAGGACGGGCTCGATTCCCTCCGGCAGCACCGCGTCGCGCAAGCGCTCGAGCACCGTCTGGCGGGCCTGATACTCTTCCACGCCGTAGGCGAAAGTCAGGTCCACCACGGAGAGGCCGAAAATCGTGCGCGAGCGCCGCCCGATCACGTTGGGGACGGCGCTCAAGGCGCGCTCGATGGGAATGGTGATCTGCTGCTCGACTTCCTCGGGCGCGTGCCCCGGGTACTGGGTAATCACGGTGACCTGCAAGTCGGAGAGATCCGGGTAGGCTTCCACCTTGAGCTCGGTGAAGGCCCAGAAACCCAAGCCGCCTGCCATCAGGCAGCAGAGAACCGTCAAGAGGCGGTGGCTCAGTGCCAGGCGCAGCAAGGCCGGAATCATGCCGCCTCCTCAGGAACCGGCCAGCAGGACGGCGCCCTGGCTGACCACGCGGTCGCCCGCCTTCAGCCCCGCCAGCACCGGCGTCCAATCGCCCCGCGGCTCGCCGCACTCCACCGGCACGCGCTCGAACCGGCCCTGGGCCCGCTCCAGGAATACCCAGGTCTGGCTGTCGGCGCGCACCAGGGCGCCGGAGGGGACGGCGGGCAGCAGCCGGTACCCGTGCGTGTGCCGGATCGAACCGAACATTTCCGGGCGCAGCCGTCCCCGGCGGTTCTCCAGCTCGGCCTGCACTTTCACGGTGCGCGTTTGCGGATCCACCGTATCGGCGATCCGGCGAACGCGGCCCTGGAAGATTTCTCCCGGGAAGGCCGCCAGCTCGATCTCCACCCGCTCGCCCGTCTCGATGAAGCGGATCGCATTCTCGGGCACCTGCGAGCTGACCCAGACGGTGCTCAGATCGGCGACGGTCATCAACGGGGCGCCCGTGTCGTTGCGGTACTCGCCCGGCGCCACGGCGATTTCCAGCACCTTGCCCGAGATGGGCGCCCGCACCACCACTTCGTGCGTGTGCCGGGCCGGATCCACCCCGAGCAGATCCAGCCGGTGCCCCGCCTCCACCGCCCCCGCCTCCGCCTGCTCCAGGGCCGCCAGGGCCTGCGCCAGCTCGTTCTCGGCCGCGATGACCTCCTTGAGGGCCGCCGCCCGGTGCTCGTAGAGATCGCGCAACCGCGCCAGATCCTTCTCCGCCTTGTTCAGAGCGGAGCGCGCCTGCCGACGTTGCGCCTGGGCTTGCAAGTACGCGGCCAGCGCTTCGCCCACCTCCCGGCTCTCCAGCGTCAGCAGCGGCTGGCCTTCCTGAACCGCATCGCCCAACCGCACCAGCACCTGGCGCACCCGGCCGGCGATGGGCGGCAGCACGCGCGAGATGCGGTTGGGGTTGAGTTCCACCTTGCCCGGCGCGACCACCTCGGCGACCGGGAATTTCTTCAGCGCCACCGTCTCTACCCGGAGCTGGCGGAGCTTGGGCGAATCGGGCGGCAGGATGACCTGCCCCGCCGGCGCCGTCGCCGCCCCGGCCGCTTGCGGCGCCTCGGGCGCACGATTGCAGCTCAGCGCCAGCAGCAGCAGCGCCCCCGGCCAAAGTTGCCTCTTCATCATTGCAGCTCCTTGCCTGCCGCCGCCTCCAGGGCGTAGAGGCTGCGGGCGTATTCGGCGCGCGCTTCGTTGTAGGCCTGCATGGTGTCGTTGAAAGCGCGCTGGGCGTCGAGCAGTTCGAGCAGGGTGGCCTCGCCCCGCCGGTAGGAATACTCGGTGACCTCGCGCACTTCCCGGGCCTGCGCCAGCATGCGGCCTTCGATCTGCTCGAGCAGCTCGCGCGCGGTCTGGAACTGTTGCCAGCCGTCCTCCAGCTCGGCGCGGATGGCGCTTTCCAGGGCGCGCAGGCGAAGCTCGGTCTGGCGGATCTGCTGCCGGGCCCGCTCGATCTCCCCCTGGTTGCGATCGAACACCGGCAGGGGAACGCTGAAGAAGAAGCCCAGCATGTTGCCCGTTCCGGCCAGCCCCTGCTGGCGGCGGTACTCGGTCCCGAAGGTCCAGTCCGCCTTGCCGCGGGCCAGCTCCAGACGCAGCTCGGCTGCTGCCCGGACCGCCTCCCGGCGCAGCGCGAGCAAGTCCGGGCGGTTCTCCAGCGCGGCCTGCCGCAGCTCTTCCCGCGTCGGGACCGCGCCCTCGCGACGCAGCTCGCCCGCCGCCTGGAAGGCCGGCGAGAAACCGTCCCGCCCCATCAGGTTTTGCAGGCGGATTAAGGCGGCTCGCAGCTCGCGCTCGGCGCGCCGCACGCCGTTGGCTTGCTGGAGGGCGGCCAGGCGGGAGCGGACCAGCTCGACCTCCGCCAGCTCTCCGGCGCGCAGCCGCGCGACATTGACCTCGACGATACGGTCCAGCATCTCCAGGTTCTGCCGGGCGAGCGCGAGGTTCTCCCTGGCCAGCAGCGCGTCCACGAAGGCGCTTTGCACCTGAAGCTTGAGGGCGCGAGCGGCGTTGAGGACCTCCATCTCGGCGACTTCCAGGGCGCCCTGCGCGGCCTCGATCCGGCTGCGCCGTTTGCCTCCGCGCTCGTAGAGGAAATCGCTGCGCAAGCTGAACTCAGCCGGCCCGGCGGCGTTGATCTCGTTGAAGCCGGTGCCCAGCAGGTCTAAATGGTCGCCGCCGGCGCTGAGCACCGGGTTGGGCCGCAGCCGGGCGGTGATCAGGCGGGCTCGCGCGATGGGAAGAGTGGCCCGCTCGGCCAGCAGCGTCAGGTTTCGCTCCAGCGCCTCGGCGACGGCCTGCTCGATGGTGACCGTTTCCGGCGGCGCGGCGCCGGCCAGATGGACCGGCCACAGCAGAGCGCACAAGACCAGACAGTCGAACTTTCGCTCCATCCTTGGACCCACTCCCTCGGCCCGCCGGGGCGGACAGGGGCCTCAGCGGGCCGTCCTCATCGCTTGCTTGACAGGGGATCGAAAGGCCTACGCCGGCGGGGCCCGCCCGAACCCGGGATGGGCAAGGCAGATCTGCGGGAGCGCCGCTTGCCAGACCGGGGCCGGCCCGGCAACACCCAGGCAGGGTTCGATCCCGATGCCCGGCCCGGCTTGCAGATCCCAGCCTCCCTCCAGCGGCGAGAAGGCGCAGGCCTGACGCGACGCGGGATTGTGGCGGTGCCAGGGGCTATAGAGCAGGCCGCTGATGAGCAACAGCACGCAGGCCAGCAACAGACTGACGGCGACCCGGCGCCGCGAGGGGCCCGCGAGCAGGCATCCGACGGACATCAGGGCTCCAGCGGTTCTCCAACATACCAAAGCCTCCGATGATCCGCAATCCTGCCCAGGGCGGGGATCAAGCCGGCCGGCGCCCCCTGAAGCTCAGCGCCGTGGAAGCATGGACCGCTGCGGCGGGTTGTGATATATTGTGCCCGTCGGCCGGGAAGGCGGCAGGGTGAGCGCCGATCCGGCTGCGGTGAGTCTCCGCCTGACGAGCGGCCAGGGCGGAACGGGGAACCGAGCGTGTGCGGCATCGCAGGGTATACTCACTTCACGCGGGCCTTCGATCCCGGACGCATCCGCCAGGCCACTTCGACCTTGCGGCATCGCGGTCCGGATCAACAGGGCGTTTACCAATCGGCCCAGGTCTCCCTGGGCGCGGCGCGGCTGAAGATCATTGACCTGGAGGGCGGCGACCAGCCGATCGCCGACGAGCAGGGCGACGCGGTGGTCGTTTACAACGGGGAGATTTACAACCACGCCGAATTGCGCGCCGAGCTGGAGGCGCTGGGCCACCGCTTTCGCACGCGCTCCGATACGGAGGTGCTGCTGCGCGCCTTCCTTCAGTGGGATACCGGCTGCTTCGCCCGCCTGCGCGGGATGTTCGCGGCCGCGTTGTGGCGGCAATCCGAGCGCCGGCTCGTGCTGGTGCGGGACCGCCTGGGCATCAAGCCTCTGTATTACCTGCGCCGCGGGCCTGAACTGTACTTCGGCTCGGAGCTGAAGGCGATCCTGGCCCATCCGGAGATCGAGCGGCGTCTGGATTGGGAGGGCCTGGATCGCTACCTGACGCTGAACTACGTACCCTGCCCGCATACTCTCGTGGCGGGGATTCGCAAGCTGCCGCCCGGCCACTGGCTGGAGTGGCGCGAAGGCCGGGTGCGCCAGGAGGCCTACTGGCGGCTGGAATTCCGCCCGGCGCGCCGGCCCCTGCCGGAGGCCTGCCGCGAGCTGGACGAACTGCTGTCGGCCGCCGTGCGCGAGCACCTGATCGCGGACGTGCCTCTGGGCATCTGGGCCTCCGGCGGGATTGATTCCTCGACCATCCTGGACTACGCCGCGCGGCTGAGCGGCGCGCGCTTGAAGACGTTTTCGATCTCCTTCCGCGGGCGCAGTTTCGACGAGACGCCTTACTTCCGGGAGGTGGCGCGCCGTTACGACTGCCAACACCACGAGCTGGACCTCAACGAGAGCCTGGACCTGGCGGGGGCCGTGGAGCGCATGGTCTGGCACTCGGACGAGCCCAGCGCGGACGCCGGCGCCCTCCCGGTCTGGTTCCTCTCCGAAATGAGCCGCGCTTCGGTGACGGTGGCGCTCAGCGGCGAAGGGGCCGACGAGCTGTTCGGCGGCTATCTGACCTACCTGGCCGACCGCTGGGCTCGCCGCCTGCGGGCCGCGCCCGCCTGGAGCCGCCGCCTGCTGCGCCGGCTGCTGGCCGGCTGGCCGGTCTCGGACGAGAAAATCAGCTTCGAGTACAAGCTGAAGCGCTTCCTGGAGGGGTCCCTGTTGCCGCCGGGCGAGGCGCACTGTTACTGGAACGGGGCCTTCTGTTCTGCGGAGAAGAAAGCGTTCTACCTCGGCCCGCAGGGCAGGGAGACCTTGCCGCCGGCTTGGGATTCACTGGCCGGCCGCATCGGCTATCTCAACCGCTTCCTGCTGTTCGACCAGCTCTACTACCTCCCCGACGACATCCTCTACAAGGTGGACCGCATGAGCATGGCGCATTCTCTGGAAGTGCGCCCGGCCTTCCTGGACCACCGCATCGTCGAGTTCGCCGCTTCCCTGCCGGAGGACTTCAAGATTCGGGGAGGCCGCCTCAAGTTCATCCTGCGCCGGCTCATGAAGGACCGGCTGCCGGCGGCCGTGCTCGAACGCAAGAAAGAGGGCCTGGACATTCCCGCCCACCAGTGGATGCGAACCGTGCTGCGCCCCCTGTTGCTGGACACGCTGGCGCCCGCAGCGCTGCGGGCCAGCGGCTTGTTCGACGCCCGGGCGGTGGAGGCGATGATTCGCCGCCATCTCGAGCGCCGTGCTAACCTCGGATTTCAGCTATGGGGGCTGCTGATCCTGTTCCTCTGGATGCGGCTGTGGAAGGTGCAGGCTCCGGGCGAGCGGGCTCCGGCCGAGGCCCCCGTTACGGTCTGATCGTCGCCCTGACCGCCGCGCTGGTCTTTTTCGGGACGATTTCTTCTCCGCCCTCGCTGCTGGACGACGTGGATGCCGTCCAGGCCCAGATCGCCCGCAACATGCTGGAGTCCGGCGACTGGGTGACCGCGCGGCTGAACGGCGTCAAGTACCTGGAGAAGGCGCCCCTGAAGTACTGGCTGATCGCGCTCTGCTACGCGATCTTCGGCGTGCACGATTGGGCGGCGCGCCTGCCGGTCGCGCTTTCGGCCGTGCTGCTGTGCTGGCTGGCGGGCCGGTTCGCGGCCTGGGCGTTTTCCCCTCGGGCCGGGCTGTGGGCCGGGTTGGCGCTGGCCACCTCGGCCGGCCTGTTCCTGTTTACCCGCGTGTTGATCCCCGACGTCATCCTGACGCTGGCGGTGACGCTGTCGCTGTGGGGCCTGCTGCGGGCCCTGGAGGAGCGGGAGTCGCATCCGCGCCTGTGGGCGGCGGTGGCGGCGGCGAGCATGGCGGCAGGCGTGTTGCTGAAAGGCTTGATCGGAGCGGTGATCCCGGCCGGAGCGGGATTGCTGTATCTGGCGGCGAGCGGGCAACTCTGGCAGCGGCGCACCTGGCGGCGGCTGAGACCATTGTCCGGGGCGGCGATCTTCCTGCTCATCGCCCTTCCCTGGCATGTGCTGGCCGTCCTGCGCAACCCGCCCTATTTGGATCTGACCCTGAGCGCCGAACCTTTCCGCTATCGCGGCTTCTTCTGGTTCTACTTCATCAACGAGCATGTGCTGCGCTTCCTGAACCTGCGGCACCCGCGCGACTACAACACGGTGCCTCGCCTGGCCTTCTGGCTGCTGCATCTGGCCTGGCTGTTTCCCTGGAGCGCCTACTTTCCCGCTGCCGCCCGGGCCGCGTTCCGTCCGGCGGACCGCGCCGGGCGAGCGCGGCTTCTGGCCGTCTGCTGGATCGCCTTCGTGCTGGTGTTCTTCACCTTCTCGACCACTCAGGAGTATTACTCGATGCCGGCCTACCCGGCCTTTGCGCTCCTGGTGGGGGCCGCGCTGGCTGAGGGCGGGCGGTGGGTGCGGGCCGGCACGCGAGCAGCCGCGTTACTGGCCGGGGTGGCGGGCCTGACGGCGGGGACGCTGCTGTATCTGGTGCGCGACCGGGCCACGCCGGGGGACATCTCGCTCGCCTTGAACCGGCACCCTGAGCTGTACACGCTCTCGCTGGGCCACATGGCGGATCTCACTCTGGACTCGCTGGCCTATCTGCGCGGGCCCCTGGCGCTGGCGGCGGTCGCCCTTCTTGCCGGCGCGCTGGGCGCCTGGCGGCTGCGAACCGAACGCGCCCCTGTCGCGCTGGCTCTTATGATGGTGTTGTTCGTGCACGCGGCGCGCTGGGCGATGGTTCGCTTCGAACCGTATCTTTCCTCCCGGCCCCTGGCCGAAGCGCTCCGCCGCGCGCCCCCGGGCAGGCTGATCGTCAGCGACCAGTACTACGCCTTCTCGTCCCTGTTGTTTTACGCCGGGCGGAGTGCGCTGCTGTGGGACGGGCGGGTAACCAACCTGGAGTACGGCTCGCTGGCGCCCGACGCGCCGCCGGTGTTCCTGGACGACGCGGGCGTGCAAGCGTTGTGGCGGGGGCCCGAGCGGTGCTATCTGGTGGTGGCCGAGCCCTGGCTGCCGCGCCTGGAACGGCTGGTGGGCCGCCCGTCGCTGCGGCTGGTGGCGGCGGCCGGCGGCAAGTTCCTTTACACCAACCATGCGCATCACGATTGACGCCACGCCGCTGTTGCTGCGCAGCGCGGGCGTTAAGAACTACCTCTACTATTGGCTGGCGGCGCTGCGGCGTCTGGCGGGCGAAGGCGCCGTCCGCACTTTCCCCGTCCCGATGCGCCTGGGCGCGCTCAATCACGAGGGCTCGCTGGCCGGGGTGTCGGCGACCCTGCTCGGGCTGGCCCGCCTGCATGCCGGCAACTATCTCCGGCTGCCCGCCGATTGGCCGGGCGCGCCCGGCGACGTCTTCCACGTCTCGCAACAGCTTTGGAACCCGCCCCGGCGGGCGGCGCTCACCGCCACCCTGTATGACCTGACCTGCTGGTTGATGCCCGAGGCCCACACCGCGGCCAACGTGGCGGCGGCCCACCGTTTCGCCCAGCGGGTGCTGCGCCGCGCGGCGGGTCTGATCGCCATCTCGGAGAACACCCGAGCGGACGCCGCACGCCTGCTCGGCCTGCCGGCCGAGAAGATCGAAGTGATCTATCCGGGCGTGGCGGAAGCCTTCTTCGCCGTGAGGCCCGAGGCGGTCGAGCTCCTCAAGGCGCGTTACCGGCTGGAGCGCCCTTACGTCCTGTTCGTGGGCACGATCGAGCCGCGCAAAAATTTGGCCCGCCTGCTGGAGGCCTGGCAGGGCCTGCCGGCTTCGCTACGCGAGGAGTTCGAGCTGGTGGCGGCCGGCCCGCCGGGTTGGGGCGATCCCTCCTTGCTCCACAGGCTGCGCGCCGGTACGGCCGGCGTGCGCTACCTGGGTTACGTCCCGGAGAAGGACCTGCCCGCCTTGACCGCCGGGGCGGCGCTGTTCGTGTACCCGTCCCTTTATGAGGGATTCGGATTCCCGGTCGCTCAGGCGATGGCCGCCGGGACGCCCGTGCTGACCTCGGCCATCTCCTCGCTGCCCGAGGTGGTGGGAGAGGCAGGCGAGCTGACGGATCCCTACAGCGTCCGGGAGATCGGCGCAGCCCTGGAGCGGTTGCTGACCTCCCCTACCCGGCGGGCCGAGTTGGCCGCCCGGGGCGCCGAACGCGCCCGGCGTTTCCGCTGGGAGGAGTGCGCGCGGCGGAGTTGGCGATTCTTCGAGAGGGTGGCCGGCTGAGCGCTGGACAAGCCTGCCCCCGGCGCAATACTGTATTTCTATGTCCAACACGGCACTGATTCGTGACGCTCTGGCGGCGGGCGATGGCGTGGTTCGGCTGGCCCCTTGCTGGGTGCCCCGCTCCTTCCTGATGCCCGGCGGCCGCCTCCGGCTGGATCCGCGCGACCTTTACGCTCTGGGAGCCCATCGCGGGGGCATTGACGAGCGTTGGTTCGCCTCCACCACCAACGCCGATAACGGTCCCGGCACGCCCTGGGACGAGGGCCTCAGCTACATCGCCCTGGACGCAAGCCGCGTGCTGTTCAAAGAGGCCATCGAGACGCTGGGAGACGAGTTCCTCGGCGCCGACGTCATGCGCCGCTACGGCGGCTGGAACCTGCTCTGCAAGTTCTTCGACAACCTCGGGCCCATCCCGCACCACATGCACCAGAAGGACGAGCACGCCGCGCGCGTAGGGCGCAAGGGCAAGCCCGAGGCGTACTACTTCCCGCCCCAGTACAACGTTAAGGAGAACAACTTTCCTTACACCTTCATGGGGTTGAATCCCGGCACCCGGCGGGAGGACGTGCGCCGCTGCCTGGAACGCTGGAACCAGGGCGATAACGGCATCCTCTACCACTCCCGCGCTTACAAGTTACAGCCCGGCACCGGCTGGCAGATTGACGCCGGCATTTTGCACGCGCCGGGCTCGCTGGTGACCTACGAGCCGCAGGTGAACTCGGACGTCTTCGCCATGTTCCAGTCCATGGTCGAGGGCCGCGTGGTGCCTTGGGACCTGCTCGTCAAGGACGTGCCCCCGGAGCACCATCAGGACCTGGATTACATCATCGGCATGCTGGACTGGGAGGCCAACCTCGATCCGGAGTTCGCCCGGAACCGGCTGTTCCACCCCCTCCCGGTGCGCCCTCCCGCCGAGATGCAAGAGGCCGGTTACGCCGAGCACTGGATCGTCTACTCCACGCCTTACTACTCGGCCAAGGAGCTGCGTGTGTTTCCCGGCCGCTCGGTGGTGGTCCGGGACGCCGCCGCCTACGGGTTGATCTTGGTGCAGGGCTTCGGAACCCTGGGCAAGCTGGAGATCGAGACGCCCACCCTGATCCGCTACGGGCAGATGACCAAAGACGAGCTGTTCGTCACCGCGCCGGCCGCTCGGGAAGGCGTGCGCATCACCAACCGCAGCGGGGCCGAGGATCTGGTCATGCTCAAGCACTTCGGCCCGGGCAATCCCGACGCCGAGCCGCTGGTGGGTGCCAAGCCCGCCTGAAGCGGGCAGCGCGAGCGCTGCGCCTCCCTCCGCCGCCTGAGC
>JBBIMA010000086.1:0-15526 GCA_037444625.1 Solibacteraceae bacterium
GGCGCCGGCCGCCAAGCGGCCCTCGCCCGCCCCCAGGCGCAAGGCTGAGACGGCCGTCGCTCGGACGACGCCCCAGGAGACCCCCGCGCCTGCCGCTCCGGCACCTACGGCGCCCGCTGCCGCGCCCTCGGTCCCTCCCGCGGCCGCTCCCTCCTCCCCTGCCGCTGCTGAATCTGCGCCGGCCGCGCAACCCGCCCGTATTCCGCTGAACCCGCCCAGCGGAACCCCGGCCGGCCCGCCCGCTCCCGCTACGCCCCACAAAGTAACCGTGCCGGCCGGCACTTTGCTCACTGTTCGGTTGGGCGAGACGGTCTCGAGCGAAAAGAACCGCCCGGGCGACACCTTCACGGCAACGCTCGATCAGCCTTTGGTCGTCGAGGGCTTCGTGCTGGCTGAGCGCGGCGCACGCGTGCAGGGCAGCGTGCTCGAAGTGGAACAGGCCGGGCGCGTACGCGGCCTGGCGTCCCTGAAAGTGCATCTGGTTCGCCTGCACACCTCCGACGGCCAGGAGGTCGAGATCCGCACCGAGCCCTTCGCCAAGACCAGCCAGGCCTCGACCCGCGATGACGCCAAGAAGATCGCAGTGGGCGCGGCTATCGGGGCGGCCATCGGGGCGATCGCGGGCGGCGGTCGGGGAGCAGCCATCGGCGCCGGCGTAGGCGGAGCGGCGGGCACCGGCACGGTCATGGCCACCCGCGGCAAACCGGCCGTGCTGCCCAGCGAGACGCGGCTGACCTTCCGGCTGCAAGAGCCGGTGACGCTGGTGGAAAAGCTAAAATAGGTGGGCGCAGGCGCCCGACGATGCCCGACCGGCTCTACCTTTCGCTCTGGGTGCGGGATTTCCGGCCGGATCAGATGACGGCTCGCTTCGGCCAACTGCTGGGCGCTTTTCCGTTCTCCCGCCTGCGTCCCGGCATCAGCCTGCTGAGGGTTCAGGCCCTGGGGGAGGGCGAACCGCCCGTGCTGGAACACGCCTTCGCGGCCCCGCCGGACATCCAAGAGGTGCTCAAGATGGCGGGCGAGTTCAGCCATCCCGATTGCGCCTTGGTGGCCGAGGGCTGGTGGGATCTATGGCGGTGGGAAGGCCAGTGGCGATTGCTGCCCTCCCGGGCGGCGCTGGCCTGTTTCGGCCCCCTGTTCGACAACGAGGTGGGCGATCACCTGCGCGTCGAGTTGGGTCCGGACAGACAATTCCTGCCCGCCGCCAACCTGCCTCAAGCCGCCCGAATCGCTCGTTCGAACTTGAGAAGCGTGGTGCGGCTGGCGGAGGACATCCAACGGGCGCTGCCGGTCGAGCAGCGCCGTCTCTGGTCGGAGTCCGGCGAAAACTTCGCTGAGCTGGTGGAGGCGGCGCTGGCCGAGGCCGATTAGCGGCTAACCGCCGGAGGAGTCTCTGGCAGCGCTCAGAAGGCGCTCCACCGCTTCGGCCAGCATTTGGGGCGCGAAGGGCTTCTGGAGAAATCCGACCTGGCGGCGAACCTCCGGCGGGAGCGTGGCCGGATGGAAGGGTGCTCCGGTGCAAATCAGCACGCAGACCTCCGGGTTGCGCTCGATGAGCTTCAGCACCAGATCCCGGCCGGACATGCCGGGCATGAGGATGTCGGCCAGCACCAGCGCGTAGGCGGCCGGATCGGCCTCGAAGCGCCGGAAGGCTTCCCCGCCGCTCGAGCAGGCGTCCACCTGGTAGCCCAGGCGTCGCAGGAACTGCTCCATCAGGGAGAGCAGGGCCGGTTCGTCGTCCACCACCAGGATGCGTCGTTGGACGGCGGCGGCCAATTCCCGTCAGCACAAGGCGCGGGGAAACTCGCCCGGACTGAAAGCCAGGCCCAGCGTGGCGCGCCAATAAACGCGTCCGAAGCCCGTGCCCCCCAGATTGTACTTGCGCCCGTCCACCCGGGCGAACAGCGAGAGCGGACCCTTCAGGCGGTAAGTCATGCCGGCCCCGGCGTGGTAGTTGCGATAGCGCCCCAGGGTTTGCGAGAGGCTGGCCAGCCGCGAGTAGCCGGCCTGGGCCGACAGGTGCAGCCGGCGGGTTCCGGTGTAGCCCGCGGCTACGCTCGCTGACTCGCGAGCCGATGTCAAGTACAGCCCGTTGCCGGGTGAGATCCCCCGGGCGTAGCTGAAACTGACGCTGCTGCGCCGGAAGCGGCCGTCGAGGCCGGCTCGTATGGCGGGCATGTAACCGATGCGATGGAAGGCTTCGACGCCTGTGCCCTGTCCGATGATGGCGGCGATCACGGGGTCTATGGCCACCCGCCGGAGTCGTTCGGTCTCCACGCGATATCCTCCCCCGGCCAGCGTGAGAGTCCAGCGCGGATTCAACTGGGCGGCGTATTGCGCGGTCACCCCGTGCAGGAAGGCTTCCCCGAAGGCGTTGGGAAACCAGAAGTGCGTGAACTCGTAAGCCGCGCCCACCGTATGGAAGCGGCCCAGCCGGTAGGCCACGTCTCCGTTGGCGTAGGCGCCGCGAACCCGCGCCAGGGCGCGCGAGTGGGGCTCGGCGACCAACGCCGCGCCTCCCATGCCGAACGACAAGCGGGTGCTCTTCTGGAAGACCATGCGGGCCGTGCCGGTGAACAGGTGAGTGCGCGTATCGAACAACTGATCCTCGGCCGCCGCCACAAACTCCGGGTTGTACAGTGAGTAGCCGCTCATGCCGTAAAAGCCCCGGCGCCGGCTGGCGGCCGAGGCGTTCAGCTCGAAGCGTACCCGCCGGCTGGCCTGATGAGAAAGGTTCAGGGCCAGGGATTGGTCCAGGCCGTCGTAGTAGCTCTTGCGGTTATAGTGACGCGCCGTCCCCTCGTAGGTCATGCCCAGGACGGTGTGCCTCCAACTGTGGTAACCGAGGGCGCCGAAGGAAGCCAGCACGCCGTAAGCCTCATCGCGGGGCAGCCGGCCTTGTTCGTCGGTCAGCAGACCGGTCAAGCCGGTATCGTAGACCCCCGCCACGGTGGCGAACGGCTGCAAGCGGATCAGCTCCTCGGAGGTTCCGGCCGGCGGGCGCCCGCCCCGGCTCAAGATCACCGGACCGCCGTATTCCGGCCGCTGGGCCGGTTCCTCGGGCTGCTGGGCCTGCACGGCAAGCCCCCCCGAGATGCACAACCACACGTACAATGTTCTCAGACGCACGCGCCCGCTCCGGCAACCGGGATGGCCCAACCCTCAAAGTCTGACTCCCGGCGGCAGGCCCTGTCAAGCAAAACCGGGTCCCGGACCCGCGACCGCCCTCCGGCCGCGATGCTGTATCATCCCACTGATGCGATTCCACACCGAATATCTGACTTTCAACACCCGGCAGCACCGCGAGTACATCAACATTACGCCCCAGGTCGAGAGCGCCCTGGCTAAGAGCGCCGTCCAGGAAGGCATGATCCTGGTCTCGGCCATGCACATTACGGCCGGCGTCTGGGTCAACGACGCCGAGGACGGCCTGCTGGCCGACATTGACGAGTGGCTGGAGAAGCTGGCTCCCTTCCGCCGCGACTACCGCCACCATCGCACCGGCGAAACCAACGGCGACTCCCACCTCAAGAGCCTGCTCGTGCATCATCAGGTGATCGTCCCGGTAACCGGCGGGCGGCTGGATCTGGGGCCCTGGCAGCAGATCTACTACGCCGAATTCGACGGCCGGCGGCCCAAGCGGGTGATCATCAAGGTGATGGGCGAGTGAGGCCCGGCGGGAGAAACCCGTGAAGCTGGCGCTGATCGGATACGGGCGCGTGGGACAGGCCTTCGCCCGGCTGCTGGAGGCCAAACGCGCCGCCTTCCCCTTCCGCATCACGGGGATCCATACTGCGCGGCACGGCACCGCCCTGGACAGCCGCGGCCTGCCTCCGGAGCCGGTCTTCGGCCCCCCGGCCTCCGGTGTCCAAGAGTTCCTCGACCGCGCCCGGGCCGAGGTGATGCTGGAGCTCACGCCGCTGGAGCCGGCCACCGGGGAACCCGCCATCTCCCACATCCGCGCCGCCTTCGCCCGGCGCATGCACGTCGTCACAGCGAACAAGGGGCCGATCGCTCATGCCTACGCCGCCCTGCGCGCCGAGGCTGAGGCGGCCGGGGTGCAGTTCCGCTTCGAGTCCACCGTGATGGACGGGGCCCCGGTGTTCAATCTGGCGCGCTACACGCTCCCGGGCGTTCGGGTGCTGGGCTTCACGGGCGTGCTCAACTCGACCACCACCGTGGTGATCGAAGCCATGCGCCAGGGCCTCAGCCGGGAGGAAGGGGTCGAGCGCGCGCGGCGGTTGGGCATCACGGAGGCGGACCCGGCCTACGATCTGGACGGCTGGGACGCGGCCACCAAGACGGCCGCGTTGGCCAACGTCCTGATGGATGCTCGGGTGACTCCGCTGGAGGTTCCCACCAAGGGCATCGGAAGGCTCACCCCGGAGCGCATGCAGGCGCTGGCCGCCCGGGGCAAGACCGTCCGCCTGGTGAGCCGGGCCCGGTGCAGGCCGGAGGGCCTGCGCCTGCGCGTCCGCGCCGAAGTACTGCCGGAGACCGATCCGCTGGCGATGGCCCGCGGGACCTCGAACCTGCTGTTGCTGGAGACGGATTTGATGGGGACCCTCGGCATTCTGTCGGTGGCGCCGGGAGTCCGGCAGACCGCCTACGGGCTGTTCAGCGACGTGGTGGCGGTGGCCCGAGAGGCATGAGTGCCGGGCCCGCGCCCTGGGTTACACTGGGTGGGATATGCGGCTGGTGCCGGCCGGAGTGAAGCGCTTCGTGCTGTGGGATTACCCTCGGGGGGGCTGGCAGTACGACGTGATGGTCGGGCTGATCTTGGCTTTCGTTTTTCTGGTGCCGCGCGGCTGGTTCCGCGACCAACCACGCATTCCTCGGGCCCGCCGGATTGCGGCTCTGCCGGCCGAGCGTGGCGCGCTGATCTTCTGGATCGAGGCGGAGTTGCTGGAGGGGGTGCCTGAGGAGCAGCGGCTGCGCAAGGCGGAAGATCTGCTGCGCTTTCAGACCGGGGAGAAACATGACTTGGTGCGCTTGGAGCCGATTCTGGACTCCGAGCAGGAAATCAAAGGCTACATCGCCTTTGCGGCCGCCAACCGGACGCCGCACCCCGTCCCATGACCTGGCCCGCCCGCCTGTGGCCCGCTTCCGCCCTGCTCTGGCTGTGGCTGAGCGGCGCGGCGCCTCAGGACGCTGACGGCGTACTGGCCCGCATGGACCAGGAGGCGGCCGCCTTCCGCGACCTGACCGCCAGGATCACTAAGGTCGCCTACACCGCCGTGTTGCAGGAGACCAGCCAGGAGAGCGGCAGCGTCTGGATGAAGCGGGCCGGAGGCCGGGTCATCATGAAGGTGGAGATCACCCAGCCGGAGGCGCGCTCGGTGGCCCTGGAGGGGACCACCGCGCAAATCTACTACCCCAAGATCCGCACCGTGCAGATTTACGAGCTGGGGAAGAACCGGGCCTTGATAGATCAGTTTTCGCTGTTGGGCTTCGGGACCTCGCGCCGCGATCTGGAGAGGAACTACGCGATCCGCCTGGGCGGGGAGGAGACCGTGGAAGGCAGGCGCACGGTGCGTCTGGTGCTGACTCCCAGGTCGGCCAAGGTCCTCGAACGGGTGCGCCAGGTCGAGCTCTGGATCCCGCTGGACGCCGGCTACCCGGTCCGCCAGCGGTTTCTCCAGCCGGCGGGCGATTACTACCTGATCAGCTACAGCGACATCCGGCGCAACACCGGCCTGCCGGACAGCGCCTGCCGGCTGAACCTGCCCCGCGACGTGCGCCGCGAGTATCCGCAGAAATGAGGCCCCGGAGCGCAACACGCCGGTCGGGAATTGAGTTACAATAGGCGCAAGCACTCCGCAATGGCTTTTCCCAAGACGAAGTCCTCCGCAAGGCTCCCCTATATTGACTGGATGCGCGGCCTGGCGGCCGTCATCATGATCCAGGGCCATGCCTTCCACGCCTTTACCAGGCCCGATCTGCGCGCCGGCGGCCCGTACGTGTTCTCGCAGTTCGTCGGCGGCATGCCCCCGGCGATCTTCCTGTTCCTGGTGGGCGTAACGCTGGCCTTCCTGATGGACAGCCGCGAGCGCAAGGGGCTGGGACCCGGCGCACGCGTGCTGGCCGCTCTCAAGCGTGCCGGCTTCCTATTCGGGATCGCCTTCCTGTTCCGCCTCCAGCTCTGGCTGTTCGGCTGGCCCCACAGCGCCTGGACCGATCTGCTCAAGGTGGACATCCTGAACGCCATGGGCTTGGCGGTAGCCGTGTTGTCTCCCATGGCGATTTTCCAGACCGCCGAGCGGGTCCGCTTGTGCGCCGCCCTGGGCCTGGCGATCGCTGGGGTATCGCCGCTGGTTTCGCAACTGAACTGGTCCGGCGTGCATCCGCTCGTCAAGGCCTATATCGCGCCGGACTTTTTCGCCTTCGGCTTCTTTCCCTGGGCCAGCTTCGTGGCCTTCGGGCTGAGCGCGGGCAGCATCCTGCGCCTGACGCCGGCCGAGCAGATCGAGCGGCTGATGCAATGGGGCGCGCTGGCGGGCGTGGGCCTGATCCTCGCCGGACGATACTTCGCCGATTTCCCCTATTCGGTGTATCCCGCGTCGGACTTCTGGCTGGACAGCCCCTGGCTGGTGCTGATCAAGCTGGGCGTACTGCTGCTGATGCTTTCCTTCGCCTTCCTGTGGACCCAGTACGTGGTGCGCGAGCGCTGGAGCTGGGTGCGCCAGTTCGGGTTGACGTCGCTGCTGGTCTACTGGGTGCATATCGAGCTGATGTACGGGCGCTGGCTGTGGTTCTGGAAGGAGAACCTGACCATCGGCCAGACGGCGGCGGTGGCGGCGGGCTTCATTGTGCTGATGCTGGCGCTGTCGCTGCTGCGCACGCAATGGCGGAACTGGCGCCTGCTGGGCTTCTGGCTGGGCTGGCCCTACCTGTTGCGTCCCCGCCGGGTGGCGGAGGACTGAAGCCCGCGGGTTGGGGCTGCGCCGCCTCGGGGGCCCTTGACCGCCCTCGGGCTCCGATCATATACTCGCTTTGGGGTTGACGTGAATCCCGCTCGGGTTGGGGTGGGAATCGTATCCGCGCCCGATCCGGGCAGGCATCCATCCGGTTGACAAGGGGGATCAGAATGTGCAACGCACCGCATTCGCGGGGGCGGAGGCCCTCGCGCTCGATCGTTTCCTCGCTGTTATTCGCCGTGCTGGCGGCAGCTCTCTTCTGCCGGCCGGCGCAACCACAGGTCCTGCACGGCTCGATCGTGGGCAACGTGAGCGACCAGAGCCAGGCGCCCGTTCCCGGGGCGAGCGTCACTGTGACGCAGCGGGAGACCGGGCTCAGCCGCAGCGTGACTACGACCGAGTTGGGCAGTTACAGCTTCCCGACGCTCCCTACGGGAATCTATGAAGTCAAAGTGACCAAGAGCGGCTTTCAAACCTTCACCCGCAGTGACGTGGCGGTCACGATCAATACGGTCACTCGGGTGGACGTGACCCTGGCGGTGGGAGCGGTCACCGAAACGGTGACGGTGGCGGCCAGCGCGGCGGTCTTGCAAACCGATCGCGCCGAGGTGCGAGCTGAAGTGACCAGCCAGACGCTGGAAAACCTGCCCGTCCCGCCCGGCCGCAACTATCAGCACTTGCTGGCCATGCTGCCCGGTTTCACCCAGCCGCGAAACGCCCATTCGGTGCCTTCCAATCCGTCCCGCTCGCTGCAATACGAGGTGAACGGGACGGTGTCGGCCTCCAACAACGTGCGGTTGGACGGCGCCACGCAGTACAACATCTGGTTGCCGCACATTACCGCCTACGTGCCGGCGCTGGAGTCCATTGAGACCGTGAACGTGGTCACCAACAGTTTCGACGCCGAGCAGGGGCTGGCCGGGGGCACCGCCATCAACGTGCAGGTCAAGAGCGGCACCAACGAGATTCACGGTTCGGCCTTCTGGTACACCAACAACAATAAGACCAAGGCCAAGCCCTTCTTCACGCCGCCCGGGGAGCGGAACCCCAAGGACATTTTCAACCAGTTCGGGGGCACCTTCGGCGGTCCCATCAAGCGCAACAAGCTGTTCTATTTCCTCAGCCACGAGGGCACGCTCATCCGCCAGTTCGCCGCCGGACTGTACACGGTGCCCACTCCGCTGACCCGGCAGGGCATCATGACCGAATCCGACCGGCCCGTCTACGATCCGGCGACCGGGGACGCCGAGGGCTTCAACCGCACGCCTTTCCCCGGTAACATCGTGCCCCGGGCGCGCTTCGAACCGATCGTACTCAAGCTGGTGCAGCTCACGCCCGCGCCCACTTTCCCGGATCGCTTCACCAATAACTTCTACGGCGCCGGCCGCTGGCCTTTCGATCGTCACACCCTGGACACCAAGGTGAACTGGAACGCCAGCGACAAGTTCACCATGTACGGGCGCTTCAGCTATCTCAACTACGATCAGTTCGTCGAGCGGGTCTTCGGCGAGCTGGCCGGCCCGTATGTGACGCGGGTCTTCAACAACCCGGGCAAGGGCTGGGGCACGACCCACAGCGTCACGGTGGCAGGCACCTACGTCTTCAGCCCTACCTTGGTGCTGGACGCCAATTTCGGCTTCACCCGAATGGCGACCAACGCCGAACAGGCCGAGATTGACAAGAAACTCGGTCTGGACTTCCTGGGCATTCCCGGAACCAACGGTCCGCGGCGCTTCGAGGGCGGCTGGCCGCGCTTTGTCATCGGCGGCCACACCACCATCGGAGAGACCGAGACGTACATGCCTTACTATCGCCGGGATCCGCAGCACAACTACCAGGCCAACGTCAACTGGCTGCGGGGTTCTCACGACCTGCGCTTCGGTTCCGAGCTTTCCTTCCAGGCCCTGAACCACACCCAGCCGGAGTTTTACGGCGGCAGCCACGGCGGCTCGGGCGGCTTCACTTTCAGCGGGTCGGTGACCACCCTGCGGGGCGGCCCGGCGGCCAATCAGTGGAACGGCTACGCCGACTTCCTGCTCGGCCTGCCCAGTACGATCGGCAAGATTTTCCAGTTCCCCGACGAGTACGGCACGCGCACCTCGATGTACAGCCTTTACGTGCGCGATCGCTGGCAGGTGAGCCATAACCTGACGCTCAGCCTGGGCACGCGCTGGGAATACTTCCCCATTCCCACCCGTCCGGATCGCGGTTTGGAGCGCTATAACCTGGCCACCAACAAGATGCACGTCTGCGGCGTGGGGGTGGTTCCCAAGGACTGCGGCGTCGAGGTCAGCAAGCGGCTCCTTGCCCCCCGGGTGGGCCTGGCCTTCCGGGCTACCGAGAGCTTCGTCATCCGGGCCGGTTACGGCATCACCAACGATCCCTGGAACGTCGCGCGCCCCATGCGCGCCAACCACCCGATGCTGCTCTCGCTGACCATCACGGGGCCCAACTCGTGGACTCCCGCCGGCCTGTTGAAGAACGGCATTCCGGTGGTTCGCCAGCCCGATCTGGGCAACGGGATCGTGGACATCCCGGCCACCGTGGATGTCAACACCCTGATGGATCACTTTGACCGCGGCTACATCCAGTCCTGGAATTTCATGCTCCAAAAGAAACTGGGCGAGTTCAGCGTCCAGGCGGGCTACGTCGCCACCCGGCAGAACAACATCCTGGGCTTCGCCGAGCAGAATTACGGGCGGCCGGGCGGCGGGCGCGCCAGCCAGCCTTTCTTCCAGCGCTTCGGGCGCTATGCCTCGACCCGGATCGTGGGCCCGGTGGGCAACAGCCATTACGACTCCTTGCAAGCCACACTCGAACGGCGCTTCCGGGCCGGTTATCAGTTCACGGTCAATTACACCTGGTCCAAGTGCATCAGCATCGCGGGCGTCAACAACAGCGGCGATGCGCCCGCCATCAAGAGTCCGGAGTATTTCCGCTTGAACCGGGCTCTGTGCGGCTGGGACCAGCCTCATAATTTCAGCCTGGCCGGCATCATCGAGCTGCCCTTCGGGCGCGGCAAGCGATGGGCCGCCGCGGGCGCGCCGGCCGCCTTGCTGGGCGGCTGGCAGGTCAACGCCCTGTTGCTGGCTTACTCGGGCAATCCGTTCAGCGTCACCAGTTCGGGCGGGCCGCTCAACGCGCCCTTCAACAGCCAGCGCGCCGACGTCGTCAAGCCCAAGCCCAAGAAGCTGGGCGGCGTCGGCCCGGGCCAGGCCTTCTACGACTGGACCGCCTTCGCCCCGGTGACCGAGCCGCGCTTCGGCACGGCGGCCTTTAATTTGCTGCGCGGGCCGGGCCTGGTCAACTTGGACCTGGGCATCTTCCGGCAATTCCGCCTCACCGAGCGGCTTGGGCTGCAACTGCGAGCGGAGGCGTTCAACGCCACCAACACGCCGCATTTCTCCAACCCCAGCAACAACATTGACGGCCTGCGGCTGTATCCGGACGGGTCGTTCCGCAGCGGCGTCTTCGAGGTGACCGGGGTGCGCAACACCGGCCGCGAGGGCGTTGACGAACGCGTTTTCCGTTTCGGGCTTCGCTTCAGCTTTTAGCTAAGACACCAGGGCGGGGGCGGCCGCCTGGCCGTCCCCGCTGCCCCAGGCGGCGGCCGCAGGGCATAATGGGGGCAGGACGCGACCTTGAGGCCGATTTTTTGCCTGCTGACTCGCCACGGCCGGATCCTGGCGACCGCCCTCGGGCTGGCGTTCGCCTCCATTAGAGCGCACAAGCTGCGCAGCTTCCTAACCCTGCTGGGGGTGATCATCGGCGTCGCCAGCGTCGTGCTGGTGGGGGCGGCGGTCGAGGGCTTGGGGGTGTACGCCGAACAGAGCGCCGCGAAAACCTTCGGATCGGAAACCTTCCTGGTGGCCCAGGTGGCGCGTGCGGTAGGCCGCCGCGAATACTACGACAAGCTGAAGCGCAACCGCCCCATCCGCTGGGACGACCTCCGCTACCTGCAAGCCACCACGGGCGACCGGATTCTCTACAGCCCTTACATGGCCCGGCCGGCGGAGGTGAAGGCGGAAAACCGAAATTTCGAGGACGGTCTGATTCAGGGAGTCTCCTGGACGCTGTCCGCGCTGCGCGACGTCGCCACCTCGGAAGGCCGGTTTTTCACCCCGGAGGAAGAGCGCAACCGGCAGGCGGTGGCGGTGATCGGCGAGGACGTCCGCGCCGGCTTGTTTCCGACCGGCTCGCCTCTCGGACGCCGGATCAAGGTTCAGGGGATAGACTTCACGGTGGTGGGGGTGCAGGAGAAGTTGGGCAACGTGATGGGAGGCCTGCGCGACAACGCGGTGTTCATTCCGGTCACGGTCTACCGGCGGATGTTCGGCACGCCGAATTCGATCACGCTGTTCGCCCGGGCGCGCGCCGGTCTGGGCCTGACCCTGGAGGAGGCCCTGGATGTGACGCGGGCCGCCTTGCGGTCCCGGCTTCGGCTGGGGCCCGGCCAGCCGGACCGGTTCGACACGCTGACCCCGGAAGCGGTGCGCACCTGGGTCCAGAACATCCTGAGCATGATCTCCTCGGTGGCCGTGCCGGTGACGGCCATCTCGTTGCTGGTGGGCGGCATCGTGGTGATGAACATCATGCTGGTGTCGGTGACCGAGCGCACGCACGAGATCGGGATTCGCAAGTCGGTGGGGGCGCGGCCCTTCGACATCCGGCTGCAATTTCTGATCGAGGCGGTGTTGCTGACCAGCGCGGGCGGCATGGCGGGCCTGCTGCTGGGGGTGGCCGGGGCGATGGCGCTGGAGCAGGTCTTGAACGCCACCCTGCGGGTCACCTGGCCCTACGTGGCGCTGGCCCTGGCGGTGTCGGGCGTGGTGGGCGTGGCGGCGGGGTGGTATCCGGCGGTGCGGGCGGCGCGCCTGGATCCGGTGGCGGCGCTGCGCGCGGAGTAGGCCGTGCGAGTCAGTTGGGGTGAGAACCTGGGCATGGCGCTGCGGGCGGTATGGAGCCACCGCTTCCGCTCGGCTTTGACCGTGCTGGGCATCGTCATCGGGATCACGACCGTGGTCACGGTGGCTTCCCTGCTGAGCGGATTGCGGCAGGGGATCGTCACGCTGTTCGAGGAGCAGGGGCCGGACAACATTTTCGTCTACAAGACCAGCGGGGATCCGCAGGAGTCTTTTCCCTCGCCCAAGGAACAGAGGCGCAAGCCGATCCGGCCGGAGTACGCCGAACTGATGCGCCGGCTTTGTCCTTCGGTGGAGGACGCCAGCGTAACCTTGTACGTCCCGCCGGTGTTCAACCGGCGGCCCTTGACGGCGCGGGTGCCGGGCTATGAGACCGACAGCCTGTATCTGACCGGGGTCACCGCGAACCACTTTTCCCTCACGCCTCGGGAGGTGGCCGCCGGGCGGGTGTTCACGCCGGAGGAAGAGCGGCGGGGGGCGCGGGTGGCGCTGCTCGGTGCGGATATAGCCCAGGTGCTGTTCCTGGGGAGCAACGCGGTCGGGCGCCGGGTGATCGTGGATGGGGCGGAGTTCGAGATCCTGGGGGTGTTCGCCAAGGCCAAAGGAGGCTTTTTCGGGCGCAACCGCCAGGACCAGGAGATCATCATCCCGTTCGAGACCGCGCGCCTGCGCTATCCGCAACAGGACCGGATCCTGATCACGGCCAAGGCGCGGCCGGGGTTCCGCCAGGCGGCCTACGAAGAGATCGAAGGCCTGTTGCGCAAGATCCGCCGCACGCCGCCGGGCGAGGAGAACGACTTCGCGATTTCCACGCCCGATTTGATCGTCCAGCAGTTCGATCGTATGACCCGCCTGGTGGTGCTGATCTCGCTGGCCATCTCGGGACTGGGGCTGCTGGTGGGCGGCATCGGAGTGATGAACATCATGCTGGTGTCGGTGACCGAGCGCACGCGCGAGATCGGCGTGCGCAAGGCCATCGGCGCACGCCGGCAGGACATCGTGGCCCAATTCCTGCTGGAGGCGGTGGCGCTGACCGGCAGCGGGGGCGCGGCCGGGCTGGCGGTGGCGGTGCTGGCGACCCTGCTGATCGGCGCCTTGCTGCCCGCCTTGCCATCCCGGGTGCCGGTGTGGGCGCTGGCGGCCGGCTTCGGGGTTTCCGTCCTGGTGGGGATTTTCTTCGGGGTATGGCCGGCCCTGAAGGCGGCCAGCCTGGATCCGGTGGAGGCCCTGCGCTACGAATAGGGCCGCCCGGGCCGGCAAGTGCTATATTGAGATTGCATTGCGCTCCAGGCTCCTGACGCTCGCCCTGACGGCAGCGCTGCCGGCCGCCGCGGCTTCCAAAGTGGTGGCGGTGGACGTGGACGGGGTGGTCCATCCCATCACGGTGGACATCGTGGCGCACGCCCTCGCTCAGGCCCAGAGGGAGGGCGCCCAAGCGCTCCTGATCCGCCTCAACACGCCGGGAGGGCTGTTCGAAGCCACCCGCCAGATCGTCGAGAAAATCCTCGCCTCGCCCGTGCCGGTGATCACCTTCGTCACGCCCAGCGGCGGGCGGGCCGCCTCGGCCGGCTTTTTCATTCTCCAGGCGGGAGATGCGGCCGCCATGGCGGCCGGGACCAACACCGGCGCGGCCAGCCCGGTGCTGCTGGCGGGCGAGATGGACAAGGTGATGCGCGAGAAGGTGCAAAGCGATGCGGCCGCCTTCATGCGCAGCATCGTAGCCAAGCGGGGGCGCAACGCGGGGCTGGCCGAGAAGGCGGTGCTGGAGGCTCGCTCGTTCACCGAGCGCGAGGCTTACGAGAACAAGCTGGTGGATCTGGTGGCGCGCGATCAGGCGGACTTGCTGCGCCAGCTCGACGGGCGCGAGATCGCCCGTTTCGACGGCCGCAAGGTGAAACTCGAGCTGGGGCAGCCGGTGGTGCTGGACTACGAACGGTCCCTGCGGGAGCAGATCCTGGCGGCCATCGCCGATCCCAACATCGCCCTGGCGTTGTTGGTGCTGGGGGCGCTGGGGGTGTATGTCGAGTTCAGCTCGCCGGGGCTGATCGCGCCGGGGGTGATCGGGGGCATCCTGGTGCTGCTGGGCCTTTCCGCCCTCTCGGTGTTTCCGATCAACTGGGTGGGCGTGGCCCTGTTGCTGCTGGCGGTGATTCTTTTCATCCTGGAGGCCAAGTTCGCCTCGCACGGGATTCTGGGGGCGGGCGGGGCGGCGGCCATGGTCTTGGGCGCTCTGCTGCTGATCGAAAGCCCGGCGCCCGAGATGCGCATCCGCTTCCCGGTCGCGGTGGGGCTGGCGCTGCCCTTCGCCCTGATCACCTCGTTCTTGGTGACGCTGGTGGTGCGGGCGCGGGCGCACAAGGTCGCCACGGGCGCGGCCGGGATGATCGAGGAGGTCGGCGTGGCCTACACGGCCTTGGCGCCGGCCGGCAAAGTATTCGTGCACGGGGAGCTTTGGGACGCGGTTTCCACCCAGCCGGTGGAGGCCGGCGCGCCCGTCCGGGTGGTGGACATCCGCGGGCTGACCTTGAAGGTCGAGCCGGCGGGCAAGCAAACGGGAGGCTGACATGGAGTTCTCGATCTGGTGGGTTGCGGCGCTGATCGTCGGGATTTATCTGCTCTCCTCCATCAAGATCCTGGCCGAGTACGAGCGCGGGGTGATCTTCCGGCTGGGTCGCGTGCTGCCCAAGCCCAAGGGTCCCGGCATCATCCTGGTGTTTGCGCCCATTGATCGCATGGTGCGCATTTCGCTGCGCATCGAGACCCTGGAGGTGCCGCCGCAGGATCTGGTGACCCGGGACAACGTGACCGTCAAGGTCAATGCCGTGGTCTATTTCAGGGTGATTGACCCCACCCGGGCCGTCATCGAGGTGGCCAATTATCTCTACGCCACCTCGCAACTGGCCCAGACCACGCTGCGCAGCGTGCTGGGCGAGGTCGAGCTGGACGAGCTGCTCAGCCAGCGGGAGAAGCTGAACGTGCGGCTGCAAACCGTGCTCGACCAGCACACCGGCCCCTGGGGCGTCAAAGTCACCATGGTCGAGATCAAGCAAGTGGACTTGCCCGAGCAGATGATCCGGGCCATCGCCCGCCAGGCCGAGGCCGAACGCGAGCGCCGCGCCAAGATCATCCATGCCGAGGGCGAATACACCGCCGCGGAAAAGCTCACCATGGCTGCCGAGATGATCCAGCGCCAGCCGGTGGCCATCCAGTTGCGCTACCTGCAAACCCTGGTCGAGATCGGCACCGAGAAGAACACCACCATCGTGTTCCCGCTGCCGCTGGATATAATGTCGGGGTTGAAGGCCGCCCTGGAGAGAATTCCTCCCAGTGAGGGCCGGAGCGGCTGACGGCGGGGGCTATGCCGCGCAATCCGGAAGGCGAATACGAGTTGGTGCTGGGCACGCCCCAGTTGCTGAGCATCGTGTTCATCGTCATGGTCCTGTTCGGGGTGGTGTTTTCGTTGGGCTACTTTATGGGCCGCAGCGCCGCTCCCGAGCAGGCCGCTGCCGGCGGGGCGCCCGCCCAGAGCGCGCAAGCGCCCCGGGAGGCGGCGCGTCCGGGGCCCTCCGGACAAGCGCTTCCCCCGTCCGCGCCTCCGCCGGAAACGGCTGAGCCGCTCGAGCCCGGCCAGGCCAAGGTGGCCGGAACGGTCCCGGCCGGCGGCACGCCGCCCGCCGCCGGTGAAGC
>JBBIMA010000087.1:0-14908 GCA_037444625.1 Solibacteraceae bacterium
CATTCTCAAGCGCATCGAGCAGAGCCGGCCGACGCCCGGCCAGCCGCAGCCGCGACCCGGACCGGCGGTTCGCCCCGTTCCCGGGAAGCCCATCTACGCCGGTGCGGTGCGCCCGGGACAGCCCTTGCGGCCCAGACCAGGGGCGGGCCCTGCTCCTATGCCGCGCGGCCGCGGCCTGCATCCTACCAGCCCCGGGCGCGTGGAACCGGCGCCTCCGGCGCCCGCCGACGGCCGCCGGTTGCCCGAGCGCAAGCATCCCCGCGTGGTGGATCGGGAGCTGGAGCGGGAGGAGAAGCTCCTGCATCGTCCCAGCGTCCGGCGGGAGGAGCCGGCGCGGCCGGCGGAGGGCAAGACCATCACCATCGCCGAAGGCATCACGGTCAAGGAACTCTCCGAGAAGCTGGGCCTGAAGGCCAGCCTGGTGATCAAGAAGCTGGTGGACAAGAAGGTCTTCGCCACCATCAACCAGACGCTGGACGTGAAGCTGGCCGAAGAAGTGGCGCGGGAATTCGGGGCCGAAGTGCAGCAGCGCAGTTTCGAGCAGGAGACCGAGGAGGCGGCGCTGGCCGAGCGGGGAGCGGAGGAGGCCGGGCTGGTCGAGCGCCCGCCGGTGGTCACCGTGATGGGGCATGTGGACCACGGCAAGACCTCGCTGCTGGACGCCATCCGGGAGAGCAACGTGGCCGAGCGCGAGGCGGGCGGGATCACGCAGCACATCGGCGCCTACCAGGTGGAGAAGAACGGCCAGAAGATCGTCTTCATTGATACGCCGGGCCACGAGGCGTTCACCCGCATGCGCGCCCGGGGGGCCAAGGTCACGGACCTGGTGGTGCTGGTGGTGGCGGCCGACGACGGGGTGATGCCGCAGACCCTGGAGGCGATTGATCACGCGCGGGCGGCGGGCGTTCCGATCCTGGTGGCCATCAACAAGATTGACAAGCCGGACGCCCAGCCGGAGCGGGTCAAGCAACAGTTGAGCGACCGGGGTCTGGTGCCGGAGGAGTGGGGCGGGGAGACGGTGATGGTGCCGGTGTCGGCGCGCACCCGGCAGAACCTGGACCTGCTGCTGGAGATGATCCTGCTGGTGGCCCAGATGCTGGAGCTGAAGGCCGATCCGAACCGGCCCGCGACGGGGACGGTGCTGGAGGCCAAGATGGATCGGGGGCGGGGGCCGGTGGCCACCGTGCTGATCAGCAACGGGACGCTCAATGTGGGCGATTTCGTGTTGTCGGGTGCGGTCTTCGGCAAGGTGCGGGCGATGTTCGACGACCGAGGGCAGCCGGTGCGACAGGCCGGGCCGGCGACGCCGGTCGAGGTGCTGGGGCTGGAGGCGCTGCCGGAGATCGGCGATCCCTTGCAGGTGGTGACCGACACGGCCAAAGCCAAGCAGATCGTGGTCTACCGGGAGGCCAAGGCGCGCGAGCAGGCCATGGCCCGCACGAGCCGGGCCTCGCTCGAACAGTTGCACGCGCAATTGAAGGAGGGCGAGGTCAAGGAGCTGCGGGTGATTCTGAAGGCGGACGTGGCCGGGACGGCCGAAGTGCTGACCGAGACGCTGCAAAAGCTTTCGACCGAGAAGGTGCGCATCCGGGTGATCCACTCCGGGGTGGGGGCGATCACCGAGAACGACGTGGATTTCGCGGTGGCCTCCGATGCGATCATCATCGGCTTCAACGTGCGGCCGGACCGCAACGCGGCCGCGCTGGCCGAGCAGGAGAAGGTGGACATCCGGCTGCACTCGATCATCTACGAGCTGACCGATGAGATCAAGCGGGCCATGGCCGGGCTGTTGGAGCCGGTGGTCAAGGAGGTGTACCGGGGCCGGGCCGAGGTGCGCGAAATCTTCCGCATCTCGAAGGTGGGGACGGTGGCGGGCTGCGTCGTGGTGGACGGCTACATCAGCCGGGACAGCGAAGTGCGCGTGCTGCGGGACAACGTGGTGGTCTACACGGGCAGGATCGCTTCGCTCAGGCGGTACAAGGACGACGTCAGCGAAGTCAAGAGCGGGCTGGAGTGCGGGCTGGCGATTGAGAACTTTAACGACGTCAAGCCGGGCGACGTGCTGGAGGCGTTCGTCCGGGAACAGGTGGCGGCCGAAGCGTTGGTCTGACGAGGCTCGATGCCGAGCGTGGGCGTCCTCACCCTGGAGGTGAGGCTGGAGAACTCGCATTCGCTCAAGGACAAGCGGCAGGTGGTGCAGGGTCTGAAGGACCGGCTGCGGCGGAAATTCAACGTGGCGGTGGCCGAGATCGAGGGGCAGGATCTCTGGCAGAGGGCGCTGCTGGCGGCGGTGACGGTTTCCGGCGACCGGCAGCATGCCGCCTGGGTGCTGGAGTCGGTCGAGCGGGAGGCGGCCGGCCTGCTGGGGGCGGGGTTGGTGGGCGCCAGCCTGGAGTGGTTGGAGTGAGCCATGGACGCCCGGCGCACGGAGCGAGTGGCGGAGGCGTTGCGGGAGGAGCTGGCCGAGATCATCGGCTACGAGATGTCGGATCCGCGGCTGGCGGAGGTGGCGGTGACGGCGGTGTGGGTGAGCCGGGATCTGCGCAGCGCCCGGGTGCGGGTGGCGGCCGGAGGGGATGAGGACCGGCAGCAGGCGGCGTTGCGGGCGCTGGAGGGCGCGCGGCATTGGATCCGGAGAGAAGTGGCTGCGAGGATGCGGCTGTGGCGGATTCCGGAATTTCACTTTCTGGCCGAGGTGAGCGGAGCGGCGGGAGGGCCTTGGGCGGAGGGCGGTCCGGGGCCGGTGGGCCGGCGGAGCCCAGAGAGCGGGGCGTGAGGCGAGGCCGGCGGAGGCGCTCCCTGATCAGACAAATTGCGGTGGTTTTGTTCGGGCTGGGGCTGCCCGCCCTCCGGGCCCAGGAACTGCTCCGGCTGGAGGCCAGCCTGGACGCCATGGGAACCACCTTCACGGTCGCCCTCTACGGTGAAGACCGGGAGCGCATGGAGGCGGCCGTGGAGGCGGCCTTCGGCGAGCTGCGCCGGCTGGACCGCATGCTCTCGAACTACCGGCCGGCGAGCGAGTGGAGCCGGATGAACCGCGAGGCCGCCGAGCGGCCCGTACGGGTGAGCCGGGAGCTGTTCGACCTGCTGGCCGCTTGTCTGGAATACAGCCGGGCCAGCGAAGGGACCTTCGACATCAGCGTGGGCCCCCTGATGAAAGTCTGGGGGTTCTACCGGGGGACGGGGCGCCTGCCGGCCCGCGAGGAGGTGGCGGCCGCCCTGGCCAAGGTGGGATATGACAAGATCCTGCTGGACGCGGAGAACCAGACGGTGCGGTTTGCCCAGCCGGGCGTCGAGCTGGATCCCGGGGGGATCGGCAAGGGCTATGCCGTGGACCGCATGGTGGCGATTCTGAAGGAGAACGGGATCCGCTCGGCGCTGGTGTCGGCCTCCGGTTCGAGCATTTACGGGCTGGGGGCGCCGGCGGGCGAGGCGGAGGGCTGGGAGGTCCGCATCCGCCATCCCAAGGACGAGACCCGGACGGTGGAGACCTTGCGGCTGAAGGATCAGTCGCTTTCCACCTCGGGCAGTTACGAGAAATTCTTCGTGGCCGAGGGCAAGATTTACAGCCATATCATGGATCCGCGCACCGGCTATCCGGCCGGCGGGATGCTGGCGGTTTCCGTGCTGGCCCCCAAGACCCTGGACAGCGAAGCCTGGACCAAGCCTTTCTTCGTTTTGGGCCGCCAGTGGGCGGCCCGGCACAAACCCAAGGACTTGCGCGTATTCTTGTGCGAGGACACAGCGGAACTCTCATGCGCGTGGCTCCCATGAACAGCCGTTTTCTGGACGCTTGCCGCCGGCGGCCGACCGACGTGCGGCCGGTGTGGTTCATGCGGCAGGCAGGCCGCTATCTGAAACCCTATCGGAGCATTCGGGCCAAGTACGGGCTGCTGGAGATCTGCAAGCGGCCGGAGCTGGCGGCCACGGTGACCTTGCAGCCGGTCGAGATTCTGGACGTGGACGCGGCCATCATTTTCGCCGACCTGTTGCTGCCCGTCGAACCGATGGGTTTGAAGCTGCGTTTCGCGGCGGGCGAAGGGCCGCTGATCGAAAACCCCGTGCGCACCTCCGAAGACATAGACACCCTGTCCATCTCCAACACGGACGAGCTGGGCTACGTGGGCGAGGCGATCCAGATCGTGGTGAAGGCCCTGGCCGGGCGGGTGCCGGTGATCGGCTTTGTGGGGGCGCCCTTCACGCTGGCCAGCTACATCATCGAAGGCGGCCCCTCGCGGACCTTCCTGAAGACCAAGCAGATGATGTACGCCGGCGAGACGCTCTGGCGGCGGCTGATGGGCAAGCTGGTGGACGTGTTGAGCGCCTTCGGCTTGTTGCAGGTGACGGCCGGGGCGCGTGCCATCCAAGTCTTCGACAGTTGGGTGGGAGCGCTCGGGCCGGACGATTACGCGCGCTACGTGGGGCCTTACTCGCGGGCGCTGATCGAGCGGCTGCGCTCCAGCGGCGTGCCGGTGATCCACTTCGGCACGGGGGCCGGAGGGTTCTACCGCGAGCTGCACGCGGTGGGCTGCGACGTGCTCGGGGTGGACTGGAGGGTCAATATTGACCAGGCCTGGATGGACGTCAGCTACCGCTGCGCCATCCAGGGGAATCTGGACCCGGCCGTGCTGTTCGCGCCGCTGCCCGAGCTGAAGATGCGGGTGCACGAGTTGCTCAAGCGCACCGGCTCGCGTCCGGGCCACATCTTCAACCTGGGTCACGGCATCCTGCCCGAGACGCCGGTCGAGCACGTCAAAGCGGTAGTGGGTTACGTCCGGGAATTCAAGTTGTGAAGCAGGCGGTTCTGCTGCTGGCGCACGGCGCGCCGGAGCGGTTGGAGGATCTGGACGCCTACCTGGATCTGGTTCGCGGGGGCCGTCCCACGCCGCCCGAGCTGCGGCAGGAGATCCGCCGCCGCTACCAGGCGATCGGCGGCGCCTCGCCGCTGACGGCGCGCACGCGCGAACAGGCCCGGGCCCTGGAGCGGCGTCTGGCCGAGGAGGGGCGGCCGGCGCCGGTCTACTTCGCGATGCGCAACTGGCGCCCGTTCATTCCCGAGACGATGGCGCGCCTGAAGGAGGAGGGCGTCGAGCGGATCGTGGCTCTTTGCCTGGCGCCGCAATACTCCCGGGCCAGCGTGGGCCTGTATTACCGGCGGGTGCAGCAGGCCCGGACGGATCTGGGCCTGAGAGCCGAGATCGTCTGGACGAAGAGCTGGCATGATCATCCTCTGCTGATCGAGGCCTTCGCCCAGAAGCTGGCGCCGCTGGCCGCGGGGCGGCAAGTGCTGTTCACGGCCCACAGCCTGCCGGAACGGATGCTAGAGGCGGGCGATCCTTACGACCGCGAAGCGCGGACGACGGCGCGGCTGGTGGCGGAGCGGCTGGGCCTGGAGGCGTGGGATTTCGCCTACCAGAGCCAGGGCGCGGGTCCGGAGAGGTGGCTGGGTCCCACGGTCGAGGAGGTGGTCGAGGGTTACGCGGCGCGGGGTCTGGGAGAGTTCGCGCTGGCGCCGATCGGGTTCGTGGCCGACCACCTGGAGATCCTCTACGACATAGACATCCACTTGCGCGAGTACGCCGCCCGGCGCGGGCTGCGGCTCTGGCGGAGTCCTTCGCTCAACGATTCGCCCCTGTTCATCGCCGCCCTGGCGCAGGTGGTCCGAGCCGGGCTGAAGAGCGATTGAATGCGGCGCGCGGCGATCGTCGGCGGGGGCATCACAGGACTGTCGGCGGCCTACGAGCTGGCGCAGGCGGGCCTGTCCTGCGCGCTCATCGAGCGACGGAAGCGGCTGGGCGGGGTGATCCGCACCGAACGCATCCAAGGCTGCCTGGTCGAGACGGGGCCGGACAGCTTCCTGGCCCAGAAGCCCTGGGCGCTGGAGCTGATTCGGGAGCTGGGCCTGGGCGAGGAGGTGATCGGCTCGAACGATCATCTCCGGGTGACTTACGTACTGCGCGCCGGACGTCTGGAACCGTTGCCCGACGGCCTGATGATGTTGGTTCCCACGCGGATCTGGCCGGTGCTGCGGACGCCGCTTTTGGGGCCGGGCGCCAAGCTGCGCATGGCGCTGGAGTGGTTCCGGCGGCCGCGGCCGGCAGCGGGCGGCGATCGCTCGGTGGCCGAGTTCGTGGCCGAACACTTCGGCCGGGAGGCGGTGGACTATTTGGCCGAGCCGCTGTTGGCCGGGGTCTACGGCGGGGATCCGGCGCAGTTGAGCGTGGCCAGCGTGCTGCCGCGCTTCTTGGAGCTGGAGCGCCGCTACGGCAGTCTGACCCGTGGCGTGCTGGCGGCGCGGCGGCGGCCGGCGGGGGAGGGCGCAGGCCCGCTGTTTCAGACGCTGAGGGGCGGCCTCGGGCGGCTGGTGGAGGCGCTGGAGGCGGCCTTGAAGGGACGGGTCGAGATGGTGCGGGGCGAGGCCGAAGCCCTCGAGCAGCGCGGGGCGGGCTACGCAATTCGAGTGAACGGGGATTGGCTGGAGACCCGGGCGGTGGTTCTGGCCTGCCCCGCTTGGGAAGCAGCGCGGCTGCTACAGGCGCCGGCGGGCGAGCTGGCGGCGCTGCTGGACACCATCCCGTACACGTCTTCCATTACGGTCTCACTGGGCTACAGCCGGGAGGACGTCAACCACCCGCTGGAGGGTTTCGGCTTTCTGGTTCCTCGGCGGGAACGGCGGGCGGTGACGGCCTGCACCTGGGTGGGAACGAAGTTTTCCCACCGCGTACCCGAGCAGATGGCCCTGCTGCGCTGCTTTTTGGGCGAGGAAGCGTTGCTGGAGCAAAGCGACGAGGGGCTGGCGGCGCTGGTGCGCGAGGAGCTGGCGCGCATCATGGGGCTTGGGGCCGAGCCGCGGTTCGTGCATGTGGCGCGCTGGCCGCGCTCGATGGCGCAATATACGGTGGGACACGCCGATCGGCTGGCGGAGATCGAGGCGCGCGCCAGGAGCTTGCCCAGGCTGCATCTGGCGGGGAACGCCTACGAAGGCATCGGCGTGCCGGACTGCGTGCGCCTGGGGCGGCGGGCGGCCCGGCGAATCATCCAGGGGGGCGAGTAAGGGGGCGCGGCCGGAGTCCGGCGGCGCGCGGGGCTCAGTCCTCGCTATGGAAGATGCCGCCCAGGGCGCCCAGCGGGCCTCGCTCGTCGCCTCCGGTGCGCGTGGGGATCAGCTCGCGGCGCAGTTTCTCCAGAGTCATGCTCTGAAGGATGACTCGGCCCGGTCCGTTCAGGGTGGCCAGGAACAAGCCTTCGCCCCCGAAGATGGCGGTCTTGATGCCGCCCGCCAGTTGCACGTCGTAGTCCACGGATTCATCGAAGCCCACGATGCAACCGGTGTCCACTTGCAGGGTTTCGCCAGCCTGAAGCTGGAACTCGACTGAATCGCCGCCGGCGTGGATGAAAACGGTGCCGGGTCCGGTGAGCTTCTCCAGGATGAATCCTTCCCCGCCCAACAGTCCGGCGCCGATTCGCTTGACCAGGGCGATGTTCAAGGTGACGGAACTCTGCCCGCACAGGAAGGCGTCCCGCTGCACGAGCACGCTCTGCCCGGGCTTGAGCTCGAAGGCCTGGATGCGCCCGGGATAGCTTCCGGCGAAGCCCACCTCGCCGGGGGAGGCGGCCCGGAAGTAAGTGAAGAACAGCGACTCGCCCATCAGCTTGCGCTTCAAGGCGCCGAGCACTTTCTCGCCCAGCGACTGACCGCTCATGCGGCTTTCCCAGGAGACGTTGGCGGTCTTGTACACCATTTTGCCGGCCTCGGCGTAGACCTCCTGGCCGGGCTTGAGGCGGATCCGGACCACTTGCAGGTTGTCCCCCTGGATGGTGTAATCGAGCGGTTCGGCCAGGGGCAGAGAAGCGACGGCGGGGACCGAGGGCGCGCCCGGGAGAGCGCGGCCACAGTTGGGGCAGAAACGAGCGTCATCGCGGACAGGGCGGCCGCACTGCGTGCAGAAAGGCATGAACCGTATCTTACAATGAAAGAAATGTCCCTCACGAGCAGGCCTCTGCGGCGGGCCCTTCTGCTGTTGCCCCTGCTGCTGAATTGGGCGCCGGCGCGCCAGCAAGAGGCGGTCTGCGGTACCACGCGCGAGAAATGGCGGGAGACGCTGGCCCTTCACCGGCAGGCGCAACGGCTCCGCCGGGCTCAGGCGCTGAGGCTTCACGGGGCGGGCGCCGCGGGGCAGCGCCCGGAACCGGCGGCGGCAGCGCGGCAGGCGCCGGGCTATCCGGACCTGGCGCTGCTGGAGGATGCCGACGGCGTGGTGGCCCGGCCGAACCAGTTCAACCTGGATCGGCGCACGTTGCGCTTCCGGCCGGCGGGGGCCGGCCGGTATCGCTACGAGCTGGGGGAGAATTCCTACGACGCCGCGGCCGCGCAGGCCGGCTCGCGCCTGCCCCTGGAGGATGACGACACGCGCGCCGTCACGCTGCCGTTCAGCTTCTCCTTCTTCGGCCGCTCTTACCAGGCCGTCTACGTGAACTCGGACGGCAATCTGACTTTCACGGCCGGCGATGTGTCCATCAGCGAACGCTCCCTGGGGCGCGTCACCGCCGGGCCGCCGCGCATCGCGGGCCTGTTCCGCGACTTAGATCCCTCGCTCTCGCCCGAGGGCGTGCGGGTGCTGGCGGCCGGGGACCGGCTGGTGGTGAGCTGGGTCCGGGTGCCGGAATACCGCGAGCAGGGTCTCGGCCCCTTGCAGACCTTTCAGATCCGCCTGTTCGCCGACGGCCGGATCGAGTTCGCCTACGACGGCATCACTACGTCCAGCGCGGTGGTGGGCATCGCTCCCGGGCGCCTGGAGGGCGCCACCTCGGTCGTGTGCTTCCTGTGCCCGGAGGACGCCGGCCGCGAGTTTGCGGCCGCGGTGGCCGAACGTTTCGGAACCGCGGCCGAAATAGATATTGTCACGGCGGCCCAGCAGTTTTACCAGGCGCACGAGGACGCCTACGACTACCTGGTGGTTTTCAACAGCCTGGGCGTGGCGGCAGGCGACAATGCGGTGGCTTACGAAATCACCGTGCGCAGCCAGGCCACCGGCATCGGCGATCCGCCGCGCGACATCGGGGCCGAGTTCGGCTCGCCCCGCCGCCTGAAAGCGGTGGTGAACATGGGGCCGCTGAGCCAGTATCCGCGCGATCCCACTCTGCCGGTGCCGGGGCGTCCGCAGAGCCGGGAATCCAGCGTGGCGATCCTGGCGCATGAGGTGGGTCACCTGTTTCTGGCTTACGCCAGCATTCGCGATCCGCTCAACCCGGACGCCCGACCGCTGCTGGGGCGCCAGTTAGCCCATTGGAGTTTCGTATTCAACTCGGAGGCTTCCCACCTGGAGGGCAACCGGATCCGGGACGACGGCCCGGCGGCGGCGCCGCGTTTTTTGACCATCGGCAACTCGGAGCAATACGCGCCGCTCGATCAATACCTGATGGGCTTGCGCGCGCCGGAGGAAGTCGAGCCGTCCTTCCTGGTCACCGACGCCACCGTGTCCGCCAACCGGGCTCCGCAGCGGGGCGTGGGCTTCAACGGCCGGCGGCTGGAGGTGACGGTCCGGGACATCATCGCGGCCGAAGGCCCGCGCCGGCCGGACCACAGCGTAGCTCAGCGGCGCTACCGGGCGGCCTTCCTGCTGGTGATTCCCAAGGGCGCCGATCCCAACCCCGACGATCTCGAGCAGGTGGACCGGCTGCGGCGGGAGTTCGAGACGTACTTCCGCGACTCGGCGGGCGGCCGGGCGCAGGCGGAGACCGCGCTCCAACGGGCTCTGAGGGTGTCCGCCTTCCCGGCCGTAGGGGTGATACAGGGGGCCTCGATCCCCGTCTCGGTGTCGGTCGAAAAGCCCGTGGAGGAGGCGCTCACGATCTCGCTGCGCAGCGCGGGGGGCGCCATCGGCATCCCCTCTTCGGTGACGATTCCCGCCGGGGCGAGGGAGACGCGCTTCCAGTTGGCGGGCCTGCGGACGGGCGTCGAAGAGCTTCTGCTGGAGCCTTCCGACGGCCGGTATGAAGGCCTCGCCGTGCGGGTGCGCGTGGCCGCTTCGGCGGCGGGCCTGAGCTTGACGCTGGTCTCGGGTGACAAGCAACCGGCGACGCCCGGCCGAACGCTGCCCGAGCCGGTCGTGGTGCGCCTGACGGACGCCGACTACGTGCCCTACCCGGGCCTGCGCGTCGAAGCTTCGGCCTCGCGGGGCGGCAGCGTCACGCCTGCGGACACCCTAACGGACGAGGAAGGCGCGGCCGCCTTCCGCTGGACTCCGGGAGCGGAGGCGTTGAACGAGCTGACCCTGCGCTCCGCGGGCGCTTCGGTGACCGCCACCGCCCTGGGGCGGCCGGCGATCGCTTCGGGCGGCGTGGTCAACGCGGCTTCCTATCAGGCCGAACTGGCGCCGGGCGCGCTGGCCAGCCTGTTCGGGGCGAATCTGGCCGGGGGCGCGCGGGCGGCCGCGAGCTATCCCTGGCCGCCGACGCTGGCCGGCGTGCAAGTGAAGTTGAACGGGATGGCGGTTCCGCTGTTGATGGTGAGCGACCGGCAGATCAACTTCCTGATCCCGCTGGAGGCGGCCGCGGGCGAGGCCGAGCTGACGGTGACGACCGCCCTGGGAGTGTCGGCCCCGGCGAAGGTGAGCCTGCAACCGACCGCCCCGGCGATTTTCTTCGACCCCGCCAGCGGCCTGGGGGCGGTTCTGCTGGCCGGAACGGGAAAGCTGACTGCGGAACAGCCGGCGGCCCCCGGGGATTACCTGGAGATCTACGCCACCGGGCTGGGCGCGGTGGAGAGCCCGGGCGGGCCGCTGCGCCGGACGCTGCTGGGGCCGCGCGTGTTCATCGGCGGCCGGGAAGCGACGGAGGTGACCTACAGCGGTCTGGCGCCGGGTTACCTGGGGCTGTATCAGATCAACGTCCGGACGCCGCCGGGCGCGCCGGCCGGCCTGCAACCCTTGCGGCTGGAAATGGGCGGGCGGCGCAGCAACGAAGTCTTGGTCCGCCTGCGCTGAGGCAGACCTATTCGTAGCGCAGGGCCTGGGCGGGATCCAGGTGCGAGGCGCGCAGGGCGGGTGCCAGGCCGCTCAGCAGGCCGACCAGAGTGAGCAGGGCGGTCGAGACCAGCGCAGCGGCGGGTGAGATCACCAGGCGGATGTCGCCCTTGCCGGAGGTGTCCTCGAAGAGCGGGCCCAGCAGGGGCAAGGTGCCCGTAGCGCCTGCCAGCAGATAGGCCAGAGCGATGCCCAGCGCGCCCCCGGCCAGGGTCAGCGTAAGGCTTTCGGCCAGGAACTGATTGCGGATGTGGCTGCGCCGGGCTCCCAAGGCGCGCCGCAGGCCGATCTCGCGCACCCGCTCGTCCACGCTCACCAGCATGATGTTCATGACACCCACGCCGCCGATGCCCAGGGTGAGTGCGCCGATAAAGGTCAGCAAGGCCTGGAGGCCGATGGTGATGCCGTCAATGATGGGGCGGAACTCCTGCCGGCCGAACATGACGATGGCCCGCCGGTCGGTTGGGGAGAAGCGCTGGCGCTTGGCGATGACGGCCAGCACCTGAGCCTTGGCGCGGGCTTCCAGCGGAGGGAACAGCGGAGAGAAGACCAGCACGTTGGCGTAGCGCGCGTCCCAGAAATCGGCGGCCGTGGAGTAGGGAATCCAGCAGGAGTCGTCGTCGCTGGTGAAGTAGTTGCTCATTTGCAGCTTGCGCTCCATGGTTCCGATCACCGTGAAGCGCGCGCCGCCGATGCGCACCGTCTCGCCGACCGCCGGCCGGCCGCTGAAGAGCTGGCGGCGCAAGCGCCCGCCCAGGAAGACCACGCGGCGGCGTTCGAGCAGGTCCTCCGGGCTGATCCAGCGGCCCTCGGCGGGGATTTCGTTGCGAATCTCGCCGTACTCGGGATAGACCCCGCGCACGGCGGTGTTGACCAGCCGCTCGCCGTAGGAGACCGCCAGCCAGCGCACCGTCTCCAGGCTGACGTGCTTGACCAGAGTGGCCTCCTGGCGGACGGCCTCCATGTCGGCCTTCTCGAAGCGCACCCGCTTGCCGGCGCGCTCGCCTCCCGCCTGTTCGCTGGTCTGGCCGGGCCAACAGACTACCGCGCTCTTGCCGAAGGCCTCGAAGGCCCGCACCAGGGCGCTGCGAAAGCCTGAGCCGTAGGCGAGCAGGATGGATACCGCCACCACGCCCCAGACGATGCCCAGCATGGTGAGAAAGCTGCGCAGGGGGCTGCGGCCCAGCGCGTGCCAGGATTGGCGCAGAACCTCGATGAGCATGGGGCTATCCTCCGGGCTCGAAACGCAGGGCCTCGATGGGGTCCACCGCGGCCGCCTGCTGCGCCGGATAGAGCGCCGAAAGCACCGCCACCGTGCCCAGCAGGGCGAAGGAGAGCAGGCCGGATTTCCAGGAAATCAGCAAGCCCGCGAAGTACTGGGGCATGGGGAACCGGTTCACCGCGGCGCACAAGCCGAAGGCGATGGCCATGCCGGCGCCGCCGCTCAGGAAGACCACGATCAGGGTCTCGAGGAAGAATTGCCAGAGGACGCCGCGCCGGGTGGCGCCCACGGCCATGCGCACACCGATCTCGCGCGTTCGCTCGCGCACGCCGACCAGCATCACGTTCATCACGCCGATGCCGCCCAACAGCAGGCTGATCAGGCCGACGGCGCCCAGGAAGTACTTCATGCCGTCGGTCATCTGGCGGAAGGCCTTGGCGTTTTCGACCGTATCCCACACGCCGGCGGCCTCTTCGTCGTTCGGGTCGAAGTTGTGCAGCCGGGCGAGTACGCGGCGGACCTGACCCTTGCACCGCTCGTGCAGCTCCAGCGAGCGGGGCGTGACCAGCAACCGATCCAGGCTGGTGGGCTTGAGCGGCGGCGGGTTGGGGAAATCGCGCAGCACGGCGGTGAAGGGAGCGAAGATCTTGGTGATGTCGCGCCCGTCGTAGCTGGAGTCCTGTTCCTTCTCCTGCATGAGGCCGATGACGGTGTAGGGGATCTCGCCCAAATAGACCGTTTCGCCCAGCGCGGGACGGCTGCCGAACAGTTGCTTCTTGGCGTCGCTGCCCAGGACGGCCACTCGCCGCCCCTGGGCCACGTCGGCCCAGTTGTAAAAGCGGCCCTCGCCCACGGGGATGGTGCGGATGTCGGCGAAGGGGGGCAGCGAGCCGGTGACCAGCAGGGAGGCGGAGTTGAACGCGCTGCGCACGCGCACGACGTTGCCCACCTCGGGCAGCACCCAGCGGCAGGCGGAAGCCTCCCGCTGGACGATTTCGTAGTCGCCCGCCTCCCATTGCAGGGCGCGCCCGGCCCGCATGCCGCCGGCCTGAAGGCTGGTGCGCCCGGCAAAGACGATCATGACGTCCTTGCCGAAGTTCTCGGCGACGCGCCTCTGACCCTCGTGAAAGCCCTCGCCGGCCGCCACCATCAGGGTGATCGAGATGATGCCCCAGGCGATGCCGAACATGGTGAGGAAGGTGCGCAGCTTGTGGGACCACAGCGTTCGCAGCGTGTCGGCCACCAGATCCCGGAAGCCCATGACGGCCCCTACTGCAAGATGACCGGGTCGCCTTCCCTGAGTCCCGCGATCAGCTCGGTCCTGATCCCGTTGGAGATGCCCAGCTTCACAGGGACGCGGCGCCGCCCGTTGGCCGAGGCCGGATCGGGGGTCTCCAGGAAGGCCTGGCGGGCGCGATCGTAAATGACCGCCGCTTCCGGGACCGTCAAAACGCCCTTCTTCTCCTCCAGGATGATCTCGGCATTGGCGGTCATATTGGCCTTGAGTTCGCCGCCGGGGTTGTGGATGGAGACGCGCACCTCGAAGGTCGTGACGTTATCCTTTTCCACGCCGAGGGGTGAGATCTTGGTCACCTTGCCGTAGAACTTGCGATCCTTGAAAGACTCGACGACGATGCGCGCGGGCTGGCCGAGGTAGACCTTGCCGATGTCGGCTTCGTCCACCTTGCCCAGGACGTAGACGTCGCTGACGTCGCCCAGGGTGAACAGCCGGGTGGCCTGCGAGCCCAACACGAGGATCGAGCTGACGGCGTCGCCCACCTCGACGTCGCGCGAGAGCACGATGCCGTCCATGGGGCTGACGATGGTGGAGTTGCGCAGGTCTTCTTCGGCGCGATCGAGCATCGCCTGAGCCTGCGCCACCTGGGCCTTGGCGCGCGCGACCTCGGCGCGGCTCACGGAAACGTTGCGCAGGGCGGTCATCTGGCGGTGGAGGGCGAGCTGGTAGGCCTTGTCGGCCTCCTCGAGTACCGACTGAGCGATGAGGCCCTGGGCGTGAAGCCGGCGGGCGCGTTCCAGGGCGGCTTTCAGGAAGGGCAAGTCGGGGCCTTGGGCTTCGACCTGATTCCGCTCGTAGGCGGCGACGGCGGCCTGCTCGGCCGCTTGGGCGGCGGCCAGGGCGGCTCGAGCCTCGCGCACGCGGGCCTGCAACTCCTCCTTGTCCAGCTCGACCAGCACCTGGCCGGTGCGAACCCAATCGCTGTAGTGTACGAAGATCTGCTTGACGATCCCGCTGGCCTTGGACTTGACCTCGACCTTGGCCTTGGGCTCGATCTTGCCGACCGCCACCACCGAACGGGCCAGATCGCTCCGCTCGACGCGCGCCAGCTTGGAAGGATCAATCGCGTGGTTGGGCCGCAGAGCGGCCTTGAGAACCACCACGGCAGCCGCGCAGACAAGCACCGCGGCCATCAACCAGATCCAGCGCCGGCGGCGTCGGCCGTTGATGCGGTTGTTCGCCATGAACGCTTCTTGGGACAGCAGCTTTCGTCATGAGATATACGCGCGGGGGAGCGTTTTGTTCCGCGGCAAGGGGCCGCAGCGGCGCAGGAGCGGCTGCGGCCCGCCCGGCGCGCTTGACAGGGTTTCCGGCGACGGGCTAGATTGGGAACAGAGTCGGTCGCGACGGGCGCCTGTAGCTCAG
>JBBIMA010000088.1:0-14796 GCA_037444625.1 Solibacteraceae bacterium
GGGCTTCCGCGCGGCGGCCGGCGCGGTGGGGGTGCTCCTGGCCCGCTCGCAGGCTCGGGCCCAAGGGATCCACCAGGCGATGCTGGCGCGCGGCTTCCGGGGCACGATCCCCGCGCTTTCACCCAGGCGAATGGGGACCGGCGATTGGGCCTTCCTGGCCGGAGCGGCGGCGGCCTGCCTGGCCGTAAGGTGGGCCGCCCATCTGGCAAGCTGAGGCGCCCGTGCAACCGCTGATCCAGGTGAGCAACCTGCGGTTCCGTTACCCGGACGGCACGCAGGCTTTGCGAGGGGTGGATTTCGAACTCTATCCCGGGGAGACGGTGGCCCTGCTCGGGCCCAACGGCTCGGGCAAGACGACCTTCGTGCTCCACTTGAACGGTCTGCTGGCCGGGGAAGGCAGCGTCGTAGTCTGCGGGCTGGCGGTCAAGAAGGAAAACCTGGCCGAGGTGCGCCGCAAGGTGGGCTTGCTGTTCCAGGATCCGGACGAACAGCTCTTCATGCCCACGGTGCTGGAGGATGCGGCCTTCGGGCCGCTGGCCCAAGGTTTCAGCGCCGAAGAGGCGCTCGCTCGGGCGCGAGCGGCGCTGGCCAAAGTAGGCATGGGCGAGGCGGCCGGCAAAGCGCCCTATCACCTGAGCGCGGGAGAGAAACGGCGTGCCGCCCTGGCCGGGGTGCTGGCCTGCGAGCCGGAGATTCTGGTGCTGGACGAGCCGACGACCTCTCTGGATCCGCCCGGGCAGAGCGAGTTACTCACTCTGCTGGCCGGGCTGCCCCAAGCCAAGATCATCGTGACACACGACACACATTTTGCGGCCGCCATCGCCGGCCGGGCGGTGTTCTTTCAAAAAGGACGAATCGTAGCTTCCGGCCCGGTGGAGGAGATCCGGCGCCGCTTTGGATGGGCGCCGGTTACACCTCCGGCTTTTCCTCCGGTCTGACCGGGGCCTGCGCGCGGAGTAAGCGCGGACAATCAGCCCTTGGATGCAGCCGCCGCCTTCTTGCGGAACTCCTCCCAGCGCCGTTTTTGCGCTTGGGAAATCCGCTTGCGGGCTTCGGCGCTGAGGGTGCGGCGCTTGGCGACCGGCTTGACCTCGGGCTTGGGGGCCGGCGGCCGTCCCCGGCGGACACCGAGCAGGGCGCGCACCTGGCGGATCTGATCATCAATCTTCTGCCTCTGGACCTGAAGTCCCTCCAGGGCGGCAGCTAACAGCTCACGATTGGGCATTGCTTTTGCGGGTCTTGGCATGTTGAACACCTACCTACACAATAGCACACACCAACTAAGTTGAGTATTCGAACAGGGAAAAACTTCAAGGGCGTCCCGGAAAACCGGCCGGCCCCGGGCGCGCTTTCTAACCTTCCGGGGGCTCCGCGGGCAAGGCGTTCCGGGCGGGCGATTCACATAGGATCGTTACCGGGCCTTCGTTGATCAGGTGGACCTGCATCATGGCCTGAAAAACCCCGGTCTGGACCGGCGCCTGCCGGGAGCGCAGCTTCTGGACGAAATACTCGTAGAGCGCCCGGGCCTCCTGTTGCGGGGCGGCCTGATCAAAGCTGGGGCGTCGCCCTTTGCGCGTGTCGCCGTAGAGGGTGAACTGGGATACGACCAGGAGGCCGCCGCCCGCCTCCATCACGCTCAGATTCATCTTGCCCTCGGCGTCGGGAAAGATGCGCAGGCCGAGAATTTTCTCGGCCAGGTAATCGGCGTCCGCCGGGGTGTCGCCCCGGGCTACGCCTAACAGCACGAGCAGCCCGCGGCCGATGGCGCCCACCGTGCGGCCCTCGACTTCCACCCTGGCTTCTTTGACCCGCTGCAACAGGGCTCGCATATGCTATAAGTATCGCAGAGCGCAGCCGTGATCGAGACCTACGCCTACGCGCGGGCCGGCCTGCTGGGCAACCCCAGCGACGGCTACTACGGCAAGACCATATCTTTCCTGGTGCGGAATTTCCGCGCCCGGGCGATCCTGTATCCCAGCGCCCGGCTGGAGATCCGTCCCTCGAAGGCGGATATGCCGGTGTTCGAGAGCCTGGAGGACCTTTACCAAACCACCCGCTGGCGGGGTTATTACGGCGGCATCCGCCTGATCCAGGCTTTGATCGTGCGTTTGATGGACTACTGCCGGGAACACCGCATCCTGCTGCCCCACCGTAACTTCACCATCGAGTACGAATCCAATATCCCCATGCGACTGGGCCTGGGCGGCTCCAGCGCCATCATCACGGCGGCGCTGCGCGCCCTGTGCCGGTACTACGGCCTGGAGATTCCCCTGCCCGTGCAGGCCAACCTGGTTTGGGAAACCGAAACCCGGGAGCTGGGCGTGCCCGCCGGCCCGCAGGATCGGGTGGTCCAGGTTTACGAGGGCCTGGTGTATATGGACTTCGATCGGCGCTGGATGGAGCGCCAGGGTTACGGGCATTACGAACCGCTGGATCCCGCCTTGCTGCCCAAGCTCTATCTGGCCTATCGCACCAGCCTGAGCGAAGGCACCGAGGTCTTCCATAGCAACGTGCGCGAGCGCTGGCGCCGGGGCGATCCGGAAGTGCTGGAGGCCATGAAGCTCTGGGCCGACTACGCCGAGCGCGGCCGCCAAGCCCTGCTGGAGGGCGACTACGCCAGGCTGAACGAGCTGATCAACGCCAACTTCGATCTCCGGGCGCGCATTTACCAGATCAGCGAAGGCAACCTGGCCATGATCCAAGCCGCCCGGAAGGCCGGAGCCAGCGCCAACTTCGCCGGCTCGGGCGGCGCGATCGTGGGGGCCTATCAGGACCGCTCGGTTTACGAAGCCTTGATCGAGATCATGCGCCCGCAGGGCGTGGCGGTCATCGAGCCGCAGATTGTGCCCGAAGCGGCCCCGGCCCGCCCGAGCGCCGCTTGAGGGGGCGGGCCCCGCCGGGCGGCGCGGCTTGATAGAATCGGCAGGCCATGACTCGACGCCAGTTTGCAATCGCCGCGGCCGCCGGGCCACTACCGGCCGCCCCGGCCGCCCAGTTCCGCAAGGGCATTTGTTCGATCATCTTTCCCAAGGGCCTGCCGCTGGAAGAACAATTCCGGCAGAGCCGGAACGCGGGATTCGAAGGAATCGAGCTGCCTTTAGGCGAAGGGCTTCCGCTCGAGACCGGCCGCGAGCAGGCGCAGCGGATTGCGCAAGCCGCGCGTAAGGCAGGCGTGGAGATCATCAGCCTGTGGGTCTCGGCTCCGCTGGCGCCCAATCCGCTGAACAGCCCGGATCCGGCGCTGCGGGCGCGCGGGGTCGAAGCGCTGCGGCAGGCGATCCGGCTGGCCTCCTGGCTGGAGTGCGGGGTGCTGCTGATCGTGCCCGGGCGGCTGGGTTCCGGGCCCAGGTTCCAGATCGGCTACCAGGACACCTGGGACCGGGTCAGCGCCGAGATGAAGAAGGTGGTGCCGGAGGCGGAGAAGGCGCGCGTGGTGCTGGCGCCGGAGAACGTCTGGAACAAGTTCCTGGTCAGCCCGCTGGAGATGCGCGCCTTCGTGGATCAGTTTCACAGCCCGTGGGTGGGCGCCTACTTCGACATCGGCAACATCCTCCAGTACGGCTACCCGCAGGACTGGATCCTGACGCTGGGCGCGCGCATCAAGCGGGTTCACGCCAAGGATTACAAGCTCTCCACCCGGGCCGAGCAAGGGCGCTTCGTGGACCTGCTGGAGGGCGACGTGGACTGGAAGGACGTCATGGCGGCCCTGGTCAAGGTGGGCTACCGCGGGTTCATCTCGCCCGAGTACGGCCACCGGCCGGAGGATCCCGAGCAGCTCCGCAAGATCTCGGCCGCGCTGGATAAGATCCTGGCTCTGGCCTGAGCGGGCGCTCAGCCGGCCGGGCAGGGCGCGCCGGCCGAGATCAGCTCGGCCACGCGCCGGCGCAATAGAGCGGTGAGCTGTTTGTGATCGCCCGGCGCCATGCGCGCGGTGGGAATCGGCTCGCCGATGCGCAGCGTGACGGGGCCGCCCCGGACGGTGAGCGAGCCGGTGGGCAAGACGGCGCGCGTCCCGGTGATGCCGATCGGCACGGCCGGGACCCCCGCCCGGATCGCCAGGTAAGCCGCGCCGTGCTTGAACTCTCCCAGCTCGCCCCGCGAGCGGCTGCCTTCGGGAAACACCAGCAGAGAGATGCCGCGCCGGCGCACCACGCGGGCCGCCTCGGCCAGCGCGCGCAACGAGGAGCGCGGATCCTCGCGCTCCACCGGGATGTGGCCGGCGCGGTGCAGATGGTAGCCGATGAAGGGCACCTTGTAAAGGCTGCGCTTGGCCAGGAAGCGGAACTGGACCGGAATGTGGGCCAGCACCAGCGGCGTATCCATCAGGCTCAAGTGGTTCGAGACGAACACGTAGGCGCCGCCGGGCGCGATGCGTTCCAAACCTTCGACGCGGACCCGGACCCCGCTGATCCTGAGCAGCAGTCGAGCCCAGAACCGGGCCACCCGGTGGGGCCGGCGGCCGCTGGGATCGAGCAGGGAGGCGGCCAGCGAAACCGTGCCGCAGACCACCGTGGCCAGGACGATCAGAGGCGCCGTAACCAGCCAGGCTCTGAGCTTTGCCAGCACGCCACCATTTTACGAAGCGCCGGCCGCTTCCGACGGCCGCAGCACGGCGCGCGCCTCTCCGACCAGAAACAGCGAGCCGGTGATGAAAACCGCGTCCTCGGGCGAGGCCGTCGCCAGCATGGCCAGCGCATCGTGCAAGCTCCCGGCCACGCGCAGGCGGGGGTGGTCCGCCAGCTCGCGGATCAACTCCGGCCGCACGGCGCGGGCCTGGGCAGGAGCGGTGGCGATGACCTCGTCGGCCAGAGGGAACAGGATGGCCGCCATCTCCTCGACCGCCTTATCGCGCATCGCGCCGTAGATCAACCAGACGCGCCGGCCGCGGTGGAAGCGCTCGATATAGGCGGCCAGCGCGCGCGCCCCGGCAGGGTTGTGCGCGCCGTCGAGATAAATCTCCGGGGCGGCGGAGACGCGCTCCAGCCGGCCGGGCCACTCGACGCGGCGGATGCCCTCCTCGATGGCCGGCGCCGGGACGCCCAGCCGCTCGAGGGCGGCGATCGCCGTCAGGGCGTTGCCGATCTGGTGCTCGCCCGGCAAGGGGCAGGCGATCGCCAGTCGGCCGGGCCCCACCGCCTGAAAACGGCTGCCGGAAGCATCAAGTTCGACGGCCTCGGCCCGCCAGCGGGCGGCGCTCCAGATGGCTTCGACGCCCGCCGCCGCGGCGCACGCCTCCAGCACCGGGACCACCTCCGGCCGCTGCGCGGCGAACACCGCCGGCGCGCCGGGCTTGAGAATGCCCGCCTTCTCGGCGGCGATCGCCTCCAGGCTCTTGCCCAGGTATTTCTCGTGGTCGAAATCCACCGGCGTGATGACGGCCAGGCGGGGCTGAACCACGTTGGTGGCGTCCAAGCGCCCGCCCAAACCCACTTCCAGCACCGCCAGCTCGACTTGCAGTCTGGCGAACAGGAGGAAGGCCATGGCGGTCACGGTCTCGAAGTAGGTGGGGTGGCGTTCGAACAGGCCCCGGCGCAAGAGTCGTTCGGCCGCCTCATGCACCTCCCGGAAGGCCTCGGCAAACCGCTCGCCCGAGATGGGGCGTCCCTGGATGCGGATGCGCTCGGTGGGCTCGATCAAGTGGGGGGAAGTGTACAAGCCGGTGCGCAGGCCGGCGGCGCGAGCGGCCGATTCGATCATGGCGCAGCTCGAGCCCTTGCCGTTGGTTCCGGCCACGTGCACGCAGGGAACCGCGCGATGGGGATCGCCCAGCTCCTCCAGCAGGGCGGTCATGCGCGCCAGTCCCAGCTCCGCCGTGCGGGCCTCGTTGGCAAGCGAGTACAAGAAGCGCACTGAATCGGGATAGTTCACGCGCGGTTCGCCCTGCTAAAGACCATCCTAGCCGCCCCGACCAGCAGGCCGCAGCCGCCCAGCAATTTGGCTTCGAACAGCCAGGGGGAGCGACTTTCGGCCGGGGGCGCCAGCGAGACCGCGATGGCCAGCAGGGTGACCGCCAGTCCCGCCGGGCCGGCGGTGCGCAGGCCCTCCCGGCGCGCAGCCAGGAACAGGTAGGCGAAGGGAATGAAGTAGGTGATGACCGTCATGTCCACCAGCAGTTGATAGCCGGCGCGGAGGTTCTCGCCCCACTGCATGGCGGCCAAGAACAGCGTGCAGGCGGCCGCCTGGGCCAGGATGGCCACGTGGGGCGTGCCCCAGCGGGGATGCAGGCGAGCGAAGGCCTGAGGCAGGTAGCGGTCCACTCCGATGGCGAAGGGCACGCGCGCGCTGCCTGCGATCCAGGCGCCCAACTGGCCGGCGATCCCGGCGGCGATCAAGCCTCCCAACAGCGGCCCCAGCCAAGGCAGGCCCAGCAGCCGGGAGGCGGCCGCACCGCCCTGCGCCAGTCCGGTCAGGATGCTGATGTCCCGGGCGGGTACGAGCGCCAGCAGAGCCAGCGTGCCGCCCAGATAAAAGGCGGCGATGGCCGCGCCGCTCAACCAGGCGGCGCGCGGCACGGTGCGGGTCGGCTCGCGAATCTCCGCCCCCAGGACCGCGCCCAGCTCGAGCCCCCCGAAGGCGAAGGCGATCTGCGACCAGAAATTCACCGCGCCCCAATCCCAGCGTGGCCAGAGCGAATCCAGGCGGGTGGCGGGGCCGCCCAGCGCCCAAGCGGCTGCGCCCGCGCCCGCCAGCAACAAGCCGGCGGCGTAGGTTCCCAGAGCGCCCAAGTTCTCGGTCCATTTGCCCACGCGCAAGCCGATCAGATGGGTGAGAACCGCGACCCAGAGCAGGACGAGCGAACCGGCGATCAGCAGGGTGCGGTTCTCCGACCAGGCCTGGCCGCGCTCGCCCAGCGTGTAGGCCGCCATGCTCAGACCGGCCAGAAGCAGGTTGGGAACATAAAACAAGTTGCTCAACCAATAGCACCAGCCGCACAGAAAACCGTGCCAATCGCCGAACCTGCGCCGGGTCCAGACATAGATGCCGCCCTGTTCGGGAAAGCGCGCGCTCAAACGCGAGACGGCCAGCGCCGAGGGGACGAAAAAGAAGGCCGCGGCCAGCAGCCACAGGCTGAGGGAAGCCGGGCCGGAGCGGGCGGCCGCCGCCAGCCAGCGAATGCCCACCACAGCCGCGATGTTGAACAGAACCAGATCGCGCAGGCCGAGCTCGCGCCGCAAAGGCGACGGTCCGAGACGGGCGGGCCGGTCCGGGGCAGGCATCAGCTCTCCGCCGGCAAGGTGTCGCCGGGCGCCCCGGTTCGGCCATCGGGGGCTGATGGGCTACAGGCGCCGTCCCCCTCGCCTTGACTTTGCGCGGAGCCATCCATTACGCTATCGGTTCGATCGCAAACGGGGCGGAGCGCGGCGGCCGGCGGGTTATGGCGGAAAACACCATCGGGGAAAGCCACCAGGTCGAGCGGGAGCTGGACTCGCGCCTGGAAAGCGCCGACGTGGCCGAGAGCCTGGCCATCGCGGCCGCCCGCCAGGCGGGTTTCAGCGAGGAGGAGCAGCACCGCCTGGGCATGGCGGTGAGGGAATCGGTGATCAACGCGGTGGTGCACGGAAACCGCTATAATAGCCGCAAGAAGGTTCGCCTCGGCATCGCCGGCGGCCGGGACCGATTGACGGTCACGGTGCGCGACGAAGGCGAAGGCTTCGAGTTGGCCTCGCTGCCCAACCCGGTGGCCCGGGAGAACATTCTCCAGCAGTCCGGGCGCGGGATCTTTCTGATTCGGGCATTCGTGGACGAGTTCGAGGTGCGCCGTCTGGCCCCGCGGGGGACCGAGGTGAAACTGGTAAAATACACCGGCCGAAGATAGAAGACGGTGCGGCAGGCATTCCAACGAGGAGGTAACAGGTGAGCGCGAAACTCAGCAGCCGTCAAGTGGGCGATGTGGCGGTGATTGACGTATCCGGGCGGATCACGCTCGGGGAGGGTTCCAGCAACCTGCGCGAAGGCATCCGCGAACTGCTGTCCAAGGGGCAGCGCAAGATACTGTTGAACCTGGGGGACGTTTCCTACATTGACAGCTCGGGCATCGGGGAGTTGGTTTGGGGATACACCTCGGTCGCCAATCAGGGCGGCCAACTGAAGTTGCTCAACCTAACCAAGCGGGTCAAAGACCTGCTCCAGATCACCCGCCTGTACACGATCTTCGACATTTACGACGACGAAGCCGAGGCGATCCGCAGCTTCGCCGCCTAAGCGCCGGGGGGCGCGACCGGTGCGCCGCGCATGATACAATCTTAGTTCCCCGAGCGGACCGAGGTTTCCGTGGACCGAATCACGCGCAAGGAACTCAAGACCGACCGCTTTGCTCTGGAGGTGGAGCAGACGGTCGAGTACTTTCGCGAGCACCGGCGCCAGATCACCCGGTACGGGACGATCGTCCTGGCGATCGCCGTCCTGCTGCCCGCCACCGGCTGGTACCGGAGGCACCAGCGCGGCGTGCGCCAGGAGGCCCTCACCGCCGCCTTGCAAATCTACAACGCTCCGGTGGGCCAGACCGGCAATCCCTTCCTGCCCGGCTACCCCAGCGAGGAGGAGAAGAACAAGGCGGCGCTGAAAGCCTTCGGCGAAGTGGCCGACCGTTACGGCGGCTCGGATGAAGGCCTGATCGCCACCTACTATCTGGGGACGATGGCCGCCGACCGGGGCGACTTCGCGGAAGCCGAACGGCGCTTGCGGCGCGTGGCCGAAGCGCGCAACGCCAACTACGCCGCCCTGGCCAAGCTGGCGCTGGCCGAGCTCTGCCGGGCCCAAGGCAAGCGGGCCGAAGCCGAGAAGTTGCTGCGCTCGCTGGCGGACAAGCCCACCGATTTCGTTTCCAAGGAGCACGCCACCATCGTGCTGGGAGAGCTGCTGGCCGAGAGCCGCCCGGCGGAGGCGCGCAAACTCCTGGAGCCGCTGCGTACCGAACGCAGCGTGATCAGCCGCCATTCCCTCTCGGTGCTGGCCCAGTTGCCGGCCCAGTGAGGGCCGTGCGATGGGCGGCCGGCTGGGCGGCCTGCGTTTTCCGGTCGCCCGGAGCCGCGGGCGGCGCCATCCCGAGCCGGAACATCCTTACCGCAATCCGTTTCAGCGGGACCGGGACCGCATCGTGCACGCCCGCGCCTTCCGCCGGCTGGAAGACAAGACCCAGGTCTTTCCGCCCGACCTTTCCGACCATTTCCGCAATCGCCTGACCCACACCATCGAGGTGGCCCAGATCGCTCGCACCGCGGCCGCCGCCCTCGGCCTGGACGCAGACCTCACCGAGGCGCTGGCCCTGGCCCACGACATCGGCCATCCGCCTTTCGCCCATGCGGGCGAAGAGGAACTGAACCGGCAAATGAACCGCTTCGGCGACCGCTTCGACCACAACCTCCACGCCCTGCGCATCGTCGAGCGCTTCGAACAGCCCTATCCGCGCTGGCCGGGGTTGAATCTGACCTTCGAAGTCCGCGAGGGCATCCTCAAACACTCGCGCGACTTCGCGCCGGGCGAGGCGGCCGAGGCCGAGCCGTTCCTGCCCGGGCTGCGCCCGCCGCTGGAGGCCCAGTTGATTGATCCGGCCGACGAGATCGCCTACAACACCGCCGACCTGGACGACGCCTTCGCGGCCGGCTTCTTCCGCCCGGTCGAGGTGGCCCAGGCGGTGCCCGGCTACGCCGAGCTGGCCGCCGCCGTGGAGCGCGAGTTCCCGGACGCCCCCGAGCGGGTCCGCTTCCTGGAGGCTCTGCGCCGCCTGATTGACCGGCTGGTGACCGGACTGATCGAGGGCACCGTCGCGGCCGCGGCGGAGGCGGGCGTCAAGGACGCCGACCAGGTGCGCGCCCATCCGGTCCGTTTGGCCCGCTTCAGTCCCGATGCGGCCGCCTTGAGCGCGAGCCTGAAGGAGTTCTTGCACCGGCGGGTGTACTGTTCCGAGCCGGTGAGCCGGGAGCGCCGCCGCTCCTCGGCCCTGATCGCCGCTCTGTTCGAGTACTACCTGGCGGCGCCCGAGCGGCTGCCCGAGCCCTACCGCCGCCAGGCCGAGCTCGAGCCGCCCCACCGCATCGTCTGCGACTATATCGCGGGCATGACCGACGGCTTCCTGCGCCGCACCTGCGCGCGGCTGCTAGGCTGAGCGGGCGGAATCAGGCTCGGGATGGGTCAGGTAGCTGGAGAGTTCGGCCAGCCGCACGCCGTGCAGCTTGAGCAGGCGGCGGCAGATCTCCTCGGCCAGCTCGGGCGGCTTTTCCTCCGGGTCGTGCTCGATCTGAACCTTCAGGAACAGGTCCGTGCGGGGCATAGGGGGAATGATACGATAGCCAAAGAGCGCCGCCGGAGTCTGCGGGGCGGCTGCGGAATCCCATCATGCCGGTTTGCGAACTCTGTGAATCCCGCCGGGCGCGGCGAGCCTGCCCGGGCATCCGCGGTCAGATTTGCTCGGTCTGCTGCGGCGCCGAGCGCGAGGTGAGCATCCACTGCCCGCTGGATTGCGACTACCTGCGGGAGGCGCGCCGCTGGGAGCGAACGCCCGAACCCGACCCGGAGAAGCTGCCCTCGGCGGACATCCCCGTGAGCGACGAATTCGTCGAGGGCCACACGCGGCTGATCGCCCTGGCGGCGCACAGCCTCATGCGCGCCGCTCTGGAAATGCCCGGCGCGGTGGACTCGGACGTGCGCGACGCCCTGGACTCGCTGGTGCGCACCTACCGGACCCTGGAAAGCGGGCTGTACTACGAGACGCTGCCCACCAACCCGCTGGCCGGCGGCATCCACAGCGCGGTGCGGCGGACGCTGGAGGAAACGCGGCAGCGGGTGCGCGAACGCAGCGGGACGACGCCCTACCGGGACGCCGACGTGCTGGGAGCCCTGGTCTACCTCCAGCGCCTGCATTACCTTTACGACAACGGGCGGCGGCGCGGGCGGGCCTTCATTGATTTCCTGCGCAACCACCTGACGGCCTCGGCCGGCGAAGCGGCCGGGCCCTCATCGCTCATCGTCGGCTGAGCCGTCCTCCGCCAGCATCGCCAGGAACAGCCGGTGCACCCTTCGGTCCGGACTGAGTTCCGGGTGGAAGGTGGCGGCCAGATGCCTTCCCTGCCCCACCAGCACGGGATCGCCCTGGTAGCGCAGGTAGACGCGCACGCCGTCGGCGATGCGGCGGATGATGGGGGCGCGAATGAAGACCGCCTCGAGCTCGCCCGGACCGGCTTGGCGCAGGAATTCCTCCTCGGGCGGCAGGCGCACCACGCGGCTCTCCAGTTGCCGCCCGTAGGCGTTGCGCTCGACGGCGATGTCCATCAGCCCGAGCGAGGGCTGCTGGGGATTCCACACCTGGCGGGCCATCAGGATCGCCCCCGCACAGGTGCCGAAGATCGGGCGCCGGCGGCCGAAGCGGCCGAGCGGCTCGAAGAGGCCCTCCTCTTCGAGCAGCCGCAGCATGGTCGTGCTCTCCCCGCCGGGGATCACCAGCCCGTCCACGCCCTCCAGCTCGGGGGCGGTGCGCACCAGGACGGCGCGCGCGCCCGCCGCCTCCAGGGCCCGGCGGTGGGCTTCAAAATCGCCTTGCAGGGCCAGAACGCCGACCGTCTTCATCTCAGGCGGCTCACCAACCGCGCACCGCCAGGCGTTCGGACTCGGGCAGGTGCGCCAGGTCCAGTCCCGGCATGCCCAGACCCAGGTCCTCGCTGGCCTCCAGCAGCTTCTGCGGGTCGTTGTAATAGGTCGTGGCCTTCACGATGGCGCGCGCCCGGGCCTCGGGGTCTTCGGACTTGAAGATGCCCGAGCCCACGAAGACCGCCTCGGCCCCCAACTGCATCACCAGGGCGGCGTCGGCCGGGGTGGCGATGCCGCCGGCTGAGAAATTGGGCACCGGGAGCTTGCCGTGTTCGGCCACCCACTCGACCAACTCCAGCGGGGCGCCCAACTTCTTGGACTCCGCCGCCAGCTCCTCCTTGCCCAACACCGTGAGCTGGCGGATCTCGCGCTGGATGGCGCGCATGTGGCGGACGGCTTCGACGACGTTGCCCGAGCCGGCCTCTCCCTTGGTGCGGATCATCGCGGCGCCCTCGGCGATGCGGCGCAAAGCCTCGCCCAGGTTGCGCGCCCCGCACACGAAGGGCACCTTGAAGTCGCGCTTGTTGACGTGGTGCTCCTCGTCGGCCGGCGTCAGCACCTCGCTTTCGTCAATGTAGTCCACCTCCAGCGCCTCCAGGATGCGCGCCTCCATGAAGTGGCCGATGCGGCACTTGGCCATCACCGGAATGGAGACCGCCTCCATGATTTCGCGGATCTTGCGGATGGGCGCCATGCGGGCCACGCCGCCCTCCCGGCGGATGTCGGCCGGCACGCGTTCCAGGGCCATGACCGCCGCGGCGCCCGCCTTCTCGGCGATGCGCGCCTGCTCGGCGTTGGTCACGTCCATGATGACGCCGCCCTTGAGCATCTCGGCCAATCCGACCTTGACGCGGAATGCATCGTCCAGATACATGCTCTCGACCTCCCGGGCCGCGGGCTGACCCCGCGGCCGATCTCTACACCATCGCCGGCGCGGGCTCCAGCCGATCGCCCGCCCGCGCCTGTTCGCACTCCTCCCGGAAAATCCGTCCCAGAATCTCCACGCCCCGCCGGATGCACTCCGGCGTCAGACCCACGAAGCTCAGACGCAGCGCGCCCGGGTCGCGGCGGGAGACCTCGAAATAGCGGCCGGGCAGATAGCCGACGCCTTCCCGCCGGGCGCGCCCCAGCAGCTCGGAGGCATCCAAGGGCGCGGGCAGGCGGACCCAGAGGTGCATGCCGCCGCGCGGGCGGGAAACAAACGTTCCTTCCGGAAAATGTTTATCCACGGCCCCCAGCAGGGCCCGCAGCCGCGCCGCCCCGGCCGCCCGCACCCGCTCCAGGTGCGCCTCCAGCCCGCCCGACTGGGCGAAGGCCAGCAACAGCGCCTGCGACAACTGGTCGGTGTGCAGGTCGCAAAACTGCTTGGCCTCCGCCAGCCGCGCCAGCAGCGGCTTGGGCCCGGTCACCCAGCCCACGCGCAGCCCGGGAAAGGCGATCTTGGAAAAGCTGCCCACGAGCACCGTGTCGCCCGACTCGTCCAACTGCTTGATCGGGGGCTCGGCCTCACCCTGATAGCGCAGCTCGCCGTAAATGTCGTTCTCCACCAGCACCGCCCCCGCCGCCCGCGCCAGGCGCAACACCGCCTCCCGCGCCGCCGCCGGCAGAGTGGCTCCGGTGGGGTTCTGGAAGTTCGGCGTCACGACGATCAGGCGCGGCTTGTGCCGCTCGATCAGCCGGCCCAGCTCGTCCGGCTCCAATCCCTGCGGGCCCACGGGCGCGCCCACAAGCTGCACTCCGGCGCGCAAGAACAGGGTCTTCAGGCCGGGATAGACGGGATCTTCCACGATGACCCGGTCACCCGGGCGAGTCAGCAGGCGCTGGAGCAGATCCAGGGCCTGCTGGCAGCCGCTGGTGACGATCACGTCGTCGCCCGCCCGGGCGACGCCCTGGCGGCGGGCGCGTTCCAGCAAGTAACGCCGCAGGGGAGGATAACCGGCCGGCGAGCCCAACTGGAGCACGGCCGCCGCCTGCGGGCCGCTGAGAACCTCCTGAGCGATGCGGCGCAGCTCCTCGACGGGAAACAGCTCCTCGCTGGGGCGCGAGGCGGCGAAGCTGATCAGCTCGGCCGAAGGCGGCGGAGGCGGGGGCGGCGACTCCAGCGGGGGCAGGATTTCCTCCCAATCCCTCGAGGAGGGCCGGCGGGAGGCGGCCACGAAGCTGCCGCGCCCGACATGGCCGTGGATGAGGCCTTCGGCCTGGAGGAGCTCGTAAGCGGCGGTGACGGTGGTCCGGTTCAGGCCAAGCAGTCCGGCCAACTCGCGGCTGGCGGGCAGGCGGTCGCCCGGGCGTAGTTCGCCCGAAGCGATCATTTGGCGCAGGCGCAAGAAGAGCTGGCGATAGAGGGGGACCTGGGAGGCGGCATCGAGCTCGATCCTGGCCTGCATTGGCGCTCAACCATCATACCATATTGGATGGAAGGGCGCAACCTTGGCCCGGGCTGCGGGCTCCCAACCCACGCTCCAGCCGGCGCCGCCGACCGGTTTGACCCTCCGGACCGCTTGCCGTAGAATGAAAGCTGGGTGCTCGGCCCTGGCCGGGCGCGCGCCCGGCGGCGCCGAGCGCGGGGCGGGAGTAACTCAATGGTAGAGTCACAGCCTTCCAAGCTGTTGGTTGCGGGTTCGATTCCCGTCTCCCGCTCCAAACCGCAGACAGCCGCTTTGCTATAGGGTCCCCTTTGCTGGCGTAGCTCAGCCGGTAGAGCATCTGATTTGTAATCAGAGGGTCGGGGGTTCGAATCCCTCCGCCAGCTCCAGCTCGCCGGCCGGCTTTGCCGTGGCGCGGCCGGCGGGGCGCCTTGTGGTACAATGGCGCGTTGGGCGCCCTGCGCTGACCAAGAGGCGGAGATCGGGTGCGCGCGCCGGGCGGGAAGATCCCCGGCAGTACGGCATTGGGGGCGCGCAGCCGCCGATCCGCCGCCAGGCCGGTTTTGTTGGACGGGTGGCCGAGCGGTTAATGGCAGCAGACTGTAAATCTGCCGCCCCTTGCGGGCTACGGAGGTTCGAATCCTCCCCCGTCCACCACTCCCAGCCCGCGGGCGAGAAGAGTTTCGTGAGCCGATGTAGCTCAGGTGGTAGAGCACGTCCTTGGTAAGGACGGGGTCACCGGTTCAAGTCCGGTCATCGGCTCCAGGGTTTTCCTTTCGAGGATCAAGGTTGAGCATATGGCCAAGGAGAAATTCGACCGCAGCAAGCCGCACGTGAACGTGGGGAC
>JBBIMA010000089.1:0-14149 GCA_037444625.1 Solibacteraceae bacterium
CGCCGCACCCGCGCCTCCGGCGAGATGATGTTGTACTCGGCGGGCATCCCGTAGCCGGTGTTGATCACCAGCCCCAGCTCGGCCGCCGCCCGGCGTACTTTACCGGCCGGGAAGTGGTCCGGGTCAAAGGGAATGATTTCGACCGCATCGAACCCCAGGGCCTTGCACTTCTCCAGCAGGGGCAAGTCCTTCTCGAGGAACGTTTCGCGAAACAGCAGGGAGTGGATGCCGAACAGCATACGCCCTCACCATATCGCGCGCCCGCCGGGCGGCGCAAGGCCGCGGGCCCGAGGGCGCCGGGCTTCGGCGGCAACCTGTTACCATGGCGGTAGGGTGCAAGTCAGGGTCCTGTTTTTCGGGGTGCTGAAGGACATCGCCCAGCGCAGCGAGGAGCTATTGGAGCTGGAGCCCGGCGCCTCCCTGGCCGCGGTGCTGGAACATTGCGCCCGCCGGTATCCCCCGCTGGGCCGGATGGCCTCCGACATCGCGCTGGCGCGCAACCGCCGCTTCGCCGCCCCTTCGACCCGGCTCGAGGAGGGGGACGAAGTGGCGCTCTTGCCGCCCGTCAGCGGCGGCGCCGATCCGCCCGCCCGGGAGATCGTCGAGCCGGGGGCCCGCTTCGCCCTCACCCGGGAGCCGATCGAGCCGGACGCCCTGGCGCGCGGGTTGGCCCGCCCGGAGGACGGAGCGGTGGTGAGCTTCCAGGGCGTGGTGCGCAATCACAGCCGAGGGCGCGCGACCCTGTTCCTGGACTACGAGAGTTACGAGCCGATGGCCTTGCAGATGATGGCGCAGATCGGCCGCGAGCTGGCCGAGCGCCACGGCCTGGGGCGGATCGCCATCGTGCACCGCTTGGGGCGGCTGCGTATCGGCGAGATCAGCGTGGTGGTGATGGCCGCCGCGCCGCATCGCGAGGCGGCCTTCCGGGCGGTGATGGAAGGCATTGACCGCCTGAAGCGATCGGTTCCCATCTGGAAGAAGGAGCACTTCGCCGACGGCGAATGCTGGGTGGAAGGCGCATGGGACCGCGCGCTGTTGGAGCCCTAGCCGGGGGGCTGGCCGGCGGCCTGGTTCTGGCGGCGGCTCTCTCCCAGGAGCCGGTCTATAAGGTGGACGTCAAGCTGGTCCGCATCCTGGCCACGGTGAAGAACACGGCCGGGGAGCTGGTGGGCGCCTTGCAGAAGGAGGACTTCGTCGTTCTGGACGAAGGGGTGCCGCAGGAGATCGCCCTTTTCGAGCGGCGCACCGAGCAGCCTCTCTCGGTGGCCTTGCTGATAGACACCAGCCTCTCGACCGCCATCGAGCTGCGCTATGAGCTCGAGTCGGTGGGCAGATTCCTCAAGGCCTTCCTGGCCGAAGGCCGCCCGCAGGATGCGGTGGCGCTGTACAGTTTCAATTACGAGGTCACCCGGCGGAACGCGTTCACGCGCCGCCTGGAGCTGCTGGAGAGTGCGCTCAAGCGCCTGAAGCCGGAAGGCGGCACCAGCCTTTACGACGCCCTGTATCTGGCCTGCCAGGAGCTGGAGGGGCGCGAGGGACGCCGAGCGGCGGTGGTGATCAGCGACGGGGGCGACACCACCAGCGCCAAGAGCTTCCACGATGCCCTGCGCGCCGCCCACCTGGCCGACGCCGTGCTCTACGCCGTCCTGGTGATGCCGATCACCAACGATCCGGGCCGCAACATCGGCGGCGAGAACGCGCTCACCGGCCTGGCCCTGGGCACGGGAGGCCGCCTGTTCACGCCCAGCGTGGGCCCCACCCTCGATCAGACCTTCGCCGAGATCCTGCGCGAGCTGCGCACCCAGTACCTGCTGGGCTTTTATCCCCGGGGCGTGCCGCCGGTCAAAGACGGCTTCCACCGCCTGCAAGTGCGGCTGCGCCGGCCGGATTTGCAGGTCAGTGCGCGCAGCGGCTATTATGAGGAATCCGCCTCCGCCGGCCGCGGCTGGAGGATCGTGCGCTGAGCCCGCCGGCGGCGGGCCCGGGCGCAGTCCGGGAGAGCGACTGTGGGCTCCGACAAGAAGAACAAGAAGAAGAAATCCGCCAAGTCCAGGGCGCCCGCGCAGACCTTCGAGGAAGTGCGCTACCTGCGGCGCCTGATTGACGAGGAAATTCCCGTGCGCGTGCGCCTGCGCAACAACGAGGAGGTGAGCGGCACCATCGAGTACTACGACGCCTCCTTCATCCGCCTGACCCGCCAGGGCGCGCCCAATCTGTTCATCTTCAAGCACGACATCAAGTACTTACAGGAAGAAGACTGAGGCGGCCGATGGCTTCCTACCTCGAGATCAGCCGCCAGATCGCCCAGGAGGCCGGCGCCCTCCTGCTGGGCTACTTCCAGCGCCGGGTGGGCTGGGAACTCAAAGGGGAATTCGACCTGGTCACCGAGGCCGACCGGGCGGCGGAGAATCTCATCCTCGAGCGCCTGCACTCCCACTTTCCCGCTCACGCCGTGGTGGCCGAAGAGAGCGGCGGCGCCCGCACCGCCTCGCCCTTCTGCTGGTACGTAGACCCGCTGGACGGCACCACCAACTTCGCCCACGGCTTCCCCGCCTTCTCCGTCAGCCTGGCACTGGAGCGCGACGGCCGGCTGCTCACCGGCGTCATTTACGATCCCTTGCATCAGGAGTTGTTCGAGGCCGAGCGCGGTGCGGGGGCCTGGCTGAACGGGCGGCGCATCCGCGTCTCGGGCGTGGGCCGGGTCGGCGACTGCCTGGCGGCCACCGGCTTTCCCAGCCGCAAGCGCCATCTCAACGTCAACGTTCACTTCTACTGGCAGGTGGCCATGCTCTCCCACGGAGTGCGGCGGGCCGGCTCAGCCGCTCTCGATCTGGCCTACGTCGCCTGCGGCCGGCTGGACGCCTTCTGGGAATTCGGATTGAATCCCTGGGACATGGCGGCGGGGATCCTGCTGGTCGAGGAGGCGGGCGGCAAGGTCACCGACATGCGCGGCGGCCCGATCCGGCTCTCCGCGCCTCATCTGCTGGCCGATAACGGCCTCCTCCACGAGGAACTGCTGGAAATCTTCGGCGAGGTCTTCGCCGGACGGCACCGGACGCCGCTGCCGGAACTCCAGCCTCAGCGGGCCTGATCAAGTCCCGGTGGCCGCCAGGGTTTCGCCCGCCCGCTCCGCCCGGGCCCGCTCGCGCAGGTTCTTCCAGTGCAGCCAGGCGAGGCTGACCACGCGCACCACTTCGGTCGGATCGAAGGGCTTCATGAGCACGTCGTAGCCGCCCAGATTCAGCACCTCGGCCCAGAGGAAATCGTCCGCCATGCGGGAGGTGACGATCAGCAGGGAGGGCTGCCGCAATTGTTCGAGCAAGTCCAGCATGTCCTGCCAGGTGCCGTCGGGCAGCTCGCAGTCGCATAGGATGACGGGCAGGCTTTCCCGGCGCAGCAGCTCGGCCGCTTCCGCGCAGCCGCGGGCCACCTGAATCACCCAATTGGAATGGCTGAACAGATGGCGCAGGAAGCGGTGATCTTCGTCGGCGGGACTGACGGCCAGCACGCGGACGGCGCGCTCGGGTGTGACGGGCGGGGTCGGGTCGGCGACCTGGGGGGCCAGGCGGCGCAGGGAATCCTCGGCCTCGGACGGGGCGGGAGGATCCAGGGGGTCACTGTTCGGGCCGCGGTTGCCGGCATTCAAGGAGGCGTTGTAGTGGGAGATCGTCGGCATGCTCACACCTCCCGTGCGGGCTCTCTCCTCATATGGGTGGTAGCTTCGAGCCTGGGTTTCTCTTGGGTTTTTCTGGCCGGGCGCCGGCCAGCCGCTCGAGTGCCGCCCGTACTCATCCCGATCATAAGCCGGATGGGGCGCCGGGGATGAGGTCTTGAAACCTTAGTCCGGGCCGGGAAAAAGCCCTAAAGCCCCGCCCTACACACCCCTGCCCCACGCGCTACATTGTTGGTTTGTCCCGCTCCGGCGGGGCCCCGGGCGATGGCGTCGAAGTCCAAAGCCGACCTGCTGGCCAGGATCCCCCTGTTCGCCGATCTCACCCCGGCGGAACGCGAGCTGCTGGCCGCCCGCGCCATCGAAAAGCGTTACGCGCCGGGGCAGTTGCTGTTCTCCGAAGGCGAGCCGTGCAGCGGCATGTTCCTGGTGATCCGCGGGCGGGTGAAGATCTTCAAGACCTCCAGCACCGGCCGCGAGATCATGCTCACCATCGAGGAGGCGCCTTCGACCGTCGCCGAGGTCCCCCTGTTCGACGGAGGCCCCTACCCGGCCGGCGTCAGCGCGGTCGAAGAGGTCGTCGCCTGGCTGATCCGCAAGGAGGATTTCCGCCAGGTCTGCCTGCAAAATCCCGAGCTCTCGCTGAAACTGATGGCGGTGGTGGGGCGCCGCTTGCGCCGGCTGGTGGGACTGGTGGAGAACGTCACTTTCGGCACCGTCCGCCAGCGGCTGGCCCAGGCCCTCCTGGAGTTCGGGGCCCAGGCCGGCTCCGACCGCTTCCCGCTGCCCGTGACCCACGAGGAGCTGGCCTTCCGGCTGGGTACGGTGCGGGAGGTGGTCTCCCGCAACCTGAGCCGCTTCCAGGCCGAGGGCCTGCTGCGGCTGGAGCGCCGCCGGATCGTGCTGCTGGATCGCGCCGGCCTAGAGCGCGAAGCCGAAACCCAGATGTAGGCCGGGGACCCGCCGCCGGCCGGCGGCGGGTCCCCGGGATCTAGCGAATCGCCATCGAGACCGTCGCCGGGCTGCTCACCCCGCCGATGGTCAGAATCAGGGGCACGGAATTGCCCGAAGGCGCGTTCTCCGGCACGGTCACGTTCACCTGAAGCACGCCGGCCACGAACCCGGGAGCCGAACCGGCGTATTCGACGCGGGCGGGGACGCCGCCGATGGTCACCGAGACGTCGCGCAACGGCCGGCGCAGCAGGCTGCCTGTGACCAGGCCGTCCTGGCCGGGCGGGCTGGTCTGGCCTTCGCCCGTGGCGTAGATCATGACCACGGAACCTTTCGCCGCCGGATTCTGGGCCCCGTTAACGCTAAAGTTCTGGTTGAGGACGGCGCCCTGGCCCCGCCCCGAGGCGTCCAGGGTGAAGATGCCCGGGGCGGTGTCGGCCACGCGCAGCTCCAGCGCGTCCGAGCGGACGCCCTGGTATTCCACCTGCACCCGGGTGGTCACCCGCCCCGCGATGCCGTAAGGCACCACGCAGTTGATCTGGTTGCGCGAGACGTAAATCAGCGGCGCGGGGATGCCGTCGAACAGCACGCGGGTCTCAGCCAGCGTGGTGTCCACCAGCCCGGCCGGGGTCAGGCGCAGTCCCGCAGGCGTGACCGGGCCGATGTTGGTTCCCCCCAGGGTGATGATCTCGCCGGGGGCGATCGGGCCGGCCACCCAACTGGCGCCGTTAACCACCGCGCCGATCGGCCCCACCACCAGGGCGGTAACGGTCAGGGTCACGTTGACCGTCAGCGGGCTGTTGGCCGCCGCGGATGAGGCCACCTGCACCGTGCCGGTGTAAGTCCCGGGCGCAAGGCCGGAGGGAGAGACCGAGACGCTCACCTCGCCCGAGGTCGTCCCGCCGGCCGGCGTTACCGAGAGCCAGTTGCCGCCCGAGGCGGTCGAGGCGGTCACCGTGAAGCTCAAACTGCCCCCGGTGGAAGTGACGGCGAATTTCTGGGCGGCCGGCGCGCTGCCGCCCTGCTGATAGGTGAAGTTCAGCGAGGCCGGGCTGACGGCGATGGTCTGCGCGGCCGTGACCGACAGGGTCACCGGGATGGCCTGCGGGCTGTTGGAGGCGCCCACCGCCACCACGGTCACCGTGCCGCGATAAAGCCCTTGCGAGAGTCCGGCGCCGTTGACCGACACCGAGATCGAACCGGGCGTAGCGCCGCTGGAGGGGCTGACCGTCAGCCAGTTGCCCACCTCGGTGGTGGCGGTGGCGGAAAAGTTCAAGGCGGCGCCGGTGCTGGCGATCTGGAGGGTCTTGGCCGGCGGGGCGGCCCCTCCCATGGGCTGCTCGAAACTGAGCGAAGTCGGGCTGATCGAGAGCGCGTTGCCGGTGCTCACCGTGACCGTGACCGGCACGGTCTGGCTGTTGGCCCCGGTGGCCGTGACCGTGATCGAGCCGGTGTAAATTCCCGGCGACAGGGCCGCGCCGTTGGCGAACACGGTGAGGTTGGCGGGCGTCTGGGCGCTCAGCGGCGTCACCGCCAGCCAGCCCGCCGGCCCGCTGGATTCGCTCCAGTTGACCGAGAAGTTCAGCGGATCCGAGGTGCTGGCGGCGGCCAGGGTCTGCTGCAAGAAGGACGGCCCGCCGGGCGAGAAGCTGAAGCTGAGCGTGTCCGGGCTGAGGCTGATCAAGGGGTTGTTGCTCACCGTGAGGGTGACGGTCACGGTTTGCGAGGCGGCCCCGGAGGTTTGCGGCGTCAGCGCGATCGTGCCGCTGTGCGAGCCGGCGGACAACCCGGCCGGGTTCACGAACACCCCCAGGGTGGCGGGCGTGGTTCCCGAAGTCTGGCTGATGGAAAGCCAGTTGCCCGTGCTGGAGGCCGAAGCGGTGAAGGTAATGGGCGCTCCGCTCGAGGTCAGCGAGACGCTCTTGCCCGCCGGCAGGGACTTGCCGATCTGATAGACAAAGCTCAGGGCGTTGGGATTGGCCACCAGCACCGGCACGTTGCTGACGTTGAGGGTCACCGGAATGTTCAGCGGGCTGTTGGCCGCCCCGGGAGCGCTGATGACCACCGTTCCGGTGTAGGTGCCGGGCGCCAGGGTCAAGCCCGAGGGCGCGATGCCCACGCTGATGGTGGCAGGCGTCGTCCCCGAGGCCGGGGTGGCGGTGAGCCAGTTGATGCCGGTGGTGGTCGTGGTGGTCGAGACCGAGAAACTCACCGGGCTGCCCGAGCTGGCCACCGTGAAGGTCTTGGCGGCGGGCGCGGCGCCGCCCGGCTGCACGTCAAAGCTGAGGGAGGCGGGCGTGGCGCTGATCAAGGGGTTGACGCTCACCGTCAGGGTCACCGGAACGGTCACCGGACTGTTGGAGGCCTGAGGCGCCGTGATCTGGATGGAGCCGTTGTAAGTGCCCTGTCCGAGGCCGGCCAGCACCGAAGAACTCACGCCCACCAGCACGTCGCCCGGCGTAAAACCGCCCACCGGGGTGACCACCAACCAATTGGAAGGGGAGCTGGCGGTCAGGCTGAAGGCGATCGAGGCGCCGGGACTGGCCAGCGAGAGCGTTTGCTGGGCGGGCAGGGCGCCCCCGATCTGGTAATAGAACGCGATCGAAGCCGGCGTGACGTTCAGCGTCGGGCTGGCATTCACGGTGAGGGTGACGGGGACTTGCAGCGCGCCGCCCGCCCCCGAGGGCGGGGTCAGCGTGATGGCGCCGCTGTAGCTGCCGGGAGCCAATCCGGCGGTGTTCACGCTCACGGTGAGGTTGGCCGGGGTTTGTCCGCTCACCGGGGTCACCGTCAGCCAGTTGCCTCCGCTGTTGGTCGAGGCCGCGGCGCCGAAGCTGAGCACCACGCCGCTGGTCGTGCCGACCGAAAGGTTCTGGGCGGCCGGTTGCGTGCCGCCCATTACGTAGCTGAAGGTGAGCTGGGCCGGAGTGGCCGCCAGTTGTGAGGTGGGGCTGACGTTGAGCACCACCGGCACGTCGAGCGGGCTGTTGGTGGCGCCGGCCGCCGTGATGCGCACCGAGCCGCTGTAGGCGCCCGCCTGGAGGCCGGTGGGGTTGACGAACACCATCACCGTGCTCGGCGTGCTGACGCCGGCGCTGGAGACGGTAAGCCATGGAGGCGAACCGCTGGGCAGGATCGCCTGCGCCGTGAACTGCACCGCATTGGGCGTGGACTGCACCGAGATGGTCTGCGGGAACGGGAACTGGCCGCCCTGCGAAGTGAACGACAGCGAGGCGGGCGTCACGATCAGCGTGTTTTGGGCGAGCGATGGTTGGGCGACAGCCAGCGCCGCCGCTGCGGCCGCCGCCAGATAGGCGCGTTTTACCATGAGTTTCACCTTCACCTCGATGCGCGATGATTCGCCGGGCGCCGCGCCGGCGCACCCTCGGCTCGGCGCACGCTCACCTGACAGTCTATGCAATCCGAGCGCCGCGCGGAAAACCCCGGCCCGCCGAGGGCTGCGCCGGCGCGCCGGCGCGGCGGTGGAGAGGGCGGCTACAGCACCGGGGCAATCCGGAACAGTGCGCCCGGCGCGCGGCGGCCGGTCAGGCGGCGATGCTACCATATGGGGTACCCGGAGGGTCGCCATCGTTCAGCTTTGCGTGCTGGCCAGCGGAAGCTCGGGCAATTCCGTCCTTGTCTGCGCCGGCCGCACGCGTCTGTTGGTGGACGCGGGCTTGAGCGCGCGCGAGATCGAGCGGCGCCTGGCGGCGGCGGGCGAGCGCCTCGACCGCCTGGACGCGATCCTGATCACCCACGAGCACGGCGACCATGTCTCGGGCCTGCCCGTGCTGGCACGCAAGCTGCGGCGTCCGGTCTACCTGAGCGAGCTGACCGCGCCCGCCATCGCCTGGAGCGGCGAGCCGCCGCCCCTCGAGCTGTTCCGCGCCGGATCCCGCCTGACGGTGGGCGACATCGAGGTTGCCAGCTTCAGCGTGCCGCACGACGCGGCCGACCCGGTGGGCTTCTGCCTGCGCGCCGAGGGCCTGAAGATCGCCATCGTGACGGACCTGGGCTACATTCCCGAGTCCGTCCGCTTTCACGTCCGGGGCGCCGACTGGCTGTTGCTGGAGTCCAACCACGATCTGGAAATGCTGAAGGTGGGGCCCTATCCCTGGGCGGTGAAACAGCGGGTGATGGGGCGGCAGGGCCACCTCTCCAACGAGGCGGTGGCCCAGTTCATCCGCCGGGACCTGGACCCGCACACGCGCACGCTGGTGCTGGGCCACTTGAGCGAGCATAATAACCACCCCGAGCTGGTGCGGCTGGTGGCCCGCCAGGCCCTGCAAGCCCGGGGCCTGACCACCCGTCTGGTCGTGGCCGAGCACCGCCGGCAGACCGAGGTCTTCAAGTTATGATCCAGCGCTACACCCGGCCCGAGATGGGCCGCATCTGGAGCGAACAAAACAAGTTCCAAACCTGGCTGGAGGTGGAGCTGGCGGCGGCGGAGGTTCTGGCCGAGCTGGGCGAAGTCCCGGCGGAGGCCGCGCGCCTGCTGCGGCAACACGCCGGCTTCGATCTGGAACGCATCCACCAGATCGAGCGCGAGGTCAAGCACGACGTCATCGCCTTCACCACGGCGGTGGCCGAGCGGATGGCCGCGGCCGGGGCGGCCGACGCTTCCCGCTGGCTGCACTACGGCCTGACCTCCTACGACGTGGTGGACACCGCCCTGGCCCTCCAGCTCCGCCAGGCCGCCGACCTGCTGGCCGGCGGGCTGGAGCGGCTCTGCGAGGCGCTCAAGCGCCGCGCCTTCGAGTTCAAGGACACCCCGCAAGTCGGGCGCACCCACGGCGTGCATGCCGAACCGGTCACCTTCGGCCTGAAGTTCGCCCTCTGGTACGACGAGGGCCGGCGGAACCTGGGACGCCTCCGGGCGGCCGCCGAGGAGGCGGCCGTAGGCAAAATCTCCGGCGCCGTGGGAACCTACGCCCACCTGGGTCCGGAAGCCGAGGAGCGTATCTGCGCCCGGCTGGGTCTGAAACCGGCGCGCATCTCGTCCCAGGTGGTCTCGCGCGACCGCCACGCCTTCTACCTGGCGGTGCTGGCCTTGATCGCCGCCCTGCTGGAGAAGATCGCCCTGGAGATCCGCCACCTCCAGCGAACCGAGGTGTTGGAGGCCGAAGAGGCCTTCGCCGCCGGCCAGAAGGGCTCCTCGGCCATGCCCCACAAGCGCAACCCGGTCGCCTGCGAGCAGATCTGCGGCCTGGCCCGGGTGGTGCGGGCCAACCTCCAGGCGGCTTTCGAGAACATCGCCCTCTGGCATGAGCGCGACATCTCGCACTCCTCGGTCGAGCGAATCATCCTGCCGGATTCCGCCATCCTGACCGACTACCTGCTGGAGCGGACGACGCAGTTGATCGAGAACCTGAGGGTCTATCCCGATCGGATTGCTCGCAATCTCCGGTTGACGCGCGGCCTGATCTTCTCCGGCCAGCTTCTGCTGGACCTGGCGGCGGCAGGCATGCTCCGCGAACAGGCCTACCGCATCGTCCAGGCTCACGCCATGCGGTGCTGGGAGCAGGGAGAGGACTTCCGCGCCGCCATCGAGTCCGACCCGGCCATCCGCGCCTTCCTCAGCCCGGAGCAGATCGCGGCCAGCTTCTCCTTGGAGCGGCAGCTCCGCAACACGGGCAGGATTTTCAAGCGGGTCTTCGGCGAACCGGAGGATGCGGCCGGAGGGTGATACCCACGTTTGCGGGTACTATGCCTGCTCCCTTTATGCCCTCATCCTAGGGAAATCTCCTCGCGCTCAGCGGTTAAGCCCACTGAAGATTAAATGGGTTTAAGATACTCCATTTTAGACCGTGCTTTTTCCCCCCTCTTGGGTTACACTTAACCTTAGGGAGCATAGAAAGGAAGCGGCCGAACATGAACAAGGCCCTGCGAAGCCCGCAGCGCAGCTTGGACTTGGCGCGTGTTCTGCTTGTGGACGACAACCTCACCTCCCGGCTGACCCTGCAAACAGTACTGGAGGCCGGAGGGTACCAGGTTGACGCCGCCGCCTCCGCCGCCGAAGCCATTGACAAGCTCGACAAACACGAGTACGAGCTGGTCCTCACGGACCTGCGCATGGAATCCCCGGAGGCGGGTTTGAAGGTCCTGGCTCACGCCAGGATGATGGAATACAAGCCCGCCACCGCTTTGGTGACGACTTACCAGGACGCACGCGGCCGCGGCGGCCACAAGCGGGGCGACGGCACCGTGCTGATTAAGCCCGAAGACCTGCCTGAGCTGCTCAGCAGGGTGGCGGACCTGATCAGCGAACGGGCGACCCGCCGGGTCGAGCGGGAGTTGGTGGCTCGCCGCTAGCGACGGCTGCCCTCGCGCGGCAGACCACCGCCACAGGCAGGCCCGATCCCCTCAGCAATCCCCCGGCAACTCCCTCCTCCGGCCGGCGAGCGCTTGGGCGACGGCGTCTCACCGGGCCGCGACGCCTCGGCCGTCTGGGCCGCATGATAGCGTAGAAGCAGGAAAGGTGCCCGAGGCCGTCTTCCGATTTTACGGGGAGTTGAACGATTTCCTGCCGCCCGAGCGCCGGCAGGCGGCCTTCCGGCATCGCTTCGAGCTGAGCGCGCCGGTCAAGGATATGATCGAGGGCCTGGGAGTACCCCACCCGGAAGTGGATCTGGTGCTGGCCAACGGCGAGAGCGTGGATTTCAGCTATCTGGTTCGGGACGGCGACCGCATCAGCGTCTACCCAGTGTTCGAGTCGCTGGATATCACGCCGGTGCTGCGCGTCCGCCCCGGCCCGCTGCGCGATCCGCGTTTCGTGCTGGACACCCACCTGGGCAAGCTTGCCGGCTACCTGCGCATGTTGGGATTCGACGCGCTGTATCGCAACGATTACGACGACCACGAGCTGGCCGCCCTCTCGGCCGGGGAGCGGCGCATCCTGCTCACCCGGGACGCCGGCTTGCTCAAGCACGGCGTCATCACTCACGGCTACTGGGTGCGCGAGACCGACGCGCGGCGGCAGTTGGTCGAGGTCGTCCGGCGGTTCGATCTGGCCGGCCGCATCGAGCCCTTCAGCCGATGCCTGCGCTGCAACCAGCTTCTGGCGCCGGCCCCGCAGGAAGCCGTGGAAGGGGGTGTGCCGCCCGCGGCGCGCCGCCGGTACCGGGAGTTTTGGCACTGCCCCCAGTGCGGCCGGTTCTACTGGCAGGGGTCGCACTACCGCCGGATGAAGGCCTGGATCGGGGCCCTGGGGCTGGGCGAGGCGCGGAGCGCCTGATATGATTGAAGCAGGGGCGGAGCGGGACCGGGGGGGCTCGAGTGGCGCAGTATGTCATGGGCGGAGACGATCTGGCAATACTACATGGATCTGGCCTCCGCGGCCTTTTACCTAGGGGAACACGAGCAGGCGATCTCGGTCCTGAATAAAGCCGTCGAGGAGGCCGCCGGCTTCCCTTGGCCTAACTGGCGGCTGGCCGACACGCTCAATCAGCTCGGTGTGCTCTACGGCTACGAGGGTCACTGGGCCGAGGCGGAGTCCTGCCTGCGCCGGGCTTGGGAGATCGCCGAGGCCGATCCCGGGGCCGACGCTCTGAAGCTGGTGACGTTGGGCGCCAACCTGGGCGCCGTTTATCTGGCGATGGGCCGTCCGCAGGAGGCGGCGAGCCGTTACGAGCAGGCCCTCGAGCTGGCCGAACAGGCCTGCCCGCCGGCGGATATTACACCGGCCAGGATTTCCCACGGCCTGGCGGAGGCGGCCCTGGCCCGGGGCCGGCGGACGACCGCCCTGTTCGCCTTGCAGCGCGCCCTCCGCCGGCGCCAGGAGGCTTCGGGCGAGGAAGGCTGGGAGATCGCCGTTGTGTGCGACAAGCTGGCCGATTGGCATCTGGAGGAAGGAAGGTATAACCAGGCGGAACCCTTGCTGTGGCGCGTGGTGCGCATCAAGGAGAGCTTTCTGGGGCGGGGCGAGGCCGGCCTGGCCCGCCACTACCGCCGGCTGGGCGAACTTTACGCCGGGCAGCGAAAGTACACTCAGGCCGACCGGATGCTGGCTTATGCGTTGAAGCTCGAGCTGGAGGCGGCCGCCACGCGGTGGCGCGAGCTGGGGACGACGCTGGAGTTGCTGGCCGAGACGCAGGAGGCCCAATGCCGTCCCGGCATGGCCGACGGGTTGCGCAGCCTGCGCCGGCGTGTGGCCGACTGCGCGAACGGCTCGCGAGTGCCGCCCGAGCTGGCGCGGGAGATTCGAGGAATGCTGGAAAGCATGGCCGGGTTTCAGGAGCGGTCCTAGCCCGGCAGGCGCAGGAGGAGCGAAGGATACGCCATGCCCATATACGAGTACCGATGCCAGGACTGCGGGCGCAAGGTGAGCGTGCTGGTGCGGCGCATGGGCGAGGAGGCCGAGCAGTGCCCGCGCTGCGGAGGCCGGCGGCTCTCCCGGCTGTGCTCGCGTTTCGCTCTGGCGCGCAGCGAGGAAGATCGGCTGGACCGGCTGGCGGACGAGGCCGAGCTGGCCGGCGTGGACGAGAACGACCCCAAGAGCGTGGCTCGCTGGGTCCGGCGCATGGGCCAGGAACTGGGCGAGGAAGGCGGGGAGGAATTCGAAGAGGCTCTCGAGGAGATCGAACGGGGTGAAACGCCGGAGGCCGCCGAGGACGAAGCCTAGCGCTTCAGCAGGGCATTGTCCGGATCCAGCACGACGCGCGTGGGCCTCTCGCGAAGCTTGAAGGAAAATCCCCCCGCCTCCGGGCCGGCGCCCACCCAGCGCCGCAGCGGCTTGCTCTTGGCGAACTGGATCTCGACGGGGACTTCCAGGTTGAAGTCCTCCTGGGCCCCGGACTGGACCACCCTGCCTTGAACTACCACGGAGGGGGCCTTGCCTCGCACCGAGTGTTCCAGCTTGAGAGAGGGGATGCCGGTGCCGTAAACCCACTGCTCGAAGAAATTCTCCAACTGCGGATCGAGCGAATCCGGGGGATGGAATTCCGCCGCCAGCCGGCGAAACTGCTCGGTCGAGACGGTCCGGTACTGGTAGCGCCGGCGAAGTTGCCCCAGCATGGCCAGGAAGCGTTCCTCCCCCAGGCGGCGGCGCAGCATGTGCAGCACCCAGGTTCCCTTGTCGTAGACGATCGTTCGCCAGGCGCCGGGCGCCTGCGAGACCCGCAGGCGGGCGCCCCAGACCAGCGGTCCCACGGACTCCAGCTCGCGGCCTTCCTCGGTCTTGGCCAGCAGCCGCTTGCGGTACTCGGCCAGAACCGCCTCCACCGCCCGGGGACCTTTGCGTTTCTCCAGCCAGAGCAGCGCCGAGTAGTTGGCCAGCGCCTCCATCAGCCACTCGTCCTGATAGCGGGCGCTGGTGACGATGTTGCCCCACCACTGGTGAGCGGTCTCGTGGGCGTGCAGAATCTCGGAAAAGAACGTTTGCTGATATTCGTCGCGCACCGCGGCGGGCCGCTGGCCGGGCTCCAGGTAGGCCAGCGTGGACAGGTACACCAAGCCGGGGAACCCTTGCCCGAAGGTTCCGGGAATGGGCGAGACGATGAGGGTCTTCAAGGGGGGCGGGCCGAAGTACCC
>JBBIMA010000090.1:0-13770 GCA_037444625.1 Solibacteraceae bacterium
CGGCGGGCGAAACACGCCCGGGCCGAGCACGGAAACTTCTTCGAGATCCCGGCCCGCGCTCTCCCGCCGGTGCGAAGGGAAAGCCGCCCTACGCCGCGCTTGGCCCCGCAGGTCGGACTCGCGATTCTGCCCGCCGGCTCCCGACCGGCGCGGCGCCTCTACCCCGGCAGGCGCCGGGCGCGCGGAACCGCCCGAGGAGACCGGCGGTGCAGCGGGGGCGCCCTGGCGCGAGATCCAGAACAGGCCGCCCAGACCCAGCGTGGCGGCCAGCAGCCAGGCCCGTCCTACCGGCGCCGCCCAACTGGCGCCGGGCCGGCGCCTCCTTTGGCCCGTGACCGCCGGGACCAGAGCGAAGCGGCCGGCCCTCTCGGCATCGTAGAGCCGGCGCAGGCGCGGGTCGGTGAGCGTGGCCAGGATGGCGTTCAGCCGCTGCATCTGGCGCTCGGCCAGCTCGCGGGCCCGGCCCTGATGATGGTCCGGGTGCAGAAGCCTGGCCAGCTCGCGATAGGCCTGGCGGATCTCCTCCGGGGAGGCGTTGGGCTCCAGCCCCAGCTCTTCGTAGTAATCCATCGTCGGGGGGCGGGGCGCAGGCGGCGCCCGGCTCCGCTCATCTATCGGCGCGATAAGCCGAAAGGCTTAAACCTTCCGGGAGGATTGAAGGCCGGAGGAAGGCGCCGCTAGGTCTAAAGTGATTCCCCCGGGGTGACGATTCAATGGCTGTCGGAGAGAGGTTCGAGGTTGGACCGGCGCCCGAGGGGATGAGATCGCGGGCCTGAAAGGGCAGGCTCCCGCCGGAACTGTACCGCCCCGCAGCGCTTGGGTCTCAGCTAGCGCGAGCTATGTCCGAACAACCGATTCCCCGAGGACAGACTTCACCCGCCCGGCTCGCGGCCCTCGCCGTCGCCGAGGCCGACGCCGCAGGCGAGGCCCCGCCTTGGTTCGCACTGCGCGTCCGCCCGCAGCATGAAAAGGCCGCCGCGCTGTGCTTGTCCGAAAGGGGCCTGGAAACTTTCCTGCCTCTTTATGAAACCCGGCGGCGCTGGTCGGACCGGATCAAGCCGTTGCGCTTGCCGCTGTTCCCCGGCTACCTGTTCGCGCGGGTTCCCCGGCGGATGCGCGCTCTGGCCTTGAGCGCCCCGGGCGTGCTCGGTTGGGTGAGCTTCGGCAACGGCCCGGCGCCCGTGCCGGAAGAGCAGATCGCCAGCCTGCGCCGCATGGTCGTCTCGGGGCTGCCCCTGGAGCCGTGGCCGCCTCTTCAGGCGGGCCGGCGTGTGCGGATCGTCGCGGGCCCGCTGGCCGGCCTGGCGGGGACTCTGTTGCAGACCAAGGCCGGGGGCTGCCGCGTGGTGGTCAGCGTCTGGCTGCTTCAACGGGCCGTGGCGATCGAGGTGGAGCGGCAGCTAGTGGCGGCCGCGGACGGGCCGGCAACGGCCTGCGCGGCGGGAGGAGTGGCATGAGCAAGATGGTCTGGCTTTGCTGGGCGGCCGCGCTGGCCGCCCAGGTGCGGTTGCCCGCGCCCGAAGTGGGGGGCGCCAATCTGCCGGCGCAGAAGATCGGCCCCAACGATCTGATCGCGGTCTCCGTTTACGACGCCCCCGAGCTGACCCGCACGGTCCGGGTGGGCGCCGACGGCTACATCCGGATTCCCATGCTCAAGCGGCGCATCCTGGCCGAGGGGCTGCTGCCCGGCCAACTGGAGATTTCCCTGGCCGAGGCCCTCCAGGCCGAACAAGTCCTGGTGGACCCGGTGGTCACGGTGACCGTGGTCGAGTATCACAGCCGGCCGATCAGCGTGGCGGGCGCCGTGAAGAACCCGGTGACTTTCCAGGCCGTGGGCGCGGTGAGCCTGCTGGAGGCGCTGACCAAGGCGGGCGGCCTGTCGCCCGAGGCGGGGCCCGAGATCCTGGTCACGCGCACCCAGCCCGGCCCCGACGGCGCGCCCGCTTCCGTCACCCAGCGCATCCCGGTCAAAGGGCTGATTGACGCAGCCGATCCGGAGTTGAACCTCAAGCTGGTCGGGGGCGAGGAGATTCGCGTGCCGGAAGTGGGCAAGGTCTTCGTGGTGGGCAACGTCCGCAAGCCCGGCGCCTACCCGGTCGAAGACCAGGCGGAAACCACGGTCCTGAAGGTCCTGGCCCTGGCCGAGGGCCTGGCGCCTTACGCCTCCAAGCAGGCTTTCGTGATCCGGCGGGATCCGCGCACCGGCGCCCGCCATGAGATTCCGGTCGAGCTCAAGAGGATTCTGGAGCGCAAGGCGCCCGACGTTCCCTTGGAGGTCAATGACGTGCTCTACATCCCGGACAACACCGGCCGGCGCGCCTCGGTGGCGGCGCTGGACCGTATCGTGGGCTTCGGAGCGGCGACCGCTTCCGGCGTGCTGATCTGGAGGCGCTAGAGGGATCCGATGGCGGACGACAAGCTGGAGCGCAATTTGCCGGCGGTTCCGGCCGCCTACACCATCACCTACCGCGCGCCTGAGCCGGAGCCGGAGGAGCCCTCGGTTCCCCTGTCGCACTACCTCTGGATCCTGCGGCGCCACCGCTGGAAGATCCTGGGCTTCGTGGCCGCCTCCCTGGCCGCCACCCTCATCGTATCCACGCGCGTGACGCCCATCTACGAGGCGACCGCCACGGTGGACATTGACCGTCGCATGCCTACCGGCATCATCGGCCAGGAGTCCGTCCAGAGCACTCTCAACGACGCCGACCAGTTCCTGGCCACCCAGATCAAGCTGGTGCAATCGGATTCCGTGCTGCGGCCGGTGGTCGAGAAGTACCGGCTGGAGGAGGAGCCCGACGCCTTCGCGCGCCGGCACCCGGAGCGGGCCGAGGAGGCCCCCGTGCTGCTGAAGCGGTTGAAGGTCACCCGCCCGGTCAACACCTATCTGCTGCTGATCAGCTACCGCTCGCCCGATCCCCGGCTGGCGGCCGAGGTGGCCAACGCCGTGGCCCAATCCTACATCGAGCACACCTACAACATCCGCTACCGCGCCTCCACCAGCCTGTCCTCCTTCATGGAGAAGCAACTGGAGGAACTGCGGGCCAAGATGGAGCGCTCCAGCGCCGCCCTGGCCCAGTTCGAGCGGGAGCTGAACGTCATCAACCCCGAGGAGAAGACCAACATCCTGTCGGCCCGGCTGCTCCAGTTGAACCAGGAATACACCGCCGCCCAGGCCGACCGGGTGCGCAAGGAGGCGGCCTACAACGCCGTGCGCAGCGGCGCGCTGGCCGCCGCCCAGGCTTCCAGCCAGGGCGAAGCCCTGCGCAAGCTCTCCGAGCGGCTGGACGAAGCGCGCGAGAAGTTCGCCGAGGTCAAGGTGCATTACGGCCCCAACCACCCCGAGCACCGCAAGGCCCTGGCCCAGTTGAGCGAGATCGAGCGGCTGCTGGAGGCGGCCAAGCGCAACATCGCCGAGCGGGTCGAGATCGAGTACCGCCAGGCGGTCAACCGCGAGCTCATGCTCAAGCAGGAGGTGGGGGCCACCAAGGCCGAGTTCGACCGGCTCAACGCGCGCTCCTTCGAGTATCAGGCGCTCAAGCGCGAGGCGGAGGCCGACAAGAAGCTTTACGAAGAACTGGTGCAGCGGATCAAGGAGGCGGGCATCAACGCGGGCTTTCAGAACAGCTCGATCCGGATCGCCGATCCGGCGCGGCCCCCTCTGCGCCCGGTATTCCCAAACCTCAAGCTGAACCTGGTGCTGGCCTTCCTGTTCTCCAGTCTGCTGGCGATCGGGGCGGCGGTGGCCAGCGACGTGCTCGACGACACGGTGCGCGATCCCGAACAGGTCACCCGGCTGCTGAAGACCGACGTGGTGGGCAGCCTGCCGCTGGTGCGCCCCTGGCGCGGGCGGCTGGGGCCGGCCTCGGGCAACGGCGGCGGCAAGGCCCTGGTGCGTGCCTCGCCGGCCTCCGCGGCCGCGGTCACCGGCTTCGAGGAAGCCATCCGCACGCTGCGCAACTCGATCCTGCTGGCCGACTTCGACCGCCGCCTGCGCTCGCTGATGATCACCAGCGCCTCCCCCTCCGAGGGCAAGACCACCACCGCCGTGCACCTGGCGATGGCCCACGCGCAGCAGCGCCAGCGCACCCTGCTGCTCGACTGCGATCTGCGCCGCCCGGGCGTGCATCGCGCCCTGGGCTTAGACAACGGCGCGGGCCTCAGCAACGTCCTGCTGGCGGGCGGGGGCTGGCGCGAGCATCTGCGCCGGCCGGGTCATCTGGAGCATCTGGACGTGCTGCCGGCCGGGCCGCCCTCGCGCCGCGCGGCCGACCTGCTGGGCCAGCTTCTGCCCCGGATTCTCGAAGAGGCCTCGAGCGACTACGACCTGGTGATCGTGGACGCCCCGCCGCTGTTGGGCTTCCCCGAGCCGTTGCACATGGCCACCCTGGTGGACGGCGTGGTCCTGGTGGCTCTGGCGGGCGAGACCAACCGCAAGGCGCTGCACTCGGCGGTCAGCACCCTCACCCGCCTGAGAGCCAACCTGGTGGGCCTGGTGCTCAACGCGGTCAGCAAGGAGCTGGGCGACAGCTACCACTACTACGGTTACTACGGCAAGTACTACCGATACTACCACCGCGACGGCAAGGAGTCGGGCTGAGCCGGGCGGCGGCAAGCAAGATCAAGGAGGCGATCGGTGCGCGTGTTGGTCACGGGCGGAGCGGGTTTCATCGGTTCGCACACCGTGGATCTGTTGCTCGAGCGCGGTTATCAGGTGCGGATCCTGGACAATTTGCAGCCGCGCGTCCATCCTTACGGCAAGCCCTCCTGGGTGCCGGCGCAGGCCGAGTTCCTGCTGGGCGACGCGGCCAGCGCGCAGGATCTGGGGCGGGCGCTCGAGGGAGTGGACTACGTCATTCACCTGGCCGCCTATCAGGACTACCTGCCGGACTTCAGCACGTTCGTGCACGTCAACGCCGAGAGTGCGGCCCTGCTGTTCGAGCTGATCGTGGCCGATCCGCGGCGGCGCCCGGTGAAGAAGATCGTGTTCGCCTCTTCGCAGTCGGTGGCCGGGGAGGGCAAGTACCTGTGCGCGGGACCGGGGGCGGCCGGCCCCAGGACGCGCTACCTCGAGCAGGCGCCGCCGGCCGGGGGCCCCGGCCACGGCGTGCTGCGCCCGGGCCCGCGTTCGGCCGAGCAGTTGCGCGCCGGCGACTGGGAGTTGCGCTGCCCGCAGTGCGGCTCGGCCCTGTTTCCCCTGCCGATTGACGAAGAGACGGCCGGCCCGCACACCGCCTACGCGATCTCGAAGTACGCCGTCGAGCTATTAGCCGACCGCCTGGGGCGGCGCTACGGCATCCCCACGGTCTGCCTGCGCTACACCTACGTGCAAGGGCCGCGCAACTCCTTTTACAACGCCTACTCCGGAGTGGCGCGGCGCTTTGCCCTGCGGATTCTCAACGGGCTGCCGCCGGTTCTCTACGAGGACGGCGAGCAGTTGCGCGACTACGTGAACGTGCGGGACGTGGCGCGAGCCAACCTGCTCGTACTGGAGCGGCCGGAGGCGGATTTCCAGGTGTTCAACGTGGGCGGCGGGCGGGCCCTGACGGTGCGGGAGTTCGCCCGCTTGATGTTGGAAGCCTGCGGCAGCTCGCTCGAGCCGGTGGCGGAGGGGGACTACAGGGTGGGCGATACGCGCCACACGGTGTCGGACATCTCGCGCCTGGCGCGGCTGGGATGGAAGCCGGAGGTCCCGGTCGAGCAAAACGTGCGCGAGTACGTCGAGTGGCTCAAGCGACAGCCGGCGGCCGCCGAGCGCCTGGCGGCGGCCGAGCGGGAGATGCAGGCGCGGGGCGTGATCCGGCGCAAGGAGGCCTCATGCAGGGCGCAGCGTGTTTGACCGAGCCGCGGGGGGCGGCTGGACGGTGCGAGGGCGGCCGGCTGGCCGGCAAGGTGGCCCTGGTGACCGGGGCGGGTCGGGGCATCGGGCGGGCGATCGCCCAGGCGCTGGCCGAGGAGGGAGCGGCCGTGAGTCTGCTGGCGCGCACTTCGGCCGAGCTGGAGCAGGCGGCGGCCGCGTTCCGGGCCCGGGGGCGGCGTGCGCTGGCCCTTCAGGCGGACGTCTCTGATCCGGCCGCTGTCGAGCGCGCCCTGGAGCAAACGCTGGCGGCGCTGGGCGGGATTCACATCCTGGTGAACAACGCGGCGGTGCTCGGCCCGGTGGGGCCGCTGGCGGACAACGACCCGAAGGCCTGGATACAAGCCGTCCAGGTCAACCTGGTGGGCCCCTATCTGTGCTCGCGGGCGGTGCTGCCCGAAATGATGCGACAGCGCTGGGGCCGGATCATCAACCTCTCGGGCGGCGGGGCGACCGGACCGCGGCGCTACTTCTCGGCCTACGCGGCCTGCAAAGCCGCCCTGGTGCGCCTGACCGAGACGCTGGCCGAAGAGGTGCGCGGCTACAACATCCAGGTCAATGCCATCGCGCCCGGGGCGGTTCACACCCGGATGCTTGAGGAGATTGTGGAGGCGGGCCCGCGCGCCGGCCGGACGGCTCTCGAGGAAGCGCGCCGCGAGATCGCCCGCCGAGCGCAGCCCGACCGGGCGGCCGAGCTGGCCGTCTTCCTGGCCAGCGAAGAGTCGCGCGGGCTGACGGGCAAGCTGATCTCGGCCCCCCATGACGACTGGGAGCGCTGGGATCGGGAGCGGATCGAGCAGTTGATGTCGGCGCCCTGGCTGACGCTGCGGCGCCTGGACGCTTACACCGTCGGGGCCTTGACGGAGGCGACAGGACAACTATGCGAATTGGCGTGGCGGGTTGCGGGTTGATCGGCTGCCGGCGGGCCGAGGTGGCCGGCCGGTCGGGCGAGGACCAACTGGTGCTGGTGGCCGACGTGGCGGCCGAGCGGGCCGAAGCCGCCGGCCGGCGCTTCGGCTGCGGCTGGACGACCGATTGGCGCCGGATCGTCGAGCGGCCGGAAATCGAGGCGGTGGTGGTGGCCACCACCAACGACTGGCTGGCCCGGATTGCGGTGGCGGCGCTGGAGGCGGGCAAGCACGTGCTGTGCGAGAAGCCGCCCGGGCGATCGGCGGCCGAGGCCGAAGCGATGCTCCGCGCAGCCGAAAGCTCGCGTCGGACGCTCAAGATCGGATTCAACCACCGGCACCATCCGGCGATCGAGCGGGCCCACCGGCTGTGCGCTGCGGGGGCGATCGGCGAGCCCTACTGGGTGCGCTGCCGCTACGGGCACGGCGGGCGTCCGGGCTACGAGCGCGAGTGGCGCTTCCGGCGCGAGATCTCCGGAGGCGGCGAGCTGCTCGACCAGGGCATTCACGCCATTGATCTGGCGCGCTGGTTCTTGGGCGACTTCCGCCAGGCGCTGGGACTGACGGCGCGCTGGCACTGGCCGGCGGCCGAGGGCGACGGCGTCGAGGACAACGCCTTTGTGCTGTTGCGCAGCGAGCAGGGCCGGGTGGCCTCGATCCAGGTGAGCTGGACCGAGTGGAAGAACACCTTTCAGTTCGAAATCTACGGCCGGGACGGCTACCTGGCGGTCGAGGGCCTGGGGGGAAGCTACGGAACGGAAACGCTGCGCTGGGGGCGGCGGCGGGCCGAGGGCGGTCGGCCCGAGGAGCAACGCTTTGAATTTCCCGGGCCGGACGTTTCCTGGCAACTGGAGTGGCAGGAGTTCAAAGCGGCCGTCAACGAGCGGCGCCGGCCGTTGGGCAGCGGGCGCGACGGGCTGGAGGCGATGAAGCTGATCGAGCAGGTTTACCGCAGCGCGGCCGAGGCGGCGCGAGCTGCGGTGCGATAGCGGGCCATGGGTTGGGGGACGGCATTCGGGCTGCAGATCGCTCCGGCGCGCCGGGAAAGCCCGGCGGAGGAACTGGAACCGGCGCCCTGCTGCGCGCGGTTCGACTATCGGGTGCTCAAGCGTGCCCTGGACGTCGCGGCGGCCCTGGCGGGTCTGGTGCTGCTGGCGCCGCTGTTCGCCCTGGTGGCGGCGGCGATCAAGCTGAGCTCGCCGGGACCGGTCTTCTACCGCTGGGAGGTGGTGGGGAGCTTGGGGCGGCGCTTCACGGGATACAAGTTCCGCTCGATGGTGAAGGAAGCCGACCGGTTGAAGGCGGCCCTGCTGGCGGCCAACGAGCGGCAGGGTCCGGTCTTCAAGATGCGAAACGATCCTCGGGTGACGCCGCTGGGGCGCTGGCTGCGGCGCTTTTCCATAGACGAGTTCCCGCAGCTCTGGAGCGTGCTCAAAGGGGACATGAGCCTGGTGGGTCCGCGGCCGGTGGGGCCGGGCGAGTGGGCTCAGTTCGAGCCCTGGCAGCGGCGGAAGCTGACGGTCAAGCCGGGGGCGATCTGCCTCTGGCATGTGGCCGGGCAGCCGCCCGCCTTCGAGGATTGGATCCGGCTGGACCTGGAGTACATAGACCGCTGGTCGCTCGGTTTGGATCTGAAGATTCTGCTGCGCGGGGTGCTTTACATCCTGCGCGGGCGCAACTGCTGAAGGGGCGCGGCAGGCCGGGAGAGGGCGAGAGAAAGCAGAGGCCGGTGGGCCGCGGGGCGGTTGGGCGGCGGCCGGGGCCGCGCCAGGCGATCAAGAGGGCGAGGGATGAAAGCCGTACTGCTGGCGGCGGGCCGGGGCGAACGCCTGCGGCCCTGGACCGATCGGGCGCCCAAGTGCATGATGCCGATCGGCGGCAAGCCGCTGTTGGAGCACACCGTCGAGTGGCTGGCGCGCTTCGGGATCCGCGAGCTGATGGTCAACCTGCATCATCTGCCCGAGCGGATCCGGGGCTATTTCGGCGACGGGCGGCGTTGGGGCGTGCGGATTCATTACTGGCTGGAGCCCGAGCTGCTGGGCACGGCGGGCGCGCTGCGGCGGCTCGAGGACGGCTGGGACGGGCCGCTGCTGGTTTGGTACGGCGACAATCTGAGCCGCTGCGATCTGGATCGGCTGCGCGAGCTGCACCGGCGCAAGGGGGGGACGGCGACCCTGGCGCTGTACCGGCGGCCGGATGCGACCTCGAGCGGCATCGCGGAGCTGGACGGGGAGGACCGGCTGGTGCGCTTCCTGGAGAAGCCGCGGCCGGAAGAGGTTTTCTCGCATTGGGTGAACGCGGGCATCTTCCTGCTGGAGCGGGAGGCGCGGGCGTTCATCCCGGCCGAGGGGCCGGCCGATTTCGGGCGGGACGTGTTCCCCGCCCTGCTGGCGGCGGGCCGGCCGATCTACGGCTACCGCTTGTCGGAAGCCGAGGGCTTGTGGTGGATAGACACGCCGGAGGACCTGGCCCGCACGGAAGGGGCCTGGCGGGAACGGTTTCAGGAGGTGAGGGGATGATCTTGGCTCGGGCGCCGTTCCGAATCCCCTTGGGGGGCGGCGGAACGGATCTGCCATCCTACTACTCGCGACACGGCGGCTTCGTGGTGGGAGCCGCCATCAACAAGTACGTCTACGTGTATGTCAACCGGACCTGCGCCGACGATTACATCCGGGTGAAGTACTCGCGCTACGAGCAGGTTCGCCGGCCGGAAGAGATCCAGCACGACCTGGTGCGGCCGGCTCTCACCCTGCTGGGCATTCACTCGGGAGTGGAAATCGTCTCGATGGCCGATCTGCCGGCGGGCACGGGGCTGGGCTCCTCGGGGACCTACCTGGTGGCGCTGCTCACCACCCTGTACGAGCTCAAGCGGGAGCGCGTCCCGACCCAGGCTCTGGCGGAGACCGCCTGCCGGATCGAGATCGAGATGGCGGGACATCCGGTGGGCAAGCAGGACCAGTATCTGTCGGCCTTCGGGGGCATCCTGGCGATGGAGATCGAGCCGGACGGCCGGGTGCGGGTGAATCCGCTCGACATCAGCTTTTCGACGGCGGAAGAGTTTCGCAACTCGGTGCTGCTGTTCTACACCGGGTTGACGCGGCCCGCCTCGGCCATCCTGGCGGCGCAGAAGCAGGACACCGAGCGGGGAGACGGGTCGGTGCTGGAGAGCCTGCACCGGACCAAAGAGCTGGGCTATCGCATCAAGGAGGCCATCGAGAAGGGGGACCTGGAAGGCTTCGGACGGCTGCTGGACGAGCATTGGCAGAACAAGAAGCGGCGCAACGGCGGGATCTCCAACGGTCAGATTGACCGCTGGTACGAGGTGGCGCGGGCCAACGGGGCGGTGGGCGGCAAGATCATGGGGGCCGGCGGCGGGGGCTTCTTCATGTTCTACTGCCCGAACGGCGCCAAGTGCCGGCTGCGGCAGGCGCTCGCCGCCGAGGGCTTGCGCGAACTGCCCTACGACTTCGACTTCGAGGGCGCCAAGACGGTGATCAATTTCTAGGGGCCGGCGGGAGCCACCCCGCCTGCCCGGCGCAACAAGGAAAAGGAGCCAAGCGGATGCCGATTTTTCTGGACACGGGAAATCTGGGTGAGATCGAGCTGTTTCACGGGCTGGGAGTGATCCGGGGGGTGACTACGAATCCCTCGATCCTGCTCAAGGAGGGCGTGCGGGGCGGCCTGGAAGCCGTCGAGCGCCTCTCGCGCCGCATCGCCGAGCGGATCGCGCCTTACCCGCTGTCGGTCGAGGTGACGACCAACCAGCCGCAGGAGATGCTCGAACAGGCCTGCCGGCTGGCCGGCTGGGCCGAGAACATCGTGGTGAAGATCACCATTCACGGCCCGGAGGGAGAGCTGGACAACTTGCGGGTGATCCACGAACTCGAGCAGCGGGGCGTGCGGGTGAATGCGACGGCCATGATGAGCGCGCAGCAAGGGCTGGCGGCCGCCCTGGCCGGGGCTTCCTACGTCTCGATCTTCGGCGGGCGCATCAACAACATGGGCTACAACGCGACGGGCGAGATCGAGAAGCTGCGAGCGACGCTGGATCGGCTGAACCTGCCGGCCCGGATCATCGTGGGTTCGACCCGCGAGGTGCTGAACGTGATCGAGTGGCTGGCCGCCGGGGCGCACATCGTGACGGTGACGCCCGATCTGCTGCGGGGCATGATCGTGCATCCCTACAGCAAAGAGACCGTGCGGCAGTTCCTGCGGGACGCCCGGCGGGCCGAGAGCGAGGCGCGGGCCGAGATCGAGCAGTTGGCCGCAGCGGCCAGGGGCTGAGAGCGGGCGGTGAGCGGAGGCGGGCCGCAAGGGCGCGCGGTGAGCGGGGCGGGGCCGGAGGAGCGGGCACAACCGGAGGGACGGGCGCAACCGGCGGGTCGGGCGCAGCCGGAGGGAGCCGGGCCGCGGCTGCTGCTGGCACGGGCGCTGGTCGGGCTGGCGGCGGCCGGAATCCTGACGCTGTGGGCCGGGGAGGCGGCGGCCCGGTGGCTCGCGGCCGCTCTGCTTGGACTGGCGGCCTTGTGGGCCCTCGATCGGGCACGGCGTCCCGGTCCGCCGGCGGGATCGCCCGTATTGATCCCGCTGGCCGGCGCGGCGCTGTGGGGCCCCATCCAGTGGGCGGCGCGAGCGACGGTGGACGCGGGGGCGACGCTCCGGGCGGCGCTGAACTGGTGGACACTGGCGGCGGTCCTCTGGCTGGCGCTGGAGGCGCTGGCCGAGCGGGAGGTTCGCGAGAGGGCGCTGGGCTGGATGCTCTGGTTCGGCTTCCTGCTGTGCGCGGTCTCGACGCTGTGCCTGTTCACCTCGGGCGGGCGGGTGTTCTGGGTGGTGGAGACCGGCTACCGCGACCGGGTGGCGGGGCCGTTCGTGTACTGGAACAACTACGCGGCCTTCATCGAGACGCTGCTGCCGGCGGCGCTGGTCCGAGCGCTGGGCGGGGAGCGGTGGCCGGCGCCGGCCGCGATGGCGGCGGTCTTTTACGCCTCGATGGTGGCCTGCGGCTCGCGCGCCGGGACCCTGATCGCGGGGGCGGAGACGGCGCTGGTGCTGGCCCTTTGGTTCGGCCGTTCGGGCGTCGAACGGGGGAGGGCGCTGGCCCGGGCGGCCGCGCTGGGCGCGCTGCTGGCGGGGGCGACGGCGGTGGTGGGCTGGGAGTCCCTGCGGGCGCGCTTCCAGCAGCCGGATCCCTATGCCGGGCGGCGGGAACTGCTGGAGGCCTCGCTCGAGATGGCGCGGGCGCGGCCCTGGCTGGGCTGGGGCCTGGGGAGCTGGCCCGCGGTATATCCGGCCTTTGCGCGCTTCGATCCGGGCTCGAGGATCTACATGAATCACGCGCACAACGACTGGGCGGAGTGGGCGGCCGAGGGCGGCTGGCCGCTGGCGGTCCTGCTGGGGGCGGCGGCGCTCGGCAGTGTGCCGGCGGCTCTGCGCAGCATCTGGGGCGTAGGGGTTCCGGCCGTGCTGGCCCACGCGGCGGTGGACTATCCGATGGCGCGGCTGCCCCTGGCGGTGTGGATTTTCCTGCTGGCCGGGGCGCTGGCGGCGGAGCAGAAACGGGAGGCGGAGTGCTCGCAAGCGAACCCAACGGGCTGAGCAATCGGTGGCGATGGCTGCGGCGCTGGCATCCGCAGGCTGAAGAGGCGGCCGAGTGGGCCTGCCGCCAGTTTCCGCCGGAGATTCAGCGGCGGGGCGTGGCGCGCGCCTACTACGAGTACCTCTGGCAACTGGACGAGATCCTGAAAGGGCATCCCGGGGGCGTAGCGGGCCTGGAGGTGCTGGATGTGGGTTGCGGCGCCGGCGTCGTGCCGCTGGCCCTGACGCACCTGGGGGCGCGCGTGACGGCCATGGACCGCTTCGGGGAGTACGCCGATGAGCACGACAATCAGATGGGCCGGGCCGGGGAAATCATCGCGCGGCTTGAGCGCCACGGCGTCTCGGTTTACTGCGGCGACTTTCTGGCGGAGGGGTTGCCGGGCGAGCCGGAAACCTACGGATTGATCACCTGCTTCGGCGTGATCGAGCACCTCAACCAATCGCCCCGGGAGCTGTTCGAGCAGATGCGCGCTCTGCTGAAGCCGGGCGGGCGCGTGGTCATCACCACTCCCAATCACGCCTGGATTCGCAATCGCCTGCGTCTGCTGGCGGGGAGGCCGGCGCACGATCCGCTGGAGGCTTGGTGGCGGCCGGGATTCTCCGGACACCACCGGGAGTACACCCTCGAGGAACTGAAAAACATGCTGGAGTGGTCGGGCCTGCGGGTGCGCCGCGCGGTCAGCAGCAATTGGGCGCACGCCTCCAGCCGCTTGAGGAGGGCTTCGCCGGAGGGGCCCGAGCAGTGGACCACGCGCTTCACGCTCGACAGGCCGGAGCGCTGGCTGGTGGCCGGCTCGCTGCTGGCGACGGCGCCCTTCGCCTCGCTGCGCTACACGCTGCTGGCGTTGGCGGAAAAGCCGGAGCGGCCGGAATGAGACGCGCCGTTCTGCGGCTGGCGGCGGCCAACGCTCTGGCGATGGCGGCCGGTTTCGCCCGGGAGATGTCGCTGGCGTATTACTTCGGCGCGACGGCGGCGGCCGATGCCTTCGTGGTCGTCCTGCTGCTGGTGGACGGGGTGGCGACGGTGGCGTTGACAGGCCTGGCGGGCTCGGTCCTGGTGCCGCAGATGACGCGGCTGATGGAAGCCTCGCGGCCGGGCGAGGAATACCGGTTGATGGAATCGCTCGGGCTATGGTGCGGGGCGGCGGGTTTGGCGGCGGTGGCGCCGGGATTGATTTGGCCGGGCGCGCTGGCCGGGGTGCTGGCGCCGGAGTTCGAGCCGGGGCAGCGAGCGCTGCTGGCCGATCTGCTCAGGCTGGCGCTGCCGGCCATTCCGCTGGCTCTCACAGCGGGGTTGACGGCGGGCGCCCTGCAAGCCCGGGCGCGGTACGCGACGCCTCCCCTGGGCCGGGCGGCTTTCAGCCTGAGCGTCGCCGGGGCGGCGGCGTTGGGGGGGCGGCGCGGCAGCGT
>JBBIMA010000091.1:0-13573 GCA_037444625.1 Solibacteraceae bacterium
GACGGCCGGCTTGGCGGCCGCAGGGGGCTTGACCTCGGCCGGTTTGGGCTCGACGGCCGGCTTGGCGGCCACAGGGGGCTTGATCTCCGACGGTTTGGGCTCGACGGCCGGCTTGGCGGCCACAGACGGCTTGCCGTCCACGGGCGCGGCCTTCTCCGGAGTCTTGACCGCCTCCGTCGCCTTCGGGCCGGCGGCCGGAGGGGACTCGATGCGCCGCGCGGTCTGGGGCTTGCCGTCCGCGGGCAACTCGGCGGCTCGCACCTCTTGAGCAGGCGGCGCCGCGGGCGGGGCGATCGTATCCGGTCCGGCCACCGCGATGCGAACCTGGATGGTGGGCCGAACCGGCGCGGCCGGCGGTGCAGGCGGAGGGGACCCAGCGGCGGCCTCAGCCTGCGGGCGCGTCTCGGTCTTGACCAGTTCCGCCCGGTTGAAGGGGAACGTCAAGCCGCTGGCCGGCGGCACGCTGTCGCCCTCCCAGAGGAAGAAACCCGCCAGGCTGGGTTTGCTGGCGAACGGCTTGACCAGCAGAACCACGTTGTGCCGCTCGGCGAAGCAGGCGCGAATCAGGGCCTGATCCTCGTCGTCCAGCACCAACTCCCGGCGCGTGTTGCTCCGGAAGTAACCGACCACCGAGAGATCCCGGGCCGGCGCCTTTCTCCAGCGCTCGAGCGCCTCCTCGAACCGGCGGCGATCCTCTTCGGCCAGCAGATACAAGGGCCCGCGGCGGTAGTCGCACGGGATCGCTTCGTAGTCCTCGATGATCACAGCGGGCTTGGGCTGCTTGACGAGGCGGCCGAGCAACAGCCCGCCGATCTCCGATCCCCGGCTGGTGATGGCGCGGAAGGTCTGTACGATCTGGTTTCCCAGCCGTTCTACGACGTCCAGGCTGATTTCGATGGCCAGCGGTTTGCCTGAAACTTCCCAGCGGTAGCGCTGGGAGTCGGCAGAGCGCAGATCGGCGGGTGCGGCAGTGGTAGTTGGCTGCGGCATGGAGGCGTCCTCCCCGACTCGTGTTCCCGGGACGAGTTTACCCGATTGATTCTACAACGGAATCATTATTTTTAACAACTGTTTTATTGCGGAGGAGGCGCCGGAATATGGTTTTAGTACTTTTCTTGGGACTTACCTGCAATCGGGTGCGCCCTATTACATGAATCCGCCCCGCGATGCCCGCAAAATACCCCGTCTCATGCGCCGGAAAATCCTGTAAGTCAATCTCATCGAAGGTACCATTCACTAAGTTAGCTCGCGTACCATAGCTAAGGTTAACAGCCCGCCCGCTCCAGCAGACAGGCTGCGATCCGCTCTCCCGCCCGCCCGTCCCAGTGCTCCGGAACGGCCGCCGGCCGCCGCCCGTTCGATAGCACGCTCAAGGCGGCCGCGCGGATGCGCTCCGGCGCGCTGCCCACCAGGATGTTGGTTCCGATCCGGCAAGTGATGGGACGCTCGGTGTTCTCGCGCAGCGTCAGGCAAGGCACGCCCAGCACGGTGGTTTCCTCCTGCAACCCGCCGCTGTCGGTCAGCACCAGGCGGGCCCGCGCCACCAACCCCAGGAAGGGAAGATAGCTGAGCGGCTCCGTCAGGCGCAGCCGGCCCTCGAGCGCCTCCCGCGGCCGCCATCCGAGGCGCTCCAGATGAGCTCGGGTGCGCGGATGCACCGGGAAGATCACGGGCAGGCGGGAGGCCAGCTCCGCGATCACCTCCAGGATGCCCAGCAGGCGTCCGGGATCGTCCACGTTCACCGGCCGGTGCAGGGTCAGAACGGCGTAGCGACCCGCCTCGAGGCCTTCGGGCAGCGGCAGCGCACGGGCCCGCGGTAGGTGGCGGTAGAGGCTGTCTATCATGGTGTTGCCCACCAGCCGGATCCGCTCTTCCTCGACGCCTTCCCGCCGCAGGTTTTCGCTCGCGATGCGGTCTGTGGTGAACAGCAGATCGGCGATCGCGTCGGTGCACAGGCGGTTGATCTCTTCCGGCATGCTCATGTCGCGCGAGCGCAGGCCGGCCTCCACATGCGCCACCCGAATGCCCAGTTTCTTGGCGGCCAGCGCGCAGGCCAGCGTGGAGTTGACGTCGCCCACCACCACCACCCAGTCCGGCCGCTCCTGCAGGCAGACCTCTTCGAAGGCCACCATCACGCGGGCGGTCTGCTGGGCGTGGCTGCCCGAACCCACGCCCAGGTTGCGGTCCGGCGCCGGCAGGCCGAGATCCGCAAAGAATTCTTCCGACATGCGCCGGTCGTAGTGCTGGCCGGTGTGCACCAGGCGCGGCTCCACCGGCCGGCCCGAGCGCCGGCAAGCCTCGAGCGCCTCCAGAATCGGCGCCACCTTCATGAAGTTCGGGCGCGCTCCCGCCGCCAGGATGATCTTCACGCGCACCTCCCGAGCGCTCTGGCCTACTGCGCGAAGACCCTGCGCGCCCGCGCCGCCGCCACCCGAGCGCAGAACCAGGGAATGGTGATCAGGTAACGCTTCCACAAATTGCGCGGATCCTGCGCCAGCCGGTACAGCCATTCGAGCGCCAGCGCCCGCACCCACTCCGGCGCGTCCTTCTTCAGCCCGCTCAGCACGTCGAAGCTGCCGCCCACGCCCATCACCGCCGGAACCTCCAGCTCCGCCAGGTGGCGCGCGATCCAGTATTCCTGTTTGGGCGTACCCAGGGCCACAAACAGCAGGTCCGGCCGTGAAGCTCGGATCGCGGCCGCCACCGCCGCCTCCTCCTCCGCAGAGAAGTATCCGTCTCGCCAGCCGGCGATCCGCAGCTCCGGGTATTCGGCTCGCAGGCGCGGGATCATCCGCTCCAGCACCTCGCGCCGCGCCCCCAGAAAGTACACCCGGTAGCCTCGCGCCGCCGCCACCGGCAGCAGCCGCTTGAGCAGCGTGATCCCTCCGATGTGCGCCTCCAGCGGCCGGCCCAGCGCCCGACTGGCCATCACGATGGCTTTCTCGGGCACGATCAACGCCGCCGACTCGACGATCTGCCTCAGCCGGACGTCGCGCTCCATCCGCCACAGCTTGGCCGCGTTCACCGGCACGATCTGGTGCGGCCGGCCGGAGGCGATGAAGCCCTCGATCACGCCGATCGCCTCCTCGAACGACAGGCTGTGCACAGGACAATTCAGAACCCGAATCTGGTTCATCTCGTTCCCCCTTGTGGTGTGATCCGACCCGCAGCGAGGCGCCGCGCTGCGCCGGCCGCCTCGCGGGACCTCAAACCTGTTCGTGCGCCTCCGGCCGGAGTGCCGGTGCCGCTCGGGGGCGCTCCGCCGCCGCCAGCTCGGTCAGCGCCCGCTGCATCCAGGCCTGGGACCAGCGCATGTAAGGGATCCGAATGCGCCCCCAGCGCCCGATTTGATAATCGAAATAGCCCTCGGGCTCCTGCATGTGCTCGATCGTCCAGAGGGCCACCCTCTCGGCCTGGGCCCGCGCCTCCCGGTCGGCTTGGGCGAACTCCAGCAGCGTCAGAATGGTTTGCGCCGCCGCATGGGCGTCCACCGGATGCAGGCGGTCGGGATAATACTTCGGCGCCCCGTCAGGGGCGATCAGCCTTTGCTTGAAATACCGGTAGCCGCGTCCCAGCACTCCGGCGAACTCGTCGGTCTCGAGCGCCGCCGCCACCCGGCGCAGCGCCACCAGCACAAAGCCGGTGTGGAAGTTGTCCACCCACCCGTCGCCCGGCGCCTCGCCGTAAGGCCACCAGCCCTCCGGCCGCTGCTTTCGCGCGCTGTAGCGCGCCGCCGCCAGCGCCGCTCGGGCCAGTTCGGGCTCCCCCGTGCGCCGGTGCACTTCGGCCAGCAGCCAGGCCGCCAGCAGATTGGCGTTGTGCACCGGCCGCCGATCCAGCGGCGTGTAGGAGAAGCAAACTTGATCGCGCTGCGTCTGGATCCGGTTCAGGTCCCCGAGCAGGAAGTCGCAGGCGCTGCGCGCCGTCTCAAGCGCCAGGCCCGGCGACAGCCGCCAGTGTCCCACTTGCCAGGCCTCCAGCAGCGCCAGCCCGGCGAAGGCCGTGTTGACCAGGGTGGGCGTTCCCGCCGGCGCGTAAAAGCTGCGATTGGGCCAGTCGAACGGATAACCCCAGCAGGCCCCTCGATAGCCCGGCTCGACGTGTTCGCGCAGCCACTCGGCGAAGTATCGGGCCCGCTCCAGATGGCAGGCCTGTCCGCCGGCTTGAAACTTGCGCAGATAGCTGGCCAGAAACAGAGCCATCGCCTTGGCGTTGTAAGTCTTGCCCACGCCCGCCAGCGGGCGCAGGTTCACCGGGCTGCGCTTGAACAATTGGACCCAGACGATCCCCAGCCGGCGGCTGCCCAGGCTCAGCCGCTTCAGCCCGCGGCTGCGCAGGGCGTCGTGCGGATCCCAGCCGCGAAAGCCTTCCCGCTCGATCCACTCGTCCAGCCGCTCCAGCGCCGCCTCCAGCCGCCCGGCCGGTCGCGGCCCCGCTCCCTCGCGCGCCAGGCGCTCGCCCAGTTTTCCGAGCTGTTCCTCAAACATGGACCGCCGCCCGGACGGCCTCCGCCTCCGCCCCCAGCCTCACCGGCCTGCCCAGCCTGAGCGACTCCTGGATGGCCAGCGTGGCCCGCATGCCGCACACGATTTCCTCCAGCGGGATCGGACTGGGTCCCCCTTCCAGGACCGCCCTCAGGAAAGCCTCGATTTCCGCCCGATGGCCCTTGTCCTGCCCGCGCCACCAACCGCCCAGCCGGCGCACCCGACCGCCGCGCCTCAGCGTGGTGCGCCGGAAGTCCTCGATCGCCGCCGTGGCCCCGCCGCCGGAGATCTCCAGAAACTCCTTGCCCGCGCCGCGGTCGCCGTTGGCCAGATAATGCAGGCTCCCCAGCGAGCCGTCGGCGAAGACCAGCAGGGCCGCCACGTTGTCCTGCCGGTAGCGTCCCAGATCCGGCAGAGCCCGCGCGAACACCTCCACCGGAGGGCCGCCCGCCAGCACCATCAGCAGGTCCACGAAATGGCAGCCTTCGCCCACGATCCGCCCGCCGCCGATCTGGGGATCGTGCAGCCAGTGCCCGGCAGGCAGATAGCCCGCGTTCACCCGGTAGTGCATGAGGCGCGGTTCGGCCGAAGCCGCCAGGAACTCGCCCACCGCCTTGACGGCCGGCGCGAACCGCCGGTTGAAGCCCACCATCAGCAGGCCGGGCCCCGCTTGGGCGCGGCAGGCGGCCGCCAGTTCCTCCAACTGCTCGGCGTTGGTCGCCGGCGGCTTTTCCAGGAACACGTGCTTGCCGGCGCGCAGCGCTTCGATCGCCAGCCGAGCGTGCGCGTCGTGCCGGGTGGCGATCACCACCGCCTGGACCTCGGGATCCTCCAGAATCTCCCGGGCCCCGGCCGCCGCCCGCTCGAAGCCGAACCGCTCGGCCACGCTCCGCGCCGTCAGTCCCGAGGCCGTGGCTACCGCCCGCAGGCGCGCCCGCCCGCTGGCCTCCAGAGCCGGGATCAGCACATCCTGCGCGAAATTGCCCGCGCCGATCAGCCCGATCCCCACCCGTTCGCCCCCCGCCCGGGCCCTGCGGGTCAGAGGCGCGACCGGGATCACCCGCGCTTCGGCCGCCTCCGCCCGGCTGGGGTATTCCAGCAGCACGCCCAAATAGGGCTCGCCGCTCGAAATCAGCCGGTAGGCCTGTTCCGCCTGCCCGATCTCGAAACGGTGCGTAATCAGCCGCCGCACCTCAAGGCGCCCCTCGGCGATCAAATTCAGGAACGCCTCCATGTTGCGCCGCTCGGTCCAGCGCACGTAGCCGATCGGGTAGTCGCGCCCTTTCTCCTCGTAGTCCGGATCGTAGCGGCCCGGGCCGTAGGAGCGCGACAGGCGCACCTCGAGCTCCTTTTGGTAGTAAAGCTCGCGGGGCAGATCCATGCCCACGTTGCCCACCACCACGATCCGCCCGCGATCTCTCGACAGCCTCCCCGCCAGTCTCACCGGTCCGTCGCTCGAGGTGGCCGCCGTCAGGAGCACCGCATCGCAGCCCGGCAATCCGAAGCGGGCTCCGGCCAGTTCCAGGGCGGCGGGCGCATCCGGCGCCTCGGCTGCTTCTGCGCCCAGCTCGCGCGCCAGCCGCCGCCGCTCCGGGTCCGGATCCAGGCCCAGCACACGGCAGCCGGCCGCCTTCAGGATCCCCACCGTCAGCAGACCGATCAGCCCCAGGCCTACCACGCCGATCAGCTCCCCTACCCGCGCCTCGGCCTGCCGCACGCCTTGCAGTGCGATCGCCCCCACGGTGGCGAAGGCGGCTTCCTCCAGGCTCACCCCGGGTGAGCCGCCCTCCCCGCCCGGCACTTTCACGCACAGGTTCCGGGGCACGAAGACGATCTCGGCGTGATTGGCGTAGCCCGCTCCGGCGCAGGCCACCCGGTCGCCCGGCTGAAGATCCTCCACTCCCTCGCCCCGGGCCAGAACCACGCCCGAGCAACTGTAGCCCAGCGGCTCGAGCGCCTCCAACCGGTTGCTCACTTTGCGCCAGGTGGCCAGCGGCCCTTGCCGCCGCAGGGCCTCCCAAACCTGCCGCGCCTGCTCGGGGCGCGCCATCGCCTTGCCCGCCAGCGAGCGCTGCGCCAGCTCCAGCTTGGCCCGCTCGGTGCCCGCGCTGATCAGCGACCAGGCGGTCCGCACCAGCACCCCGCCCGGCCGCAACGCCGGCGGCGGAACCTCCGCCACCCGAATCTTTCCCTCCCCTTGCCTTTGCGTCACTTGCCGCATCGCCTTCTCACCGGATTCCTTCCGCCGCCTGCTCGGCCGAGACCGCCTCCGCTGCCGGCCTCTCGAAATACTCCGCCAGGGCCTCGATCACCGCCTGCGTGCTCGACTCCCCGCCCACCGTCAGGCGCACATGACCCCGGCCCGCGAAGAACCGCGTCCGTTCGCGTGCCAGAATGTTGCGGTCCTCCAGATAGCGGACCAACTCGGCCGCCCCCTCGTGCTCGAACAGCACGAAATTGGCCTCCGACGGGTAGTAGCGAATCCCCGCCCGCCGGAAGAACTCGTAGAGCCGCTGCTTGGATCGCCCCACCTGTTCGACGTAAGCCCGCATCGCCGCCCTGTTCCGCAAGGCCGCCAGCGCGGCCGCCTTGGCGAAGCTGGTCACGTTCTTGGGGTTGTTGGCCCGCGCCAGCGTGGCCGCCAGCTCGCTCGAGGCAAGGATGTAGCCCAGCCTCAGGCCGGCCAGCCCGAAGGCCTTCGAAAAGGTCCGCAACACCAGCAGGGACCCTCCTTGTTCGACCGCCGGCGCCATCGTCACGCCGCAGAACTCGTAGTAGGCCTCGTCCACCGCCAGGATCGCCGACTGGCGCTGGCAGGCCTGCCGGATCCCTTCCAGCTCCGCCGCCTCGATCCGGTAGCCGATCGGATTGTTGGGGTTGGTCAGGTAGACCAGACGCGGGCAGGCCTGCCGGAGCCGCTCTTTGAGTTCCGCCGCCGGGAACGGCCCTTGCCCTTCGTAACGGAATTCCTGCACCGAGGCCGAGCGCTGTTCGCAAACCGCCCGGAAGTTGTCGTAGGTGGGCGCCACCACCAGCACCTTGTCGTGCGGCGCCACCAGACAAGTGGCGATCAGCTCCATTGCCAGGTCCGATCCGTGCGTCAGCAGGATGTGCGCCGGCCTGACTCCCGTATACTCCGCCAGGGCCTCCAGAAGCTCGGCCGAGTCCGCCTCCGGATACCAGGCCGCCGCCTTCCAGCTCGAGGCCAGCCGCCCCAGCGCCTCCGCCACCTCGGGGACCACCGCCTGATCGGCCTCGTTCCAATCCAGCTTGTGCACCGTCTCGCCCCGGCGCTCCAGCGCCCAGGCGCGCTGGGAGGAGATCGCGTACTGCTGCCGCTCCTCGATCGCCCGCGTCCCCGGCTTGCGGACGATGGGCGGCGTCTTGCCGTCCGCGTTCCGCACGAATCGCTCGGTCAGCTCGATCTCCAGCCGGATGGCCGGCCCCAGGCGCGCCTCCAGCTCCCGCCGCAGCGCCGCGCAGAGCGGCTCGGCCGGGGCCCCCGGACGCAGCGCGATCTTGGCCGACAGCTCCGACAGCCCGTACTGCACCAGTTGGAAGCGGATCACTTCGCGGTACTGGCGGAAGACGCTGTAGAAGTTCACCGAAGGCAGCCGCCGGCCGTCCGGCGTCACGATCGCCTCGTCCTTGCGGCCCGTCACTGCATCCAGCAGCGGAAGGTTCCGGCCGCACGGGCAGCGTCCCGGTTTGCCCTCCAGCCGCACCACGTCCCCCGTGTCGTAGCGAATGAAGGGCATCACCGGGTTGTGAAAGCCGGTCGCCACCAGGCGGTACTCCCCGGGCGGCAGCTCCTCGGAGGGCACCAGCTCCGCGTAGCCGTACTCCCAGTTCAAATGCATGCCCCGGTGCTGCTCGCACTCGGTCATCACCACCGCCGGCTCGGTCATCCCGTACCAGTTGAACAGCACCCGCCCGAAGGTCTCCTCGATCGTCTCCCGCTCGCCCGGCGTCAGCGTCTCGGAAGAGACGAAAATCCCCCGCACGAACCGGAAGCGCTCTCGCAGCGGGCGGGCGTACTCGGCCAGCAGCGCCACCGAGGAGGGATAGCCCCTGAGAAACGCCGGCCGGAACTCCAGCAGCCGCTCCAGATACTGCTCGCAGTTGCTCGGCGTCAGATGATAGGCCGACAGATACAGCGTGTTTTGCAGCCGGTCATAGCGCCACAGCGGATCCTTCTCTCTCTCGGGAACGTAGCTGCGGATCGCCGCCATCCGGTCCCGGAAGCGGTAACCCGCCCAGGACCAGTGCCGGAATACGCAGGCCGCGTCCAGGGCCAGGAACTCCGCGTTCAGGCGCATGCCCAGCGGCTGCCCGGTCGTTCCGCTGGTGTGGGCCGGCGCGCTGCCCGACAAAAAGCGCCGGTCCGTCAGCGCCTGCTGGTTCTCGCGCACCTGCTGCTTGCTCAACAGCGGCAGCCGGGCCAGATCCTCGGGCGCCTTCAAGTCCGTGCGCGGGTCGAAACCCGCTTGCGAGAAGGCCTGCCGGTAGTAGGCCGTCCCCTCCCAGGCCCGGATCAACGTGCGCCGCAAGGCCTCCAGCACGTACGCCTCGCGCCGCTCCTCGCCCCAGAACTGCGAATGCCGCAGGAAGCGCCGGTAGATGCTCTGCCCGCGCAGCCGCGCCCAGTGTTTACGCCACTCCCACCCCATGCCCGTACTTCTCCTCTAAGGCGCGCGGCTTGCGCAAAGCCCACTCGCGCCACAGCGCATACAACCGCCGGGCCGCCGGCCGCAAGGCGCGCGGCAGGGGCAGCCAGGGCCGCACACGGTAGTACAGCGGCGCGTAGCGCCGGCCCGGCCCCTCGGCCTGCGCGATTCCCAGCACCCGGTGCGGGCTGCGCCCCATGAGCGCCTCACGCACGCTCGCCTCGATGGCGCCCCGCCAGGCGATCCAGTTGACGCTCTCGCCCAGCTCGCCCGCGTAGTGCGCGTCGCTGCCTCCCACCGGCCTCAGGCCCCGCTCGAGCAAGGCCCGCGCCGCCCGGTTCTCCGCCGCCGAGCATTTCGGATTGAAGATCTCGAAGGCCGCCCGGACCGGTTCCTCGCCCAGTACGCTCCCCACCCCGTCGCGCCGGAACGGGTGGGGCAATACCGCCAGCCCTCCCTGTTCAGCGATCTCCGCCAGCGCCTCCTCGAGCGTGGTCGCCCCCAGCGGCTCCTCCAGCAGCAAGCCGATCACGTGCCGACCGTCCTTGAGCGTCCGCTCCTCGCCTACCAGGATCTCGACCGGCGTTCCCAGCCGCCGCGCCATCCGCCGGTAGTCTCGCGCGCCCTCCAGCGTGTCGTGATCGGTGATGGCTACCGCGTCCAGTCCCCGCCGCCGGGCCCAGCGCACCAGCGCCTGGAAGCCCATGGCGCCGTCCGGGGAGTACTCGCTATGGGCGTGCAACTCCACTCGAATCGCCTTCACCATCGCACCCCCGCCGCCTCGGCGCAGGCCCGCCAGGTCCCTTCCGCGCACGCCTCCCAACTGAACTGCCGGGCGCGCTCCCAGCCCCGGGCGATCAGCTCCCGCCGCAGCGGCTCCTCCCATGCCGCCCGGTGCAGCGCCGCCGCCATCTCCGCTTCGTCGGTCGGATCGGCCAGCAACCCCGCCTCGCCCACGATCTCCGGCAGGCAAGTGGCTCGCGCCGCCACCACCGGCACCCGGGAGCGCATCGCCTCCACCACCGGCTTGCCGAAGGTCTCCGCCAGCGACGGATAGAAGATCACGCGCGCCGCCGCGTACAACGCCACCAGATCCTCCACCGCCACCCGCCCCAGAAACTTCACCCGCTCTGCCACCCCTCGCCGCCGCGCCAGTTCGCGCAGGGAGGGGATCCGCCCGTAGTCGTCCGGCCCGGCCAGCAACAACTCCAGGTCGTCTCCGTAATCCTCCCGCAGCCGCGCGAAGGCCCCGATCGCCCCGTCCGGATTCTTGTAAGGCCACAGGTTCGACACGTACAGCACGTACTCGCGCCGCTGGCCGAAGCGCCGCTCCACCGCTCGCCGCGCCTCCTCCCCGGCCAGACTCCCGAAGCGCTCGTCCACCGCCTCGTAGACCACCCGCACCTTCTCCGGCGCCACCCCCATGGTCTGGATGATCGCCTGCCGCGTAGCCTGGGAGTTGGCGATCACCAGGCGCGCCCGCCGGGCCGCCGCGTCGAACATCCCCCGCCGGTACCAGGCCCGCAGCCGCCCTCCCCCGTTGCGAAAAGCCTGGGGCATCACGTGATGATGCAAGGTGCAGGTTTTCACCACCGTCGGGCAGGGCGCCGCCAGCGGTACCTGGTTCAGGGCGAAGATCACGTCCAGCCGGTGCCGGCGCGCCAGCAGCGGATAGTAAAGCTGCTGCACCAGGATGCGCAGCGCGATCCGCTCGTTCGAGACCGGGCACTCCACCAGGCGCACGTTGGGCGGGCCGTTCTCGAACCGCACACGGTTCTTGGGGCTGACGAAGGCCACGATTTCCTCATCCGGCGCCTGCCGCGCCATCGCGCCCAGCAGCAGCCGCAGAAACTCCAGCGCGCTGCTCGGCCGCAGCGGATTTTCAATCAGCGTGTCGTAGCCGATGCGCATGTACCCTTCCTGCCTCGGCCCATTCCGGGACCGGCGCCGGGACCAGCTCCGGGCGCCTGCGGGCGGCTTCGCCGGCGCCCGCCTCCGACAGTCCCAGCACCAGCCAGTAGACTTGGCTCCAGAAAATCAGATTGGTCAGCGAGGACAGCCAGACCACCAGCAGCGCGCCGCTCAGCCCGAGCAGCAACCCCCGCTCGGCGTCCCCGAGCTGCCGGCCCCGCAGCGCCCGCCAGGCCCCCCGGAAGATCGTGCCGTGCAAGTATAGATACGCCAGCAAGGCGAGCAGTCCGCCCGCATGCAGCACCTCCAGCGGGAAGTTGTGACTGCCGCCCCCGGTGGCCGAAGGGTAGTAGACCATGTAGGCGTCCTGTCCGGCGCCGGCCAGCGGGTTGCCCGCCACATCCCCCAAGATCTGTCCCCACATTTTCAGCCGCTCGCCCGCCGTCCCCGTGCGATAAGCGCCCGCGTCCAGCAGCAGCCACGCCCGTCCCGCCAGGGCCTGGAAGAACGGTTGCGTCGGCGGCGCCTGCGCCAGCAGCCAGAGCAGTCCGCCCAGCACCGGGCTCAGCATCAACAGCACGCCCAGCCGCTTCAACCGGCCTTGCCGCATCAACTGAAACCCGATCCACCCCAAGCCTGCGGCCAGCCCCACCACCGCCTGCCGGGAGAACCCCATTACCATCCCGGCCGTGGCCAGCGCCAGCCCCACCCATTCCCACCACCGGCCGCCCCCTCTTCTCTCCCGCAGCATCCACGACAACAGCAGCACCACCACGGCTGCCGACAGGTTTCCCGCCAGCACTCCCACCGTGAAACGGCGCACCGTGCCGCCCGTCAGCGTGCCCTGGACCAGCACCGGCGCCGCCTCCCATACCAGGTAGCCCTCGAGCGGCGCCAGGTACCGGCCCAGCTCGGTGCCCGCCAGCAGCAGAAAGGCGTTGAAGGCCGCCACCCAACCCGCCCAGGCCAGCACCGCCTGCCGCCAGCGTCCGGTTTCCGCCACCAGCAGATACATCGCCGCCGCGTGCAGCAGGTTCAACCCCAACAGCCCCACCCGGCCCAGGGCCAGCACCGGGTTGGCGTAGCCGCCCAGGTTCACCAGCGTCCACAGCAGCACCAGTCCCCACATCAGCAGCCCGGCCGAGGCCAGCTTCAGCGCCCGGGGCCTGATCCGAGAGACCGCTCCCGAACCCAGCAGCCGCAGCAGCACCACCGGCAGCAGGACTTGACTGGGACGCAGGTTCAGCCCCCATACCTTCACCGCAAAGGGCAGGTAGGCGGCCAGCACGATCAGAAACAGAAACGCATGCAGCAGCCAGGCCAGCGGCGGGCGCGTCAGCAGGTACCAGCCCGCCACGCCGCCGATCGCCGACAGCGCCAGGATCAGCGTTTCCGGCCGCTGCTCCTGCTGGGTGCCCGCCAGCCACAGCGCCGCCGCCAGCGCCGCGCTGCCCAACAGCGTCGCCAGCACCCTGTCGAGACCCCGCCCCCTCATCCGGCGTCCTTCTGCATCACCACCACGGCTTGCGCCGGTGGATAGCCCCGGGCCGCCAGCCGCCCGTCCAGCCAGGCCAGCAGCCGCCGCGGCGCCAGCGACAACGGTATGTTGATCGCCGCCGCCACAAGCCGGTCCGCCGGCCGGCCCAGCCACCCCTCATTCAGCCGCTTCCTCCACGGATCGAGCGACGCCTTCCAGCTCCACAGCGAGGCGCTGCTCGCCCGCCAAACCACCCGGCCCGGCAACTCCTCCAGCCGCGCCAGCAGGCTGGGCAGGTTGTAGCGGCGAACGTGGAAATGGCCCCGCTCCCGATAGGCCGGGTTGATCAGCTCGGCCTCCGAGAGCCGCCCCTCGGAATGCGCTTCCAAGGGCGCGATCACCACCAGATGGCCGCCCGGCTTGAGCGTTCGCATCATTTCCCGCAACAGCTCCCGGTCCCCCTCCACGTGCTCGATGACGTGGGAGGCGATTACCATATCGAAGAACTCCCCGGCGAACGGCAGTCGCTCGCCCCGCTCCGGCATGCGGAAGCAGAATTCCCGATAACCCCGCCGCCGGGCCCGCCGCTCGGCCCGCTCGATGGCCGCGGCCGAGAACTCGGTTCCGTAAAGGGCGCAGGTGCGGTCGAACAGGAACATCAGCATTCCGTTGCCGAAGCCCACGTCCAGCACCCGCTGCCCGCTGCGCTTCAGCCCCAGCCTGCGCAGAGCGTACAGGAAATCCTTGCGGGCCGCCTCCAGGTTGTATTGCAGCCGCTCTCGCCAGGGTTTGCTGCTCCGCCAGTGCTGTTCGAATTTCGCCGCGTTCACAACGCGCGCATCCGGCGCCGCGCCCGCCATCGCAACCTCCCTGGCCGCCCTCATCGGCGCACGGCCGGCTCCAGGGCGCCGTCCGAGCACGTCGAGTGCGCCTGCAGGTCGAAGTCGGGTCGCATCACCGGGCTCCGTACGCTACAGCCGGGCCAGCGCGACGAGGAGCAGGCTGAGCAGGCACAGCGCCAGCGCGGACGCGGC
>JBBIMA010000092.1:0-13488 GCA_037444625.1 Solibacteraceae bacterium
GATGGCGTGGCCGGCCTTCGGCCTGCTCCAGATGGACGTCAAAGACCTCAGCGATCTGCCGGGCTACCGGGAGCTGATCCCCTTCGGCCTGCCGCGCTACCAGTTGACGGCGCGCATCGTACCGGAGGGTTTCCTATCCAGGCGCATGGTGACCCACCGGCTCAGGGGGTTCAGTTCGAAGAGCTGGAAGCGGTTTCGGGCCGAGGTGCTTGCCCGGGGGGCGGTGGTGTTTCCGAAGCCGGAGCGTAGGGGAGGCCAAGGAAACGCCGCCCGCGGTCGCCCTACCACCCGCGCCTTCCGCCGGCCGCGCAACAAGCATATGTCATGCCTCCGGGGCGGCAGGGTGCTAAGCTGGGGGCGGGTGCGGTCGGGCGCGCCAAGGAGGGGTCATGAGGTTCCGGCGGCGAGCAGTGACGATTGCGCTGGCGGCGGCGTGGACGGGGGCGGTGCAGGCCGGGCAGCCCCCTGCCGGAGGGGCGCTGAGCGCCGAGCAGATTCTGGAGAGATCCATCGAGGCGGCCGGGGGGCGGGAAGCCTACGCGAAGCTGACCAGTACCATGGCCAAGGGTGTGATGGAGTTCAGCGAGCAGCACCTGCACGGGGTGATCGAGTTCTACGCCAAGGCCCCCAACAAGCGCCTGGTGGTGACCAACATCGAGAACCTGGGGGAGTTCCGGCAAGGCTTCGACGGGCAAACAGCCTGGATGGACAACCCCCTCGGAGGCCTGCGGCGGCTGGAGGGGGCGGAGGCGGCTCGCATCCGCCTGGAGGCCGACTTTCACCGGCCCCTGAAATGGCCCGAGCTGTACAGCAAGATCGAGCTGGCCGGCAAGGAGACGGTGGCGGGGCGGCCGGCCTATGTCGTCCGGCTGACTCCCAAGGAGGGCCGGCCGGTGACCCACTACTATGACGCCGAGAACTTTCTGCTCCTGCGCCAGGACATGGTGCAGGAGACCAGCCAGGGCGAAATCGCGGTGCAAGCAGTGATGAGCGACTACCGGGACGTAGGGGGCGTCAAGACGCCGCACCGCATCGAGCAGCGGCTGCCCATGGGCAAGATCGTGATCCAGTTCAGCGAAATCCGCAACAACGTCGAGCTGGACGACGCCCGGTTCGCCATGCCGCCGGCAGGCAAGCCCTGAAGGACGCGCCCCGGCTGGGGTTTAGGTGTATGATGTTTCATGGCGGCCGAGATGCGACACCGTCAAACTTGCAGGACGCAAGAGCGGGTTGCGGGCGCCGGGTTGCCATCCGATTTTCTCGCGCCAGAAAGCGAGGCCTCCCCTGACCGACACACCGGATGAACACCCCGGCCGGGAAGCGCGGGTCCCCCCCGGGCCCGGCGAGTCCGGAGCATCGAATCGTGAGAAGTGGGAAGCGCTGCGTTCCGTGCTGGCCGCCTCTCCTTTGGCCGTGATCAGCTTGACCGCGAGCGGCGTGGTGCGGGGCTGGAACCCGGCGGCGGAGGCCATTTTCGGCTGGAGCGAAGGCGAAGCGCTGGGCCGCCCGTTGCCTTGCGTGCCTGCCGAGCGGCGGACCGAACTGCTGTCGTTGTCCGAGCGGGCCTGGGAGGGCGAGACGGTCTCGGGCTTTCAGACCCGCTGGCATCGCAAGGACACACAGCCGGTGGACCTGCACCTCTGCCTGGCCGCCACCCGGGACGCCCAGGGCTCGGCCACCGGCTACGTGCTGTTCGCCAGCGACGTCACCGCAATCAAGCGCCTGGAAGAGCAGTTTTACCGGGCTCAGAGGATGGAGGCCGTCGGGCGGCTGGCCAGCGGCGTGGCGCACGACTTCAACAACCTGCTGACGGTAATCTCCGGCTTCACGGCCATGGCGCTCGGCAATCTGCCTGCTGAGTCGCCCGTCCGGGAGGATTTGGAGCAGGTGCTGAAAGCGGCCCAGACCGCGGCCGAGCTGACCAATCAGTTGCTGGCCTTCAGCCGGCGCCAGATCCAGCAGCCCGAGCCGCTGGATCTGAACGAGCGCGTGCGCGAGACCGAGAGAATGCTGCGCCGGCTGTTGGGCGAGGATATTCAGTTGCGGACCAGGCTGGGCGAGGGCCTGCGGTCCATTTGCGCCGATCCGGCGCGGATTGACCAGGTGCTGTTGAACCTGGCGGTGAACGCGCGGGATGCGATGCCGCAGGGAGGGATCCTGGAGATCGAGACCGGCCACCTGGAGTTGAGCGAGCCCCGGCACTTGGCCACGGGTCCGGCCCCGCCGGGCTCCTACGTGGTCCTGCGGGTGACCGACACCGGCTGCGGTATGGATGCGCAGGTGGTGGCGCACCTGTTCGAGCCCTTCTTCACCACCAAGGAGCGGGGGGTGGGCACCGGCCTGGGTCTTTCGACCGTGTACGGCATCGTGCGGCAGAGCGGCGGGCACATCGGGGTGCGCAGCGCGTCGGGCGAGGGAACGACGTTCGAGATTCTGTTTCCGGTCTGGAGGGGCGAGCCCCGGCGGGCGCCGGCCAAGCCGGCCGCGCCCCAAGCGCCGCCCCGGGGCGAGACCGTGCTGCTGGTGGAGGACGACCCGGGCGTGCGCTCGCTGGCGCGCGAGGTGCTCCAGCGGGCGGGCTACCGGGTGCTGGCCGTGTCCGATCCGGAGCAGGCCCTCGCGGCGGCCGGATCCCACCCCGGCCCGATAGACCTGCTGCTGACGGACCTGGTGATGCCGGGCATGAGCGGGCGGAGGCTGGCGCGACTGTTCCGGCAGCGGCGGCCGCAGGCCAAGGTGCTGTATTGCTCGGGGTATTTGGACGAAGGCGCGGCGCTGGAAGGGGGTCTGGAGCCCGGCGCGCCCTTCCTGGCCAAGCCGTTCCCTCCGGCGGAGCTGCTGCGGGCGGTGCGGGAGGCGCTGGGAGGCTGAGGCTCAACCGCCCCCGCGGGCGGCCTTGAAGGCCAGCCAGGCGAGGCCGGCCAGCAGGGCGAGCAGGGCCCGGTGCTCGCGGTTGCGCTTGTACAAATCCCAGCGAAAACGTTCCGGCGAAGGCGCGCCCCAACGCAGCCCGAACCGCGGCGTGCGCCGGGCGTAGGCCTCGTAGTCGGGAAACAGCCGCCGCAGGTGCTGCTCCTCCAGTTCGATCGCCGGCAGATACAGCAGCAGGAAGAAGGCGGCCAACAGCAGGGCGAGCAAGGGACGGCGGGCCGCCAGGGCCACTCCGGCGGCCAGGGCGGCGGTGCCCAGATACAGCGGGTTGCGCGTGTAAGCGTAGGGGCCTCCCGTCGCCAGGCGCTCGTTCTTGAGCAGGTGTCCGGCGGCCCAGGCGCGCAGCGCCATGCCGGCCAGCATGAGAGGCAGCCCGGCCAGCAGCGAGAACCAACTGGGGCGGGCGAGCCACGCGCAGGCGGCCGCCAGCAGGAATCCGCACGGCACGCGCAACCGGGCGGCCCGGTCGGCGTACGCTTTGGGAAACCAAGGCCGCTGCATCAGAAGGGAAAGCCGGCGGCGCGGGTGTGCGCGCCCAGCCGTTCGGCCAGGGCCTCGAAGACCTCGTCCGGTGTCACGGCCTGCATCGAAGGGGCGATCTCCGGGCGGCGCTTGTAACTGGTGACGGCCTGCGGGCTGCGCAGCACGGTGAAGCCGCCGCCGCAGGGTCCGTTGCGCGCCGGATCGGTCGGTCCGAAGATGGCGACGCCGGCCTTGCCCAGGGCGGCGGCCAGGTGCAGCGGGCCGCTATCAATGCCTACCACGGCCGCCGCCCGCCGGGTGGCGTAAATCAGGCCGGCGATCCCCGTCAGCAGCGCGCGGGCTTCCGGGACCGCGGCCAGAGTCGGGCCCGCGGAGGGAGGCCCGCAGAGCACCAGCGGCATTCCGAGCTCGCGGCGTAAGCGCTGCGCCAACGTGCCGTAATAGGGGAGGGGCCACTGTTTCGAGGCCCAGCCCGCCAGCGGACTGGCCAGCACGTAAGGCTCGGCGGGCAGCTCGCCTTCCGGCTCGCCCTCCGGCAGGTGGAAGGTGCGCAGGATGGCGGAAGCCCCGGCCGCCGCAGCCAGCTCGAGATTGCGTTCGACCACGTGCGTCGCCCGCGTGCGCACCCGGTTGGAGTAAAATAGCGCCGCCGGTTTCTCGCGAACCTGGGACTGATGGAAGCCGTAAAGCCGCTCCGGGCGGGCCAGCGAGGCCAGCAGCGCCGACTGCACCAAGCCTTGAAAATCCAGCGCCAGGCTGAAGCCCTGGCGGCGAAAACGGCGCCAGATTTCCCAAGCTCCGCGCAATCTGCCCGGCCCCACCAGCAGCGTGCGATCCACAAACGGATTGCCTTCCAACAGAGGCGCCCAGCGGGCCGCCAGCAGCCACCAGACCTCGGCGCCCGCGAAGCTGTGCTTGAGACTGGCTACCGCGGGCAAGGCGTGGATGACGTCGCCCATCGAGCCCAGGCGGACCACCAAGATGCGCCGGCCGGACACCGCTCACCACCTCCCTGAGAAGGGGCCGCCGCGGGACAGGCGTCTAGAGAGCTTGCCGGCGGCGCACAAGATCTGCCAGCTCCTGCTTGCGGCGCTCGTCCGCGGCCTCTTCGCGGATCAACTCGTCGGGCCGCAGCTTTTCCAGCAACCCGGGCAGGTCCGATCGGGCGAGCATCACACAGTCTACCACGGCCAGTGCGGCCGCCAATTCGGCCCGAGCGGCGGCGGGCAGGATGGGGTGTTCGGGCTCGGTAATGATCACTAACAGGGTCTCGCCGGGCTGCTTGAGTCCGGCCAGGCGGCGCGCGTGGGCGGCCAGCAACGGGTCGAAGTGCCCGGTGACTACTTTCAGCCGGGCGGCTCGTGCGCGCAGGGTTTCGGCCTGCGCCGGGCTAAGAATTTTGGTTCGGGTGTCCACGCTCCAGCTTCCATTCGATCAGATCCAGGGCGGCCTGCGCCACCCGCTCGGGACCGATGCGCAGCATGCAGCGATGGTCGGTGGGGCAGTCGCGCAACATGCAAGGGCTGCACTCGACCGGCTCGCGCACGATGAGCGAGCGCGGCCCGGCCGGGGCGGTGGCGAACCACTCGGTCGGGCCGAAGACGGCCACCGTCGGCACGGCCAGGGCGGAAGCCACATGCATGGCGCCGGAGTCGTTGCTGAGGAACAGGCGGCAGGCGGCGGCCAGGGCGATGAAATCTTCCAGCGTGGTCTCTCCGGCCAGACTCAGGACCTTTTGCCCGCGCCGGCGCAGTTCGGCCGCCACCTGCTGCGCCAAGGGGCGTTCGGCCCAGGCGCCGAAGACCGCCACGGCGGCGCCCAGCGCGCCGGCCAACTTCTCGGCCGCCTGGACGAAGCGCTCGGCGGGCCACTGTTTGGCCCGGCTGTTCTGGGCTCCCGGGCTGAGGCCGATCACGGGCGGCTCCAGTCCCAGGGCGCCCAAGAGCTGCTCGCCTCGGCGGCGGGCCTCCGGGATGCCGGCCAACAGAATGGGCTCGGGAGGCGGCAGCTCGCCGATCACGCCCGCTCGCCGCAGCAGCTCCAAGTAGTAGTAGGACTCGTGAGGCGGGATGGTTCCTCGGACCGGCGGCGGGAGGGCTTCATTCAGCAGCAGGCGGCGGCCGGGGCGGCCGTAGCCGGTCCGGCGCGGTATGCGCGCCAGCCAGGGAACCAGGGCGGACTCCGGGGAGTTGGGTAAAATCAGCGCCCAATCGAAAGCGGCGCGGGCTAGGCGGGCGGCCAGCCGCGCCTTCTCTAGCCACCCGCCGGGGCCCTTGGCGGAAGGATAGGGAATGACCAGGCTGACGGCGGGTTCGCGGCGGTAAAGCCCGGCCACCCAAGCGCGGGCCAGAACGGCGATGTGAGCCTCAGGATGCGCCGAACGCAGCGCGCGCAGTGCAGGCAGGGCAAGGACCGCGTCGCCGAGCCAGTTCGGGCTGCGGACCAGAATCCTCATCGAGGGGAAGGGGGCGTGCGCGCCGGGCGAGGCGGCGGGAAGGGCAGCCTGTCGGGAGTGACGCGGACGGCGGTGGTGACCTTGAAAGGAAAGGGCCCGCCCAGCGGGAAGCTCAGCTCGATGAAAAACGCGGTCCAACCCGACGGCGGGGGGGCAACCCGGGCGACGTAGACTCCGCCGCCCTGATCCTCGAGCGGCGAACTGCGCCAGGCGGCGCCGATGGCCTCGAAACGGAAATCGCGGGCCTTGGGGTTGGTGGCCTGCCAGAGCTTGACTTCCGAGGGCCGGCCGGAGGTCCGGACGCGGATCGAGCCGTCCCGCTGAAACTGCCAGGAGAGGCTGGGGCGAGGGCGCCCGCGCACCAGCGCCTCATAAAACGCCGCCAGGCTGAGATAGACGTCGGAGTTCTTGAGCGAATGATCGGTGTTGGGGATGTAGCGGAGGTATTTCTCGCCCGGCAACTCGTCAAAGTAAAAGCGGCTGGACTCGGGAAAGAAGAACTGATCGCCGGCGGAGTTGACGATGTATTTGGGCATGGTAAGCCGGCGGCGGTACTGGAAAGGCTCCTCGATCCTGAGCAGGGCGCGCAACTGGGGGGTGCCGAACCAGTCCATAATGCGCATGTCTACGTAGTCCTTCAGGGCGGGCGCCCAGAAGCCGTAAGAGCGGTATTCGTGGATCAGGCACTTCTCCAGGTTGAGGACGTCAATGACCGCGGGGGCGACGGCGGCCACCCGGCGGTCCACCGCGGCCGTGGTCCAGGCGGTCCAGCCGCGTTTGGATCCTCCGGAGACCACAAAGCGCTCGATCTTCACGCCGCCGCCCTGGGGGGAGGCGCAGAAGGCGGTGACGGCGTCCATGGCGCGGACGACGCTCTTGGTCATGGGCAGGCGCGCGGGCCAGCGAGCGTCGCCGGTGCGCAGGAATTTGTCCCAGGTGTAGGCGATCAGGGCGTCCTCGCGGCGAGGTTGGGTCTCGCCCGCGAAGGTGAGGGGCTGGTTGGGGACCTGTTGCAGGGCGGCGATGAGTGAACCCGAGCTGGTGGCAATCAGGGCCAGCGACGGGTCCACTCGCTCGGGCGGCTTGCCGCCGTTGTTGCCGCCGCCGATGAGCAGCAAGGCGGTGGAGGTGGTGAGGTTGCCGGGCCTGACGATGATCAGCCAGTGTTGCCAGAGGGTGCGGTCCACCTCGGCCGGGGTGAGCCAGGATTGCGAGGTCAAGTCGAGCACGAAAGCGGTCCAGCCGGGGCCGGGTATGGTCCGCACCAACTGGTAGCGGAAGCTCGGGTCGGCGGCGGCGACGTATTGATCCAGGGCCGTCGGTTGGGCGGCCCGGCCCAAAGAGAGAACGAGCAATGCCAGCCAGCAGATGCGCATGCCGAATTCAATTCTGCCACGGCCGGAGCGGCGCCGGCTGCCGCCGGGGCGCGCTACAATGGCGAGGGTTGGGACGCTATTACACGCGCGAAGAGCTGCTGCGGGCTCGGGCGGAGTGGAAGCGCGCCGGCCTGCGGGTGGTCTTCACCAACGGCTGCTACGACCTGCTGCATCCCGGGCACGTGCGGTTGCTCGAGAGGGCACGCTCGCTGGGCGACCTGCTGATTCTGGCGTTGAACAGCGATGCGGGCGTTCGGAGGCTGAAGGGTCCCTCGCGCCCGCTGATCTCGGAAGGGGAACGGGTCGAGCTGGCGCTGGCGCTAGAGGCGGTGGATGCGGTGACGGTCTTCGACGAGGATACGCCGCGGGAGCTGATCGCCGCCTTGCTGCCCGATATACTGGTGAAAGGGGCGGACTGGGCGCATTTTATAGCGGGGCGGGAGGAAGTGGAGGCGGCTGGGGGCCAGGTGCTGGCGTTACCTTTGGAGCCGGGGTACTCGACTACGTCAATAGTAGAACGCCTTCTTTCCCATCCCTCGTGATCTGGCCGTGACTCACCCTGCGGTGCGCGAGCTACTGGCCGGACTGGGACGCCATCGGGCGTTCCGGGAGTTGTTGCGGCGCCTGAGGGAAGCGGCCCCCGGACCGGAAGAGCCCCCTGGCCTGGCGGGGCTGACGCCGACGGCCAAGGCCGTCTACGCCGTGCTGCTGTGGCAGGCGCTGGATTGCCCGCTAGTGGTGATCGTCGAGGGGCCCGGGCAGGCCGAAGCCCTGGCCGGGGCGGTGAACACCTTTTTTGATCTGCTAGTGGGAGACTCGGAGGCGGCCAGGCCACAGGTGCTGCCTGCGCCCGACGTGCTGCCCGGCCACGGGCTGTCGCCCCACGCGGAAATCAGCGAGCAGCGCGCGGTAGGATTGTGGCGGCTGGCGATGGGGCAGGCGCCGATCACGGTGGCGCCGGTGGCGTCGGCGCTGCTGCGGGCTGAATCGGCGGAATTCTACCGCAGCCTGGGCCTGAGCTTGCGCACGGGCGATGAGCTGCCGCTGGAAGGCTTGGTCGAGCATTTGGAAAGCGTGGGCTACCGGCGCCGGGATCCGGTGGAGATGGTGGGGGAGTATTCGGTCCGGGGCGGCATCGTGGACGTCTTCCCGCCGGAGGCGGCGCGGCCGGTGCGGATCGAGTTTTTCGGGGATCAGATCGAGTCCATGCGGCGCTTCGAGGTGGCCACGCAGCGTTCGGTGGTGAAGACCGAGCGGTGCCTGCTGTTGCCCCTGGTCGAGCAGCCGAAATCGCCGCGGTTGTTTGAGGACTTGGCGGCGCGGCTGGGGGTGAGCGAAGCCGAGCCGGAGGGCTGGGAGCTTCTGGCGCCGCTGGTGCGCCCGCGGGCGAGCTCGCTGGTGGAGTTGCCGGAGCGGCCCCTGATCGTCTGGGACGAGCCCGAGCAACTGGAGGCGGCGGCGGAGCGTCTCTGGTGCCGGCTGGAGGAGGATCCGCGTTCGGCGGCCTGTCAGCCGGAGCGGATATTTCAGCGCTGGGAGGAGCTGCGAGAGCGGGCGGGGCGCGCCGCGCAGGCATGGTTCCGCGAGCTGGCGATGATCGGGCAGCAGGAGCGGGAGATCGTCACGCGGCCGGCGCTGTCGTTTCAGGGCAACGTGCGGGTGGCGGTCGGGGAGGCCCGGAACCTGGTCGAGACCGGGCACCGGGTGATCTTTTTCGCAGCCACCAGCGGGGAGCTGGAGCGGCTGGCGGAGATCCTTCAGGAGTACGAGACGCCGTACCAGCTCGCGCTCGGGCCGCAGGAGGCCGTGCCGCCGTACCTGGCCGAGCGCGCCTACCTGGTGGGTTCGGCCGCCGCCACTTTTCTGGTGAAGGGGGCACTGGCGCGAGGGGCGATCTTTCCCGAGAGCGGCCTGGCGGTGTTCGGCTCGGAGGATCTGTTCGGGGCCAGCGGTTGGGTGAGCAAGCCCGCGCGCTCGTCCGCCAGCCTGGCGGCCTTCGCCGCCGACCTGGCGGACTTGAAGCCCGGAGACTACGTGGTGCACGTCGAGCACGGCATCGGGCGATTCCTGGGACTGCGGCAGATCGAGCAGGGGGACCAGCAGGGCGACTACATGCTGGTGGAGTACGCCGGGGGAGCGCGGCTTTACGTGCCGCTGACCCGCCTGGATCTGGTCAGCCGATACCGGGGGTCGGGCGAGCAGGCCCCCGCGCTGGATCGGCTGGGCGGCGCCACCTGGGCTCGGACCAAAAGCCGCGTGAAGGCGCGCATGCGGGACATGGCCGAGGAGCTGCTGCGCCTGTACGCTGAACGCAAGCTGGCCCAAGGCTACGCTTTTTCCGGGGACAGCAACTGGCAGCGCGAGTTCGAGGAATCCTTCGAGTTCGTCGAGACCGAGGACCAGTTGGCGGCCCTGCGGGAGATCAAGCGGGACATGGAGAGCCCGCAGGCGATGGACCGGCTGCTGTGCGGAGACGTGGGCTTCGGCAAGACCGAAGTGGCCATGCGGGCGGCCTTCAAGGCGCTGGGCGACGGCAAGCAGGTGGCGGTGCTGGCGCCCACCACCGTGCTGGTCTTCCAGCATTACGAGACCTTCCGGCGGCGTTTCGCGCCCTTCCCGGTGCGAGTGGAGATGCTCAGCCGGTTCCGGACGCGCAAGGAGATCCAGGCGGTGCTGGCCGATACCGCCGAGGGCAAGGTGGACATTCTGATCGGGACGCACCGGCTGCTGTCGGGGGACGTGAAATTCCGGGACTTGGGGCTGCTGGTGATAGACGAAGAGCAGCGTTTCGGGGTGAGGCACAAGGAGAAGCTCAAGCAACTGAAGAAGAACGTGGACGTGCTGACGATGACGGCGACGCCGATCCCGCGTACACTACATATGTCGTTAGTTGGCCTGCGCGACCTCTCCGTCATCGAGACCCCGCCCAAGGATCGCCTGGCGATTCACACCACGGTGGCCCATTTCGACCCTGCGCTGGTGCGCACAGCGATCGAGCAGGAGCTGGCGCGAGGGGGCCAGGTTTACTTCGTGCACAATCGGGTGGAAACGATCTGGGAAAGGGCCTCGCTGATCCAGCAATTGGTTCCCTCGGCGCGAGTGGCGGTGGCGCACGGGCAGATGGGGGAGGCGCAACTGGAGCGGGTGATGCTCGGCTTCATGCGGCGCGGCTCGGACGTGCTGGTCTGTACTACTATTGTAGAGAACGGGCTGGACATTCCAACCGCCAACACGATCATCATTGACCACGCCGAGCGCTACGGGCTGGCCGAGCTCTACCAACTGCGGGGCAGGGTAGGCCGGTCGAATCGCCGGGCCTACGCCTGGCTGCTGGTGCCGCCGGAGAGCGAGCTGTCGGAGCTGGCCCGCAAGCGCCTGGCGGCCCTGAAGGAGTTCAGCGACTTGGGAGCGGGCTTCAAGATCGCGGCCCTGGATCTGGAGTTGCGGGGGGCAGGGAATCTGTTGGGCGGCGAGCAGCACGGGCACATCAACGCCGTCGGCTACGACATGTACGTGAGGCTGCTGGAGGAGACCGTGCGGGAGCTGAAGGGCGAGGAGGTCGCGCCGGCGGTCCACGCGAGGTTGAATCTGGGCCTGGACTTGAGAATTCCGCCCGATTACATCGCCGACGAGCGGCAACGGCTGCGGGCCTACAAGCGGATCGCCGAAGCCGACAGTGCGGAGCGCGCCGCCGACATCCGGTCGGAACTGGCGGACCGCTACGGGACGCCGCCGGAGGCGGTGACGCATCTGCTGGAGTATTCGCTGTTGAAGAGCATGGCGGAGAGGTTGGGTGTGGAGGCGATCGAGCGGCGGCAGGGCGCGCTGCACATCAAGTTTCACCGGGAGTCGCGGGTGGATCCGGGGCGCCTGCTGGAGCAGGTGAAGCGGGCGCCTGGAGCCCAGTTCACTCCCGCGGGGGTGTTGCGGCTGCCGCTGGACGGGGCGGCGAGCCCGGGGGCGCTGCTGGCGCTGGTGAAGCAGCGGCTGGGGGAGCTGCTGGCGCCGACGGCGGTGCCGGAGGGCGGCCGAGCGCCGGGATAAGGGATAATGTGACCATGAAGCTGGCCTGGCTGATGCTGGCGGCGGTCGTGGGGGCGGCCGCGGACGTGCGCGTGGTGGAAGAAATTGTGGCCAAGGTCAACAACGAGATCATCACGCGCGGCGAGCTGGAGCGGACGAGGCGGCAACTGGAGGAGTCGCTGCGGCGGCAAGGGGCCACGCCGGCGCAGATCAAGCAGGCGCTGGCGGAGGCCGACCGCAACGCGTTGCGGGAGCGGATAGACCAGCTCCTGCTGGTGCAGCGGGCCAAGGACCTCAACATCAACGTGGACTCAGAGGTCTCGAAGTATCTGGCCGAGATCCAGTTGCAGAACAAGATCGCCGATCCGGAGAAGTTCCAGGAGTTCATCCGGGAGCAGACCGGCATGAGTTACGAGGATTTCCGGCAGCAGGTCAAGGACAGCATGCTGACGCGCCGGGTGATCCAGCAGGAGGTGGGATCGAAGATCGTGATCCCGCGCAGCGAAGTGCAGAAGTACTACGAGGAGCACAAGCAGGAGTTCATCCGCGAGGAGCAGGTGCTGCTGCGGGAGATTCTGATCTCCACTCAGGGCAAGGACGCCGCCGGCCTGGCGGCGGCCGAGAAGAAGGCCAAAGAGCTGGTGGAGCGGGCGCGGCAGGGGGAGAACTTCGGCAACCTGGCGCGGGACAACTCGGACGCCGAGACGGCGCGCCATTACGGCGAGTTGGGCGCCTTCCGGCGGGGCGAGCTGCGCAAGGACATCGAGGATCTGGTCTTCCGGCAGGAGAAGGGTTACGTGACCGATCCCATCAAGGTGGAGAGCGGCTGGCTGATCCTGAAGGTGGAGGCGCGCTCGACCGCCGGGCTTCAGCCCCTGGAGATGGTGGAGAACGAGATCATGGAGAAGCTGTACACGCCGCGCATGGACCCGGCGGTGCGGACCTACCTGACCAAGCTGCGCATGGACGCCTTTCTGGAGATCAAGCCGGGCTATGTGGACACGGGGGCGGCGCCGGGTAAGGACACATCCTGGAAGGATCCGGCCCAGGTGAAGCCGGAGACGGTGACCAAGGAAGAGGTGGCCGCCCGCACGCGGCGGCGGCGCTTTCTGGGGGCCTTGCCGGTGCCGGGCAGCAAGGTGCCGGCGGGTTCGGCGCGCATCGTGATTGACTGAGGGGCGAATGAAATCCCCGTATCTGAATGAGATCGAGCCCAACAAACCGGCCGTGGCGACGCTGCTGGTGCACGCCAAGGAGGTGCGGCAGAAAAAGAGCGGCGAGCCTTACCTGTCGCTTCTGCTGGGAGACCGCACGGGCGAAATTGACGCCAAGATGTGGGAGAACGTGGCCGAGGTGATGGAGACCTTCGACCGGGATGACTACGTACGGGTCAAAGGGCTGATCCAGATTTACAACAACCGGCCGCAATTGACCGTCCACAAGATCCAGCGGGTGGATCCGGCCGGCGTGGATCCGGCGGATTTCTTCCCCGCCTCCCAGCGCGATCCACAAGAGATGTTCGCCGAGCTGCGGGGTCTGGTGGGCGAGCTCAGGAACCCGGATCTGCGGGCGCTGCTCGGGCTGTTTCTGGAGGACGAGGAGATCGCGGCGCGCTTGCGCCGGGCGCCGGCCGCCAAGTACATCCACCACGCCTATCTGGGCGGTCTGCTGGAGCACGTGCTTTCCCTGGTGAAGCTTTGCCGGCTGGCGGCGGCGCACTATCCCTGGATTGACGGCGAGCTGTTGGTGGCCGGGGCGGTGCTGCACGACATCGGCAAGATTTACGAGCTCGGTTACGAGCGCGGGTTCAGCTACACGACCGAAGGGCAACTGCTGGGGCACATCGCCATGGGCCTGCGCATGCTGGAGCAGAAGTTCAGCCGGCTGCCCGGCTTTCCGCCCCGGCTGCGCACGTTGCTGGAGCACATGGTGCTGAGCCATCACGGCCAGTTGGAGTTCGGCTCGCCCAAAGTGCCGCTGTTCGCCGAGGCGCTGATGCTGCACTATCTGGACGACCTGGACTCGAAGATGGAGTGCATGCGGGCTCTGGTGGCCAACGACCGGCAGGTCGAAGGGCACTGGACCAGCTACAGTTCGAGTCTGGATCGCGTGGTGCTGAAGAAGCTGAAGTATCTGGCCGAGGGGCGCGAGGAGGAGCTGGACGAGCCGGTGGTGCGCCGAGCTGCGCCGCCGTCCGGGCCGCCGGGGCGGGCGGCGGAC
>JBBIMA010000093.1:0-13439 GCA_037444625.1 Solibacteraceae bacterium
GCGCACGGCCAACATGCGCGCCATGGCTTCGGGCATCCGGCGCAGCCGGGAGTCGGGCCCCAGCTCAACAGTCAGCCGCCGGCCGCTCTCCAGGTCCTTGACCCGGAGAGTGCGACTCTGCGCCTGGAAGGTTTCCACCTGAGCCGCCACTGTGCGGAACGCGCCCGCCACCACTTCCTCAGCCAGGAAGCGCTCGCCGCGGCGCTCGCCCCGCGCGCGCACCTGATCGCCCGGCTGAAGGTCTTCAAAGCGACAGGGATGCGCCTCGCTGAACTTGACCGACCCAGGGGCATAGCGCCGCAGCACGGCCCCTTCGCTCAGCTCGAGGACCAGCGGCTGAGCGCCTGAAAGCGTCTGCGTGCGCAGAGTCAACGTGCGCGCGCCGGCGTCCAGGCCGATAATCACGCCCGAGATCCCCCGGCGCTCCCAATCCGCCCGCTCGGCGGCGCGTTTGCGCTCGACTTCGCTCCGGCTCATCACCAGCAGGGTGGCGGCCGGCTCGCCGCGCGCCAGGACGCGATCGCCCGGTTGGATGTCCGCCAGGGGAATCCGCCGGGCGTTCTTCAGCTCGCGCGCCTCGGCAGGCACGCTCAGGATCTCGACTCCCTGGGCGAGGGCAACCGTCTTTTCCGCACCTTCGTCCGTGCGCACCGTCAGGCGAAGGCCGGCGGCATCCACCGCCGTAACCACGCCCGCGGTGCGGGGGAGCTCGGCGGCGCCCAGCGCCGCCGTCAGCAACCAGCACAATGCAAGGCGGCTCGTCATCCCATTGAAGGGACGGCCTGCGCCGGGCTGCGGTGACCGGCGGCGGGTAAAGGGCAGGCAAAATGCCATTTACATTCTTGACACCTTGCCCGGCGGAAGCTCGTTCTCCCAAGCCCCGGCCCCTTACGGGCCGGTCCCCGGTTGACTTCCCGGTTTTGATATATTCGGTACGATCGCTGTAAGCCAAGCAAAGGAAGGTGCCTCGTGAGTACGGTCAAAGAACCTCCTCAAGCGACCACCCAGCCGAAAGGCCGCGTCTCGCGGCGCGGTTTCATCGGCGGCGTCGGCCTGGGCGGCGGCGCGCTGGGAGCCGGCTTGCTCCCCCTGCCGTCGGCAGGCGCTCCGGCCGCATTGGCCGGCCCCGGTCCGGTAGCGGTCACCCTGACGATCAACGGCAAGACCCACAAGTTGAACCTCGAGCCGCGCGTCACTTTGCTGGACGCCCTGCGCAACTACCTCGATTACACCGGCGCCAAGCGGGTCTGCGACCGCGGCACGTGCGGCGCCTGCACGGTGCTGGTGGACGGCAAGGCGGTCTACGCCTGCCAAATTCTAGCCATTGACGCTCAAGGCAAGAACATCCAGACCATCGAGGGGCTGGCCGCGCCCAAGCCCGACCCGCTCATCACCGCCTTCGTCAACAACGACGGCTTGCAGTGCGGCTTCTGCACCCCGGGCTTCGTCATGGCGGCCAAGGCCTTCCTGGCCGAGAATCCCAACCCGACCTACCGGCAGGTCAGCACCGGCTTCGGCGGCAATCTGTGCCGCTGCGGCTCTTATAACGGCATCCGGCGCGCCATCCTGCAGGCCGCCAAGTCCGCTCAAGGAGGGACCCATGCCTGATTACAGTTGGCCCGCCCCCGAGAAGCGCCGGGTGATGGGCCGGCGCACCAACCGCATTGACGGCCTGGCCAAGGCCAGCGGCCGCGCCCGCTACGCCTACGACGTCAAGCGGCCCAACATGCTCTACGGCGCCGTCGTCACCTGCCCCTACGCCCATGCTCGCATCCGCAGCATTGACGTCAGCGCGGCTGAAAAGATGAAGGGGGTGGCGGCGGTTCACATCTTCGACGGCTCCGCCCCGGGCACTGAGGTGCAGTGGGCCGGCTACGAGATCGCCGCGGTGGCGGCCGAGACCGAAGAGCTGGCCCGCGACGCGGCCCGCGCCGTCAAGGTGGAATACGAGGTCCTGCCCCACTTCGTGCACGAGCAGGACCTGGCCAAGGCGGCCGCTTACGCCAAGCCGTCCGGCGAACAGATCACAGGCGATCCCGACCAAGCCTTCAAGGAGGCCGACGTCGTTTCCGAAGGCTTCTACGGCACCCCGGTGATCTGCCACCTCACCTGGGAGACGCACGGCCAGGTCATCGAGTGGAAGGGCGATCAAGTCGAGTACTGGCCTACCACCCAGGCCGTTTCGGGCATCGGTAACGAGCTGGCCAAGACCCTGGGCCTGCCGCCGGCCAACGTCCACGTCATGCAGGATCACATGGGCATCGGTTACGGCTCGAAGTTCTCGCCCGATCGCTGGGGCATTGCCTGCGCCAAGATTTCCAAGCAAACCGGGCGTCCCGTCAAGCTCTTCCTGGAACGCCGGGTCGAGCAGGAGATCGCCGGCAACCGCCCCTCGCACTTCGCCCGCATCCGCCTGGCGGCCAAGAAGGACGGCACGATCACAGGCTGGGAGTCGCAGTCCTGGTCCACCGGCGGGATGACCGGCGGCGGCATGCCGCCCATCCCTTACGTCTACACCCAGATTCCCAATCAGCGGAAGAATCACAGTGCCGTGCGCGTAAACGCCGCGCCGCAGCGGGCCTGGCGCGCGCCCAACCACCCGCAGGCCTGCTACCTGACCTGCTGCGCCATGGACGACCTGGCCGCCAGGCTGGGCATGGACCCCCTCGAGCTGTTCAAGAAGAACGCCGATTACACCGCCCGCCCCGCGGTCTACCGCTGGCAGCTCGACAAGGCGGCCGAGCTGATCGGCTGGAAGAAACTCTGGCATCCCCGGGGCGACAAGACCCCCGGCCGCCTCAAGCGCGGCCTGGGTCTGGCCGTTAACACCTGGGGCGGGGCCGGGCATCTGTCGAACTGCCGCTGCAACATCCACCCCGACGGCACCGTCGAGGTCGAATTGGCCAGCCAGGACCTGGGCACCGGAACCCGCACCGTGATCGCCATGGTGGCGGCCGAGACCCTGGGCTTGCCGCTCGGCGCCATCCGCGTCAAGATCGGCGACAACCGCTATCCCTTCTCCGGGACCTCGGGCGGCTCGACCACCGTGGGCGGGGTTTCCTCTTCGACCCGCAAGGCCACCATGAACGCCCTGGAGAAACTCTTCGCCCTGGTGGCGCCCGAGTTGGGCGCCAAGCCGGAGGAACTGGAGGCGGCGAACGGCCAGATCCAGGTCAAGGGCAATCCCAAGAAAGCTGTCGCCTGGAAGGCAGCCTGCAAGAAAATCACCGGCGGACCCATCTCGGAGATGGGCCAAAACGACCCGAAGAACCCCATGGGGCTGAACACCGGCAACGTCGGCGGCGTGCAGATGGCCGACGTCTCGGTGGACGTCGAAACCGGCCTCATCCGCATGAACCGGCTGGTGGTGGTCCAGGATTGCGGCCTGATCATCAACCCCAAGACGGCCGAGAGCCAGTGCTTCGGCGCCGCCCACCTGTCGGTCTGCGCCGCCCTGTACGAGGAGCGCATCCTGGATGGAATCACCGGGCGCATGCTCAACCCGGACATCGAGTTTTACAAGGTGGCCGGCAACCCGGACATCGGCGAGATCATCGTGCACTTGGACATCCGGCCCGAACACGACAAGCGCGGCGTCATCGGGCTGGGTGAGCCGCCTGTGATCGCGGGCATCGCGGCCATCGGCAACGCCGTCACCAACGCCATCGGCGTGCGCATCCCGGTGGTCCCGATGACCCCGGATAAGGTGCTGGCTGCGCTGGAAAGGAGGAGCGCCTGATGCAAGCCTTTGCCTATGCCAGTCCCACCACGCTTCAGGAGGCGGTCGCTCTGCTGGCCGATCGCTGGGGAGAAGCCGATATCCTGGCCGGCGGCACCGACCTGCTGAGCCTCCTGAAAGACTACATCCACACCCCGCAGCGCGTGATCAACATCAAGGGCATCAAGGAGCTGGGCGGAATCCGCAAGACGCCCTCCGGCCTGCGCATCGGCGCTCTGGTCACGGTGGCCGAGCTGCTGGCCAACGCCGAGGTGCGGGCCGCGTATCCTTCCCTTACCCAGGCTGCGCTGGGCATCGCCAGCCCGCAGATCCGCAACATGGGCACCGTGGGCGGCGATCTCTGCCAGCGGCCGCGCTGCTGGTACTTCCGCCTGGGCTTCGGCCTGCTGGCTACCAAGGACGGGCGCAGCCTGGCGCGCGAGGGCGACAACCGCTACCATGCGATCTTCGGCAACCAGGGAGCGGCTTGCTTCGTCAGCGCCTCCAGCTTCGGCCCTCCTCTGATCGCTTTGAACGCCAAGGTCAAGCTGGTCGGCCCCAAGGGCGAGCGCGAGCTGCCGCTCGAGAAGTTCTTCGTCACGCCCCAAAGCGAGGCCGAGCGCGAAATCGCCCTGCGGCCCAACGAGATCCTGACCGAGATCCTGGTGCCGCCCGCCGCCGGAGTGCCCAACGCCACTTACGAAGTGCGCCAGCGCCAAACCCTGGACTGGCCGCTGGCCACAGCCTCGGTGGCGCTCACCATGAAAGGCGCCGCCGTGGCCGCCGCCCGCATCGTGCTGGGACACGTCGCACCCACTCCCTGGCGGGCCGCCGAGGCCGAAAAGGTCCTGGCCGGCAAGGGACTCAGTGCCGCCGTGATCCAGAAGGCGGCCGAGGCAGCGGTGGCGGGCGCCACGCCTCTGTCCGGCAACGGCTACAAAGTGCAATTGGCGCGCGTGGCCGTCCGGCGAGCCTTGGAGGCCGCGCGCCCCAAGGCCTGACCCTCGGCCGGGGCTTTAGCGCCCGGCGAGGTGCTTGCGGAAAAACTCGGCCAGCGAGGCGGCCAAGTCAATAGGACCGCCGCCGTCGCCCGGGTAGCGCACCGTGCACTCGATGCCCAGCTTGTCCATGCGCTCCTTCAAGAACAGCCCAAAGCGCGGGTGGTGGATGCCGGCGCCCGGCTTGGCGTCCGGAGGCAAGGGCTTGTCCGGCTCGAAATACAGCAGGAGAACCGGAGGATCGCCCCGGCTCAAGTGAGTCACCGGGGAGGCGTCGGCGAACATCCGGTGCGCCTTCTCGGTTTTCAGCTCCTCTCCGTACAGCCCGTAAAAAGGCTCCAAGGCCGGATGGCGGGCGGCTGCCTCGCCCACCAGCCTTGCGATCTCCCGGGGGTCGTAGGTGGTTTGGGCGGCTGCTACGCCGACGGCTTGAAGCCTGGTGGATTGCCGGCGGACCGGATCGGCGCTGCCGGGCTCGGCCATCTCATCATGGAAGCCGATCCACAGCGAGATGCCGGCGCCTGCCGAACCGCCCGTCGCGCCGAAGGCCTTGGCATTCAGGTTCCACTCCCCGGCCCGGTAGCGGAGGAACTGCACCGCCCGCGCGCCGTCCTGCATGGGCGCCGGATAAGGCGCCTGCTGCGAGAGGCGGTAGTTGATCGCCGCCACGGAAATGCCTTCCTCCCGCAGTCGCTTGAGCAGGGCCGGCGGCAGCGTGCGCTTGTCTCCGCTGCGGAAGCCTCCGCCGTGGATATAGATCACCAGGGGGGTGGGCCGGCTGGAAGGCGCCTTCCAGAGATCCAGCACGTTGCGTTCGTGCGGTCCGTAGGAGACGTCGGCCACGTCCGGGGGCGGCAGCGCCTCCTTCTGCGCCCAGAGCAGACCGGCCGCCAGCGCGAACACCGCCGCCGGCCGACTGCGGCGAAACCCTCCCTTAAGCCAGCGCCTTCTGACAGTACTCATAGCAGCGCTTCACCTCCTCCACCGTCTCGGCACCCTTGTATTCGTACTCGATCATGGCGTAGATCTTCCACCGCCTGCGCGCCAGCAGCCGGAGCGTCTCGCCCACCGGAGTGTCGCCCTCGCCGAAGGGGACGTTGGGTCCCTGGTTCTTCTTGCGATCCTTCAGGTGAATGATCGGGATGCGGGCGTGATGCTTCTCCAAATAGTCCAGCGGATCGTAGCCCGCCGCCACGAAGTGCCCGATGTCCAGGTTGATCGCCGAATAGCGCGAGGCGCCGGTGAGGGCCTGCTCAAAATCCTCCGGGCGGGCGAACTCGTTGGGCCGGATCGCGGAATGGTTGTGCAGGGCCACGGTGATCTTTTCCCTGGCCGCCAGGGGGTCCGCCCGCCGGGCCGCGCTCAGGGTGGCCGAGGAGGTGATCAGGCTCACGCCCAGAGCCCGGGCCATCTGGAAGCCGCGCGCCATCTCCTCGTCGCTGAAATCGTCGCGGAAGCTGAAGCTGTAGGCGCACAGCGTGATGCCCGCCTCGCGGAACTTCCGCCGGACCTCCTCGAAAACGCTGAGCGGCGTCTCCAGCCGCCAGCGGCGCAGCTCCTCGCGCCCCACCTTGGCCGGCTCGACGTGGCCCTGCCAAAGTTCGCAATAGCTCAGGCCGATCTGCTTCATGGCCTGGATGGCTTGCTCCAGGGGCCGGTCGCGGAAGCTGTAGCTCTGGGCTCCGATGGCCACCCCCCGGATCACTGAGCCGGCGCCCGCCGCCTGCCCGGCAGGCAGAGCCGCCAGCGCCAGCCTGGAAAAATCGCGTCGCGTCAACATGACGGTCCATCCCTCCCGCGAACCTGCATGATACCATCAGGGACATGCTCGGCTCCGCGCCAAGCACGGTTGCAGCGGGCGCGAGCATGCTTGAACAGACCGCTATGTGGAAGACGACACGCCGTGAGTTCCTCGCCGCCGCAGCGGCGCCTGTACCGGCGCAAGAGCGCCCGGTGGAGGCCGGCATTCCGCGCCGGCATCTGTTCGCCCGGCAACTCACCGAAGCCCGGCTCGCCTCGCTGTTGGTTCCGCGCGCGGAGTGGAAGCCTTTCCCGGCGCGCTCCGATCGCGCCCCTTGGGAAGGCCTGCCGCCTGAGCTGCGCGCCGCCCTCCTGGAGGACGGCGAGCGCCGGCTCGAAGGCGAGTGGCCCTCGCTGCCGGCTTCCCGTTTTCTTGAGTACGCCCGGGAGGGCAACCGCTCGCGCTACGAGGGCCTGCGCAACGCCCGCCGCAACCGGCTGCGCGATCTGGTGCTGGCTGAATGCGTCGAGGCCAAGGGCCGGTTTCTGGACCAGATCGTCAACGGCATCTGGCTGACTTGCGAAGAGACCTTCTGGGGCGTGCCGGCGCACCTGGACGCGCAACGGGCGGGCGTCGGCCTGCCGGACGTGACCGAGCCCTACGTGGACTTGTTTGCCGCCGAGACCTCGGCGCAGCTCGCCTGGACGTGCTATCTGCTCGGACCCGCTCTGGATGAGGTCTCCAAGATGGTCCGCCCGCGGATCGAGTTTGAGTGCCGCCGTCGCGTGCTGGAGCCCTGCCGCACGCGCGACGACTTCCGCTGGATGGGCCTGGGGGCCAACCTCAACCGGGCCATGAACAACTGGACGCCGTGGATTTGCTCGAACTGGCTCACCACGCTGCTGCTGGTGGAAGACGACCCCCGCCGGCGCGCGGCCGATGCGGCCAAGATCGCCTTGTGCCTGGACCGATTCCTCGACAGCTACCACGACGACGGAGGATGCGACGAAGGCCCCGGCTACTGGGGCCGCGCCGGCGCCTCGCTGTTCGATTGCCTGGAACTGCTTTACTCGGCCGGCCGGGGCGCCATTGACTTTTACCGGGAGCCGCTGATCCGCAACATCGGGCGCTACGTGGTCCATGCCCACATTTACGAGGACTGGTACACGAATTTCGCCGACGCCTCGGCCAAGGTACGGCCCTCCGGCCCTCTGGTCTGGCGCTTCGGGCGGCGCGTAGGCGACGAAGACATGCAGGCCCTGGGCGCCTGGCTGGCGGCGCGCGAGCGGCCGCGCCGCGGGGTGGAGGATAGCCTGGGACGGGCGTTGCCGGCGCTTTTCTGGAGCGCGGGCATCGAAAAGACCCCGGCCCTCCAGCCGCTGCTGCGCGACGCCTGGATGCCCGGCATTCAAGTGATGACCGCGCGCCTGGCCGCCGGCTCTCCTAAGGGCCTGTATCTGGCCGCGCAGGGCGGCCACAACGCCGAGAGCCACAATCACAACGACGTGGGCAACTTTATCGTCTACGCCGACGGCGAGCCCCTGTTGATTGACGCGGGCGTGGATACCTACACCGCCCAGACCTTCAGCTCGCGCCGCTATGAGATCTGGACCATGCAGTCGGCCTATCACAACGTCCCCACTGTCGGCGGCGTCATGCAGCGCGCGGGCCGCCGCTTCCAGGCTTCCAAGGTGAGCTATCGCTCGGGCGACGACGGCGCAGAGATGAGCCTGAGCCTGGCGCAGGCCTATCCTGAGGAAGCCGGCATCCGGGAGTGGATGCGCACGCTGCGGCTGGACCGCCGGCGCAACGAGGTCCTCGTTCGCGATCGGTTCCTGCTGTCCAAGGCGCCGCCCGAGATCACCCTCACCCTGATGAGCGTGCGCGAGCCGCGACCGTCGCCCGGGGTGATAGATTACGGCATCGCCCGGGTGCTGTTCGACGCCCGGGCCCTCACCCCCAAGGTGGAGGAGATCAAGCTTCCCGAGGGGCGGTTGCGAAGCGTTTGGGGCCCGCGCCTCTGGCGCACGCTGCTGGTCGCCGCACCTGCGCCGATCGAAGCCGACTGGACCGTGCGCGTCACTCAGCGCGAGTGAGCCTTAGCAAGCAGCGGGCGCGCAGACTGCCCGGCGAGGCGGCCGAGGTCCGGCGCAACCCGGGCCGCATCGCGCCATAATCTATCCATGAAGCGCAGAAGCCTCCTCGCCCTGCTGCCGGCGGCCGCGACCGCCGCCCAGCAACCCCGCGGGACCGTCAAGTACGGCGTCGAGGTCCGGCCCGGCCCGATGGACAACATCCTGCTCAAGGACTACCAGCCGGAATCCTCCCTGGTGGTTCCGGAAACCCACTTGGAGAAGGCCCGCCTTCCGGTGATTGACGTTCACACCCATACCTCGATGAGCGGCATCCGCACGCCGGCCGACGTGGATGACTGGGTGCGCACCATGGACGAGGTGGGAGTGGAAAAGTCCGTGGTCTTCACCGGCGCGGTGGGCGAGGCGTTCGCCCGCCAGGTCGAGCTCTACCGCAAGCGCTATCCCGATCGCTTCCAGCTCTGGTGCTCGATTGATGACCGCGACATAGACGCCCCGGATTATCCCCAGCGCGTGGTGCGCGAGCTGGAGCGCTGCTATGAGCTGGGCGCGCGGGGCGTCGGCGAGCTCACCGACAAGGGCTCAGGCCTGCAATCGGAGGCGCGGCCTGCCGGACGCCGCCTGCATCTGGACGATCCGCGGCTGGATCCTCTGTGGCGCCGGTGCGCCCAACTGAAGCTGCCGGTGAACCTGCACGTGGCCGATCACCCTTCCTGCTGGCGCCCTCTGGGCCCCCGGCAGGAACGCACGCCGGACTTCCAGCACTTCAACCTCTACGGCCGGGACGTGCTCGGCTACCAGGAGTTGCTGGCCCGGCGCGAGCGCCTGCTCGAACGCCATCCCGGCACCACCTTCATCCTTTGCCACCTCAGCAACCAGGGCAACGACTTGGCGGCGCTGGCCCGGACGCTCGATCGCTTCCCCAACCTCTATGTGGACATTTCGGCCCGCGACTACGAACTGGGCAGGCAGCCTCGCTTCGCCCGCCGCTTCCTGGAGTTCTACGCCGATCGCGTGCTGTTCGGCACCGACATGGGCCGCGACAAGGCGATGTATCAGATGTGGTGGCGGCTGCTGGAGACGGCCGACGAGTACCTGCCGGGCCGCATCTGGTGGCGTTACTACGCGCTTGAGCTGTCCCCCGCCGTGCTGGAAAAACTCTACCGGGGCAACGCCCTCAGGATTCTGAACTGGAGCTGAGGCCCAGCCGGGCGGCGATGTGGCGGGCGATCTGCCGGCCGTGAAAGCGGCCGTTCTCGATGAAGATTTCGTTGGTGTGCATCCCCGCCACCACCACCCCGGCCAGATAGATCCCCGGGCGCTCGCTCTGGAAGCTCTCCGGGTCGGTACGCGGCCGCTGGGTGGCTTCCTCCAGGCGAATCCCCAGAGAGGCCAGCAGTTCCAGGTCCGGGCGATAGCCGGTCATGGCCAGAACGAAGTCGTTGGCCAGGCGCAGCTCGCCTTCCGGCGTCGCGATCAGAATCGAATCCGGCCGGATCTCCAGCACACGGGAACGGAAATGGGCCCGGATCTCGCCCTGGCGAATGCGGTTCTCCAGGTCGGGACGGATCCAATACTTGACGTGCTCGGAGAGGCCCTCCCCGCGGTGAATCAGCGTCACGCGCGCCCCCGCCCGGTGCAGCTCCAGGGCTGCGATGGCGGCCGAGTTGCGCCCTCCCACCACCGCCACGTCGCTGTCGAAGTACGGGTGGGGCTCCTTGTAGTAGTGGCTCACCTTGGGCAGATCTTCACCCGGCACGCCCAGCAGGTTGGGGCGGTCGTAGTAGCCGGTGGCCAGAACGATTTTCTGCGCCTCATAGCAGCGCGCGCCTCCATAGCGGTCCAGCGTGTGCGCCCGGAAGTTCCCGTCCTCGCCTTCGATCCGCTCCACTCGCTCGTACTGGTGAATTCGTAGTCGGTAGTGCCGCGCCACGCCGCGGTAGTATTTGAGCGCCTCCAGGCGGGTCGGTTTCTCGCCCAGGCAGGTGAAGGGTATGTCGCCGATCTCCAGCAGCTCGGGCGTGGTGAAGAACGTCATGTGCGTGGGGTAGTGATAGATCGAATTCAGCAGGCAGCCCTTTTCAACCACCAGGGCCTCCACGCCCGCCCGCTTCAGCTCGATGGCGCAAGCCAGCCCCGTGGGACCGGCGCCCACCACCAGGACCGGCACCTTCACAGCATGGCCTCCAGGGCCGGCGCCACGCGCCGCAGCGCTTCTTCCAGCCCGGAGGGATCCTTCAGGCCGCCCTCGGCCAGATCGGGCCTTCCGCCCCCGCGCGCCCCGGCGGCTTGAATCAACTTGCCCGCGTGCACCTTCCCGGCCAGCTCCTTGCGCACCGCGCAGACCAGCTCGCCGGCAGGCGTCCCCAGAACCACCACGTCCACGCCTTGGTTGCGCAGCGAGTCCGCCAGGGAGCGCAACCGGGCCCGGTCCATACCCGGCGCGGCCGCCGCCACCAGGCGGCAGGACTTGACCGCCACCGCCTGCTCGCGCAACCGCTCGCTCTCGCTCTGCGCCGCCTTGCTCTTCAGTTGTTCCAGTTGCCTCTCCAGCGCGCGCCGCTCGGCCAGCAGTTTTTCCACCTGGGCGGGCAGATCCTCCTCGGCCGCCCGCAGCAGGCGCGCCGTCTCAGCCAGCGCGGTCGCCGTCCGCTGGAAGCGCCGCAGGGCTCCCTGACCGGTCACCGCCTCGATGCGCCGCACGCCCGCCGCAATCGAGCCCTCGTAGATGATCTTCATCAGACCGATGTCGCCCGTGCGGCCGACGTGCGTGCCCCCGCACAGCTCCCGGCTGAAGCCGGGCACCGAAATCACGCGCACCCGGTCGCCGTACTTCTCGCCGAACAGCGCCATGGCGCCCGCCTCCAGGGCCCGTTCCAGCTCCATGACCTCGGCCTCCACCGGCAGGTTCTCCAGGATGCGCTGGTTGACCAGCCGTTCGACCTCCTCCAGCTCGGCCGGGTCCATCGCCGCGTAATGCGTGAAATCGAAGCGCAGGCGCGCCGGCTCGACCACGCTGCCCGCCTGCTTGACGTGCGGCCCCAGCACCGCCCGCAGCGCCGCCTGCAGCAGATGGGTCGCGGTGTGGTTGCGCATGGTGGCCCGGCGCAGCTCCGGATCCACCCGAGCCTCGACCGGCCGCCCGACTTCCAGCGGGGCCAGCAGGCGCACCCGGTGGGCGTAAAGTCCGGGCACCGGCGAGTACGTGTCCTCCACCTCGGCCAGCTTCTCGCCGGTCGCCGGATCGAAGAGGGCTCCCCGATCGCCCACCTGCCCGCCGCCCTCGGCGTAGAAGGGCGTGCGATCCAGCACCGCCTCCACCCGCTGCCCGGCCTCGGCCCGCGCCAGCGCCTGCCCGCCGGCCACCAAGCCCCGCACCGTGGCGCTCGCCTCCAGCGCGCCGTAGCCCAGAAACTCCGTCCGCCCGCCCGCCAGCAGATCCTGCCAGGCCGGCGCCACCGCCGCTTTTTCCGCCCCCTTCCAACTGGCGCGGGCTCGCTCGCGCTGCCGCTGCATCTCGCGCTCGAAGCCTTGCCGGTCAATCGCCAGGCCGTACTCGCGCGCCATCTCCTCCTGCTCCTCCAGCGGCAGCCCGTAGGTGTCGTAAAGCTTGAAAGCCGCCTGACCGGGCAGCACGCCCTGGGCGGCGGCGCGGGCCTCGTCGTGGAAGACGCGCTCGGCCACGGCGAAGGTGACCGCGTAGCGGTGCTCCTCGTCCCGCACGATGCGCGCCACCCGCGGCACGCTCTCCATCAGCTCCGGATACGCCGGCCGCATCAGCTCCGCCACCACGCCCGTGAGTTGATGCAGGAACGGCTCCCGGGCCCCGATCCGCCGGGCGTGGCGCATCGCCCGGCGCATGATCTTGCGCAGCACGTAGCCCCGCCCGTCGTTGGAGGGAATCACGCCGTCGTGAATGAGGAAGGCGGCCGCCCGGGCGTGGTCGGCCACGATGCGCAAGGCGGTGTCGGTGCGCGCGTCCTCGCCGTAGACCACGCCCAGCCGATCGGCGGCCGCCTCGATGATGGGCCGGATCAGGTCGGTGTCAAAGTTGGAGAGCTTGCCCTGGAGCACGGCCGCCATCCGCTCCAGCCCCATGCCCGTGTCAATCGAAGGCCGCGGCAGGGGCGTGAGCGTGCCGTCGGTCGCCCGATCGAACTGCATGAAGACCAGATTCCAGATTTCGACGTAGCGGCCCGATTCGGCCGGAAAGGGCGGATCTTCGCCCGGGATTTCCGAAGCCCCCGGCCCCAGATCGTAGTGGATCTCCGAGCAGGGGCCGCAGGGGCCGGTTTCGCCCATCTGCCAGAAGTTGTCCTTCTCGTCGCCCCGGAAGATTCGATCGGGCGGCACGCCCGCGATCCGGCGCCAGAGTTCGGCCGCCTCGTCGTCCTCGCGGAACACCGTGATGTAGAGCCGGTCCTTGGGCAAGCCGTAATGACGGGTCACCAGCTCCCAGGCGAATTCGATCGCTTCGGCCTTGAAGTAATCGCCGAAGGAGAAATTGCCCAGCATCTCGAAGAAGGTGTGGTGGCGCCGGGTGTAGCCGACGTTTTCCAGATCGTTGTGTTTGCCGCCCGCGCGCACGCATTTCTGCGCCGAGGTGGCGCGCGTATACTCCCGCCGCTCCAACCCCAGGAACACCTCCTTGAACTGGTTCATGCCCGCATTGGTGAACAACAAGGTGGGGTCGTTGGCCGGCACCAGCGAGGAGGAGCGCACCACGCGGTGGCCGCGCTGGGCGAAGAAATCGAGAAACTGCTGGCGGATGTCGTGGCCGGTCACAGAATCCATTGTGACACAGCGCAGCGCGGTCTCATTCCCTGATCCCCCCGGCCGGTGTTACTGGCGGGGTTCCAGGGGCAGGGGGGCGGAGTTGGTTTCGGCGC
>JBBIMA010000094.1:0-12996 GCA_037444625.1 Solibacteraceae bacterium
CATCAGCCCCCGGGCCAACAACTTTTCCTGAAACTGCTTCCAGGTCCGGGAGCCAAATACCCGCAGCCGAGGTGGGTCACCATGTGCCTGGATAGGAAAAGCGCCCCCGAAGCCGGCGTTGACGGCCGGCGGTGCCTTCTGCTAATAGTGTTCTTTTACCCGAGCGCCGCCCTCGAGCGCGGGGTAAACAGGGGGATAAGCATGAGAAAAGCGCTTGCTTCGCTGGCTTGCCTTGTGTGCGCCCTGGCAGGTCTCGCCCAATCGGTGAGCTCCGTCAGCGGAACGGTGACCGACCCGACCGGGGCGGTCATCCCCAACGCCGCCATCGAGTTGGAGAACGTGGATACCGGCCTGAAGCGCAGCACCACCACCGATGCCACCGGCGGGTACTCCTTCCCGCAGGTCCCGCCGGGCGTCTATCGGGTCACCGCCAAGGCCTCCGGATTCCGCACCACCACCATTCCCGACGTCCGCCTGCTGGTCAACAACCCGGCCACGGTCAACATCCGCATGGAAGTGGGCCAAATCACCGAGACGGTGGCCGTCACCGCCGAGGCGGTCCAGGTCAACACCACCGACGCTTCCCTGGGCAACGCCATCGGCACCAAACCCATCGTGCAGTTGCCCTTGAACGCGCGCAACATCATCAGCCTGCTGGCCACCCAGCCGGGCGTCGTCTTCACCACCGAAGGCGACACCGACTCGCGCAACGGCGCGGTGAACGGCGGCAAGAGCGACCAGGCCAACGTCACCCTAGACGGCGTGGACGTCAACGACCAGATGGACCGCTACGCCTTCACCAGCGTGCTGCGCGTCACGCCGGACTCCGTGCAGGAGTATCGCGTCACCACGCTCAACGCCACCGCCGACCAGGGCCGCACCTCCGGCGCCCAGGTCGCCCTCATCACCAAGAGCGGAACCAACGAGCTGCACGGATCGCTCTACCACTACCACCGCAACACGGTCACCACCGCCAACGGCTTCTTCAACAACCTCTCCGGCATCGAGCGGCCCAAGCTGATCCGCAACATCTTCGGCTTCTCCGCCGGCGGCCCCCTCAAGAAAAACCGCCTGTTCCTGTTCGGCAACTACGAGGGCCGCCGCGACGCCCGCGACGGCACCGCCGTGCGCTACGTCCCCTCGATGGAAATGCGCCAGGGCATCCTGCAATACCAGCGCCGCGACGGCTCCATCGCCACCGTAACGCCTCAGGACATCGCCGCCAGGCTCGATCCCCGCGGGGTCAACCAAGCCGTGCTGAAGATCCTCCAGGGCTACCCCGCGCCGAACGACTTCACCGTAGGCGACAACCTCAACATCGTCGGATTCCGCTTCAAGGCCCCCACCCCGCTGCGCTGGAACACCTACATCGCGCGGCTGGACTACATCCTGGATTCCGCCGGCAAGCACACCCTGTTCGTCCGCGGCAACCTCCAGAACGACAACGAGAAGGGCATGCCTCAGTTCCCCGGCCAGCCGCCTGCCTCGGTCACCTTGCGCAATAACAAGGGCCTGGCCACCGGTCTGACCAGCCTGCTCCGGCCCAACCTGATCAGCAACTTCCGCTGGGGCATCACCCGCGTGGGTTGGGAGAACACCGGCCTGGCCAAATTCTCCGCCGTCACCCTGCGCGGCCTCGACAGCCCGGTCGCACTGACCCGCGGCTTCGCCGCCATCATCCCCACCTACACCCTAGCCGAAGACATGACCTGGACCAAGGGCGCCCACAACCTCCAGTTCGGCGTCGTGATCCGCTGGACGCGCAACCAGCGCAACACCGACCAGAACTCCTGGTCCGGCGCCGTAGCCAACGCCTCCTGGCTGGTGGACTCCGGCGCGGGCCTCAACCGCCCCTGGCCCGACATGGCCACTTCGCAGATCACCTACTTCCGCTACGCCGTGACCGACGTGATGGGCCTGGTCACCCAGGGCAACGCCCAGTACAACTATAAAGTGGACGGTACCGTCCTGAAAGAAGGCGAGCCCGTACTGCGCAACTTCGCCAACGAGGAGTACGAGTTCTACATCCAGGACAACTGGAAACTCACCCGCGGGCTGACCATCACCGGCGGCCTGCGCTACTCGCTGATGCCTCCCTACTACGAGAAGAACGGCCAGCAGGTTTCGCCCAACGTCCCCATCGGCGACTGGTTCAACCTGCGCGGCGGCCTGGCCCAGCAAGGAAAGTCCCAAATGGAGGCGGGCCGCATCTCCTTCGTTCCCAGAGATCAGGGCGGGCGTCCCCTCTACGCCTTCCACAAGAAGAACTTCGCCCCGCGGCTGGCCCTGGCCTATTCCCCCCAGGGCAGCGAAGGCCTCAGCAAGTTCTTCTTCGGCGGGCCCGGGCGCAGCGTCATCCGCGCCGGCTGGGGCATGTTCTACGACCTCTTTGGCAGCGGCTTGATGCGCGCCTACGACTCGACGGCCTTCGGCCTCTCGACCCGCCTGGTCAACCCGGCCGCCGTGCTGGATATCAGCACGGCGCCCCGCTTCACCGCTATTGACCAGATCCCGCCCGGGCTGCTGCTGCCCGCCCCGGCCGCCAAGTTCCCGGCCGTCTATCCGGACGTCTTCGCCATCACCAACGGCCTGGACGACACCATCATCCCGCCTTACAGCATGACCGCCAACTTCTCCCTGGGGCGCGAATTCAAGAATGGGTGGTTCGTGGAAGGCTCTTACGTAGGGCGCTTTTCGCGCCGCTCACTGGTGCGCCGCGACGCCGGCATGCCCACCAACCTCGCAGATCCCAAGTCCGGCATGAGCTACTTCGAGGCCGCAACCATTCTGGCCCGGCAGGCTGTAGCCGGCGTCCCGGTCGCCGCGGTGCAAAAGGTACCCTACTGGGAGAACCTGTACAGCAAAGCGGCCACCGCAACACTCACCGCCACCCAGGTCGTCTACTCGCGTTACGCGGCCAACCTCTACGACTGGACCTACGCCCTGTACCAGCTCGACACCGGAGTCGGCCAGGGCAACTGCGCGGCCCGCAACCGATGCAGCGATCTGGGGCCCTGGGCCTACTACCACCCCCAGTTCTCTTATCTGTCGGTGTTCAGCTCGATCGCCGGCGGCAACTATCACGGCATGCAATGGAGCTTGCGCAAGCGCTTCTCCAACGGCGACGATCTGCAAATCAACTACACCTTCTCCAAGTCCATTGACCTGCGCTCGAACACCGAGCGGGCCGGCACCGCCACCGGCGTGATCTGGAACCCCTGGTATCCCGGCCTGCACAAGGGCGTCTCCGACTACGACAACACGCACCTGTTCAACGCCCTGGGCGTCTACAACCTGCCCTTCGGCAAGGGAGGCCGCTATCTGAGCGGCGTCCGCGGCCTGGCCGACGCGCTGGTGAGCGGCTGGCAGATCGCCGGCATTTGGCGGTCTTCGAGCGGATTCCCCATCAGCGTCTACCAGACCGGGGTGTGGCCCACCAACTGGAACAACAACAACTGGGCGATTTGGAACGGCAAGCCGTTCGCCCGCGGCCAGACCAAGAACGCCCCGGCGATCGCCGGCAAGGGCGGGCCCAACATGTTTCCCGATCCCAAGGCCGCCTTCGAAGCCTTCGATTACGAAATGCCCGGCGGCATCGGCACGCGCAACGGCATTCGCGGCGACGGCATCTTCAACGTGGACGCCAGCCTGGCCAAGCGCTTCCGGATGCCTTACGCCGACGGCAAGCACTCGCTCCAGTTCCGCTGGGAGGTGTTCAACATCAGCAACACCACCAAGTTCGACGTGGGCGACGCCTCCCTGGACATCTCCACGGCGGGCACTTTCGGCAAGTACACCACGCAGCTCACCGTGCCGCGGGTGATGCAGTTCGGCCTCCGCTACGAGTTTTAGTCGGGCCCCGGCGGGCGCCGCGGCCGCCGTGCGCGGCGCCCCGGGCGGGCTGTGCTAAGATAATCGCTTCGCCTGACGCCGACTGGCGCGCCGCCGCTACGCTTGCCCGGGAAGGCGGTCCCTGTCGCGCCTTCGATCCCAGCGCCCGGTATTGGTCGGAGGGATTGCCCAGGCAGATCCCGGGCCTCCAACGGCCATGGAGTTGATTCGAGCCGTCAAAGGAACGCGGGACCTGCTGCCGCCCGCCACCGCTTTGTGGAACCGCGTCGAGGCGGCGGCCCGGCAGGTCTTCCGCACCTATCGCTACCAGGAGATCCGGACCCCCGTCCTCGAGCAGACGCAGCTTTTCGCCCGCAGCGTCGGCGAGGACACCGACATCGTCGGCAAGGAGATGTACACCTTCCAGGACCGCGACGGCGCCTCGCTCACCCTGCGCCCCGAGGCCACCGCCTCGGTGGTCCGGGCCTACCTGGAACACCGCCTCTATGAGCGTCCCGGCCTTCAGAAGCTCTACTACATTGGTCCGATGTTCCGTCGCGAGCGGCCCCAAAAGGGCCGCTACCGGCAGTTTTATCAGATCGGGGCCGAAGCGATCGGCTCGGAGTCCCCGGCCGTGGACGCCGAGGTCATCGAGATGGTGGTCGAGCTGCTCGCGCAACTGGGGCTGGAGAACTTCGAACTTCTGCTGAATTCGGTGGGCTGCCCGGCCTGCCGCCCGGCCTACCTCCAGCGCCTCCGCGAACGGCTCCGGGCCGTCTCCTCCTCGCTCTGCCCGGATTGCCGGCGGCGGGCCGAAACCAACCCCCTGCGCGTGCTGGACTGCAAGGTGCCCGAGGATCAGCCCGTCATCGAGAGCCTGCCCTCCATCCTGGAACACCTCTGCCCGGCTTGCCGGGACCACTTTGCCGCCCTCGGACGCATGCTCGAGGCCCGGGCGATCGCCTTTCGCCCCGCGCCCCGGTTGGTCCGCGGCCTGGATTACTACATGCGCACCACCTTCGAGGTCGTCCACGGCGCTCTGGGCGCACAGAATTCGGTCCTGGGAGGCGGGCGCTATGACGGGTTGGCCGAGGCTCTCGGCGGCCGCGTGCCGTCCCCCGGCATCGGGTTCTCGCTGGGCGAGGACCGCCTGGTGCTGACGCTGGAGCAATCCGGCCGCGATCTGGCCCGCCCCGAGCTGGACCTGTTCATCGCGCCCGTGGGAGAAGCGGCCCTGGAGCACGCCGCGCTGCTGGCCCGGGATCTGCGCCGCGCCGGCCTGGCGGTCGAGCTCAGCTTCGACGTGCGCCTCAAGCGAGCCCTGGAGGCCGCCCACCGCCTGGGCGCGCCCCGCGTGCTCATCATCGGCGAGGACGAAATCGCCGCCGGGCGCTACACCCTGCGCGACATGCGCACCGGAGAGCAGACCGCCCTGACGGCGGAGGCCTTGAAACAACAACTCTCTCCTGCGAATTGATATGCCGGAAACCCCAGAAACCGAACGCCCCCTCACTGTCGAGCTGGATTTCCTCGGCCAGTTGCGCCGCACGCACTCCTGCGGCCAATTGCGCGCCGCAGACGCCGGAGGCCGGGCCCTGCTGATGGGCTGGGTGCACCGCCGGCGCGATCTGGGCGGCGTCATTTTCCTGCATTTGCGCGATCGCGAGGGCGTCACCCAAGTGGTCTTTCACGAGCACCTGGATCCCGCGGTCCATCGCAAGGCCGAGTCTCTGCGCCTGGAGTACGTCATTGCGGTCGAGGGGCGCATCGAACGGCGCGCGCCGGAAACGGTCAATCCCAACATCCCCACCGGCGAGGTCGAGCTGGTCGCCGAGAAGCTCTGGATCCTGAACGACTCGCGCACCCCGCCCTTCCCCATGGAGGAGAGCGTGGACGTCGGCGAAGAGGTCCGCCTGAAGTACCGCTTCGTGGATTTGCGCCGCCCGCACATGCAGCGCAATATCATGCTCCGCTCCCAGGTCTCCTTCGCCGTGCGCCAGCACTTGCATTCCCTGGGTTTCCTGGAGATCGAGACGCCCTTCATGACCCGCTCCACTCCCGAGGGCGCCCGCGACTTTCTGGTCCCCAGCCGCCTTCAGCCCGGCTGCTTCTACGCCCTGCCCCAGTCGCCCCAGATCTTCAAGCAGCTCCTCATGGTCAGCGGCATGGAAAAGTATTTCCAGATCGTGCGCTGCTTCCGCGACGAAGACCTCCGCGCCGACCGCCAGCCCGAGTTCACTCAGATTGACTTGGAGATGTCCTTCCCCCAGCAGGAGCGCATCTTCGAGGTGGTCGAGCCCATGCTGGCCAAGGTCTGCGCCCTGGCGGGCCGGAGCGTCCAGACCCCCTTCCCCCGGCTGACCTACGCCGAGGCCATGCGCAGCTACGGCACCGACAAGCCCGACCTGCGCCTGCCGCCCTTCCATGCCGTCGAGGACCTGTTTCCCGCCGGCGCGCTCACCGCTGAGGGCCTGCCCCTGATCGCTATCCGCATCCCCGCCGTCGGCCCCTTGAGCCGCCGGGAGCGCGACGAACTGAAAGCCTACGGGGCGGAACGCGGCTTGCGCGTCTACGACGATCTCAAGCGCCTGGAGCGCGACTTCCCCCAGCCCATGGCCGCCTTGCGCGCCCGCTTGAACCCCTCCGAGGAGGATCTGCTCCTGCTGGCCGGCTGGCCCGGGCCCGCCGCCGGCTGCCGTCCGGAGGAAACCGTCCTGGCGGCCTGCGGCCAACTGCGCCTCTATGCCGGCCAGAAGTACAACGAGCGCCACCGCCTGCTCGACCCGAACGATTTCCGCTTCCTCTGGGTCACCGACTTCCCTATGTTCGAATGGGACCAGGAGGAGCAGCGCTGGACCGCCGCCCACCACCCCTTCACGTCTCCCTTCGAGGAAGATCTCGACAAGCTGCTCTCGGATCCCGCCCGCTGCCGCGCCAAATCCTACGACATCGTGCTCAACGGCATCGAGTTGGGCTCCGGCTCGATCCGTATTCACCGCCGCGACGTGCAATCGCTGGTTTTCGACGCTCTGGGCTTCAGCCGCGAGGAGGCCTACCGGCGGTTCGGGTTCCTGCTGGAGGCCCTTGAATACGGCGCGCCGCCTCACGGCGGTATCGCCCTGGGCCTGGACCGACTGGTAATGATCCTGGCCGGGGAGACCACGATCCGCGACGTCATCCCCTTCCCCAAGACGGCGCGGGGCACGGATCTGATGTGCGATGCGCCATCGCCCGTGCCCGAGCGGCAGTTGCGTGAGCTGGGCCTGACGCTGCTGAAGCGTTGACGGATGGGCGTCGGACGGGCCCGCAGACGCGGGCCGGATCGCCCCCTTTGCACCTAGGTTTGCCCTTATCCGCGGCTTGACTTTGGTTGATCATCGATTGCAAACAAAGGTCTTATCCCCCGTGCTATCGCAATCCAGTAAACACACTAATTCGATTTAATGTATTTCCCGATTGACGCAGTACTAGTATTCAAACTAGAATCAGGCGAGACCCCGAGGAGCCTGAAACCATGGAACCAGCAGCGGAATTGCGCGACCGGCAGCCTTCCGACAGCGCCGAGGGCGCCGGCCGCATTCGAATCGTCATCGCCGACGATCATCCCATCTTCCGGGACGGGCTCCGCCGGCTGCTGAGCCTCGAAGATGATTTTGAAGTGGTCGGCGAGGCCAAAGACGGCAACGAGGTCTTCCGTTTGCTCGAGGAGCTGGAGCCGGACATTCTCCTGTTGGATCTGAGGATGCCCGGCCTGGACGGCCTGGGCGTGCTCCAGAGGCTCCAGCTTGCCCGGCGGCGCACGAAAATCATCGTACTCACCGCCTCGGAAGACAAGAACGAGTTTGTGCAGGCCATGAAATTCGGCTGCTCGGGCATCGTGCTGAAGCAGACCGCCACCGACCTGCTTTACAAGAGCATCCGCAAAGTGCACGCCGGCGAGATCTGGCTGGATTCCTACACCACGGCTGCGGTGATGCGGCAGTTTGCGGCCGTACCCGATCCGGCCGCCGGCCCCGAGCGCAAGGGACGCTCGCGCCCGCCTCTGAGCCAGCGGGAGCGCGAGATCGTGGCCCTGGTGGCGCAGGGTTACAAGAACAAAGAGATCGCCGAGAAGATGTTCATCAGCGAGCAGACGGTCAAGAACCATCTGCACAACATCTTCGACAAGCTGGGCGTCTCGGACCGGTTGGAGCTGGCCCTGTACGCCATTCACAAGGGCTTGCACGATCCCGAGCAGAGCTGAAGGCCCCTCCGCCCGCCGTTTCAATCGGCGCCGGTTCCCGGCTTGCATTCCCCGCCCGACAGGACTAGCATTCTTGATTGGAGGACCGCCATCAGATGACATCATCCCAACTGGCGCTGGCCGCTGCGATTCTCGCCGCATCCTTATGGGCGCAGACGCCCATGCCCCGGATGACCGCGGTCGAGCCGACCGCCGGTAAAGTAGGCGACATCCTCACCGTGACCGGTGAGAACCTGGAGAAGAGCCACGTGGCCGAGCTGTTCCTTACCGACGGCAAGAACGACCTCAAGGTCCCGATCACCGAGCAGGCCGCCACCAGCCTGAAGTTCCGCATCCCTCCCAGCGTGAAGCCCGGCCGGTTCGCCCTGATGATCCTGACCGCAGGCAAGGACCCCAAGTACATCGAACAGCCGGTCAAAGTCACCGTCGAGGCCCCGGGCGCCAAGCCCGAATCGGCCAAGCCGGCCGAGCCCAAGCCCGAGCAACCCAAACCGGAGGAGGCCAAGCCGCCCGCTCCCTCGCCTACATCCTGAGCGGCCGCCGCAGGGAGCGCGCTCAGCCGCCCAGCGCGTGGAGCTTCATCAGATTCGTGGTTCCAGCACGCCCCAGAGGCTGGCCCGCCACAAACACCACCCGCCGGCCGGCCCCCAGCAGTCCCCCGACCAGCAGCTTCTGTTCCAAGTAGGCCAGCATCTGATCGGTGGATTCCATCGGCGGCGTCAGAATCGGCCGAACGCCGAAGACCGGCGCCAGCCGCCGGGCCACCTCCGGCCGCGGCGTAAAGGCATAGATGGGGACCGCGGGACGGTGCGCGGCCAGCAGGCGGGCCGAGGAGCCGCTCACCGTGAACACCCCTATGGCCGACGCCTCCGCGCAGCGGGCTGCGCGGACGGCCGCTTCGGCCAACACCCCGGCGTCCGCCCCGCCGACTACCGGCGCATCGGCCGCCGGAAGGCTCGCCAGCGATCTCTCGGTCTCCTTCACGATCCGCGCCATCATCCGCACCGCCTCCACCGGATGCCGGCCCACGGACGTCTCCGCCGAGAGCATCACCGCGTCCGTCCCGTCGTAGATCGAGTTGGCGACGTCGCTCACCTCCGCGCGAGTGGGATAGGGATTCTCGATCATGGACTCCAGCATCTGCGTGGCCGTGATCACGAAGCGGCCGCGCCGGCGCGCCTCGTGAATGATCGCCTTCTGCACGTAGGGCACCTTTTCCAGCGCCAGCTCCACCCCCAGATCTCCGCGCGCCACCATCACCCCGTCGCAAGCCGCCAAGATCTCCTCCAGGTTCTCCCAGGCTTCCGGCTTCTCGATCTTGGCCACGACGGGCAAATCCGCCCCCGCTTCCCGCAGGCGCTCCCGCAGGGCGTGCACATCCTGGGCTGCGCGCACGAAGGACAGGCCCAGCAAGTCCACGCCCGCCTCGAGCCCGAAGGCGAGGTCCTCCAGGTCCTTCTCGGTGAGCGCAGGGACGCTCAGGTGCACCCCCGGAAGGTTGATGCCCTTGCGGTCCGCCACCGGCCCGCCCGAGACCACCCGGCAGCGCACGGCCGTGCCGTCGCTAGCCACGGCCTCCAGCTCTACGCTGCCGTCGGCCAGCAACAACCGATCGCCCGGCTTGACCTCCCGGGCCAGGTTGGGGTAGTTGGTCGAGGCGCGGGCGGCCGTGCCCAGCACCGCTTCGGTCGTGATCACGAACTCCGCCCCGGTCTCCAGCGTCGCTCCGCCCCCTTGGAAGACGCCCAGGCGGATCTTCGGGCCTTGCAGATCGAGCAGGATGCCCGGGCGCACTTCCGGTTCGGGCGACGCCTGGCGAATCCGCCGGATGCGCTCGGCGTGCTCCCGGCGGCTGCCGTGCGCGGCGTTCAGGCGGAAGACATCCACGCCCTCCTGGAGCAATTGGCGGATCAACTCGGGGGAATCGCTGGCCGGCCCCAGCGTGGCGACGATCTTGGTGTTGGGCATGTGGCGCGCGCCCCGGCGCGTTTTCAGCATAACGCGCGGGCGGCCGCCCGGTCCGGCTCGCCCGACAAAGGGCGGGCCGGACCGGCTTGGAGGACCTTCAGAAGGACAGCCGCACCTGGAATTCGATCCGCCGGTTGGCCGAAGTCGAGCCCCCGGGGCCCATGCCTCCGGCCAGAGCGTTCGACAGCCCAAACAAGGGAGACGTCAGCGTCCCCACCGGCGGGGCCGGATTGACGTGGTTGAGCAGGTTTCGGGCCGAAACCGAAAAGGTCAGGCTGTAGCGCCGGTTGCTCGATCCCTCGCCGAACAGCATTCCCGGGCCGCCGCGAGGCCCGCCGCCCATGCCCGGGCCGCCGTGGCCGCCTCGGCCCCCGCCCGGACCGCCCGGTCCGCCCGGCGGAGGTCCGCCTGCCAGAGGACCCTCGGCCGAAGCCGGGGCCGCGCTCGCGCGCTCCCCGCCGAACCCGATGGTGCGCGACAGCCGCAGGTTCACGGTGAACTGGCCCGGACCGTCGCCCCAGTTCCGCGGGATGATGGTCGCCCCCGGCAGCGGGTCGGTGTCGAAAATGCCCCAGCGGGTCGCCACTACGCCGGCGCGGCTCCAGTCGGTGGCGAAAGCCGGACGATCGTTGAACAGGGAATCGCCGTTGAGATCCCGCCCCAGCGTGATGTTGAACGGCCGGCCCGAGCTGGCGGTGATGAACGGGCTGAGCTGCAAGCCTAAGGGCGTGGTGATCGAGCCGCCCAGGAAGACCCGGTGGCGCACGTCGAAGCCGGCCCGCGACCATTCGCTCGCCAGGTCGTAGGAGTTGGCCGGGAAGCTGCCCGCGCCGTCGGTGTCGCTGCGCGCCCGTCCCAGGGCGTAGAAACCGAACAGCGAGAACTTGGGGCTGATGCGGGCGTTCAGGTTGGTGATGAGTTGGTGCTGGCGGAAGTTGCCTGTGGCCTCGTACTGGTAAATGTCGCCCCCGGCGAGCGGGCGCACGCCCGCCAGCGGCGCGTTGATGTTGCGCGAGCGCAGCATGTGCACCCCGCGAGTGCCCGCATACGTGACGCTGAAGAAGACGTTGTGCGGCAACTGGCGTTCGACGCCCAGGGCGGCCTGCATCATGTAGGGCGTCTCCAGCGCAGGATCAATGACGCGCAGCGCGCTCGCCAGGCGCGCGGCGGTCAAGGAGTCCGGGCTGGGAACCTCCGGGAAGAAGGCGGGGTGCGAAACCACGTATTGCTGCTGGTTGACCCCGTTCAGCCGGAGAGCCGCCAGGATCAGGTCCTCGCCCACGCGGTCGTAAAACAGGCCGAAGCCTCCGCGAATGACGGTCTTGGGCTGGCGCCCCAAGCCCCAGGCGAAGCCCAACCGCGGCGCCAGATCCAGGTGGTCGCGGATATTGCTTTGATCCTCGTAGCGGACTCCCAGACTCAGGCTGAAGTTAGGACGCAACCGCCAGTCATCCTGGGCGAACAACCCAAGGTCGGTCTGGCTGACGTGCGCCCGCGGGTTGCCCAAAGTGATGGAAAACTGCGAAGGGCCGCCGCCGGACGCCTGAATCTGGGGCCAGGAAAGACCGGCGGCCAGGCCGGCCAGCGTGAGCCGGTAGGCGTCCAGGGAAGCGAAGACGAACGTACCGTTATAGTTCTGCGTGCTGAGCTCAGTGAGGGCCGCACCGCGCAGGCGGCCGCCGAACTTGATCAGGTGCGTCCCCCGGGTGATCGAGGTGATGTTGTGGATCTCCCAGAGCGTCTGCCGCTCGGAGGCCGCCCCGGCCGGTGCGCCGCCGCCTTCGAAGGCGCCCAAAACGCTGAGGGCGGGGGCGAGGCTGTGAGGCGTGGTCCGGCTGGTGCGCCGGATGATTTGGGCCCGCGTCTCGTTGAGGGCGGTCGGGCTGAGCACGGCGGTCTCGGTGAGTTGCAGCGTGTGGTCGGCGTCGCTGGAGTCGGCCGCTCGCTCGGGGAGCGAGAATTCGCCGATCCCCGCGTTGCGCCGGCTCATGCGGTTCTCGGCGTAGCGCAGACTCAGCGTGTGATTGGCGCTCAACTGGTAATCCAGGCGCGGGCTGAGGGAGGTGCGCGTCATGGGGTTGAGCAGCGCCTGGGTGAACCGCTGGAGATTCAAGGCGCTGTCCAGGACCACGGCGTTCACCACCGCGGTCTCTTCCATCATGTGGCGGTCGGCATCCACCGAAAAGGAGGCGCGCTTGCTCAGCGGCCCGCTCAACCGCAGGTTCAGCATCTTCGTCTGCGCTTCCGGCTTGCCGGCGGCGAAGGGGTTGCGCGAGTTCAGCCGGGAATCGCCGAAGTTGAAGAAGGCCTGGCCGTGGAATTGATCGCTGCCCGGCTTGGTGAAGATCTCGATGCGCCCGAAGCCCGGGCGGTCGAACTCGGCCGAGAACGGATTCCGGTTGATGCGGATCTCGCGGATCGCGCTCTTGGGCGGAAGCCGGCCTCCGCTGAAACCGTCAATGAAGATTTCCCCTCCCGAGGGTCCGGCCGCGGGCCCGGCCAGCGCCTGGAGTTCGGCCTCCAGATCCTCGGGATTGTCTGAGAGCGCCTCCAGGTCCTGGCCTTTGAGCACCAGCGCGCCCGCGTTGGAGGAAGGATCCATCTCCACCTTGGGCGTGTCAGCCACCGTCACCTCGGTCTTGGCGATCGCCAGCTCCAGGCGGATGTCGAACTCGGCCGCGCCCCGCGCCTCGATCTCGGAGGCTTCAAAGGGGGCGAAGCCGGGACTTTCGGCGCGCAGCGTGTACTTTCCCGGCGCCAGCCCCTGGAACTGGTAGCGACCCTCGCCGTCTGCCGTAGTCGTGAGAGCCTGGCCGCCGGCCGCCGTCAGGCGGACGACGGCGCCGGGCACGGCGGCGCCCGAGGGATCTGTCACGCGCCCCCGCAAGCTGCCCGCCGCGCCCTGCGCCGGCAGCATCCCCGCCGCCAGCACCGCAGTCGCCAATCCGCGCCAA
>JBBIMA010000094.1:13020-13227 GCA_037444625.1 Solibacteraceae bacterium
CCTTCACCATCCCACGTTCATGTTCAGATCCAGATTCCAGCTCTCCAGCCAGGCTTGCCGGCCCTGCCGCGGCTGGGCTTCCAACAGCGGCTCGACCCCGGCCAGAAGCGTAATGGCCGTCAGCCGCGCCGGATCCGCTCCCCGCGTGCTGGAGACCACGATCGCGTCGCCCGGCTTGAGCTGCTCGGGTTTGAGCTCCGGCAGGCG
>JBBIMA010000095.1:0-11943 GCA_037444625.1 Solibacteraceae bacterium
GCGCCGAAACCAACTCCGCCCCCCTGCCCCTGGAACCCCGCCAGTAACACCGGCCCGGGGGAGGCTCGCGCACGCGGCCTTGGGCGGCTGACTATGCTTCAGCAAAGCCGGCCGCGGGGGGATCAGGGGCGGCTGGGGGAATCGCTTGGAAACTCGAAGAGGTCCGGTCCGCAGCGCACCAACAGGAGGCCGGGGCCGAGCGGCTTGCCGTCGTTGAGGAAGAACACGGCGCCGTCGGTGGAGTCGCCCGGACGCAGGCGGGTCTCGACGAAGGCGATGGCGGAAGCGGCCGCAGCGGCCTTGATGCGGGTGGAAGAAACCTCGGCCAGAGCGGCCTGGCGGCGCTGCTGATACCCGTTGGTGGAGACGAAACGGGGCAGGCCGAACAAACCGGCTTCGTAGGTGGTGACCAGGCGGATCACGTCGTTGCGGCTGGCGTTGGCGAGCAGGTCGTCCACCACCGTCCTGGCGGGCAGGGCGCGGAGCACGACGCCGTCCTTGCGGCGGAAGCTGAAGTCCTCGGGGCGGACGGTGCGGGCCGAAGAGGAACCGTTGGAGACGGCGGCCTGGATGATGGCGTAATGGCGGACGCTGGAGGGCAGGTGGGCGAACATGACGGTGACGCCGCCTTTGCTTTGGGTAAGGTACCTCAGGCCGCCGGACTCGAACTCGATGATCTGAGCGGGGGCGCACACGCCGAGAGCGCACACCATGGTCGCCAGGCGCAGCGCCGACATCTCACCCACCATTCTATAGCGGGCGCGGGCGACGGCCTGCGCGGGCCGCTAGAAACTCCAAGCTTCGAAACGGATCTGGCTGCCGTCCTGGAGCCGCTGGATCCAGATCAAGCCCCGGCGGATTTCCATATAGGGCCCGGACTGGCCGCGGCGAACGGTGGCGTTCCAGATCTTCATGGAGGGGCCTTCGGAGAAAAAGGTGTGGCCCTTAAGCAAGGTGAACTCGCGCCCCCAGGGGCGCTCCGGGTAGGGCTCGTTCTTGCCGAGCTCGAAGCCGCGCAACAGAGGTGCGATGGACTTGGTGACCGCCAGGAACGGCTTGATGTTGATCTCGGCCGGCACGACCGGGGGCGTTCCGGCCGGCTGGTAGACGATGGTGTACTCGCCGGGCGTGAATCCCTTGAACTGGAAACGGCCCTGGTCGTCGGTGACGGCGGCAGGCAGCGTGGGCGGCAACTTGATCTTGGCGTAGACCACTTCCTGATCGCCTGCGATTTCGCCCAGCAGGACGCGCGCCTTAGCCATCGGCTTGCCGCTGCGGCCCAGGAACACGCCGGCGGCCGAGGCGGTTCCTTTGGCAGGCGCTTTGGGCTGCTGGCCGAGGCAGAAGGAGGCGGCGGCCCACACCAGCAGGGCGGTGCGCGTAAGGGGGACCATCATGATCTCTCACCCTCCCAGGGAAATGCTACACCCGATCGCGCTCCGCGCCAAGGGGCATGTGGGCGGCCGGAAGCGGGAGTCAGCGGGCCTGTCGGGGCCGGCAAGCGGGACCGTAAAGCACCCTGCCCGGGCGCTCGGCGGTCAACTTGCCGTCGAGCACGATGGGCCGGCCGTTGACCAGTACGTGGCGAAAGCCCTCGGCGTACTGGTGGGGCTGGGCAAAGGTAGCACGGTCCGCGACGGCGGCCGGATCGAAGACGGCGATGTCGGCTTGCATGCCCGGGCGGAGCAGGCCGCGGTCGGGGAGGCCGAGTCGCGCGGCGGGCAGCGAGGTCATCTTGCGGACCGCCTCCTCTAAGGAGAGCACCTTGCGCTCACGGACGTAGCGGGCGAGCACGCGGGCGAAGGTGCCGTAGCTGCGGGGATGGGGCGATCCCTGGCCGAAGGCCGGGATCTCGCCGTCGGAAGCGATCATCGTGAAGGGTGAGCGCAGGATGCGCTCGACGTCCTCCTCGGCGATGGCGTGATAGACGGCCTGGCAGCCGCCCCGTTCCTCCAGCTCCAGGGCCAGTTCGGCGGCGTTTTCGGCGGTGACTGCCCGGCCGCGCTGCGCCAGCACCTCAGCCAGGTTCTTCCCTGCCAGGGAAGGATCGAAGGGGCAGTTGGCCAAGGCGACGTTTTTCGGATCGCCGCCCCCGCGGTCGTAGAGAATGCGCTCGACGGCGGCGGCCCGGATCCTGGCGCGCTGGAGGGGATCGCGCAGCCGTTCGAGCAGGGCCTTGCGGCCGCCGGCCTGGGCCCACTGCGGGATCAGGGCGGAGATGGAGGTACTGGAGGCGGTGTAGGGGTACTGATCAATGGTGACGTCCACGCCGCGAGCTCGGGCCTCCTCGACCAACCGCAGGGTGTCCCGGCTGCGGCCCCAGTTCTTCAGGCCGATGATCTTGTGGTGGGTGAGCTGGGTGGGCAGGCCGCCCTCCTCGCCGATGCGGATGGTCTCGCGCACGCTGTCCAGGATGCCGGCCGCCTCGTCACGCATGTGGGAAATATGGATGCCGCCGAGCCGGCCGGCCACGCGGGCCAGCTCGATCACTTCCTCGGTGGGGGTGTAGTTGCCGGGAACGTAGAACAGGCCGGTGGAAAGGCCGAAAGCGCCCTGGAGCATAGCCTCGCGCAGGAGGTCCTTCATCTTTTCGATCTCCTGAGGCGTGGCGGGGCGATTCTCGCGTCCCATGACGGCCTCGCGGATGCTTCCCTGGCCGGCCAACAGCCCGAAATTGACGGCGATGGGGGTCTGAGCGAGGCGCTCGAGGAAAGGCGCCAGAGGCAGGGGCGAGCTGCCGTCCTGGCCTTCGATCAAGGTGGTGACGCCCTGGCGGAGGTAGCGCTCGGCGGCGGGGAATTGAAAGCTGCCGCGGCGGGCGTGGGTGTGGATGTCAATGAAGCCTGGGGCGACCGCCAGAGCGCGGGCGTCCAGGCGCAGGGCGGCCGAGGCGCCTTCCAGGCGGCCGACGGCGGCGATCTTGTCGCCCCGGATGCCGACATCCGCGCGGAACCAGGGCGCGCCGGTTCCGTCCAGCACGCGCCCGCCTTCGATCAGCACGTCGAAAGCGGGAGGCTGCTGGCCGAAAATTCTACCCAGGAGGAGAAAAACTACCAGGAGCCTGGCCATAGAGGCCATTGTAGCGATGGGTGCAAGGGGGCGTGTCGAAAGCGGGCAGCGCCGTGTCCGGGCGCCCCTAGTCGTGCAAGCGCGGGGGCGAAGAGATCATCGAGAGGAAAAGGCTGAAAATCACGAGCATTGCAATGCCCAAAGCGACCCACATGGCGACGGCCTCCCGGCCTCTGCCCCCTGGACGGAGCAATCGAGGTTCCACTCGGCTAGATGCAGAGAGCCGGGCCGGGGTTGCAAAGGGAGGGGCCCGACCCGCACCGCCCGCAGCGCGGCGGGTCCGGCGAACTTAGAAGCGATAATAAGCGCCAAACTGGATCAGGCGGCGGCCGAAAAGGGTGCTGGTGATCCGCCCGAAGGTGGTGGAGTCAATGGTCTGGTCGCCCACGTACCAGGTGGGGTGGTTGAAGAAGTTGGTGGACTCCATGCGGATCTCCAGCGAATGGCGCTCGGTGATCCGGGTGTTCTTCTGGACGCCGAAGTCCAGGCTCCAGGCGCTGGGCCCGCTGAACATGCGGCGCTGCAAGGCGCCGACGGTGCCCGGACCGGGATGGTAGAAGACCTGCCCCTGGAAGGGGGCGCTGCCATCGGGGGCCACGGCGCGGCCGTCGGATCCGATGGCCGTAGCAGCCACGTAATAGGGGCCGACGCCCGTCATGCGGAGCTGGAAGAGGTCGTCCAGCTCGGACTTGGTGGCCAGGGCGACGGCCGTATTGGTTCCCGAGGACCGGGCGGCGCGATTGAGCGTGCCGCGGTTGGAGAGGACCGAGAAGGGCGTGCCGGACTGCCAGGTGAGGAAGCCCGAGACGCTCCAACCGCCGAGCAGGCGCCGCAGGGCGGGCACGTCCAGACGGTAACCCTCGCCCAAGGGGAGGTCGTACACCCAGTTGGCCTTGAACTGATGGTTCAGATCATAAGGCGCGCGGGCCCGCTCGAGTTTGGGATTGTTGATGTCGAGGAAGGCTTCGAAGCGGGTCTGGCCGTCGCCGGCGGCGTCGCTGAGGACCTTGGAGTAACTGTAATTGCCCTGGAAAAACAAACCGCGCCGCACTCTCCGGCGCACGTCGAGCTGGAGCGCGTTGTAAGTGGAGTTACTGTAATTGGTGACCATGTTGGTCCCCAGGGCGAAGGGGTTGCGGTAGAAATTGACTGCGCCGTTGAGGCGGTTCGTCTGGTAGACATTGGCCAGCTCGCCCGCCTGGCCCTGGCGGATGTAGTTCTGGACGGTGGCGTTAGTGAGCAAGCCGCCGCTGGACAGCAGGGGAAAGACGGTCAGGGGCCGGCTGCCGGGCAGATTGGGGTCGTAGCGGGGATCGAAAGCGCCCCGGGCGGCCAGGGCCAGGAAGCCGTTATTGCGGGCGCGCAGGAAGTCCTCCAGAAAGCCGTTTTCGCGGATCACGACCTGGTTGTAATCGAAGGCCCGGAAGGCCTTGGTGGCGTGGTTGCCCACGTAACGCAGCTCGATGACGGTGCCCTGGAATTCCTGCTGGATGCCCACGGTCCATTGCTGAACGTAAGGGGTGCGGAGGTTGGGGTCGGGGATGCCGAAAGCGCTCTGCGGGTCGAGAGCGTAGTTGTCGGCGAAGGTGCGGGGCACCTTGAAGGCGGGGAGGGTGACGGGAGGCAGCCCGGAGCTGACCCGGCCGGTCAAGCCGGCGCGAGAGGAGGTGGCCGACAAACCGGCGTTGGTGCCCACGTTGTTGTCAATCGCCCGGATCGTCTCGTCGTTGACGTAGCCGATCGAGTAACCCAGGCGCAGGGCGGTGCGGCCGTTGCCGAACAGGTCCCAAGCCAAGCCGGCGTTGGGAGCGAAGTTGTTCAGGTCCCGGTTGTACCAGGGACGCCCGACGGTCTTGCCGGCAAAGTCCAGGGTGGAATTGGAAAGCAGCGTCACGATGGGATTGCCGCCTTGCAACACGGGCAGCAAGCCCAGAGCGTCACGTTCGTCCACCCGCGTAAAGTACTCGTAGCGCAGACCCAAATTCAGGGTGATCCTGGGCCGGATCCGCCAGTTGTCCTGGAAGTACCAGGCGTAATTGTCCAGGCTGAAATGCCGCAGGCGCGTAGCGCCGCTGACGAAGCCGGACGTGCGGTCTTTGACGTTGAAAGTTTGCGAGTAACTGGTGACGTAGCCGGCCAGCGAGGCCAGAAGCAAGTTGGCGGCCGCCAGGTCGGTGGAGCTGATGCCGGCAAGCTGGGCGGCGGTCAGGCCGGGGTTCCCGGTGCCCATGCCGATGGTGTAGGTGGGTGTGATGCCGGCGTCGTTGAAGGGGGCGGTGCGGATCTGCTGGGCCTGGAAGCCGAACTGGAGGTTATGGCTGCCGACGACGTAAGCGGCGTTGGACTGCTGGGTGTAAGTGTCGGTGGCGCGCCCCTGGGCGCGGAAGGTGTTCAGCGGATTGCTGTAACTCATGCCGCCCAGGATGTAGGCGCCGAATTTTTCGCTGGTGAGGAAGGTTCCCGGAGCGAGATTGAAGCCGCCGCGGACCTCGTTGGTGAAGCGGGGAGTAGGATTCCAACGCCAGGTCAGGGAGAGCAGTTTCTTGGCGTCGTCGTTCTTCACCTTGGGCACGGTGGAGTAGTCGTTGGCCAAGTCCGGCCGGTCCAGGACGTCGCGGTTCCAGGCCCAGGTGCCGGCGAAGGTGTGCCTGGTCGAGTGAATGTAGTCCAGCTTCAGGGTGTAGTTATCCCGGGTGCGGTTGTTGCGCAGCAGGAAGGAGTAACCGGCCGTATTGCGCAAGAGGCTCTCGCTGCTGTCGCCGACGCGGAAGTTGTTGATCTTCTCGGGGCCGGGGACCTGTTCCAGCAGGCGCGCCAGGGCGGGATCGGGGGAGACCCCGGCCAGTTGCAGGAGGTTCACCTTGCGCAGGCTGCCGGCCGAGTCGCGGTAGGTAAAGATGCCTTGGCGCGCGTCGCCGGTGAGGATGGTGCGATTGGCGGAGCTTTGCTGGCGAAGGCGGAAGGCCTCGTAGTTGGTGTAGAAGAGCAACTTGTCCTTCAGCACGGGGCCGCCCAGGGAGCCGCCCGCCTGGTTCTGGTTGAGAAAAGGACGCGGGATGCCGTCCCGGTTGTTGAACCAGGTGTTGGCGGCCAGCCGGTTGTTGCGGTTGTACCAGTAAAGCGAGCCGTGGTACTGGTTGCTGCCCGAGGGCGCCACGAAGCTGACTTGGGCGGTGCCGCCGGGGAACATGGCGCCGGCGTTGGAGGTGACGATGGTCACTTCGGCCACCTGGTCAAGCAGAAGCAGGTTGGGCAGAAAGTCCAGGGCGTTGGAACGGATGAAGTTGTCCTGGGCGTTGATGCCCTCGAAGGTGACGTTGGCGAAGGAGGTGCGCTGACCGTTGATGACGGTGTTGCCGCGGCCGAGGGTGACGCCGGCCTGAGTCTGGATCAAGGCCAGAGGGCTGCGGTTGATCAGCGGCAGGCGGCGCACCTGCTCGTTGGTGACCGAGGTCGAGATTTCGGCGTTGGTGGTCTGCACGCCTTGAGCGATGCCGGTGACCTCGACCACCTCGGTGAGCGCTCCCAGCTCGAGGCGGACCGGGGGGAGGCTGGTTTCCCGGCCGGGGTCAACCTTGATGGCGCGCAAGGTCTGCTTGCGAAAGCCGGCGGCTTCCACCGTCAGGTCGTAGAAGCCGGGGCGGACGCTGATGAAGCTGAACAAGCCGTCGGCGGTGGTCTCGCCGGCCAGCACCGGAGAGCCTCCGCCGGGCAGGTAAAGCTCGACGCGCGCCGCGGGCACGGCGCTGCCGGTGGGATCCACGACGGAGCCGGCCAACCGGCCCGTATCTTGAGCCGACAAAGTGAGGGCCGCCAAGAGGGCGGCAGGCGCGGCGAGGCGTAGCAACGGCTTACGGGTAGAGAAGGGCATCATGGCGGAAGTCCCTTGTCAAAGGTACAGGGTACTCTGCCCCGGCGCTTTCCCGCAACAGCGGGGGCGGTGACCCGGGCCGGCGGCGCCCGGCCCGGGGGGAGGAGCTTCGGACCGCGCGGGCTACCAGTTGATCCGCACGGCCCACTGGATGATGCGCGAGGTCACGCCGCCGCCGCGCACCGTATCCACCGTGCTGGTAAGCTTGCCGAAGCTGGAGCTGTCAATGCCTGTCTGAAGCCCGGCGAAGTTCGGGTTGTTGAAGGCGTTGAACAGCTCCAGACGGATCTCGAAATTGAACTGCTCGCTGATGGAGGGGATGGAGGTCTTCTTCGCGAGGCCGAGGTCCTGGTTGAAGAACCGAGGACCGTTCAAGCCGAAGAAGGGCAGGTTGCCCTCTTGGTTGACCCCCGGATGGTCGAAGCAGGGCGTGGTCTGACCGGGCTGGCAAAACACCGCCCGGGCCGTCGCGCCGCTGACGGTGACCAGTCCCGAGTTGGGATCCAGCCAGAAGACGCCGTTGGGGGTGCGAAAGACGCCGATGTGCTTTTTCAGATCGCCGGCCGTCATGTTGCGGAGCACGGCGGTGGGGGCCACCCGGGAGCCGGTGGTGAGCCGGCCCGAGGTGATGTTGAAGGGAGCGCCGCTCGACCAGCGCGTCAGGCCGTTGATGTTCCAGCCGCCGATCAGCTTGTCCAGGGCGACCGGCATCGAGCCGCCCCAGCGCCTGCCCCTGCCGATGGGCAGCGGGTAAAGGTAGTTGGCGCCGAAGTAGTGGGTGACGTCGAAGGCCGCCCGGTTCTTGTCGAGCCTCCGGTTGAGCAGGGAGCGATAATTCTGGCCTTCGTTCTGGCTGGTCAGGAAGGTGGTGTCGGTGAGGACCTTGCCGAAGGTGTAATTGGTCTGGATGAACAGGCCGGAGGCGAAGCGGCGATTCACCTCGAGCTCGAAGCCGTGGTAATAAGACCAGCTCGAGTTATCCACCTGGAGAGCCTGGTTGGCGAAGGGGTTGGCGACGAAGAAATTCAAGGGGAAGTTCGCTTCGCGATTAGCGCGATAAGTGGCGGAGCGCCGGATGGTGTCGAACAGGCCTCCGATCTGGTTCTGGTTGAGCTGGGTGATGAAGGTGCTGTTGGAGAAACCGGAGGCGGCTGAGAGGCCGGCGAAGAGCTTCTGGAAGATGGGCAGGGGGACTTGCCCGGGAAGACCCTGATTGGCGAAGCTGGTGCGGCCGATGGAGAGGTTCTTTTGGGCGTTGAGAAATTCCTGGAGCAGGCCGTTGTTGACGAAATCGAGCTCATTGATGCTCCAGGAGCGGAACTGCTTGACGGCGTGGTTGCCGACGTAGCGGCCTTCGATGGTGAGGCGGTTCCAGAGCTCGCGCTGGATCGAGAAGTGCCACTCCAGCACGTAGGGCGTCCTCAGGTTGGAGTCGAAGTTCCAGAGATTGGCCCCGGTGTTGGCGTTGAAGTTGGCTCGCTGGGACACCGGAAAGGAGGCCGTCGGGGCGGGCGGAGTGGGGTTGGAGGAGGTGCTGAAGACGCCCGTGGGAACGTTGTTGGCCACCACGCTGAACAGGCCGGTGTTGCCCGTGGCGGAGAGCTGGAACAAGGTGAAGCCGTCCTGGGTGTAGTGGGAGGAAAAGCCGCCCCGGAAGGAGGTCTTGCCGTTGCGCCAGGGATCCCAGGCGAAGCCGGCGAAGGGAGCGAAGTTGTTCAGATCGCGCTGGTAGATGGGCTTGCCGTTGCGCCCGCCGGCGAAATTGAGCAGGGTGTCGGTAGCGGCGGGGGTGGGCCGCGGGTTGAAGAGATTGCCCACGCCGGCCGGACCCCACAGGCCGGCCAGGCCGTCCTGGGGAAGCAGAACCAGGCCGTTGCGCAAATCGAAGACGCCCTGGTACTCGTAGCGGGCGCCGAACTGAAGGTTCAGGCCGGAGCGAACCTTGTAAGTGTCCTGGAAATACCAGGCGAGGTTGTGTTGGATGGGGTCGATTCTGCGCGGCACGCCCTTGACGAAACCGGAGGTGGGCGAAGTATGGTTGAAGCCCTGCTGGATGGAGCTCAGCAGGCCGGTGACGATGTTGAAGACGGCGGACGCCCGGCCCAGATCGCCGGCACTGATGCCGCCGGGGAACTTATCGGCCGTGATGCCGTTGGGGTTGGCCGAGTTGGTGCCCAGGAAAACGCGGGGCACGACCGTGTTGTAGAAGTAAGAGTTGGCTACGATCTGGCGGTATTCCCCGCCGAAGCGCAGCGAGTGGCTGCCGCGGATCCAGGCGAAATTGTCCGAGAGCTGGCGCACCGGCGTGTTGCGACCCTGGGGCAGGTTGGCCTGGGTGATGGTGGGATCGGTGACGGTGCCCACCGTCAGTTGATAGCCGCCGGTTTGGGAGTAATCTTCAAACAGATTGAAGCCCACCGGAGCGCGCTGGAAGCCGAAACGAGCCTCGTTGGTCTTGTTGGAGCCGAAGGCCGAGTGGAAGGCCCAGGTAACCACTTGGCGCCGGGAGGCCTGGTTGCCTCCCTTGGACTTGGGGAAGTTGGGCTCGATGCCGTTGAGCAAGTCAGGCGTGCTGTCGAAGTCCGACTGGTTGAAGACGAATTCGATCTGGTGGTTGGCGGTCAACTGGTGGTCGGCGCGCAGGGTGTAGCGGTCCACCTTGCTCTTGCCGGGCAGGTTGAAGGTGAAGCACCGGATGTTGTACACGTCGCTGGCGCAACCGACGTCCGAGAGGCCCTCGGCCGGGACCAGGGCGTTATAGAAGTCCATCACGGCGCTGTTGACGGCCGGCGCACGGCCGGTGGTACCCAAGGTTCCCAGGGCCAGCAGATTGACCTGCCGGGCCCCGCCGCCGCTGGTGGGCACATAACTGAACAGGCCGCGGCGCGCCTCGGGAGTGAGGACGGTGCGGGTGCGGCTGCGCGAGAGCGGCTCGCGGAAAGCCTCGTAGGTGCCGAACAGGAAGGTGCGGTTGCGCCCGTCGTAGATCTTGGGAAGGTAGACGGGTCCGCCCGCGCTGGCCCCGATCCGGTTCTGCAACTGGAAGGGACGGGGCGTGCCGGTGGCGTTGTTGAACCAGGTGTTGGCGTTCAAGACGTGATTGCGCTGGAACCAGAACAGCGAGCCGTGGAACTCGTTGGAGCCGCGTTGGGTGCGGATGGTGACCTGGGCGGCGCCGAAGCCCGAGTCCACGCCGATGCCGCCGATGGAGACGTTGAATTCGCCCACCGTGTCCACCGTGGGCGCGCTGATGGCGAAGAAGGAGCTGGTCTTGACGAAGTTGTCGGCGACGTTGATGCCGTCCTGGGTGATGTTGGTGGAGTTGCCCCGGAGGCCGTGGACGAAGGCGTCGGCGATGCCGGAGGTGGTGGGAGTGGCGATACCGGGCATGGTGCGCACCAGATCGAGCGGGTTGCGCGTGGGCAAGGGAAGGCTGATGATCTGCGCGCGATCAATGCTGTTCTTCAGTTCGACGGTCTCGGTCTGCACCACCGCTTGCTCGGCCAGCACCACGACCTCGGTGCCGGTCTTGGCCAGCTCCATGCGGGCCACCACCCGGGCGGTTTGGGCCAGCAGGACCTGCACCTTCTCAATGACCACCTTGGTGAAGCCCTTGGCCTCCACGGTCACCCGGTAAAAGCTGTTGGGCAGGTTGGTGAGGGTGAAAGTGCCGGCGGCGTCCGTGGTGAGCTTGTACTCCCTGCCGGTGCCCAGGTCGGTCACCGTGACGGAAGCGCCGGGAATGACGGCCTCGGTGGGATCCACCACCAACCCCGTCAGGGTGCCGGTGAGCACCTGTGCCGGGGCGGCCGAGACCATGACAACCACTAAGATCGCCGCGGCGAGCACACTCCCCCCGAGGGCCCGCCGGCCGGCGGTTGCCGGACCGGATTCTCGCATCGGATCCTCCCTTTTCATGCAGCCGGAGCTGCCTCGCTGAACCGACCCCAACCCCCCGGAAGCTACGGCATTCGCAGGAAGGGGGCTGATTTGTCATACTACAAGGCCGCGGCTGGTGTCAAGGCCGGCCCGGGGAGGGGGTCACGGCCAAGCCGCCGGGAGCCGAAGCGAGGCGGGCATCCCCCCTTGACAAGGCGGGCGTGGGCGCGCTAGGTTCAAGGCCGGGCCGATCACCGACGGCGTTCTGCTGTGCAGAACGGCATCGAGAACGGCGCCGAATTGGTGGAAGACGAAGGGGGTATCGTGAAAGCAAGAATCGCGTTCCTGTTACTGCTGGGTTGCGCGCTGCTGCTGGCTCAAGGCGAGCGCGGAACCCTGAACGGCACCGTGACCGACCCCACCGGGGCGGTCGTCCCGGGCGCCACGGTCAAGGCGCTCAACGTGGCCACCGGCGTGGAGACCACAGTGCAAACCACGACGGCAGGCGTCTACCGCATCCCGTACCTGCCGCCCGGCACTTACAAGCTCAACGTCACGGCGGCCGGCTTCAAGACCGCCGTCCGCGACAACGTGATCCTGAGCGTGGCCCAAACCCTGACGGTGGACTTCACGCTCGAGGTGGGCGCGGTCACCGATCAGATCACGGTCTCGGCCGAGCCGCCCTTGCTGGAGACGGGCACCGCGGAAATCGGGTACTACGTAAGCAAGAACGAGTTCGACACCTGGCCGATCACGGTGGGCGACGGTCGCCGCCAGATCCAGCAGTTCATCTTCACCGCACTGCCGGGCACGGTGGGCGGCACCTGGGAGGGCTCGATCAGCGGCGGCCAGTTGTTCTCGCACGAAATCCTGATTGACGGCGTCTCGCTGGGTCGCATGGACATCACGGGCGGCTCGAACAACGAGTTTTCGCCCAGCGCCGAGGCGGTCAGCGAGTTCAAACTTCAGACCGGCATGGTCAGCGCACAGTACACCGGCGGGCAAACCGCCGTGGCCAACTTCGCGACCAAGAGCGGGACCAACGAGCTGCACGGCAGCGGCTATTACTACGTGCAGAACGACGCCCTGCGCGCCAACAGTTGGTCCAACAACGCCGCGGGCAT
>JBBIMA010000096.1:0-11480 GCA_037444625.1 Solibacteraceae bacterium
CGCGGCTTTGCCGGCCAGGGGCGAGGCGATCGGGCAATTCCACACCGCCTCCAGCTCCGCCAGCGCCTCCTGGTAATTCTTTCGCTGATACTCGACCCAGCCCAACCAGTAGCCTACATGGTCGGCAAGCTGCTTCAAGCCGGGCTGCGCGGCTTTCAGATCGCGCGCGGCCTCCTGGTAGCGCTCTTCCTGCGCCGCCCGCACTCCCCGGCCCAACAGGGCGGCCGGTGTGGACTGCGCTTCCAGGCGAGCCGACCCCAGCCAGGCGAGGAAGCCGCAGCCCAGCAGACTAAACCAGCGGGCCAGGGTAGTCCTTTCCGAGTAAGGCGGCATCCTCATTGGCCAGCGTGCGCACTAACTCCCGGTGAAAGTAATCCACCATGCTGGGCGAAGCGCTCAGGAACTGGGCGCGAAAAGCCTCGCGCCCGGCCTCGATCTCCTGCTTCAGCGCGTTGTAGAGATCGCGGCGGGCTCGCCCGGCCTGAACGGCCTGAGCCTTGTACAGGCGCATTTCCGCCACCTGTACGCGGGCGAAGCGCTGGGCCCGCACATGCAGCTCTTGATCTTCGCGGGACAACTGCGACCACTCGGGCGGCTCACGGGGCGGCCGGTCCGGGGCCTGAGCCGGCGTCGGCGTCTCCACCGGCGGCCAAGGCGCTCCGCCCCGCACCGTGCCTGCCATAGCCGCCACCAGTTCGAGGCCCCGCAGGTCCCACTCGGGCTCCTCCTTGACCAGCAGCACCGCCGCGGGCCGTTCCTGCGCCATGATCGGAAACAACCACGCCCGCGCCGCCTCCTCCTCGCCCAGGATCGCGCCGAGGGACTCGGAGAGCTCCGCGCCGCTCGGCTCCGCCACCACCGGCTCGCCGCTTTCCAGCGCCTGCGCGACGGCGGGCGCGTCGGCCGGCGGGATGCGCAGACCGGCCCAGCGCCGCCGCTGCTCCCCATCGAATCCCAGAGCGTCCGCGACCTCCACCGTGTCGCCCCGCGCCGTCAACACGATCGCTCGCCGGCAGAACAGCGCGGCCGCCTCCAGCAGCGCAGCCGACCACTCCGCCCGGTTCTCAGCCCGGCGCAGCCGGCGCGCCGCCTCCGCCAGGGCCGCCGTCAGCTCCCGGCGCGCTTGGACCCGCGCCGCCTCCCGCTCGGCGGCCAGCGCCCGTCCGGCTTGCTCGGCCAGCGACGAGGCCACGGCGTCCAGTTGCTCTTGAAAGGCGTACTCCAGCGCACGCCAAAAGGATTCGAGCTGCTCGCGCGCCGCCGCCCGCCGCGCGGAAAAGGTTTCCTCCAGCGCTGCGGACAGGCTCTTTGCGCCGCCTGGCTCCATGGAGAGAGTTCGATTCTCATTGTATCGGATCGCGCCCGTCCCGGCCCGCTCAAGGCGCCGCGGGCTCCAACCTGAGCGGCCACAGCGTCGCGAGCAGATGCAGTTGCCGGCGTGTTCCCGACAGCTCGATCCTCAGGCGGCCGTCCGGCAGAGCGCGTCCCTCTCCCCGGAAAATCTCTCCGCCCTGCACCGCCTCCAGCCGCTCGATCTTCAGCCGCGGGGCGCGCCCCGCCCAATGCAGGGAAAAGCGAGCGGCCAGCCAGTCGAATTCCTGGCCGGGAGCGAATTCCACCGAGCGTCCCAACGCCCAGCCCTCGGCACGGAGGTTCTCGAGCAATTCCTCGCCCGACCCGGAGGTCTCCAAGAAGCCCTCGGCGCTCCACCGTGCCTCGTTCCCAGCCCACGGACCCAGCGCTCCCGCCAGCCGGTAGACGGGAGCGCCCGCCTTCAAGTCCGCCACCAAGCGCCCGGTCAGCGCGCCCTCGGCCAGCCGCGCCTCCAGACCCGCTATCTCCACTCGCAAGCCGTCCCACTTCAGGCGGCCTCGCACCGGTCCTGCGACCGGCGCGCCATTGAAGCGCAGCGAGGCCACCTGAAACTCGCCTTCCAGCCGGCGATCGCGCAGCCAATCAGGCGCGGGCGGGCGTCTCAAGCGCAGGGCCCGCGCCAGCAGGCCGCGCCGCCGGTCCAGGGTAGGCGCCAGCAGTCGTTCGAGCTCGGCCGCCTCCAGCTCGCCCACGCTCAAGCGCAAGCGGTGCGGGCGCGCGCCGCTCTCCTCGTAGCGGAAGTCGCCCTCTACCGTAGCGCCTCCCAGCCTGGCGTGCAAGACCACGACGGCCGCGCCCTCCGCCGTGAGACGCATTTCGGCCATTCCCAGCCGCAGGGGAGAAGCCAGGCCCGGCAGGACCATCTCGGCCTCGCTGACCTGGATCCGGCCGTTCCACCGCCCGGCCTTCCCTGCCCTGCGTTCGTAACGTAAGGCGCCTCCCCAAGCGCCGCCGCGGCAGTCCTTGAGCACCGGCACAGGTTCCAGCCCCGGCAATAAGGCGCCGCCCTGGGCCGCGATGGGCAACGCCTTCCCGGCCAGCTTCAAGCTCAGCCCGGCCCGCTCCCAGGCCCAGGCTCCCTCCACCGTCAAGGAAGTCTTCCGGGCCCCCTCCAGCGTGGAAGGCCCGAAGCGCAGTTCGCCGCGGTCCACCCGCAAGGGAGCGCGCGCGCAGGCCAGCGTACCCCACCCCGGCGCCGCCAGCCGGGCCTCGCGCAGCAGCAGCGCCCCGCGAAGGCCCGAGGCCGGCGAGTAACCCACGCCTCCTGACAAGACGCCCTTCAGTTGCACGCCCTCGGGCAGTGAGAGGCCCGCGACGCGCGGCCAGTCGCCGGCCGACTCCAGAGGCAAATCCTGAAAGGCCGCCAGCACGCCCCACCGCGGCTGGGAGAGGTAATCGAACATCCTCAAGCGAACCCGGAGCGGAGAGTCCTTCAAGGGCGAGGCTTCCAAGGTCAGCCTCTGGCCGGGCAAATCCAGCCGTCCTCGGTAGTCAAATTCCAGGTCGGCGCCCCAAGCCGGCATCAAATCCCAGCGTCGAAAACCTCTCAGTTGCGCCCGCCCGGTGATCTCCAGATCCGAAACCGGGCCTGCCACCAGGGCGCGGGAGGTCACCTGTCCGCGCAAGCCGAGATCTCGGCCCGCCAGCAGCGCGCTGATTTCCTCCAAGTAACTCCTTTCCAACTCCAGGGCCAGTTGGAGGCGTTCGCCCGGCGTCCACCGCCCGCGGCCCGCGAGACGCCCCAGGCCTTGCGCCGGGCGGTCGGTGCGGGCCGGCTCGCCCGAGAAGCGCACGTTCCAAGCCTCGCCCGGAGCGCGGGGAGGAGTCAGGTCCAGATCAGCATTGGTGACGTAGAAGGCCGACTTGACGTCGCCCAATTTGAAGTTGATCCGGCCGGAGCGCACCAGGATGCGGGGGAACGCGCCGCTCGGGGCGCTGCCGGTCAGGGTGCGTTCCAGCAGATCTTCGAAGTTCCAGGCCCCGGTGGCGGGCTTGGTGAGATTCACGCTCGGCTCGACCAGGGTCAGGGAAGCGAACTCGAGCCGGCCCGTCCACAAGCTGCTGAGCGCCACGCGCGCCTCCAAGGCGGTCACGTAGGCCAGCGGTTCGCGTCCCATCCGCGGGTCGTCGTAGATCACCACGTCGCCCAGGGAGAAGCCCGGGCCCCGGAAGACCTCCAGGCGCACCCGGCCGATGCTGACGCGCCGGCGCAGCTCCTTCTCCAGGCCGGCTTGAATCCGGCGGGCGTAGCGGTCCAGGTTCCACCACGGCGCGGCCAGAGCGACGAGCAAGGCCGCGAGCGTCGCCGCTCCCAGGCTCCGCCGGATGGCTTTGCCGCTGAGCTTCATGGAGTCCGTTCCCGCAGCCGCCGATAGGCCTCCGGGTCGTCCACGTCCTCGGCCACGCCGGGATCGTCCACCTCCAGATAAAGAATCTCGGCCTGATGGCGGCGCAACACGGCGCGCGCTTGCGAATCGGCCGGCTCGCGGAGCATCTCCGCCGCCAGAGCCCGCGCGCAGCAGACCGGGTGTCCGTTTCTGCCCCGGTACCGCGGCGCCACCGCCGCCGGCCTCTGTGAGCGGAACGCACGCGCCAGCGCGGCCAGGGTCTCCGGGCGGACGGCGGGATAGTCCACGGGCGTGAACAGAAAGCCTTCGGCCTGCTCGGGCAGGGCGGCCAGCGCGCATTGCAGCGAGCTGAACTGGCCCCGCTCGGGCGCCGGATTCCGGAGGATCTGCGCCTGCCGGGCGCGCCGCAGACCCGCGCGTATCTCGTCCGCAGCGTAGCCCAGCACCACCAGCACCGGCGCGCACTCGGCCGCCAGCAACCCGATCAGGCGGTCCAGGAACGTTTCGCCTTCGAACTCCAGCAGGGCCTTGGGCCTCCCCATGCGCCGGGAAGCGCCCGCCGCCAGGATGATTCCTGCCAGGCTCACTTTATCAGGTGGCTGAAACGCCCGTCGAGGAAGACGGATTTCGACAACTGGCGCCAGCAGGAGGGCGGCTGCCGGCGCACCGCGATCATCTCGGCCACCACCGAGACCGCGATCTCCTCGGGCGTCACGGCGCCGATCTCCAGGCCCATCGGGGCATGGAGGCGCTCAAACGCCTCCGCCGGCAGGCCTTCCTTCTCCAGCTCCTTCACCACGGCGATCACCTTGCGCTTGCTGCCGATCATGGCCACGTAGCGGGCCGGGGTCCCGACCGCCCAGCGCAGCACGAGCATGTCGTCGCGGTGCCCGCGGGTTACGATGATCAGGTAGCAGCTCTCGTTGACTTCCAGCTTGCCGAAGGCGCTCTCGTACGGCTCGGCGTAGATCTCGCTCGCCTCCGGGAAGCGCTCCCGGTTGGCGAAGCTTTCCCGATCGTCCACGATGATGGTGGCGAAGCCGGCCAGGTGCGCCATTTTCGACAAGCTGCGGGAGATGTGCCCGGCGCCGAACACAATGGCCCGCGGCTGGGGAAGAACCGGCTCGATATAGACCTCCAGTTGGCCGCCGCAGATCAGGCCGTTTTCGTAAGCGGCATCTTGATTCAGGTTGAAGGTGAGAGAGCGGGGCGTCTCGCTGCGCAGGACCTCGCGGGCCGCGTTCCAGACCTCGGCCTCGACGCAACCGCCCCCGATGGTGCCCAGCGTCGAGCCGTCCTCGCGGATCAGCATCTTGGCGCTGGGAAAACTGGGGATCGAGCCGCGCGCCTGGATGATGGTGGCCAGGGCGCATTTGCGCCCCTGGCGGCGAAGGCGCACCAGCTCCTCGTAGACGTCCACCGAGGCGATTATAGCACCGGGCCCCGAAGGACCGACCCCGGGGCGGCCGCTCGGTCAAAACATAAACCGTTACCTCTGTTTATTCGGGCCGGCCTGTGCTATGATCCATCCCAGAGCAGGCGGATGGGTCTCGAGGCATGGCGGCGGCCCTGATTTTCGACCTCGACGGCGTGATCGTGGACTCCAACCCCGTCCACGTGCTGGCCTGGCGCCGCTACCTGGAGGCCTGCGGCCGGCGCTTGCCCCCCGCGGCCGACCGGCTGATCTTCGGGCGCCGCAACGACGACATCGTCCGCGACCTGTTGGGCGACGGCCTCAGCCCCGAGCAAATCGCCGCCCACGGCGCCGCCAAGGAAGCCCTCTACCGCCGACTCATGCGGCCCCTGCTGCCCCGCCGCCTGGTCCCGGGTGTGGCGGACTTCCTGCGCCGGACGCGCTTACCCGCCGGCCTGGCCAGCAACGCCGAGCGGGCCAACGTGGATTTCGTGCTGGATCAGGCCGGGCTGCGTCCTTATTTCCGCGTCATACTGGACGGCGCCCAGACGGCGCGGCCCAAGCCCGACCCGGAGATCTACCTGGAGGCGGCCCGGCGGCTGGGTGTGCCGCCGCAAGCCTGCGTGGTCTTTGAAGATTCCCCCGCCGGCGTGCAGGCGGCGCGAGCGGCCGGAGCGCAAGTGGTGGCGGTGCGCACTACTTATCAGGAGTTCGCCGGCGTCGAGCTGGCGATCCGCGATTTTCTGGATCCGGAGCTGGAGGCATGGCTGCGGCGGCGCGAGCGGGCGCACTGAGGGGATGGGCCGCGCTGCTCCCGGCGGCGGCGCTGGCGGCGCAACGGGCCGCGCCGGCGGCCGCCCCCGCAGCAGGGGCCGAGGCGGCGCGGCATTGGGAAGTCAACCTGGCCTTGTTCCTGGCCGTGTTGGCGGCGCTCAGCTTGACCCTGGCGCTGTGGTGGGCGCGGGGCCGCCGGCTGGAAGCCCAGCGGACCATCATCCGAACCCTCTTCGGGCTGGGCGAGGAGATCCTCGCGGCGGGGTCCCCCGCCGGCCTGCTCCAGCAAGTCCGCGCCGTCCTGCCCGGCCTGTTGGGAGTTACGGGCGTTCGCCTGTACGTTCACAACCGCACCGCCCACACGCTGGAAGAGGTGGAAGGCGGCTCCGACTCGCGGCCGCTCTCGATCCCGCTGGACCGGCCGGAAGGGCTGATCCCCTCGAGCGCGGCGGCCTGCTTCCGCAATCAGGCGTTGTTGGCGGTGCCCGACACCCGCCGCAGCCCGTTCCTGCGCGACAAGGAGGAAGCCCGTCAGATTCGGGCCGTGATGTTGGTCCCCATGCTGGCCCAGGGCGAGGTGCGCGGAGTGCTGGAAATCCACGACGCCCGGCAAACACACCCCTTCGGACCCGACGAGCAGATGATGGCCCAGCATTTGGCCAACCAAGCCGCCATCGCTTTGCGATTGATGGAGGAGCAAACGGTTCGGGAGCAGCTCTCGCGCACCGAGCGGCTGGCGGCCGCCGCCCAGTTGCTCTCCGGCGTGGCGGGAGAGTTGCGCGCCCCGGTCGAGGCCATCGTGCGCCTGACCGAATCGTTCCTGTACCGCCGGCGGGGTCCGGTGACCGAAGAGGAGATGCGCGCCATCGCCGTGGAGGCCGAGAAGGCGGCGGGGATCCTGGCCCGCCTGGTCTCTTTCAGCCGTCCGGAACGGCGCGAGGCCAAGCCGGTGGATTTGCGCGACCTGCTGAGCAACCTGATCGAATTCCGCCGCCAGGAATGGGCCTTGCGCGGCTTCGACGTGCACGAGCTGCTGGGGCACGAGCCGGTCTGGGTGCTGGGCTCGCGCGGTCAGCTCGAGCGGGTGTTCCTGAATCTGATGGTGCACGCCGAACAGGCCCTGGCGGATTCCGCCGAGAAGCGCCTGAGCATCAGCCTGAGCGTGCTGGCCCGCCGGGCGCTGGTCGAGATCTCCTACACCGCCGCCGCTCCCAGGCCGCGCGCGGCCGAGGAGCGCTCCGACACCGGGGTGCTGATCGAGGGAGTGGTGCGGGGCATCATCCAGAGCCACGGCGGGGAGACCCGGCTGGTCCGCTTGCCCGGTGCGGGTTCGCGCATGGAGGTCGAGCTGCCCTTGGCCCCCGAGCGCGCGACCGCCCGACCGGGCCTGCTGGGCGAGAACTTCACGCCTCGCCTGGCCACCGTGCTGCTGATCGAGCCCGACGGCAGCGCGCGCGAGAGACTGCTCGCCCTGCTGAGCCGGCGGGGCTATCGCGTGGTGCCCGTAGGCAGCGCCGAGCAGGGCGTCGAGCTGGTCCAGCGCCTGCGTTTCGACCTGGTCTTTTGCGCCTCGCAACTGCCGGGGCTGAACTGGCTGGAGTTGTTTCAGACCATCCGCCGCCGCATCGCCGCCTTCGTGCTGGTCACCCAAGGCTACGATCCGGAGCTGGCCGCCGGCCTGCCCGAGGGAGAGATCCACCTGCTGCCCCGCCCGATCGTCGAGCTCGAGCTGGAGCGCTTGCTGCTGGCCCTGGAATCCAGCGTTCAGCCCGTCTCGCACGCCCGGCCGGCCGAGTGACGGCCGCGGCGCGAGGCTATCATGGAGAGCATGACGCGCAGGCAGTTTCTGGCGGCGGCCGCTGCTCCGGCCCCAGCCCCGATCTCACGCCCCAACATCCTCCTGATCCTGGCCGACGACCTCGGCTACGGCGATCTGGGCTGCTACGGCCAGCAGCGCATCGCCACGCCCCACCTGGATCGGCTGGCGGCCGAGGGCATCCGCTTCACCCAGGCCTACGCCGGCTCGACCGTTTGCGCCCCGTCGCGCTGCGTGCTGATGACCGGCCGGCACACCGGCCACGCGCGCGTCCGCGGCAACCGGTACCCGGACCTGCCCCTCAGGCCCGAGGACCTCACCCTGGCGGAACTCCTCCAGCGCGCCGGCTACCGCACCGCCCTGTTCGGCAAATGGTCCCTGGGCGGGCTGGGGACCACGGGCTATCCCACCCGCAAGGGCTTCGAGGAATGGTTCGGTTACTTCAGTCAGACTCACGCTCATAATTACTATCCGGACTTACTGCTCGAACAAGAGCGCGAGTATCTTGTGCGAGGCAACTTGGGCGCTCGCAAGACCGTCTGGGCTCACGATCTGTTCACCGAGCGCGCCCTGGCCTTCCTGCGCCGCCCCGATCCGCGGCCCTTCTTCCTGCACCTGTGCTGGACCGTTCCCCACGCCAACAACGAGCTGGGGCGCGACACCGGCAACGGCATGCAAGTCCCTTCCGACGCGCCCTATTCCGACCGCGACTGGCCCCAGCCGGAGAAGAACTTCGCCGCCATGATCACGCGCATGGACGCCGACGTGGGCAAGATCCTGGCCGCCTTGCGCGAGACCGGCCGGGACGAGAACACACTCGTGCTTTTCACCAGCGACAACGGCCCCCATCGCGAGGGCGGCCACAACCCGGACTTTTTCCACTCCCGCGGTCCCCTGCGCGGCATCAAGCGCGATCTGTACGAGGGCGGCATCCGCGTGCCTCTGCTGGCGCGCTGGCCGGCCCGCATCCGGCCGGGCCAGGTCAGTCGCCAAGTCCTGGCCTTCTGGGATCTGCTGCCCACGCTGGCCGAGGCGGCCGGGGTCTCGCCTCCGGCCGGGCTGGACGGCTTCTCGATGTTGCCCGCGTTTCTGGGACAGCCGCAGCGCAGCCACGATTACCTTTACTGGGAATTCCACGAGCAGGGCTTTCGGCAAGCCCTGCGGCTGGGCGACTGGAAGGCCGTGCGTCCGGGGCCGGGCAAGCCGCTGGAGCTGTACGATCTGGCCGGCGACCTGGGGGAAACTCGCAACGTCGCCGCCCGGCATCCTGATCTTATCGCACGGCTCGAGCGCATCCTGGCCGAGGCCCGTAGCGAATCGCCCGATTTTCCCACGCCCGCCGGAGCGCGGAGCTGAGGCGCGCGGCTGCTACACTATTCGCTGATGAGGCCGGCCAAGCCGAGTTGGATGCTGCTGGCGGCGCTCGCTTTGCCGGGGCAGACCGTCTGCCCGCCCACACCCACTTACTCGCCTTGCGACATCGTCCTCGAGTTGCCCCAAGCCGAGGCCGCCGCCCATCCCAATCCCTATCTCAGCATCACCCTGGACGCCGAGTTTCGCTCCCCGCGCTTCCGCACCCTCAAGTTGCCCGGTTTCTGGGACGGCGGACGGCGCTGGGTGATTCGCTTCGCCCCTACCGGCGCGGGCGACTGGGTCTTCCGCACGACAAGCAACGCGGCCGGACTGAACGGCCTGGAAGGCCGCCTGCAAGCGGTCCCTTCGGATTCGCCCGGCTTCATTCGCCCGGCCAACGTCCACCACTGGGCTTATGTGGACGGCTTGAACTTCACGCCCCATCTCTGGATGGGAGATACCTGCTATCGCTTCGCCTTCCTGGAACGCAAATTGTTCGAGGAGCTCATCCAAGCGCGCGCCGCTCAGAAATTCAACCACCTGCGCGGCCTGGTCATCGGCGGCCCCGGGGAAGCCGCGCGAGCCTTCCCCTCTCCCGACCGGCCCGACCCGGCTTATTTTCAGGAACTCGACCGCCGCATCCTTTTCATGAACCGCAGGGGCATCATCGCCGATTTGATCCTGGCGGGGGATGAAAATCACCTGGTCCGACTGTTCCCCACGGCCGCCCAGCGCGAGCGGTATGTGCGTTACCTGGCGGCCCGCTACGCCGCCTTGCATGTCACCTGGCAGGGCGTGCAGGAGTTCGAGGAGTACGACGAGGGCCGGGCTCTGCTCAAAGAGCTCGGCCGGTTACTCGCCCGGCTGGACCCTTACCAGCACCCCCGCTCCACTCATACCACCGCCACCTCCGCGCCCCTGTTCCAGGACGGCTGGATGGATTACATCGTTTACCAGTCCTCGGAGGACCAGCTCGGCGCCATCGAGCACCAGATCTACCCCGCCCCTCAGGTCAACGCCGAATTCGCCTATGAGGATTCGGGCGCCGGCCGATCGCACCCCCACCACGTAGATACGGACACCTTCCGGCGGCGCCTCTGGAACGCCACCATGAACGGCCAGTATCCCACCTTCGGCAACACAGGCACTTACGGCGGGAGTAAGTTCGCGGTGGACGCCGGGCGCCTGGATTCGCCCGGAGCTCGCCAGATGACCGCCTGGTTCGAGTTTTTCTCCCGCACGCGCCACTGGGAACTCGAGCCGTACTTCGATGTGGACGGCGGGCGCGCCCTGGCCCTGGAAGGCGTCGAGTACATCGTCTATGTCGAGAAGCCCAGGCCGGTCGAAATCCTGCTCGAGCGGCACGGCTACGACGTGGCCTGGTTCAATCCCCTTACCGGCGAGTTCCTCAAGCAACGGGAATTCAAGGGCGAGCGTTTCCGGGGCGAACCGCCCAGCCGCGATCACGACTGGGTCCTGCATATCTCGCGCGAGGGACGCAAGCAATCCATGCTGCGCTCTTACAAGTTCGAGTCGCGGCCGGTGTTGATGCAGGAGATCGAGCAAAGTCCGCAGCGCGCGCCCTTCGAAATCGCCTCCCCATCGGCCGAAACGCTGTCGCTGAAGGCGCCGCCCTTCTATGCGGTCAAGCTCACGCGCCAGACCCGCGCCACCCGGACGATGATGTGGCTGTGGATCGGCGAGGTCCCGGCCGAAGGCCAGGGTTACCGCGTGCTGGGCGTGGGGCCGGAGGGAACTTTCCGTTGGGCGCGCCGCATGGCTCGCCGCTTCCCGGCCGTGCTCACCCTGCGCCTGTACGGGCTCAACGCAAACGGGAAGCTTTACGCCCTCGATCAGATTTACAAACTGGCGCCGTGACTGTTCGCATTCTCGCCCTGGATACGACCTCGGAGTTCGGCAGCCTGGCTCTGCTGGAGGGAGACCGCCTGCTGGAGGAAGTGCTGTTGCACTCGCCCGAGGGCTTCGCTCACCTGTTGTTCGAGCACTTGGGACGCTTGCTGGCCCGCCACGGCTGGAGTCCCGAGGCGGTGGACTGCTACGCCTCGGCCGCCGGTCCGGGTGCTTTCACCGGCGTGCGCGTGGGACTGGCGGCGGCCAAGGGCCTGGCCGAAGCGACCCGCCGGCCGCTGGTGGCGGTTTCCAATCTGCAAGCCGTCGCCTGGCACGGGAGCGCTCCGCTGCGCGCCGCCCTGCTGGACGCCCGGCGCGGAGAGATTTACGGAGCGGTCTACGACGCGGGGCTGCGCGCCGTCCGCCCCGAGACGGTCATGAAGTTTCCGGCCTGGCTGGAGACTCTGCCGGAAGGCGAACTGGAGTTTCTTTCCACCCACCTGGCGCCCTTCCTCCCGGCCCTGGCGGGCACGCGCTGGGCCGGCGCGCC
>JBBIMA010000097.1:0-11251 GCA_037444625.1 Solibacteraceae bacterium
CTAGCCGAGGCGCCCGCCGAGCAGGCGCGCAAGTAGCCCGCTCCCCGGGGCGGCCGCGACTGCGGCGGCCTCAGGCGCGCTCCACAGCGGCGCCGGCGGCCGACCGGCACGGAGATGTCAGCTCGGGCTGCGGCTGACCTATTGAAGGCGCACCCGGGACGGCGCTATTGTTGAACCCGGCGCGAGTTTCGACACCCAAGGAGAGTAACGATGTGGTTTCGCTTGATGGTCAATGTCATCGGCATCGCCGCGGTCGCCTCCGGCGCCGCGCCCCGCACCATTCCCAGGCAGGTTCTCGGCTTTTACTACGGCTGGTACGGCAATCCGGCGGTCAGCGGCCAATGGAACCACTGGAAGGATGTGGACGAGGCCGCCAAGACCATCGCGAGCTCGACCAACTGGCCGGTCTTGGGCGCCTACGACAGTCATGATCCCAAGGTCGTGGACCAGCACTTCCGCTGGGCCAGAAAAGCCGGCCTGACGGGCTTCATCGTCTCCTGGTGGCGGCAGGGCGATTTTCACGACCAGGGGATGCCGCTGATGCTGGAGGCGGCCCAAAAGCACGGCCTGAAGATCACGATTTACTACGAGACCGTGCCGCCGCCCGGAGACCCCAAGCCGGAAGGCGCGGTCAGCGACCTGCTGTATCTTCTCGACAAATACGGCAAGCACAAGGCCTGGCTGACCTTGGACGGCAAACCGGTCTTCTTCATTTACGGCCGCGCGCTCAACCAAATCAAGCCGGAGGGCTGGAAGCAGGTTATCGCCGAGGTGAACGGGAAGTATCCCGGCGGGGCGGTCTTTATCGGCGACCGCATTTCCCAACAGGCGGCCGGGATCTTCGACGGCATCCACACGTACAACGTGACCGGGCGCACCAAGGGCATGTCGCCCGAGCAGTTACGCGACTGGGCGAAGGAGTTCTATGCCCTGACCGTCAAGACGGCGGGAAACAAGATCGCCGCGGTGACCGTGATTCCGGGCTACGACGATCACAAGCTGGGCCGGCCCGAACCGCGGCCCATCACCTCCCGGCACGACGGCCGGACCTACCGCATCCTTTGGGAGGAGGCTATCGCCGCCAACCCGGACTGGGTGTTGATCACGAGCTGGAACGAGTGGCACGAAGGCAGCGAGATCGAGCCCTCGGCCCAGAACGGGGAGCTGGCGCTGCGGCAGACCGGGCAGTTCGCCCCGCGCTTCCTGAAGTTGCGGCCGCGGGCGGTCGCCGGACCGTAAGGGGGGGACGCGGCGCGCCGCCCTGCCGGCCTCGCGCGTCTCAATCCGTCTTGAGTTCGGCCAGAGCCCGCCCGGTGGCGGCTTCCAGCTCGGCGTGCAAACTGTTGCCGTGAGCGTCCATGGTGACGATGGTGAGGAAGTCCTTCACCTGGAGGCGCCACATGGCCTCCGGGATGCCGAATTCCAGCAAGTAAACCCCGGGGACCTTTTCAACCGCCCGGGCGTAAAACTGCGCGGCCCCGCCGATCGCGTGCAGGTAGACCGCGCCGGCCTCCTTGAGGGCGGCCAGGGTGCGCGAGCCCATGCCGCCTTTGCCCACCACGGCCCGTACGCCGTAGCGGCGGATGATCTCGCCCTGGTAAGGCTCCTCGCGGCTGCTGGTGGTCGGACCGGCCGCCTTGGTCACCCATTGTTCGCCCTGCTTGAGCATCACCGGCCCGCAGTGGTAAATGACCGCGCCGTTCAGATCCACCGGCGGCGCGTTCTTCATCAGCCAGGCGTGCACGGCGTCGCGGCCGGTGAAGATCTCGCCGTTGAGCAGCACCACGTCGCCCACCTTCAGGGCGCGGACGTCCTGTTCGGTCAGCGGCGTGCGGAGCGAGATTTCGCGCCCGGTGAGGGGGAAGCCGGCCTCTTTGGCCATGCGCTCGACGGGACGGGACGGGTCTCGGTACAGCCAGCCGGTGATGGCGCCGCTGGCCGGATCCAGGCGCACGCCCAGCCGCCGAAACGCCCAGCACTCGTAAGCCACCGAGACGAAGAAGCTGGCAGGCAGGCGGTTGGCGGCCGCAATCTTGCAGCCGATGAGGGTCACGCGCCCGCCGAAGCCCATCGGTCCGACGCCCAAACGGTTGGCCTCCTCCAGGATGCGCGCCTCCAGGGCGGCCAGTTCGGGCTGGGAATTGACGTCGTCCAGGGGCCGGAAAAGCTGGTACTTGGCCAGCGTGTAGCCGTGGGCCCGATCGCTGCCGATGCACACGCCGAGCGCGCCGGGGCCGCAGCCGTAACCCTGCGCTTTCCAGACCGCGTGCAGGATGCACTTGCGCACGCCTTCCAGAGTCCGGTCGGCGCGGCCCAGATGATCCAGCTCGCAGGGCAGGGAATACTGGGCGTTCATGTTCTCGCAACCGCCGCCCTTGAGGATGAGCCGGACCTCGATCTCGTCCCGCTCCCACTGCTCGAAGTGCAGCACGGGCGTTTCCACTCCGAGGTTGTTCCCGCTGTTGCGGCCGGTGATCGAGTCCACCGAGTTGGGGCGGAGCTTGCCCAGCCGGGTGGCTTCGGCCACCGCCTCGCGCACGGCGGCCGCGATGCGCAATTGGTCGGTGCCCACCGGAGTGTGGAGGAAGAAGGTAGGCATGCCGGTGTCCTGGCAGATGGGGGCCTGGTCCTGCTGGGCCATGTCAATGTTGCCGGCGATGATCGAGAGGGCCTGGGAGGCCTGGGTTCCCGGGTTCTCCTGGGCCAGCGCCCGGCCCATGGCCGCCCGCACGTCCGGCGGCAGGTTGGTCGAGGTCTCGGTGATGAGTTCGAGCAAGCTGTTGGTGAGGAATTGCATGACGACTCTCCGCAGACCTTTCCATGGTAACCTCTGCGGCGGGCGTGCGTCGGACGGCCCGTTCCGCCTCTGGAAGGGGGTCCTGGGGGCGGGCGGCGCCGCCACCGGCGTTTCAGATCGGCGCCTGGTCGCATTTGGCGTGCTAAGTTGGAGGCAATAGTGCTATACTCACTCGGGCGGAAGTGCATATTATGGGTCGTTAATTCCGCTGGGATGGGGTGGGTGCGATGGATCATCTCTGGATCATTCGCGGGCTTTTCGTCCTGCTGTTGGTCGCGGCGGCTTATTTCCTCCAGCCGTTCGGCCTGAGCGGGCCGCTGGCCGCGGCGGCCGGGCTGGGGTTGGGGGCGGCAATTGTTCTGTTTGAGATGCGGGTCAAGGAGATCAGCCTGAAACGGCTGATCGGGGCGGCGGCCGGCTCGGTGCTGGGCATTCTGGGCGCTTATCTGATGTCGCTGGTGCTGGGCAGTGCGATGCGCGGGCACGCCAGCCTGCCGTTCCTCCAGGTGGCGTTGCTGCTGTGGATGACCTACGTCGGACTGGTGGTGGGGGCCAGCAAGGGGGAGGTGCTGAACCTGGCGGCCTTCGGCGGGATCTTCGGAGGCGAGAAGACCTCCAAGCAGGCCTTCAAGATCCTGGATACCAGCGTCATCATTGACGGGCGGATTGCGGACGTGGCCGAGACCGGCTTTCTGGACGGCACACTGGTCATCCCGCAGTTCGTATTGCGCGAGCTGCAACTGGTGGCCGACTCCTCGGACTCGATGAAGCGCAACCGGGGCCGGCGCGGGCTGGACATCGTACAGCGGCTGCAAAAGATGGCCCACCTGAGCGTGCAGATCCTCGAGGACGACTATCCCCACGTGCGCGACGTGGACATGAAGCTGATCGAGCTGGCCCGCGAATACGATTGCAAGATCGTCACCAACGACTTCAACCTGAACAAGATGGCCCAGTTGCACGGCGTCGAGGTGCTCAACATCAACGAGCTGGCCAACGCCCTGAAGCCGGTGGTGCTGCCGGGCGAGTCTCTCCGGGTCTTCATCCTGAAGGAAGGCAAGGAATACAACCAGGGCGTGGCCTACCTGGACGACGGCACCATGGTGGTGGTGGACAACGCCAAGCGGATGATCTCGAAGACCATTGACATCACGGTCACCAGCGTGCTCCAGACCACCGCCGGCAAGATGATTTTCGGGCGTTTCGACGAGCGCATCCACGCCGTCTACGACAAGGGCGCGCACCAGGACAAGCCGGAGCGTTCCGAGCGAGGCGCGCATCGCGATTCGGGCGCAGCCGCCTCGCCGGGCGCTTGAAGGCGCGCGCCGCAGCCCGGCGCGATACAATCGTAACTTCCGCGGCGCGCCGGCCGCGGAATCAACGTCATGAAGATCGTCGCCATTCTGCCCGCCGCCGGGCTGGGCACCCGCATGGGACGCGGCTCGGCGGAGACCTCCGGGGTGAGCCGCAAGCAGTTCATGCTGCTGGAGGGCTCGCCCATCCTTCTGCACACGTTGCGCAAGTTCCTGGCCTGCGCGCTGGTCAGCGAGGTGGTGGTGGCGTTGCGCCGCGAAGACATGGGCTGGTTCTCGGAATTGCTCCAGCGCGAAGCGCCCGCCAAGCCGGTCCGTCTGGTGGTGGGGGGCAACAGCCGCCAGCAGTCGGTGGAGAATGCCCTGGAGGCGCTCCCGCCGGACACCGATCTGGTGGCGGTGCACGATGCGGTGCGGCCCTTCGTGGACCCGGCCACCTTGGAAAGCGTGATCCAGGAGGCGGCGCGCACCGGGGCGGCGATCGTAGGCATCGTGCCGGTGGACACCGTCAAGCAGGTTCGGGGCAACAAGATTCATGCCACCCTGCCGCGCGAACGTCTGGTGCTGGCTCAGACCCCGCAGGTCTTCCGCTACTCGCTTTTGCGGGAGGCCTTCCAGCGCGCCCGCCAGGACGGCTTCACGGGCACCGACGAATCCAGCCTGGTCGAGCGGCTCGAACAGGTCGAGGTGAGCGTGGTGCCGGGCAGCGACCGCAACATCAAGATCACCAAGCCCTCCGACATGGAACTGGCCCGCCTGTTCCTGAGCGAAGAAGCCGCCCGGCGGAAAGATTCCTAGGATGCCGGAGGGAGCCGAGTTCCGCAGCGGTCTGGGCTGGGACGTCCATCCCCTGGTGCCGGGCCGGCCGCTGGTGATCGGCGGCGTGCGGATTCCCTCCGAGCTCGGGCTGGGCGGACACTCCGACGCCGACGTGCTGGCCCACGCCGTCACCGACGCCCTGCTGGGCGCGGCCGCGCTGGGCGACATCGGCGAGCACTTCCCGGACGACGATCCCCGCTGGGCCGGGGCCGACAGCCTGGTGTTCCTCCGCCAGGCGCAGGGTCTGGCCGCCCGGGAGGGCTTCACCGTCGTCCACGTGGATGCTACGGTGATCCTCGAGCGCCCCAAGCTGGGACCCCATCGCGAGGCGATTCGCGAGAAGCTGGCCGAGGCCCTGGAGCTGCCCCTGGGGTGCGTCTCGGTGAAATTCAAGACCGCCGAGAAGATGGGCCCGGTGGGGGAGGGGCGGGCGGCGGAGGCCTTCGCGCTGGTGACGCTGCGCCGGCAGCTCGGCTGCCCGGCGGGCTGAAGCGGCCCGCTCGGGCGGGATTCGGCTGTGGAATGATGGGGAGCGATGCGGGTCGAGTTCACCGACCAGGGCATCCGGCTGCCGGATTTGGACCTGTGGCTGGATCCCACCGGCGACTGCCGGCGCGCCTGGATCTCCCATGCTCATCGCGACCACGCCGCGGGCCTGCACGGCGAGGTTTTCGGCACTGAAGAAACCCTGGAGTGCTACCGGATCCGCTACCAGGGCGCCTCTGCACTGCCCGCGTTTCACCCCGTCGGCTATGGGCAACCTTGGGAACTGGGCGGCGCCCGCCTGACCGCCTATCCGTCCGCCCACGTCCTGGGGGCCGCCCAGTTGCTCATTGAGTGGCGCGGGCGGCGGATCCTGTACACCGGCGACGTCAAACGCCGCGCGCCGCTGTGCGGTCGGCTCACCGAGTCCGTCCCCGCCGACCGGCTCATCGTCGAGTCCACCTTCGGCCTGCCCATCTTTCATTTCCTGGAGGCCGAGCAGGCACGGCGGCGGATCGTGGCCTTCGCGCGGGCTTGCCTGGCCGAGGGCCTCACTCCCGTGTTTCTGGCCCACGAGCTGGGCCGGGGCCAGGAGGTGGCGCACGTGCTTTGCGAGGCGGGCGTGCCCACGGCGGTGCATCCGTCCGCCGCCCGCTTCCTGCCGCTGTACGCCGCGGCGGGCTTTCCCGCTCCCGGCTGGAGGCCGCTGGAAGGGGAACCGCCCGAGGGCTGCGCCCTGGTGACGCCCGCCCGATTCCTCCGCTCGGTGGCGGCGCGCGGTCGGAAGTGGCGCACGGCTTACGTTTCCGGCTGGGCCGCGCTCGACAACGCGCGCGCCCGCACGGGCGCCGAGGAGCTCATCCCGTACTCGGATCACGCCGACTTCCACGAGTTGCTCGAGTTGGTCGAGGCTTCCGGCGCCCGGGAGATTGACGTGGTTCACGGCTACGCTGAGGCCTTTGCCCGCATCCTGACCTTGCGCGGCCGGGTGGCGCGAGCGCCTCGGCGCACGCCTTTCAGCGAGGCGGATTCCTGATGGACGCGCTGGCTGCGGTGGCCGAGCAGGTGGCCGCTCGCCACAGCCGGCTCAAGAAGATCGAGCTGGTGGCGGCCTACCTGCGCGGGCTGAGCGACGAGGACCTGCCGCGCGCCCTGCGTTTTCTTTCCGGACGGCCCTTTGCGGCCACCGACCCGCGGCGGCTCTCGATCGGCCAGACCCTGCTGGCGGAGGCGGCGACGGCGGCTTCCGGATGGGATGCGGAGACCGTGCGCCTGGCGATCCGAGAGGTGGGCGACATCGGCGAGGCGATCGGTTTGCTGCTGCGGGGCCGGAGCGAAGAAGCGCCGCTCAGCTTGGCGGAGGCCGAAAGGCTGTACGCTGAGCTGCACAGGGCGCGGGGGGCGCTGGGCAAAGGCGAACTGCTTCGCCGGTATTTTCTGCGCCACCGGCCGGGGACATTGAAATACTTCGTCAAGGTCATTACGGGGGACGTGCGCATCGGACTCCGGCAAGGCATGCTCGAAGAGGCCCTGGCGCTGGCCGCCGGCGCCCCGTTCGGCGCTGTCCGCCAGGCCGCCCAGCGCGCCGGGGAGGTGGCCTTGGTGGGCCTGGCGGCACGCCATGGACGTCTGCAAGAGGTTGCGACCCGCCTGTTTCATCCGGTGGATTTCATGCTGGCCAAGCCGATCGCCTCCGCCCGGGAGGTCTCCGACCCGGCGGAGTGGCTGATCGAAGACAAGTACGACGGCATTCGGGCCCAGGCTCACGTGGAAGCCGGCCGGGCCCTGCTTTATACGCGCGGGCTGGCCGAGGCGACGGCCTCCTTCCCCGAGCTGGAAGCGGCGCTGGAAACCATCCCGGGCAGTGCGTTGCTGGACGGGGAGATCGTGGCTTACAAGGACGGCCGCGTCCTGCCCTTCAGCGTCTTGCAGCAACGCCTGGCGCGCAAGGCCGTGCCGTTGTTCTTGCCCCTGGAGGCGCCCGCGGCCTTCGTGGCCTACGATCTGCTGTATCGCGACGGGGTGGAGTTGTTGGACCGGCCCCTCGAGGAGCGGCGGGCGCGCTTGGAGCAGACCCTGAGCGGACTGCCTCCGCCGCTGTTGATCGCGCCGCAGTGGACGGCCGAGAGTCCGGAGGAGTTGGAGCGTCTGATGGAAGCCTCACGCAGCCGCGGTAACGAGGGGCTGGTGCTCAAGCGGCGGGGCAGCTTGTACGAGGCGGGCCGTCGGGGAGGCGCCTGGCTGAAGTGGAAGCAGCCGCTGGCCACCCTGGACGTGGTCGTCACCGCCGCCGAGCAGGGCCACGGGCGACGGGCGGGAGTGCTCAGCGACTACACCTTCGCCGTGCGCGCCGGCGACCGGTTCCTCGAGGTGGGCAAGGCGTACTCCGGGCTGACCGACGAGGAGATACGGGAGCTGACCGGGCGGCTGCGGGCCTCTGCTCTCGGGCGTCGCGGGCCCGCGCTGGCGGTGCGCCCGGAGATCGTGCTCGAGGTAGCCTTCAACGGCATCCAGAAGAGCGCGCGCCATTCCAGCGGCTACGCCTTGCGCTTTCCGCGCATCGTGCGCTGGCGGAGGGACAAGAAACCCGAGGAGGCGGACGAGTTGGAGCGCGTGCGCCGCCTTTACGAGCAACTGACGGAAGCCGCCCGCCGGCGCTCGTAAGAAGGCGCTCCGGGACGGCTTCGGCGGGACAGGGCGGCGGGGCCGGGGCGGTTTTCAGCGGGCTGCGGCGATGCGCTTCAATCGTATCTGCTCGCTGCCGCCGGCTGCGATTTCAACCTTCGCAGCCTGGGAGTCGTGCAACCGGAGGAAGTCCGGATCGCGTTCGGCGCCGGGCTCGATCTCCTCGAAGGCCCAGAGCTTGTAAGTCCCGGGCGCCAGGCCGCTCAGGCGGAAGCGGCCCTCGGCGTCGCACTCCGCCCTCCGGTAGAGATCCGAACGATACGGTTGGGGCGGCTCGGGCGCCAGCGCGACGGTGCAGACCGGCTCGGGATCGCCCGAGTCCTTCAGGACCATCCCTTCAATGTGTCCTGCGCCGGCCGCCAGCACGACTTCGAGCGCGGCGCCCGCTGCCGCTAACTCCATCGCGCGCCCCAGCACATCCTGCCCGGCCAGGCGCACTGCTTTCAAGTACGCGCCTTCGGGCAGGCCGCTCACCTGGAGGCGGTAGCTTCCCCGTGCGACGCCGGCGAAGCGGAAGGCGCCGTCGGCCTGAGGCGACGCGCGGGGAGGGGAGAACAGGGGGCCGTCGGCCGGGCTCAAAAGGAGGCGGAGGCTGCGCAGGTCGGCCTTCAGCGGTCCTTCCAGCCGAACGACGCCGCGCACTTCGACCGGCGGCGCAAGCTGGATGACCAAGCCTTCCAGATCGCCTTGGGCGACTTCGATCGGCTGCCGGGCCAGGACGGCGCCCGCCCGGTCTGCACCCATGACGGTGAGCAGATAGCTGCCGGGCAGCACGCCCGACATCTCGAAGGTCTCCCGCCTGCTGAGAGCGGCGCCGCCGAACAGCCCGGCGGACAGGCCGGACGCGCGCGGCAGGAGCGCGACCCTGTAAGCCCCCGGCGCTTCGGTTAGCCCCGCGATGACCAGCCGCCCGCTGACGCGGTACAGCGGAGTCCGGCGGAGGCGGATTTCCAGACCATCGAGCCGGCGGCCCGCCTCCAGATCCACCGGGGCCGCGGTGGTCTCCTCGGGAGCGTCGGGGTAGAAGGCAGGGGCGTAGGCCTGAGGGCGCGCGCCCGGCAGCCGCAAGGCGGACGCCCGCTGCCGGCCGCCGCCGGAGGCCAGCAGGTAGTAGCGGCCGGGCGCCAGTTCGGCCACGCGGAACTCGCCCAGCTCGTTAGCCTGGGTTTCACGGACCGAGATCCAGCGGCGAACGCCCTCGGCGTACACCCTGCGCAGCACGCTCAGGCCGGCGTAAGCGATGGGCTCTCCCTCTTCGTCCAGGATGCGGCCGGTGAGGATGGCTTGCGGCGTCAGCTTCAACAACACCCCGCTGATCTGCTGACCGGGCGCCACCGAAACAGAGCCGCCCGCCGCCGAGGGACGCGCCCCGAGATTCTGCCGCAGGTAGCCGGGCTTCTCGGCGGCCGGCACATAGGATCCCGGGGGCACTCCCTCGAACCGGAAGTCCCCTTGGGCGTCCGTGGTGGTTAGGAATGCCACCTGGCTGCCGCCCGCCTGCCGCAAGGAGACCCTGGCTCGGGCCAGCGGCTCCCCGGTCGTCGCGCTGACGACCCGGCCGGCGACCACGGCCGGCTTGGGAGGCTCGGGCGAAGATTGCCACCAGAAGGCCGCCAGCGCCCACGCCGTCAGAGGGATCATGTGCCTCTCATCGAGCTATGACGCCCGCCGGGCGGGGGCGGTTGCGCCGCCGGGAGGCTATTCGTTCTGAAGCACGGCAGGCAGGGGCGAAGGCGGACGCGAGACGCGGCCTGCGAGGGCTTCCTCGATCGAGATGTTGTGGGCCTCGATGGTGCGCCCGGTGGCGGAATCGAGCTGCACTTTGGCCTTCATGTACTGGCTGGCCGCGGCCACTTCGGTCGAGCGGGCTTGAGCCAGGTCGCGCTGGGCCTGGATGACGAAGAAAATGGTCGAGGCGCCCAAGGCGTACTTCTTCTGCTCGGCCTCCAGGGTTTGCTCCTGGAGCACGCGGGCCTTGACCGCGGCCTCGTAGGCGGCGCGGGCCTGCTGGAGGGCGATCAGGGCGTTGCGCACGTCCACCCGCACCTGGTTGAGCAGGGCCTGCCGGCGCAGTTCCTGCTGCCGGAGACTCAACTGATCCAGGACCATGTCGGCCTGGGCCGAGCGGTTGCGCAAGGGGATGTTGAGCTGGAAGCCGATGGCGTAATCCGGGAAGTTGCGGGCGAACAACTGGGAGAGCGCCTTGCCGTAACCGCCGATGAAGAAGGGATCCACGGCGGCCGGATTGCGGGGCGTAGGCCCGATGCCGGTGCCGGGGATGGCGGGAACCGGCAGGGTGTTGATCTGGCCGACCAGGGCGTTGTTACGGAAATCGGCCACCAGGTCGAGCTGGGGCAGCAGGTTGTTGCGGCTGCCCTGGAGGCCGAGCTTGGTGTTCTGGATCTGGAGTTCGGTCTGGATGACGTCGGGCCGGTTCTTCATCGCCGCTTCGATCAGATCCTGTACGGGGGTGACGGGTTCGCTGGGCGGTACGAAGATCCGATCGGTGGGCACCAGGCGAGCGTCGGCGATGAGGGGGCTGGCTACGCCGGTGCGGCTGAGAGCGTTCTTGAGCAAGGTCTCCTGCTGGAGGAGTTGGGTTTCGGCCTGGACGAGGGCCTGCTGGCTGGAGGCCACCTCCGCTTCGGCGCGCACGATCTCGATGGGGGCCAGAGTGCCGATCTCCACCTGCTTCTTGTTGTCCTCGTATAGCTTCTGGGCCAGGGCCAGGGCCTGCTGCTTGACGCGCACGTTCTCGTTGAAGCTGACCAGATCCCAATAGGCGCTGGCGATGGCTGAGACGGTCGAGATCACTTGCTGGCGGAAAGCCAGGTCGCTGACTTTGCGGTTGTTCCGGGCGATGCGGATGTTGCGCGTGTTGACCGCCAGGCCGAAGCCGCGCAGCAGGGGTTGGGTGATGTTGAGCGAGAAGCTGGCGGTAGTGGAGGGATTGAAGTCGCTGCGCCCGGCGTTGGTCTCCAACATCGAGTTGTTCCAACCGAAGCTGACCGTGGTGCCGGTGATGAAGCCTTTCTGGACGCCGAAGTTGGCCACGTTGTTCCGCAGGATCAGGGCGTTGGTGCCGGTGGTGAAGGAGTTGGTCTGCGGGCTGGTGCGGTGGCTGAAATTGACCTGGGTGAACAGGGCCGGGTCG
>JBBIMA010000098.1:0-10831 GCA_037444625.1 Solibacteraceae bacterium
GCGCCGGGGCGGGCGGCGGCGCGGGCCCGGCGGCGGCTTTCTGCGTCGGAGCCGTCTGGCGCCCGGCCGCCTCCAGGCGGCGCGTCAGATCGTCGTAGCTGGAGGCGCCTTCGCCGCCCTCGTGCTCGATGCGGTCCAGGATCTCTTTGACGGCGTCCACCGCCTCCAGAATCAGCGAGACCAGCTCGGGCGTCAGCAGCCGCTCGCCGTTGCGCAGTTGGTTGAGAATGTTTTCGGCCTGGTGGGTTACGGCCTCCAGCTTGCTGAAGCCCAGAAACCCGCAGGTGCCTTTGATGGTGTGGATGGTACGAAAGATGGAGGCCAGCAGGGCGGCATCCTGGGGGCGCTTTTCCAGCTCGACCATCTCCTGGTCCAGGCGGGCCAGATTCTCGTGACTCTCGATCAAGAATTCGCGAATGATTTCCTGGTCATCCATGGCGTCTTCCCGCACACCGGAGCCCGAAAGAGGAATCGGCGGAAGGGCGCGAGGGGAACAGGGGCGGGCCTTAGGGCGAAACCCTGAGGCGCACCCCCGCCTTGCTACAGGGCCACGTAGTCCGCCGAGTGGAAGCCGTGTCGCACGGGGGCCGCCTCGCGGCAGGGCGCCAGGCAGAGGCGGACCTCCAGCCGCTCGCCCGCGCAATCGAAGGGCGTCACAATCCACTCGCCCTGAGCCACGCTGCGGGTGGTGAAGTTGCGCCCGAAGATCACGGTCGGGATGCTCATGCCCATCGGCCCCAGCTCCTCCTCCAGCAAGTTCTTCACGTTGCCGATGACCATGTTGGCGATTTCGGCCACCGCATCGAGCACCTCTTCGCTGACCCCCTCCGCCTCCGAGTAGTCGGCCATCAGAAGCTGGGAGGCCAGCCGGCAAGCCAGGGTCGGCGAGCAGGAGAGCATGCCGGCCCCGGTCCACGGACCGGCCAAGCCGATGAAGGCCACCACGCCGTCGCTGACGTTGGGGATCCGCTCGGCGTAGGGCGCCTGCTGGCGGGCCTCGGCCGCCAGCATGGTCGAGAAAACCTCCTGGGTCGCCGCCGCGACCGCTCTGACGATCAACTCTTGGTCCATGAGTTCGCCCTCCCCACTGACGCGGCTGCGCTCCGCATGCCAGGCGCGGCGCGCGGCGCCTCAGAACAGACTGGAAACCTTGTCCTTGATTTGCTCGGCGGAGAACGGCTTGCGGATGTAGCCGGCCGCTCCCAGTTGCACCGCTTCCATGACCTTGCTCTGGCTGCCTTCAGTGGTCACCATGATGACCGGCAACTGCTGCCATTCGGCGGTGGATTTCAAGTGAGCCAGAAGCTGCATGCCGTTCATGTTGGGCATGTTGACGTCGGCCAGGACCAGGTGGACCTTGTGTTTCTTCAAGGCCTCCAGCGCCTCCAGGCCGTCGCTGGCCTCGTAGACCTCCCGCACGCCCACTTCGGCTTGCCGCAACACGCGCTGGAGAATCTTGCGGATGGCCGCCGAGTCGTCCACGATCAGAACGTCCAGGGGCATCGAGCCTCCTTGCGAGGTTTCGAGTACCTTATCGTCCCCGGCGGGAGGGCTTTTAGGGCCCGGATGGGCGGGGCGCCCCGCCTTTAGAGCCGGGCCAGGACGGCTTCGGTCATCTCGGCGGTCGAGGCCGAGCCGCCCAGATCCGCCGTGCGCACCCGGCCCTCGGCCAGCACCGCCCGGACCGCCCCCCGGATGGCCGAGGCCGCCTCGCCCTGGCCCAAGTGTTCGAGCAGCATGGCACCGGAGAGGATGGCCCCGATCGGATTGGCGACGCCCTTGCCCGCGATGTCGGGCGCCGAGCCGTGCACCGGCTCGAACATCGAGGGGAAGCGCCGGAGGGGATCCAGGTTGGCGCTGGGCGCCAGGCCGATCGAACCGGTGAGCACGGCCGCCAGATCGCTCAGGATGTCGCCGAAGAGGTTGGAGGCCACCACCACGTCGAAGCTCTCCGGGCGACGCACCAGATGCATGGCCGCCGCGTCCACCAGCAGCGACTCGGTTTCCACTTGCGGATACTCGCGGGCCACGGCTTGAAAGACGCGGTCCCAAAGGACCATCCCGTAGCCTTGGGCGTTGGACTTGGTGATCGAGGCCACGCGCCGCCGCCGCTGGAGGGCGAGCTGGAAGGCGAAGCGCACCACGCGCTCGACGCCCCGGCGGGTGAAGATCGCGGTCTGCACGGCGATCTCCTCGGGCTGCTGGTGATAGAGGAAGCCGCCCACGGGCGCGTATTCGCCCTCGGTGTTCTCGCGCACGATCGCCAGGTCAATGTCGCCCGCGCGCCGGCCGGCCAGGGGCGACTCGACGCCGTCGTAAAGCAGGGCCGGGCGGAGGTTCACGTAGAGGTCGAAGCCCCGCCGAATGGGCAGCAGCAGGCCGTTCAGCGTGACATGATCGGGGATGTCCGGGTGGCCGACCGCGCCCAGATAGACGGCGTCGTGCGCCTGGAGCAGATCGAGCGCACCGGGCGGCATCATGCGGCCGTAGCGGAAGTAATACTCCGAGCCCCAGGGGAAATCCTCGAAGACCAACTGGAAGCCGAACTTGCCGGCCGCACGCTCCAGAACGCGCTTGCCCGCGCCCACCACCTCCGGCCCGACGCCGTCGCCGGCGATCACCGCGATCGAGAGTTTTTGCATCGAGTCTCGCTCCGCCTTCCGTTTCTTATACAATTTCTGTGGTTCCATCGGCCATGACACTCTCGGCACTCTCCCGCAGGTCGTTTCTGGAGGCGCTGGGCCTACCCGCCCTGCGGCCCCCCGCTCGCGCGCGAGCGGCCGTACTGATCCGCCTGGACGGCGGGCTGAGCCATCTGGACAGCTTCGATCCCAAGCCTGAGGCGCCGCAGGAGATCCGCGGCGAGTTCCGCTCCATCCCGAGCGCCGTGCCGGGCCTGCGCCTCTGCGAGCACCTGCCGCGATTGGCGCGACGGGCGCGGCGGCTGACCATCCTGCGTTCGCTCTCATCGCGCGAGACGCACCACGAGCGGGCGGCGGGTCTGTTGGAGATCGCCGGGGCGGCGTTGAAACCGGAGCGGATCGCCGCCCGGCGGAGCGCCTGGGGGCCGGCGCAGGCCGGCGAGCGTTACGGGCCCACGCCGGTGGGAGCAGCCTGTCTGGCGGCCCGCCGGCGCCTGGAGGCGGGCGCCCGGTTGGTGGTGATCGAGCCGGGTTGGGCGGTTTACGATACACACGCCGCCTGCTTCGCCTTGCTCAGGGATCGCCTGCTGCCGGAGCTGGACTGGGCTCTGTCGGCCCTGCTCGACGAGCTGGCCGAGCGGGGACTGCTCGAGACGACGCTGGTGGTGGCGGCGGGGGAGTTCGGGCGCACGCCTCGGATCAATCCGCGCGGCGGGCGGGATCACCACGCGGCGGCCTGGTCGGCCCTGCTGGCCGGCGGCGGCCTGGAGGGCGGGCGCGCGCTGGGCGCCACGGACCGCTACGGGGCCGAGGTGCGCGATCTGCCGGTGCGCCCGGAGGATCTGGCGCGCACGATCCTGGCCTTGCTCGGCCGGGACCCGCACCCTGATGAGCCCGCGGCACGCGGGCGGATCATCGCGGAGGTGCTGGCGTCGTGAGCGGGGCGGGGTGGTTTTCCCTGGCCGGCCGCACGGCGCTGGTGGCGGGCGCCAGCCGGGGAATCGGGCTGGCCGTGGCACGCGAGCTGGCCCGGGCGGGCGCGCGCACCATCTTGGCCGGGCGGTCGCTCGAGGCGCTCCAACAGGAAGCGCAGCGCCTGCGGGCCGAGGGCCTGAAGGCGGAAGCCCTGCGCCTGGACGTGACCGATGCCGCCTCGCGCGAGGAGGCGGCGGGGGCGGCTCCCGAGACCGACGTGCTGGTGAACGTGGCGGGCATCAACCTGCGCAAGCGCTTCCTCGATTACACGCCGGAGGAATACGAGGCGCTGCTCGGCACCAACCTGCACGGCCCGCTCGATCTGACCCGCCGGGTGGGCCGGCGCATGATCGAGCGGGGGCGGGGCGGCAAGATCATCTTCGTGGGCAGCCTGATGACCATTCTGGGGCTGCCCTACATGGTTCCCTACGCGGTGGCCAAGAGCGCGCTGGGCGGGCTGACGCGAGCCTTGGCGGCGGAGTGGGCCCGGCAGAACATCCAAGTCAACGCCATCCTGCCCGGGTTCATTCTCACCGATCTGACCCGCCCGGTCTGGCGGAGACCCGAGATGCGGGCCTGGCTCGACAGCCTGTTGCCGGCGGGCCGGCTGGGCGCGCCCGAGGACGTGGCGCCCCTGGCGGTCTTTCTGGCCGGCCCGGGCTCGGACTACATCACCGGGCAGTTGATCGCAGTGGACGGCGGATACTCGACCGCCGCCGTCTGGCCCCTGGAGCCGGCCTGAGGGGGCGGCGCTCGGACCGGCAGGCCGTCTCAAGTTTTCCGGGATCCCGTCCGATGGCGGATGGGATGAGCATCGCGGGGATTCTGCTGTGCCTGGCCGCCGCCCAGGCCCGGCAGGACCCTTACCAGCAGGCCCGGCAGGCGATGGAGGCGGCCGCGGCGCGCCAGCAGGCGGCGGTCCAAGCCATGGAGGCGGCCCTCGAGAAGCAGCGGGCTTCCGTCCGGTCGCAGATCGAGGCTGCCGGCGGGGACGGCGCTTCCTTCTTCCTGACCGGCTGGAGCGACACCGCGGCGCCGCCGGCGGCTTCCGCGGAACCTTGCGAGCCGATTCCTCCCGAGCAGATCGGCCCTCTGGTCGAGCAAATCGCGCAGCGCGAAGGCCTGACGCCCGACCTGTTGCGGGCCGTGATCGAGAAGGAATCCTCCCGACTGCCCTGTGCGGTCTCGCCCAAAGGCGCGCAGGGCCTGATGCAACTGATGCCCGAGACCGCCCGGCAGCTCGGCGTGAGGGATCCTTTCGACCCGGCCGAGAACGTATCCGCCGGGGCGCGCCTGCTCAGAGCATTGTTGAGCCGCTACGGAGGCGACCTGTCCCTGGTGCTGGGGGCCTACAACGCCGGTCCCGCCTATATTGACGCCTTCGGAGGGCTGCCGCCCTTCCGCGAGACCCAGGACTACGTTTCCTCCATTCTGGGGACGCTGCGGGATGGTGCTTCGGGCCGGGCGGAGGCGGCGCCGCGCTAGCGCCCCGCCACGCCTTCCCCCGGAGGCACCGGAGCCAGGACCGGCGCGGCGGGCGGCGCCTACAATGGGAGTGGGTCCGCCATGATGAAGCTCACCCGCCTGGCTCTGCTGCTGGCGTTGCTGTCGCCGTCCGCGGCCCAGTTCGAGCGGCAGGAGCCGGAATTCAAGCTCCCCAGCGGCAAGTCCCAGAAAGAGGAAATTCTCAAGGCCGACTACGAGCAATCGCTGCGCGACGCCGCGCGGCTGGTCAAGCTTTCCGAGGAGTTCAGGGCCGAGCTGGAGAAGCAGGGCCGGCACGTGTTGTCGGTGGGTTCGTTGCGCAAGATCGAGGAGATCGAGCGGCTGGCGCGGCGGATCCGTTCGCGGCTGCGCCGTTACTGAGCCGGGAGAGCGGGCGGCGCGGCGCCCGGCGCTCCCTGAAGCGGCGGGCGGCTGTGATACCCTGTCCCTCGGACCGCTAGTCGCCATGACCGCCCCGCGCGAAAAAGCCCAACTGATGAGCGCCTCAGAGATCGAGCGCACCCTGGTTCGCCTGGCGCACGAAATCCTGGAGAAGACCGAGGACCTGGACCGGCTGGCCTTGGTGGGCATCCGCCGGCGCGGCGTGCCCATCGCCCAGCGGCTGGCCGAGAAGATCAAGGAGCTGGAGAACCGCGCCGTGCCGGTCGGGGTCCTGGACATCACGCTCTACCGGGACGATCTCTCGACGGTGGCCACTCAGCCGGTGCTCAACGCCACCGAGATTTCCTTCCCGGTGACCGGCAAGGACATCATCCTCACCGACGACGTGCTCTACACCGGGCGGACGGTGCGGGCGGCGCTGGACGCCCTGTTCGACCACGGCCGCCCGGCGCGCGTGCAGCTTCTGGTGCTGATTGACCGGGGCCACCGCGAGCTGCCCATCGAGGCGCGCTTCGTGGGGCGCACCATCACGACCACTCCCGAGGAGATGGTCGAGGTGAGATTCAAGGAGATTGACCAGACCGAGAAGGTGGTGCTGGTGGAGCGCGCGGCCTGAGCCGCGGGCCTGCCCGGCGAGGAGGCGCCCATGCCGAGGGGACTGCTGGGAATCGAGGAACTGGAGCGCGCCGAGATCGAGGCCATCCTGGAGCGCGCCAAGGCGTTTCAGCCCGGCCAGAACCAGCCCTTCGCCAAGCTGGAGACGCTGCGCGGCCGGCTGATCGTGAACCTGTTTTTCGAAGCTTCCACCCGCACGCGCACCAGCTTCGAGATCGCCGCCAAGCGGCTGGGAGCGGACGCGGTCTCGATCACGGCGGCCGGCTCGAGCCTGGCCAAAGGGGAGTCCCTGGTGGACACGCTGAACACGCTGGCGGCCATGCGCCCGGACGCCATCGTGATCCGGCACGCCGCCTCGGGGGCGCCGCACTTTCTGGCCCGGCATCTGCCCATCCCCATCATCAACGCGGGCGACGGGACGCACGAGCATCCCACGCAGGCTCTGCTGGACGCGCGCACCATCCTGGATCACCGGCCCACGCTGGAGGGCCTGCGGGTGGCCATCATCGGCGACATCGCCCACAGCCGGGTGGCCCGCTCGAACATTTTCCTGCTCTCGAAGTTCCAGGCCGACATCGTGCTTTGCGGTCCGGCGCCCCTGGTCCCGCCCGAGCTGGCGCGCATCGCACCCGGGGTGCGCATCACCTACGACATGCGGGAGGCCATCCGGGAGGCGGACGTGATCATGATGCTGCGGGTGCAACTGGAGCGCCAGCAGGAGGCGGCCTTCCCGGCCGGGGAGTACTTTCAGTTTTACGGGCTGCGCCTGGAGCATCTGGAGCTGGCGCGGCCGGACGCCATCGTGATGCATCCGGGGCCGATCAACCGCGGGCGGGAGATCTCCTCGGAAGTGGCCGATTCGCAGCGCTCGGTGATCCTGAACCAGGTGGAGAACGGGGTGGCCGTGCGCATGGCCGTGCTGGAGAGAATCCTGGGATCGTCATGCCGAAGCTCCTCATCCGCAACGGTCGCGTGATGGACCCGGCCAGCGGCTACGACGCCGTGGCCGACGTGCTGATCAAGAGCGGCCTGATCGTGCGCATCGGGCCCAACCTGCACGCCACCGGGGCGGTGGCTTTCGACGCCTCGGGGCTGGTGGTGGCGCCGGGCTTCCTGGACCTGCACACGCATCTGCGCGAGCCCGGCTTCGAGCACGCCGAAACCATCGAGAGCGGCACCCGGGCCGCGGCGGCCGGCGGCTTCACCGCCGTCTGCGCCATGCCCAACACCAACCCGGTGAACGACGACGCCGCGGTGACCCGCTACATCCTCGAGCAGGCCGAGCGCTTCGCCCTCACCCAGGTCTTCCCGGTGGGCGCCATCACCGAGAACAGCGAGGGCGAGAAGTTGGCCGCCATCGGCTCGATGAAGGCGGCCGGGGCGGTGGCCATCTCCGACGACGGGCGCCCGGTGATGAACGCGCGCGTCATGCGCCGGGCCATGGAGTTCGCCCGGGCTTTCGACCTGCCCGTGATCGAACACTGCGAGGACCTGAACCTCTCGGCCGGGGGCGACATGCACGAGGGCGAAAGCTCCGCCCGCCTGGGGCTGCGGGGCATTCCTTCGGCGGCCGAGGACGTGATGGTGGCCCGCAACCTGCTGCTGGCCGAGAGCACCGGCGCCCGCCTGCACATCGCCCACGTCTCCTCGGCCCGTTCCCTGGCGATGATCGCCCAGGCCAAGGCGCGCGGCCTCCCGGTCACCTGCGAGGTGACGCCTCATCACCTGGCGCTGTGCGACGCGGACCTGGCGGGCTACGACAGCAACCGCAAGATGAAGCCGCCGCTGCGCTCCGCGGCCGACCGGGAGGCCCTGGCGGAAGGCGTCGCCTCGGGCGTGGTGGACGCCGTCGCCACCGATCACGCCCCGCATCCGGGCAGCGAGAAGATGCAGGAGTTCGAGAAGTGCCCCTTCGGAGTGATCGGCCTGGAAACGGCCCTGGCGGTGACCCTGAAAACCCTGGTGCACTCCGGCCGCATCACGCTGATGCGCCTGATCGAGCTGTTCACCACCGGCCCGGCCCGCGTGCTGGGCCTGAATCGCGGGCGGCTGGAGCCGGGCGCATCGGCCGATCTGACGCTGTTCGATCCCGAGCTGGTTTGGACTTACGACGTCAACCGCTCGCTGTCGAAGAGCAAGAACTCGCCCTTCGACGGCTGGACCTTCCGGGGAGCCGCCGTGGCTACGGTGGTCAAGGGCCGGATCGTCTGGCGTCGCAGCGCGGAAAGGGGGTAGCATGGCGGATTTCGATTTTCCCGAGCCCGGCAGGAGTCTGCCGGCCCGGCCGCGCCGCTGGGGCCTCACGGCGATTCTGATCCTGGCGGCAGTGGTGCTGTTGAGCGCCCGGGCCCTGGCCTCGTTCTTTCTCGAATACCAGTGGTGGAAGGAACTCGACCAGGTGCCCACCTGGATTGACCTGCTGATCTACAGCGCCACTCCGGTCGTGCTGGGAGCGCTGGCGGCCTTCGCCGCCCTTTACGTGGCCCACGCTCGGGGCATGCGCTTCGCAGGGGCGCGCCTGGGTCGCCACCCGGCTTACGGCCGCCTGATGGTGCTGATTCTGGCCGCGATCTCCCTGCTGGTGGCTTCCGCCAGCGTGGACACCTGGGCGGTGGTGCGCTTCTTCGGCGGGCGGGGTCTGCCGCCGGAGGCGGCCGCCTGGCGGGACCCGATTTTCGGCCGTGCCCTGGGCTTCTACCTTTTCGATCTGCCCTTCTACGGGATCCTGTGGAAGTATCTGCTGGCGCTGGCGGTGGCGGCCATCCTGGTCTACTGGCTGACCGCCCGGGGCTGGCAGATCCGCGATCGGCTGCCGGAATTGCGCGAGATGCAGGAGTTGGACCTGCGTTTCCTGCGCCTGGAGGGAGCCTTGGAGTCGCGCTTCCTGCGCCTGGCGGCGGTGGCCGGGCTGGCGGCGCTGGCCTTTCGCTTTTTCCTGGCCCGCTACGAAATGCTGGTCAACGACCACGGCTTCATGGTGGGCATCAATTGGGTGGATCACCGGATCGCTCTGCCGCTTCAGTGGCTGGTCATCGCGGCTTGCCTGGCGGCGGCCGCGCTGGTGTGGGCGGGGCGCTGGGGCTGGGCGGCCCTGATGGCGGGCGCGCTGGCCCTGCGGCTGGCGGCGCCGGCCGTGGTGGGGGCGGTCTACGTGCGGCCGAACGAGATTTCCCTCGAGCGGCCTTACATCGAGAAGCACATCCGGGCCACCCGTTCGGCTTTCGGCCTGGACCGGCGGACGCGCGAGTTCGAGTTCTCGGCCAAGCTGGAGGCGCGCGTGAATCTGGCCGACCACCAAGCGCTGCTGGACAACATCCGCCTCTGGGACTGGCGCGCCTTCCACGACACGGTCTCGCAAATCCAGGCCCTGCGGCCCTATTACCGTTTCGCCGATTCCGACGTGGACCGCTACCTGATTGACGGCCGGCTGCGCCAGGTACTGCTGACGCCGCGCGAGCTGGACATCCGGCAGTTGCCCGAGGCGCGCACCCGCTGGATCGTCCCGCATTTCATGTACACCCACGGCTACGGCCTGGTGATGGCGGAGGCCAACCGCATCACGCCCGACGGCCTGCCGGTGCTGCTGATCCAGGACGCGCCGCCCGCGGTAAAGACCTCCAGCCTCAAGCTGGTCCGGCCCGAGCTGTACTACGGCGAGTCCACCCACGAGCCGGTCTTCGTCAACACCGGCCAGCCCGAATTCAGCTATCCCTCGGGTGCGGAGAACGTCTTCACGCGCTATCAGGGCCGGGGCGGCTTCCCGGTGCACTCCTGGGGGGTACGCCTGGCGGCCGCGCTGGCGCGGGCCGACGTCAACATCCTGCTAACCGGCTTCTTCACGCCCGGCAGCCGCATGATGATCCGGCGCAACGTGCGCGAGCGCGTCCAGCGGCTGGCCGGCTTCATCGCCTGGGACCCGGATCCCTACCTGGTGCTGACCGACGCCGGCCGCCTGGTCTGGACCATTGACGGTTACACCACCTCGCGCGCCCATCCCTACGCGCGGGGGATCAGCCTGAGCGGTATCGGCCTGGTCAACTACATGCGCAACGCCGTCAAGGCCACCATTGACGCCTACGACGGAACCACGACCATTTACATCTTCGACCCGGCCGACCCCATCATCCGCGCCTACCAGCGCCTGTTCCCGCGCCTGCTCAAGCCGGCCTCGGCGATGCCCCCCGCCCTGCGCTTCCACGCCCGCTATCCGGAGACCTTCTTCCGCGCCCAGGCCGAGGTTTACCGGATCTATCACATGCTGGATCCCCAGGCCTTCTACAACAAGGAGGACGTCTGGGACGTCGGGCGCAACATTCAAGGCCAGGGCGGGCAGCCCCAGGCGGTCGAGCCCGCCTACGTCGTGGCCACTCTGCCGGGCGAGAAACAGGCCGAGTTCCTTCTGATCCTGCCCTTCACCCCGCGCAACAAGGACAACATGATCGGCCTGATGGTGGCGCGCTGCGACGGCGAGCATTTGGGCGAGCTGCTGTTCCTCCAGCTTTCCAAACAGGAACTGATCTACGGGCCCATGCAGATCGAGGCGCGCGTCAACCAGGACCAGATCATCTCCAAGGACCTGACGCTGTGGAACCAGCAAGGCTCCCAGGTTCTGCGCGGCCAGATGCTGGTGCTGCCCATGGGCGAAACCTTCCTCTATGTCGAGCCGCTTTACATCCAGGCTTCCGAGGCTCGGATGCCGCAACTGAGGAAAG
>JBBIMA010000099.1:0-10704 GCA_037444625.1 Solibacteraceae bacterium
CATCTGCCTGCTGGCCAACACCGCCCCGGTGGCCTTCGGCTCGATCGGCACGCCGATTCTGACCCTGGCCACGGTGACCGGGCTGCCGATGGAGAAGTTGAGCGCCGCCACCGGCCGCATCTGCGCGCCGATTTCCTTGATCGTGCCGGCCTACTTGATCCTGGTGATGGGCGGCCGGCGGGTGACGAAGGGCGTGCTGCCGGCGGTCCTGGCTTGCGGCGCCTCCTTCGCGGGGACCCAGTTTCTGGCTTCGAACTTCATCGGGCCGCAACTGACCGACATCCTGAGTTCGCTGGCGGCCATCGGGGCGCTGGTCGGGCTGCTGCTGGTGTGGAGGCCGAAGGACCGGTTTCGCTTCAACGACCCCGATCGGGCGCCGGCCCTCGCGCGGCGGCACAGCGGCCGGCAGTTGCTGACCGCCTGGGGTCCCTACGCGCTGCTGGTGATCTTCGTGCTGCTCTGGGGCTGGCAGCCGGTGCGCAGCCGGCTGAATGCCTACCGGGTGGAATTCGCCTGGCCGGGCCTGCACAACCTGGTGCAGCGCATGCCGCCGGTCAGCTCGACGCCCTCGGCTTATCCGGCCGTGTACAACTTCAACTGGCTGGCCGCCTCGGGAACGGCCTGCCTGTTTGCCGCCCTGCTGTCGGCCCTGCTGCTCAGGCTGTCGCTCCGGCAGTTCGGGCGTATCTTCTGGATGACGGTGAAACAGCTCGCCCTGCCCGAGCTGACCATCGCCGCCGTGCTGGCGCTGGCTTTCCTGATGAATTACTCGGGGGCGACCGCCACCCTGGGACTGGCCTTCGCCGCCACCGGCCTGCTGTTCCCCTTCTTCAGTTCGCTGCTCGGCTGGCTGGGCGTGTTCCTGACCGGCTCGGACACCTCGGCCAACGCCCTGTTCGGCAACTTGCAGGTGATCACCGCCGGCCGGTTGGGCTTCAATCCGGTCTTGATGGCGGCGGCCAACTCGGCCGGCGGGGTGATGGGCAAGATGATCAGCCTGCAAAGCATCGCCGTGGCGGCGGCGGCTACCTCGATGCCCCGCGCCGACGAAGGCCGGCTGTTCCGCTTCACGCTGCGGCACAGCATTCTGCTGGCCACCCTGATCGGCTTGATCACGGTCTTCTACGCCTACCTGATGCCCGCCTGGGCTCCCTCGCCTTGAGGGTCGGCTTCGGGACCCGCGCCCCCGCGCTGCTTGATGCCGTGCTTCTCCATCCGGTAGATCAGCGTCTTGCGGCTGATGTCGAGGTAGCGCGCGGCCTGCGTCTGGTTCCAGCCGCACCTCTCCAGAGCGCGCAGGATCAGCTCCTTTTCCACCGCCTCCAGGCTGATGCCTTCCGGCGGCAGCTCGAGTTGGATGGCGTCCAGGGCGGGCCGCTCGCGGCGCAGGAACTCGGGCAGATCGCCCAGGGTGATCTCCTCGCCTCGGGCCAGCAGCACCAGCCGTTCGATGACGTTTTCCAGCTCCCGCACATTGCCCGGCCAGCGATAGGCGGCGAAGTGCGGCAACAGTGCGGGGGGCAAGACCAGCTCGGGGCGCCCGTGCCGTTGCTTGCTTTTCTCGAAGAAGTGCAGCACCAGCTCGGGGATGTCCTCGCTACGCTCGCGCAGCGGAGGCAGCTCCAGCGGGATCACCGCCAGCCGGTAGTAGAGGTCCTCCCGGAAGGTCCCGTCCTCCACCATGGCTTGCAGATTGCGATGGGTGGCGGCCAGGATGCGCACGTCCACCTTGAGCGGTCCGCTCGCTCCCAGCTTCTCGATCTCGCGCTCTTGGATGAGGCGCAGGAGCTTGACCTGCAAGGGCGGGGGCAGCTCGCCGATCTCGTCCAAAAACAGCGTGCCGCCCTCTGCCAGCTCCACCCGCCCCCTCTTGTGCGCCACCGCTCCGGTGAAGGCCCCTTTCAGGTGGCCGAACAGCTCGGATTCCAGCAGGTCGCGCGGAATGGCCCCGCAGTTGATGGTCACGAAAGGGTGCTCGCGCCGCCGGCTGTTGAAGTGGATGGCCTTGGCCAGCAGCTCCTTGCCCGTGCCGGTTTCCCCCCGGATCAACACGGTGGCGTCGGTGGGCGCCACCCGGGCGGCCGACTCGAGCGTCTCCAGCAGGGCGGCCGAGCGGCCCAGGATGTTCTCAAAGCCGTACTTGCGATCCAGGCTGCGGCGCAGCGCCTCGACCTCCTGCCGGAGCCGGTGGTGCTCCAGGGCCCGCGCCACCACCAGCCGCAGAGCCTCCGCGTTCACCGGCTTGGTGATGTAGTCGTAGGCGCCCGCCTTCATGGCCTCGACCGCCGATTCCACCGTCCCGAAGGCGGTCACCACGATCACGATGATCTCCGGGTAATCGGCCTTGATACGCCGCAGCAGTTCGATCCCGCTCAGCCCCGGCATCTTCAGATCGGTGATCACCAGATCGGCGGGCGATTTCTCCAGCAGGGCCAGCGCCTGCCCGGCCTCGGCCGCGGTGGCCACCGCATAGCCGGCCTGTTCGAGCTGCACCTCGGTGACCCGGCGCAGGCTGTCGTCGTCCTCCACCACCAGGATCCGGCCGGCGCTCACCGATTCCCTCCCGGCAGCCAGACCGAAAACGTCATGCCTCCCTCGGGGTTGCGCTCCGCCCGGATCGCGCCGCCGTGCTGGGTCACGATTTGGTGGGCTACCGACAGCCCCAGGCCCGTGCCGTCGCGCTTGGTGGTAAAGAAGGGATCGAAGATCCGCTCCAGATCGCCCTCCGCTATGCCCTCGCCCTGGTCGCGCACCTGGACGGCCAAGCCGCCGTTTTCCGGCCCGGCGGCCAGCAGGATCTCGCCCCCTCGCGGCATGGCCTGGGCGGCGTTGATGGTGAGGTTCAGCAACACCTGGGTGATCTGCTCGGGATCGGCCACCACCGGGGCCAGCCCGGCGGCCACCTCCTTACGCAGCCGGATGCCGTTTTTCTCGGCCAGGTGCGCCACCAGAGCGATCACGTTGTCCAAGAGCCGTTCGATCTGCACCGGGCGGCGCTCGGGCGGGCGCGGGCGGGCGAAATCCAGCAGATCGCCCAGCAGCCGGTTCAGCCGCCGGCACTCCTTGCGAATGATGCCCAGGAACTCCGCGCGCATCTGGGGGCCGGTCGCCTCCTGGCCCAGGATCTCCGCCGCCCCTTCGATCGAGGCTAGCGGATTGCGGATCTCGTGCGCCAGTCCGGCCGAGAGCTGGCCGATCGCCGAGAGCCGGTCGGCCCGCCGGATCTGCTCGAAACTGCTCTCCAGTTCCCGGTAGACCCGGCGCAGCTCGCGCTCCCGCCGCCGGCTGCGATCGCTCAGGATCCCGGTCACGGTGCCCACCAGGAAAAACACCACGATCTCGGCGTACTGATTGGCCGAATAGTACCGCCAGCCATGCCAGGTCAGCACGATGTGCGGGATGTAGCAGAGGGCGGAAATCGCCGCCGCCGCCAGCCCGCCCGGCGTGCCGAAGCTGATCGCCGCGTAGACGATCGGCAGATAGTACAGCCGCTGGAAGATGTTGTGCCAGAGCAGCAGTTCGGGCGGCGTCAGATAATGCCCCGCGCTGGTCAGGGCGATGCCCGCCGCCGTCAGCGCGATCTTGCCCGCCGCCCGCCTCTCCTGGCTCACTGCCCCCCTGGACCCATTATGCCCCTCAGTGGTGGTGCTTGGTTTCACCGCCCTCCGCCCCGGCCGGCGCCCCGCCCAGCGGCTCGATCTTGTCCACCCGGATGACGCCGGTCTTCTCATACAGCACGCCCGTCACGCGCACCTTCCGGGCGGCAAACTTCTCGGGCGTCTGCTGGTCGCTCAGCCGGTAGAGATTGCGCCCGTCGTAGAGAGCGTAGCGGGCGCCGTGCTTGATGCATTCCCGCACGCAGCGGTCCTCGGGCGTGATGCCCATGGCTTTGTGGTCGTTCTTGCACATCGTGCAAGTGATGACCCCGGTGAAGGTCCCGGGCTTGTCGGCGGCCGCGGCGAGCGCCGCGCCGATAATCAGCATGGCGATGGATTTGCTCATGTTCCTCTCTGGCTCCTTTCCTCGATCGAAATCAAGAACTTCAATCCCTTCTCCCGGTTCAGGCGCCGCCAGAGGGCATCGAAGCGCTCCTCCTCCAGCGGGCGCTTGAGCTGAAACCGGAAGGATTTCCTGCTGCCGTACTGCCGGCGGGCGCGCTCGTAAGTGGTCAGCGTCAGCTCGTAGGGGTCGGTCATGCTGGCGTTGTCCAGGTCCTGGTATCGCCAGGTGCGGGAGCGGCCCGGCCGGTCGGCTTGGAAGACCAGGCGGTCGGGGCCGGCGCGCAGGACGCCTTGCGTTCCCTGAAGGGTCCCCAGCAGCTTGACCGGCAGCTCCCACCACCACTCGCCCGGCGCCGGGTCGGCCAGAGCCGCCACCAGCCGGCGGTCCAGCCTGTTCTTCAGAAAGTCGTAAGCCTCCTGGAAGGAACGGCTCTCGGCGAGGGTGAACTCGTAGCGCCGGTCGGCCCCGAGCAGCAGCGCTCGGTCCTCATAAGTCACGAGCGTAAGTTTGTCGGGCGAGATGAGCAGTTGCTGAATCTGGTCGTAGCTCCAGCGGCCGTGATGCAGTTGCTCGGGCTTCTTGTTTTTCTTTCCCGCCTCCTGATAGGAAATGCCGGTCTCGTCCATCACCAGCAGGCCGATCCCGTCCTTCCACCAGTGGGCATGCCGCACCTGGTAGCGCAGGCCGTCTTGGGCGGGCAGGGCGAGAGCCAGGGAAACGGCCGTCAGGACGGCGAAGCCAGTCGCTTTTTCAATTCGAAATTCCATTTCCACACCTCATAGATTGCGGGATAGACGACCAGTTCCAGCAGAAACGAGGTAAAGATGCCGCCGATCATCGGCGCGGCGATCCGTCGCATCACGTCGGCGCCTGTGCCCGCGGACCACATGATGGGGACCAGGCCCAGAAACATGCAGGCCACCGTCATGAACTTCGGCCGGATCCGCTTGACTGCGCCGTGCAGGATCGCCTCCTGCAAATCGCGCAGGCTCCTCAGTCGGCCCTCCTTGCGGGCCTGCTCATAGGCCAGGTCCAGGTAGAGCAGCATGAACACGGCCGTCTCCGCATCCACGCCCATCAGCGCGATCAGCCCCACCCAGACGCCGATGCTCATGTTGTAACCGAGCAGGTAGAGAAGCCAGATCGCTCCCACCGCCGAGAAGGGCACGGCCAGGATGATGAGCATCGTCTTCACGCCGGACCTCGTGTTCAGGTACAGCAGCATCAGGATCAGAAACAGCGTCAGAGGCAGCACCACCAGCAGGCGCTTCTTGACGCGCTCCATGGCCTCGTACTGGCCGCTCCACTCCAGCGCGTAGCCCGGCGGCAATTTGACCTTCGCGCGCACCACGCGCTTGGCCTCCTCCACGTAGCTGCCGACGTCCCGGCCGGCCACGTCCACGTAAACGTAGCCGTTCAACATGCCGTTTTCGTCGCGGATCATCGAGGGTCCCGCCGCCAGCTTGATCTGGGCGAGCTGGGAGAGAGGAACCTGAGCGTGGCCGGTCATGTTGCCGTTGCCCGCCGGGACCAGAACGCGCCCGAGCATGTTCAGGTCGCTCCGAAAGTCGCGGTAGTAGCGGACGTTGATCGGATATCGGGCCCGTCCTTCGACGGTCGTCGAGACGTTCTCTCCGCCCACGGCGCTCATGACGACTTGCTGGACGTCGGCAATGCTCAACCCGTAGCGAGCGATCTCCTCGCGCTTCCAGACGAAGTCCAGAAAGTAGCCCCCGCCGGTCCGCTCGGCGAAGACGTTGCGGGTGCCTGGAATCTGCGGCAGCAGGCCCTCGATCTGGGTGGCGATGCGCTGGATTTCGTTCAGATCGGCGCCGTACACCTTGATCCCGACCGGCGTGCGCACGCCGGTGGTGAGCATGTCAATGCGGCCTTTGACCGGCATGGTCCAGGAGTTGGCGACGCCGGGAAGTTTCAAGGCGGCGTCCATCTCGTTGACCAGTTGCTCGGTCGTGATACGGTCCGGAGTGATGCGGCGCAGCAGCTTCCGGGCCCACTCGGGCGCCCAGGCCGAGTACCAGGTGTCCGCCTTCCGCCACTGATCATGCGGTTTGAGGACGATGATGGTCTCCATCATCGAGAAAGGCGCCGGATCGGTGGAGGTCTCCGCCCGCCCCGCCTTGCCGAACACGCTCTCCACCTCCGGGAAGGACTTGATGATGCGGTCCTGCACTTGCAGGAGCTTCTGGGCTTCGGTCACCGAAAGGCCGGGCAGGGTGGACGGCATGTAGAGCAACGTGCCCTCGTCGAGCGGGGGCATGAACTCCGAGCCCAGCCGGCGGTAAATCGGAATGGTCAGGATCACCGCGGCCGCCGCCCCGCCGATCACCAGGTATTTCCAGCGCAGCGCCCAGGCGCAGACCGGCTCGTAGAGCCGGATCAGGATCCGGCTGATCGGATGGTTCTCTTCGGAATGGATCTTGCCCACCAGCACCGCGTTGGCGAGCCGGGCCAGCCAGAGCGGCCGGAAGGCGAAGGTCTTCATGTGCGTGAACAGCAGCCGCATCGCCGGATCCAGGCTGATGGCCAGGACCGCGGCCACGATCATCGAGAGGTTCTTGGTGTAAGCCAGCGGCTTGAACAGGCGCCCTTCCTGGGCTTCCAGCGTCAACACCGGCATGAACGACACCGCGATCACCAGCAGGGCGAAGAAACTGGGGCCTCCCACCTCCTTGACCGCCTGGATGACCACCCGGTGGTAGTCCTCCCTCCGGCCGGTCCGTTCCCATTCCTCCAGCTTCTTGTGCGTCTGCTCCACCACCACGATGGCGGCGTCCACCATGGCCCCGATGGCGATGGCGATTCCGCCCAGCGACATGATGTTCGACGTCACCCCGATCAGTTTCATGGGAACGAAAGAAATGATGATCGCCACCGGGATGGTGAACACCGGGATGATCGCGCTGGGGATGTGCCAGAGGAAGATGAGAATGACCGCCGAGACGATCGCAACCTCTTCGATCAAGGTATGCTTCAGGTTCTCTATCGAGCGCAGGATCAGCTCCGAGCGATCGTAGGCGGTGAAGATCTTCACGCCTTCCGGCAGGCCCGGCTCGATGTCCCGGAGCTTCTGCTTGACCCGCTCGATGACCTGGAGCGCATTCTCGCCCTGGCGCATCACGACGATGCCCCCCACGACGTCGCCCTCCCCGTTCCAGTCCGCCACGCCGCGCCGGATATCCGGGCCCAGCGTCACGCTGCCCACGTCCCGCACGCGAACCGGCACTCCGCTCGGCGTGGAGGCCAGCACGATCTCGCCGATGTCCTCGACCGACTGCGCGTAGCCCCGGCCCCGCACCATGTATTCGGCGCCGCTGAACTCCACCAGCCGCCCGCCCACGTCGTTGTTGCCCTGGCGGACCGCTTCGGCCACCTTCATGATCGGAATGTTGTAGGCCTGGAGTTTGTTGGGGTCCACATGGACCTGGTACTGGCGGACGAAGCCTCCGATCGGCGCCACTTCGGCCACCCCCGGGACGGAGCGCAGGGCGTAACGCAGGAACCAGTCCTGGTAGGAGCGCAGCTCGTCCAGACGGTTCCGGCCGGAGGTGTCCACCAGCACGTACTGGAAGACCCAACCCACCCCGGTGGCGTCCGGCCCCAGTTCGGTCTTCACTCCCTCCGGCAGCCGCGGCAGCACGCCCGAAAGGTATTCCAGGGTGCGCGAACGCGCCCAGTAGATGTCGGTCCCTTCCTCGAAGATGATGTAGACGAACGAGTAACCGAAATCGGAGAATCCTCGAATCGCCTTCACCTTGGGCGCGCCCAGCATGGCGCTCACGATCGGGTAGGTGACCTGGTCCTCCATGATGTCCGGGCTGCGGTCCCAGCGCGAGTACACGATCACTTGCGTGTCGCTGAGATCCGGGATCGCGTCCAGCGGCACGTTCTTCATGGACCAGATGCCGGCCGCGACCGCAAAGCCGACCAGCACGAACACCAGGAACTTGTTGCGCGCGCAGAATTCGATGACCGCGTGGATCATCGCCCGTGCCCCTCGTGTCCGGAGGGCGCCGGGCCGGTCGCCCCCTGCGGCTGCCCGGCGGGGCCGCCCTTCTCCTGACTGGTCATTCCCAGAGCGGCCGAGCGGAGCTGGCTCTCGGAATCTATCAGGAAATTGCCGGAGGTCACGATCCGCTCGCCCGCCCGCAAGCCGCGCAGAATTTCGATGCGATCGCCGAATCGCTCGCCCGTCTCCACCGGGCGCGGCTCGAGGTAGCCGTTGCCCCGGTCCACGAAGACCGTCTTTCTGAGGCCGGAATCGAGCACCGCCTCCGCCGGAACGCTCAGCCGCCGAGGCATCGCCACCCGGAACTCGACGTCCACGTACATGTCCGGCTTCAGAATCAGCCCCGGGTTGGCGGCGTTCAGGCGGACTTTCAAGGTGCGGCTTTGCGGATCCACGTCGGGCTGGATGTAGTCCACCCGGGCGTTGAACTTTCTGCCCGGCAGATAGGAAACCGATACGGTGGCGGCCTGGTTGAGTCGCACCAGGGGCGTCTCGTACTCGAAGACGTCGGCCATAATCCAGACCCGGCTCAGGTCCGCCACCTGATACAGCTCGGTTTCCGGCGTGATGCGTTGCTTGGGGAACGCGTTCCGCGCCGTCACGTAGCCGCTGATGGGCGCCTCGAGCGTCACGTAAGTCAGCGGCTCGCCCGTGCGCGCCACCTGGGCGATCTGCTCCTCGCTCAGCTCGAAGAGTTCCAGGCGCCGCCGCGCCGCCCGCAGCAGCGAGTCGCCGTAGCCCCGGGTCCCCTCCGCCGGACTGCCTTTCAGAAGCTTGTCCGCCTTCAGCGCCAGCAGATACTCCTGCTGGGAGGCCACCAGCTCGGGGCTGTAAATGGTGAGCAGCCTCTCGCCCTTCTCGACTTGCCTGCCGACGAAGTCCACGTAGACCTTATCCACCCAGCCCTCGATTCGCGCGTGGACCCGCGCGATCCGGGTCTCGTCGTAGGTCACCTTGCCGACCGCCCGGAAGGTATGGACGCCTCCGGAGTATTCCGCCGTGCCGTATTTCACGCCGATCAGTTGTTGCTTTTCCGGACTTATCTGGATGGCGCCCTTCGCCGGCGATGAGACGTCCCCTTCGTAGACCGGTTCCAGATCGTTTCCCGTGGCGGGGTTGATGCCCGGCTGATGGGTGGTGTAATCGGGGTCTTGGGGATCCCGGTAATAGAGAATGCGCCGCTCTCCCGCGGCGGCCGCTTCGCCGACCTGTCCGCCCTCGTAGACCGGCTCGAGTTTCATGCCGCAGTCCGGAGCGATGCCGGGCTTGTCGGATTTGTAGCCCGGATGCATGGGATCCACGTAGTAGAGAATCTTCCTGCCTCCCTTGGGCGCGGCGCCGGTTCGCTTTTCCTGCCAGCGGGCGTAGCCCAGGCCGATCAGGATGCCGGCGGCCAGCAGGGCCAGGGACGCGAGGACGCGCAGGAGCTTCATGGCGGTTACCTCAGGGCAGCAGCGGCCGCGCGGTGACCTCCTCCAGGCGGGCCAGGGCGAGATGGAGGTTCAGCAGCTCTTCGTAATAGTTCATCTGGTACTCCAGGACCGTGATGTAATTGGTGAATACGGTCAAGAAATCCACCAGGCCGGTTTCATAGGAAAGCAGGGACGATTCCAGGGCCAGACCGGCTTGAGGAATCACAGCCTGGCTGTAGAGATTGACCAGTTGGGCCGAGGTCTGAGCCAGCAGATAGTCGTCCTGAATGCGAAAATGCAAGCTCTGACCGGCCGCTTCGAGCTGGCGGCGGGAGGCGGCCAGGGTTTGGGCCTGTTCGGTGAGGGCCGGCCGCTGCTTGCGGAAGAAATAGAGAGGTATCTTGAAATCGGCGCGGAGCATATACATGGGCGGCATGCCGCCCATGTTGTAGTAGCCGCCGTTGAGTACGAAATCGGGATAGTATTCCTTGCGGGCCAGATTCAGGGCCAATTCGGCTCGCTGGATGACTTTTTCCTCTCTTTTTAGCAAGGGCGAATTCTGTTCGGCCCACCGGTAGAGATCCTCCAGCCGGACCGTCATGGCGAGGGGACGCAGCTCCGCCGGCCGGGGCAGACTCGAACCGGGCGGCCGGCCGAGGAGGCTCAGGATCTCCGCTTCGCGGGCCCGCTGCTCCCGCACGAGTTGCAAGCGCCGGGCCTCCAGGATCGAGATCTGGGTCTGGGCCTTGAAGACGTCCTGCTGGGCGGCCTTGCCGACCGAATAGCGGGCCTCGGTGATCCGGAGGAGCTTCTCCAGCAGCTCCCGGTTCCGGTCCAGCACTTCGGCCGCCGCGAAGGCGTACGCGCGGCGATAGTACGCCTGTTTGAGCCGGGACACCACGCTCAACTGCACTTGCTGGTAGACCTGCCATTCGGCCTCCGCTTCCTTCGCGGCGAGCTCGCCGGCCAGCCTGCGCTTTCCCGGAAACGGGATCTCCTGCGAGAGCATGAAGCCGATGTTGCTGGTCGGCGCCCGGCCCAAGCCCGCGCCCGGCCAGGGTCTGCCGCTGCTGTTGTAGCCCGGCGAGAGCATGGGATCGGGCAGGCTGGCGGCCTGGCTGGGCCGCTGCCGGGAGGCTTCATAGCGCTTGCGCGCCGCGGCGATTTCAGGGTTGTTGCGCAAGGCTTCCTCCAGCAGGTCGGCCAGCTCGGCTGAGCCGGTTTGGGCCCGCAGCGCGGCGGCCGAGAACAACACGCCCAGCA
>JBBIMA010000100.1:0-10239 GCA_037444625.1 Solibacteraceae bacterium
GACATCCTCGTAGCCCGCCAGGCGACTGTAGACCGACTGGCGAAACAGATCGGCCAAGGGAAACTGGGTGTTGTGGCCGCGGCGCGGATCGGTAAGGATGTTCCAAAGCCGCAGGGAAATGTTTAAATCGGAAATCCGGGGTCAAGTCCAATCAATCTCGGGCTCGGTTGCAAGCAAGCGCGGCGGCGTTGCCGAACGCCTGGGCGAAGGGGGTAGACCAAGCCCGGCTTGCGAGCGGCGCCGTCGGCTTGGTGATCGCGGTCCATCCGGCCCCGCCCTTGTGTTGGGCCCAGCGGCCGGCTGAGGCCCTTCAGGCCGCGGGCGGCGGGCCGAAGGCTTCCTGGTAGATGGCCTCGGCGTCGGCGCGGGTCACTTCGCGCAGGTTGTTGGCGAGCAACCGGGTGATGGTGAGGGCGGCCTCGGCCATGCGGGGGATGGCCTGGCGCGGGATGCCCAGCTCGGCCGGCGAGCGCGGAATCCCCACGGCGCGGCAGAGGGCATCGAGGAGCTGGAGGCCGGCCAGCGCGGTGGCGCGGGCCGAAGGTCCCGGTTCGACGCCGAGCGCCAGGGCCACCTGGGCGTAGCGTTCCGGCGCCGCCTCGAGATTGAAACGCAACACGGGTCCCAACAGCAGGGCGTTGGACAAACCGTGGGGAAGGTGAAATTCGCCGTTGAGCGGGTAGGCGAGCGCGTGCACGGCGGCGGTGTTGACCGGCCCCAGGCAGAGGCCGCCGTAGAAGCTGGCGCGGGCCAGGGCGTCGCGTGCCTCCAGGTCGGCGCCGTTGCGAAAGGCGCGCTCCAGATGAGCGGCGATGAGCCGGATGCCTTCGCGCGCATAGAGGTCCACCGCGGGATGAGCATTCCGGTTGGCGAAGGTTTCGATGCAGTGGGTCAAGGCGTCCAGGGCGGTATAGGCGGTGACCTCCGGCGGCAGCGTCACGGCCAGTTCGGCGTCTACGAAGGCGGCATCGGGCATCAGCCACGGGCTGATGACGGCTTTCTTGAGTTTGGCCTGGGGATCCAGCAGCACGGCGTTGGGGGAGGCTTCGCTGCCCGTGCCGGCCGTGGTGGGGAGGCAGGCCAAGGGCAGGGCGCGTTTGAGGAGCCGGCCGATGCCGAAGGCTTCCTCAAGGGACTGGCGCCCGTCGAACAGGGCGGCCACCAGCTTGGCTACGTCCAGGACGCTGCCTCCGCCCAGGCCCACGACGGCCTCGGGGGCGGCCCGGCGGGCGGCCTCGAGTGCGCAGCGGAAGGTTTCCAGGTCGGGCTCGGCCCGCACGCCGTCGAAGACTTCCAGCCGAATGTCGCCCGAAGCGAAGACCCGCCCGGCGAACGGCAGGGTCTCGGGGCTCACGACGAGGAAGACGCGCCGCAGGCCGCGCGCGGCCAGCCACTGGGGGCAGCGGCGGGCGGCGCCTGGTCCGAGCAGGACGGTGCCCGGTTGGAGCAGTTCAACGATTCGCATCTTTGTCGAGTGTAATCCGGGGCCGGAATCCCTGGGCGTCCGGGCGCTCAAAACGACAGGCGGGCCCGCAACTGGATGCTGCGGCCGCCGCCCACGCCGAGGATGCGGCCGAAGGTAGCCCGGGTGATGTCGGCCTGCGGATTGCCGAGGTTGACGTGGTTGAAGGCGTTGAGGCCTTCGCCCCGCAGCTGAAGGCGGCAGCGCTCGCCGAGGTTGACGGTCTTGGCCAGGCCGAGGGAAACGCTCCAGTTGCCCGGGCCGCGCAGCGTGTTCTTGCCCAGGTTGCCCGGGCGGAGGGTCTGGCCGCTGGCCCGCGAGGTAGGGACCCGGGCGAAGGCGGCGGGATTGAGGAACTGGAAGCGATCGCCCGCGGCGTAAGGGTTGCCCCCGATGAAGTCGGGACGGGAAGAGTCGCGGTTGCTGGCCTGCACGACGTTGAAGACGCCGCCGGTTTCGGCGCCGAAGGTTCCGCTGATCTGCCAGCCGCCGAGCAACTCGCGGGCGGCGCGGCGCCCTCGCGCCCGGCGATCCAGCGGCAGTTCGTAGACCCAGTCGGCGGTCAGGCGGTGAGTGACGTCGAAGTTGGCCGGGCCTTCGTCGGCTCTCCAGTTGTCCATGTCCTGCACGCGCTCATTGTTGCCCGGCCAGAAGTCGCCCGTGCCGACCGCCATGGCTTTGCCCCAAGTGTAGTTGAGGTTGAACTGCAAGCCGGCGGCGAAGCGCTTGCGCAGGGAGGTTTGCCAGGCGTGGTACCAACTGTAATCCGCGCCGGCGTTGTAGCTGCCTTCCAGCGCCTCGGGGAAGGGGCGCGCGCCGGTGAGGCGGTCGGGGAAGTTGTTGAGCAGGGGCATGAGGATCTTCAGCCCTTTGTTGCCGACGTAACCGGTCTGGAGGGCGAGCGTGGGGGTCAGTTGGCGCTGGAGGTCGAGAGTCCAGTGCAAGGCGTAGGGGTTGCGGTTGTTGGGCTCGTAGACGCCGTAGCCGCGGGGCACGTCTCTGGTGCGCATGGTGTCGAGCAACTGCTGGTTGCTGACGGGATACTTCAGGCCCAGGCTGGTAAGATCCGATCCGCTGAAGCGGAAGCGGAAGGGGATCTCGGGGCTGAGGTACATCTGGCTGGCGAAGTTGCGCAGGTCGGGTTGGGCCAGGGTGGCGCCGAATCCGGTGCGCAGGACCGTCTTGCCGGTCTTGTCCAGGCCCCAGACCAGCCCGAGGCGGGGCAGGAAATTATTGCGGTCGGCCTGGTAGGGGGAATCGGCAGGGCGAAAGACGGGCGGCTTGCGGACCGCGCCTAGGGGGCCGTCGGGGTTGAACAAGCGGCCATCCTTCTCCTTGAGCACCGAGTAATACTCGTAGCGCAGGCCGAGGTTGAACATCAGGTTGGGCCGCAGGCGCAGGTCGTCCTGGACGAACAGGCCGAGGTCCCAGATGCGGGCGTGATAGTCGGGCGTGCCGAAGGTGATCTGGACGCGGTTGGGCCGGTTGGCCAGGAAGTCGGCCACGTTGCCGTAGCGGATGATGGGGACCTCTTCGTCGAAGCGGCCCGGGGCCTTGCCGTTGTAAGCGCCGCCGAACTTGAGGGCGTGGCGTCCGGCGACCTTCATGAAGACCTCCTCGAGGCCGTAGTTGTGGCCGCGGATAAAGAGGCCCTCGCCCTGGGTGCTGAAGACGCCTTGCACCTCGATGGCCGGGATCCGTCCCTGCTGCCAGAGGGTCTCCACGCGCGAGGTGTCGTCCAGCTTGAAGTTGAAGCGCGTCTCGCTGGTCCAGGAGGGGGCCGAGCGCAGGTAAGCCAGCGTGCCGGATTCGAAGATGCCGTGGTAGTCGCGGAAGGTGACGGTAGGGAAGCGCTGGCCGGAGCTGTTGGGCCGGGAGCGGACGTAGCGGGCGGTGAGCAGGTCGGCGCCTCCGATCTGGTAGTCCAGGCGGGCGACCGCGTGGTTGTCGTCGGCCGTGTTGCGGTTGGGCCCGAGATACAGGCCGGTGTTGGGGTTGGCCAGCGGGATATTGGGCAGCGGGAAGACGTCGAGCAGTTGCCGGTAGGCGGGCAGGGCGGCGAGGGCGCGCCGGCGCAGGTCTTCGGAGGGGACTTCGGCCTGGGAGATGCCGGTGGTGCTGCGGCGGTTGCCTTCGTAGGCGGCGAAGAAGAACAGGCGGTCCCGGCGCAGAGGTCCGCTGAAGGAGCCGCCGAACTGGTTGAGGCGGACAGGGGGCTTTCGATCGCCCGGCTGCTGCATGGCGCTCTTGGCGTTGAAGACGTCGTTCTGTACGGCTTCGAACAGCGAGCCGTGGAACTGGTTGGTGCCGCGCTTGGTGATGATGTTGATGTTGGCGCTGTAAGTGCGGCCCACCTCGGCCGAGACCACGCCGCGGGAGACGTTGACCTCCTCGATGGCCTCCATGCTGACCACTTTGATGACGTTGAAGTTCTGGAACATGGCGGTCGAGGGGCTCTCGGTGTTGGCCGAGGCGTCCACGCCGTCCACGGTGACGGAGTTGCCGCCGCTGGCCAGGCCGTCGAACTGAAGCATGCCTTCGCGGCTGGGGCGGAAGCCGGTGGAGAGGGCCAGCAGGGAGGTGAAATCGCGCGCGCCCTGGGGTAGCTCGGTGAATTGGAGATTCGAGACCCGGAAGTTACTGGCCGAAGCGGCGTTCTCGATCAAAGGGGCTTCCGCCGTCACGGTCACGCTCTCGGTGGGGGCGCCCAGCTCCAGAAGGGCGACGTAGCGGATCTGCTGGCCGGCCTCGAGCGTGATGCCGCGTTGCAGGAAGGTCTTGAAGCCGGAGGCCTCGACGCGCAGCTCGTAGCGCCCGACGGGCAGGAAGCTCAAGGTAAATTCGCCGCGCTCGTCCGAACGAGCCGATTGGCGGTAGCCGGTCAGCTCGTGGGTGGCGGCCACCTGGGCTTGGGGGATGACGGCGCCGGTGGGATCCTGGACGACGCCGTAGATGGTGGCGGTGGTGCGCTGGGCGTAGAGGGCGGAGCAGGAAGCGGCCAGCAGTGAGCAGAGCAGGGCGGCCGAGGGGAAGAAAGCTTTGGGCACGGGCGGACCTCCGGGGCCGGCCCGGGAGCCGGCCACACTCATCGGATAGCACGGAGGCTGCAAATTGTCAAGTGTTCTTTCTGTTCTTGCGCTTATCTTTCAGAATCGCCTGACTTCCTGCGGTTTTTCAAGCGCCGGGCCCGGCCGCAGGGACCGCCGTAGCGGCGCGGCGCGCGCGCAGCCAGCCCCAGAGCGTGGCCCGCTCCCAGGAAGGCTCCGGCGCGCCGCCCGGGGGGATGAGGAGGCTGGCGGCGTAGCCGGCGGCCAGCATGACCAGATGGCCGACGGCGCCGATGGTGTAATCGTGCCAGGGGTAGTTCCAGGCGCCCAGATCGAGGATGCGCTGTTTGCCGTAGGTGAGGGTGGCCCAGGCGCTGAAGGCGATGGTGGCGGCGATGCCGGCCCAGACGCCGCGGGCGTGGGCGCGCGGGCTGAGAAAGGCCAGCACGAACAACCCCGCCAGGCCTCCGGCCACGATGGCCGAGATGGTGTACCACAGCGAGAGGGCCGAGCCCTGGGTGCGGGCCAGAACCAAGGCCATGGCCACGGCCACGGCGCCGCAGAGGCCCACGATGAGGCGCCCCACCATCAGCCGCCGCCGGTCGCCGGCCTCGGGGCGCAGCACGCGGTAGAAGTCCTCGACTCCCACCACGGCCAGGCAGTTCAGATCGCTAGCCAAGGTGGACATGGCGGCGGCCAGCAAGGAAGCGACGAAGACGCCCGCCAGGCCGGGCGGGATATGAGTGGCCAGGAAGTGGGGGAAGACCTGGTCGGCTTTGCTGACGGCGGCCGGGAGGGCTTCGCCCGTGAGGCGGTAAAAGGCCCAGGTGCAGCTTCCGATCAGCATGAACAGCGTCCAGACCGGAACGCAGAGGATCGCGCCCAGAGCCACGCCGCGCAGGGCCTGCCGGTCGCTCTTAGCCACCAGGTAGCGCTGCACGACGGTCTGATCGGCCGCGTATTTTTGCAGGTACCAGAAGAAGCCGTAGATGGCCAGCACGAGGATGGTGGGGCGGGCCAGGTCCAGGCTGGGATCTCCCAGGCTGATCTTGCGGCTGCGCCAGGCGAGGCTCAGCACGGCGGCCGGACCGCCGGGCGGCAGCCACAGGAGAAAGCCCAGCGAGACGAGAATGCCCAGCCAGAGCACGAAGCCCTGCAGCACGTCGTTCCAGATGACGGCCTCGATGCCGCCCACCAGGGTGTAGAAAATCGTGATCAGGCCCACGGCCAGGATCAAGGCGTCCACGCCCCAGCCGGTCATGCGGTCAATGGTGAGGGCCAGCAAGTAGAAGACGAAGCCCATCTTGGAGAAATGACCGAGGGAGAAGGCCAGCGCGGCGTAAGCGCGCGCCAGCCGGCCGAAGCGGCGGCCGAAGTACTCGTAAGCGCTCATGCCGACCGCCTGGCGGTAGAAGGGGATGATGACGCCGCCCACCAGAGCCAGCACCAGGACCACCATAGCGCCCGGCACCAGCAGCGACCAGTCGCCCGCGTAGGCCGAGCCGGGGTAGGCGACGAAGGTCACGCTGCTGATCAGGGTGGCGAACAGGGAGACGCCCATGGCCCAGGCGGGGATCGAGCGGCGCGCGACGAAGTAGGTCTCGGTGGAGGTCTGGCGGCGCGCGAAGCGCAGGCCGATGAGGACCACCGCGAGCATGTAGGCGCAGGTGGTCAGCAGATCGAGCCAGCGGAGGCCGGGCATGGTCACTCCTGCCCGGAGGGCGGGCGGGCGAGGGCGCGGGCCGCTTCGCGCGCGGTCTCGAGCACGGCCCGGGCGATAGCTTCCTCGCGCTCGGGGGTCATGCGCACCATGGGTACCGAGACGCTGATGGCGGCTGTGACGTGCCGGCCCTCCAGGGTCAGGGGAGCGCCCAGGCACATGCCGCCGGCGACGCTTTCCTCCCGGTCCGCGGCCCAACCTCTGCGCCGGATCTGTTCGAATTCGGCCAGCAGCGTCTGGCGGTCCACGATGGTGCGCTCGGTGCGGCGATACAGCCCATAGACTTCCAGGATCCGGTCAATCAGTTCGGGGGGCTGGAAGGCGGTGATGGCTTTGCCGAGCGAGCTGCAATGGGGCGGCAGGACGCGGCCCGGCTTGTTGGTGAGGCGGACTTCCTGGAAGGTTTCCACCGTGTCGAGGACCTGGATGCGATCGCCGAACAGGTAGGCGAGGCTGGCGGTCTCATCGAAGCGCCGGGCCAGCTCTTGCAAGTAGGGCCGGAGGCGGCGGCGCAACTGCTCGGCGCGCTCGTAGACGCGCCCGTAGAGGAGCTTGGGCGGCAGGCAGTAGGCGCCGTCGGGCTTCTGGACCAGGTAGCCCCGGTCGGCCAGGGTGAGCAGGGTGCGAAACAGCGAGGACTCGGGCAGGCCGAGCAGCCCGCTCAAATCCTTCAAGGTAAGCTCGGGCCGAGCGTCGGTGAAGGCGTCGAGCACGTCCAGGGCGCGCTGGATGGCGCGCAGGTGGTACTGTTCGGCGCGGGCCGGTTTCTGGCGATCCTTGGGCCGCCGCCGGCGGCCGCCGAGCGTAGTGGGGTGAGCTGGCATGAGTGAATCCTCCCGCCCGGGTGGCGTACCCGGGTAACAGGAAAACGCTAGCGCATTTTCGAGGGCGCCTCCAAGCCCGCCGGCTGGACGGCCTGGCGCAGGGCGTCCGCCACCCGCCGGGCCCGCTCGAGCAGCAGGGCGTGTTCTCCGCCGGCGCCCACCAGGCGCATGCCGCGGCGGACCCATTCGAGAGCCTGATCGAGGTCGCGGCAGTGAATGCCGGGAACCACGCCGTGACGCCGGCATTGACCCATGAAGCGCTCGACGGCGCCGACCAGCTTGGGGTGGGAGAAATCGCCGGGCACGCCCAGCGCGATCGAGAGGTCCGAGGGGCCGATCATGGCTACGTCCAGGCCTTCGGCGGCCAGCAGCTCGTCGGCCCGCTCCAGGGCGGCGGCGGTCTCGAACTGCGCTACGCTCATGGTATTGCGATCGAGGAAGTCCATGATCTCGGCGAAGCTGTGGCGCTCGAAGTCCAGCAGCGGGGGCAGGACGCCGAAACCGCGCGAGCCGCGGGGCGGGAATCGCATCCAGCGCAGGGCCCGAGCCAGCTCGGCGGGGTCCTCGACGCGGGGCAGGATGATGCCTTGGGCTCCCACGTCCAGCAAGCGCGCCACCAGCGAGTAGAGCAGTTCGCCGACCCGGACCAGAGGCGTGATGCCGGCGCGCACGGCGGCCTCGATCATGTCCTGGACGGTCTCAAGGTCGAAGCCGCCGTGCTCCATGTCAATGAACAGGTAGTCGAACCCGGCCGCGGCCAGCGCCTTGGGGATCTCGCTCGAGCGGTAGCATTGGACGGCGCAGCCGAAGACGGTTTGGCCGTCGCGCAGGCGGGCCAAGGTGCGATTGGGTCTCATGGGGTCTCTTTAGAGGATAAACTAAGGGCGACAAAATGGCAACAGAACTTGACAATTTTCGCGGCCGGTTGATAGCATGGCGCTGGGAGTGGCCCGTGAAACCCTGCCGATGGTTGTTGTTGGCGGCCGCAGCGCTGGCCGGCTTGTGGTGCGCCGGCTCCGCCGGTCAACCGAAACCGCCGGAGAGCTTCGTGAACTCTTTGGGAATCCGGATGATCCGGATCCCGGCCGGGGAGTTCCGCATGGGCAGCGATCTGGAGACGCCGCCCGAGAAACTGGGGCAAGACCCCGTGCTGCCGCGGGGCGATTACGACGAGAAGCCGGTGCATCGGGTGCGGATCACGCGGGAGTTTTACATATCCGAAAGCGAGATCACGGCGCAGCAGTTCGCCCGGTTCCGATTCGACCACCAGGATCTGGGGAGCGCCGGGCCGTATGCGACCGGCCTGAGCTGGCACGATGCGGTGGCGTTCTGCCAGTGGCTGAGCCGGGTGGAGGGCAAGCCCTACCGGCTTCCGACGGAAGCCGAATGGGAGTATGCCTGCCGGGCGGGCAGCGAGGGTCATTTCTGGTCCGGGGCGGAGCCGCCGCGGGGCGAAGACGTCAATCCGTGGGGTCTGAGGAACATGCATTCGGGCCCGGCGGAATGGGTGCTGGACTGGCACGGGCTCTATCCGGCTGAGGAATTGACGGATCCGCGGGGACCGACGGCCGGGGCCGCTCGCGTGGTGCGCGGGGGCGGCATCGTGGGGCCGTACCGGGATCACGTGGACGGCCGCCTGCCTTACTACCGGCGCTCGGCCAATCGGGCGAGCGTGGCGCCCGGGTTCCGCGGGCAGCACAACATCGGCTTTCGGATCGTGATGGCGCCGCCCGCCGAGGGGGAGAGCTGGGAGCCGGAGCCGGGACTGCCGCTGCGCTTTGTCAAGCGGACGGGTCCGGATCCCAAGGCCGGGCCGGATCCCAGGCGAGGGTGGCTGCGGCGGCGGCCGCTGCTGCCGAGTCCGCCGGAGAATCAGTATCACGAGGCGATCGTGGCGGCGGGACTGAACCCTGCCCTGCTCGGGCACAACCACTCCGCCGGGCTGACGGTGGCGCCCAACGGGGACGTGCTGGCGGTGTTTTTCTCCTCCTCGACGCCCTCGACCGAATACCTGCCCAACACCAGCTTCGTGATCACGCGGTTGCGCTTCGGGGCCGAGGAGTGGGACGTGCCCGATCTGCTGTACGACTTTGCGGACGTCAACGACCAGAGCGCTCTGCTGTGGACCGAGGGCGGCAGAGTGTGGTTCTTCGGGGGCGGGGCGGGGCTGACGGGCGTTCCGTTCCGCATGCAGCACTCCGAGGATAGCGGCGCGACCTGGACGGCGCCCGAGTTGCCGCTGGTGACCGGGCCGCTGGGCGGGTTCTGGCCGCAACCGATCACCAACGCCTTCCGGGGACCGGACGGGACGATCTACCTGGCCAGCGACGGCGTGGGCGGGGAGTCGCTGCTGTGGGCCAGCCGGGACGGAGGCAAGAGCTGGTCGGACACGCTGGGCCGTACGGCGGGCCGGCACACGGCCTTCGCCCTTCTCAACAACGGCTGCATCCTGGCCATCGGCGGCAAGAATACCGACATCGAAGGCTACATGCCGCAGACGGTCTCTTGCGACGGCGGGCGGAGCTGGTCTCGGCCGAGCAAGACGCCGTTCCCGGCCTTGCAGAACAACCAGCGCCCCACGCTGATCCGGCTGGCCAGCGGCCGGCTGTTCTTCGCCGGGGACTGGCAGGGGCGGGACGGGAGGCGGCCCGCGGGTCTGGAGCGCAGGGGCGCGTTCGTGGCGCTTTCCGAGGACGAAGGCAGGACGTGGCGGATCAAAGACCTGCCGGGGACGCTGCCCCACGAAGCCTGGGCTTTGAAGCGGCCGGGCTGGTCGCGCAGTTATCACGGCGAGGGCACCCTGGGTTACACGGCGGCGGCGCAGGGTCCGAACGGCCTGATCCACCTGATCAGCAGCATGAACCATCCCTCGCAGCACTGGGAGATGAACGAGGCCTGGATCCTCTCGGAGGCGGCCGAAGAGACCGCGCCCCCGGCGCTCAGCGGCAGGGCGTCCGGCGGCGGGCAGAGTTACCCCGACGGCAAGCCCGAGGCGGTCTGGAGCGGCCGCCTGGATGGGGCGGGGCGCTTCCTGCTGGACGGCCCGGAGGTCTGGCGGCGCCCGGACGGGAGCAAGCAGTACGAGGTCACCTGGCGGGCGGGGCGGAAGGTCGGCGCGGAGATCTGCTGGGACCGCCGGGGACGCAAGCTCTGGGAGTGGCAGCGTTCCGAGGACGGCTCGGCCGT
>JBBIMA010000101.1:0-10147 GCA_037444625.1 Solibacteraceae bacterium
GTTGCCGCAACTCAGCCAGTTGGCCAATGCGCTCCAGTTGCGACTCGAACTCGCTCGCCCGATCGACGAGTTCTTCCAGCTCGTGCAGTAGGGCCTGTTTCGCCTGCCGATCCGACGTGCCCGCCATCAGTTACGCTCCTCGCATTCGCTTTGGCCTTCGTTGCCGTCCCAGCCCAACACCTGTGCATACCGCTCCGCCACCCCGTTCATCAAGGGTCTGACCGCTTCCACCAGAAGGCTCGGCGTGATGTAGCCCGAGCTGACGTCGCCGGTCATGCTGTGTCCCAGCGCGATGCGCGCCAGATCCGGCGTAGCGCCCACCTCCGCCAAGCGCGTACGCATGGTGTGACGCAGATGATGAGCCGAGACGACCCCGCGCCTGTCATCGCGCACCTGTTCGGCCAACGGTGAATCCGGGCGACGCCGCGAAGGAAAGACCCACTGGCTGGGCGGCGCCTGAGTGTGCCACCACGAGAGGATTCGTACCAAGCGTTCGGGCATGGGCACCGAGTAACAGCGGCCCGCCTTCGCGGTCGAGAAGCGCAAAGTCTTGCGCTCAAAATCGACGTCTTCCCAGCGCAACATGCGCACGCTGTCGGCCCGGGCTCCGGTCAGCAGCAGGGTCAGCCACAGCGTTCGCTTCAGGGGATTCAACTTCTGCACCGCCGCCCACCACTGCCGCAACGCTTCGTCCGACAGGGCCCAATCGCGAGGCTGGGCTCGTGCCAGCTCCACCGCCACGGCCGGACACTCGGGCAACTCCGGCAGGACCTTGCGGTGATAGTTGTACACGGCCCGGAAACAGCCCAGCACCTGCACGGCAATGGCGCGCCCGTGCTCTCGAGCGGTGCGGAGCAGGCGTGCTCGGAAGCCGGCCCGATCACGTCCGAGCGCCTCCAGGGTTGTCCCCATCCAGTCCGCCAAATAGCGCCGCAGGGCATAGGCGTAAATGTGCCTGGTCTTCGCGGCCAGCGCTTTTTCCTCCAAATAGATCTCGAGCGCTCGCTCGAGCGTGATCCGGCCATCGGGCGGGGCGGGCGCCAGGGTTTGCCAGAGCCGCGTGGCCAGCCGTCGCGCCTCGGCTGGGTTGAGCCGGTCCAGATCTCCGAGCACGCGCACGGCCAGTCGGCCGCCCACGCGGCGCTGCAAACGGAAGGTTCGCGATTGGGTTCCGACGCGGACGTAAAGGCCGGGGACGCCTTCCACGCGCCAATCGCCGCTTCCCGGAGGTAGCCGAAGGATAGCGTCCTTGAGGCACGGGACCGACTTACGGGTACGGTGCACGGATGGAGCCGGCGCAGCCGGGCTGGGTTTGACAGGGAGCGTCGTGACCTTCTGTTGCATAACAGCTGCACTCCTAGGGAGACTGCTAGGGAGACTGTTAGCCCGATTATAGCCGGGTATCCGCAAGGAAGCAAGTCGCGGACAACATCCAGCCTAACAGATAGTTACACTTGGCCGTGGGGAATTGAGAAAAGTCAAAATCACCTGGCTACGAACCAGAAGGTCGGGAGTTCAAGTCTCTCCAGGCGCGCCATTTCCTTTCAATAGCTTACGCGGCCGGGGCAGATCGTTAAGGAAGACCGGAAAGCGCCGGTCACCACCCCCGCCAGATCGCTCACAGGGCCCAGGTGGTCTCAAGTGCTCCTTAAGGCGACCGGCACCCAGTCCCGATTGCCGGCCCTTGCCCACTGTGACCGCCAAGCTGCGCCGTTGCGCTGGGAGCCACCGAGCATCAGCGAGTAACGGATCCCGTCCAGTGACCCGGCAGGCGGCGCAGCAATTGTGGCGGGAAGCGTTCCGGGATTCCGCTGCATTTCGCTTGCGGCGTGATCGGTTGGTCGCGCTCAGCACAGAGCTGGTCAGGACGCAGGAGCGCGACGATCTGCGCGCTGTACCACGGCCCCCGGAAGGTTTTCGGAACTACTGCCGGCGGCACCCAGGGGCGGGGTGCCGAAGCGATTCCCCAGCCGCTGGCGGAGATCCCGGTAGGTGAACAGCCTCAGGCGCAGCATCGAGGCCGGGTTGCACAAGGACCACTTGGCCTTGGGGAGGTGATCGAGCCACTTCAGCAGCAGGAGGGCGATCAAGGCGGTCCAAATCCGAATCAGCGGCGCGTTTCGGCTGGTCCCGACGAGGCTCTTCACCTTCAGGTTCTGCTTGAGGGCGTTAAAGAACAGTTCGATCTCCCAGCGGTCCTTGTAGATGGCCGCGATGGTGGTGGCCCCGAAGTGCAGCAGGTCGGTCAACAAGACAACCTCCCGCTGGTTGGCGGGGTCCCAAACCGCCACGCGCACATCGCTGGTCCGGGCTTCGGTGACCGGCACGTAGGACGGCAGGCAGTCGTCGTGATCCGACAGCACGTGCGCCTTCACCCCGCGCTTGGCCCGGCGGAACTTAGCCCAGGGGAACAACTCCAGGCGCGGCGAGCCGGGCCGGCGTCCGTTATAATTCGAACATGCGCCTGCCGTCTGCGGGAAAACATCGCGGGTTGCGAGTTTGTTGGGTGGGTCTGAGCCTTCTGGCCGGCGGCTGGGCGGCGCCGCAAGCGAGCGACCTCGGCTGCCCGGTCTTTCCGCCGGATAACATCTGGAACGTTCCGGTGGATAAGCTTCCCGTCCACCCGCTGTCGGAAAAGTACATCGACAGCATCGGACGCGACCGGAACCTGCACCCGGATTTCGGCCCTACCGGAGCCATTCCGTACGTGGTGGTGCCACCGGACCAGCCTAGGGTGCCAGTGGAATTTTTGGCCGGCGCGGCCGAAAGCGACCCCGGGCCTTACCCCATCCCGCCGAACGCCCCCATCGAACCTGGTGCGGACGCGCATGTCATCGTCATCCAGCAGGGCGAGTGCAAGCTCTATGAACTGTATGCCGCCAAACCCCAGGCCGCCGGCAGTTGGGTGGCGAGCTCGGGCGCCGTTTTCGACCTGCGCGCCAATTTTCTGCGGCCGGCAGGCTGGACTTCGGCTGACGGCGCCGGGCTGCCGATCTTCCCTGGGCTGGTCCGCTACGACGAGGTCGCTTCCGGAGAGATTCGGCACGCCTTGCGCATCACGGCGCCCCGCACCCGCCGCGAATATGTCTGGCCGGCCCGGCACTACGCTTCGCGCTACACTGAGCCGGAGCTGCCGCCTATGGGGCAGCGTTTCCGCCTGAAAGCCGGGGTGGATATCAGCGGCTTTCCGCCTCCGGTGCAGGTCATTCTGCGGGCGTTGCAGAAATACGGCGCCATGGTGGCGGACAACGGCTCTCCCTGGTTCATCACCGGGGCTCCGGATCCGCGCTGGGACGTGGAGGCGCTGGCCGCCATCAAGCGGATCAAAGGTTCCGACATGGAGGCGGTGGACGTTTCCTCGCTCATGATTTCCCCGAATTCGGCGCGGGCCCTGACGCCCGGTTCCAACGGTCGAGTGATCGTGGCTTTCTCAGCCGCGCCGGTGTTCGACTTCGTACAAGGCGCCGCTCAGAGCATCACGCTGGAGGGCGACGTCACTGCGCCGCGCTTCGTAGGGTACAGCGACGGGCAGGTGGTTTCGGTGCTGATCTGCCAGGACGCTGTCGGCGGCCGCCGCTTCGAGTGGCCGGAAAACGTCCGCGGCGGCATGAGCATCAGTCTGGCACCCAATTCCTGTTCGGCGCAGCAGTTCTTGAGCGACGGCCGGCTGCTTTACGCCACCTCGCCGGGCGTCACCGACATGTGAGGGCGGAAGGCGGGCTTTCAGCACGGCCTTTCACGCGCCGGCGTTTCCATCCGCCGCGCCCGGCGCAGATAGCGCGACACGTCGCCGGCCGCACCCCGACCTTTTCCGGGCGGGCCCCCTTCAGTAAATGAACTTCACCCCGAGCTGGATGCGGCGGGGGTAGCCCTTCTCGCTGGTGATGGTTCCGAAGGCGGTGCTGGTGACGCTGGTGTTCGGATTGGAAAACAGCACGTGATTGAAGGCGTTGAGGAACTCGGCGCGGAACTGCACTTTCATCCCCTCACGCACGCGCGTGTCCTTGAGCACGGACAGGTCGAAATTATTGATGCCGTCGCCGCGGATGCCGCTGAAGCGGAACGACATCACGCGGGCTGCGTAGCTGAGCTGCTTGCGGCTGTCGCGCTCGAAGCCGGCGTCAATGTTGAACCAGCGCTCGGGCCGGCGCTGGCTGACGGGCAGCGGAATGTCCTTCAGGTTGCCGCGGAAGATGACGTTGCCGAAGCCGAGCGCCTGGCCGGACTGGCCTGCGTAGATGCCCTGGATCTGCCAGCCGCTGATGAGGGCGTTGACCACCGGACGCGTCTGGGACCCCAGCTTGCGGCCCCGGCCGAAAGGCAGCTCCCAGATCCAGCTCAGGGAAAGCCGCTGCGGGTAGTCCTGGTCGGAGATGCACTTGGCGGGAACCGGGTCTCCGTCGTTCAAGAAGCCCGTGGCTTCCATGAACTTCGACTGGGTATACGCCACCTGGATGGTATAGCCGGCCGAGAAGCGCTTATCCACCTTGGCCTGGAAGGAGTGGTACCAGGAGTAGCCTTCATTAGTAGTGGTGCCGAGACTGGTGAAGTGCGGATAAGCGGTGACCAGCGCGGCGCGCCCGATCAGGGTGCCTGCTCTTCCGGTGCCCGGCAGCAGCGGGTAGTACGGGTTAGGCAGATTCGTGCTCCAGTAGTCGATCACCGGCTGGTCCCGCGCACCCGTGCGGCTCAGGTATTGGACCGGAAAAGCATTGAGGTTCCGGCTGGTCTCGATATGCGTGCCGCGATTGCCCACGTAGCTGACCTCCGCTACGATCCGGTGCGGCAACTGGCGCTGGATGCTGAACTGCCAGCGCTGCATGTAAGGCGCCAGCGGCTTGGTGTTGAAGAAAGTGATTCCCTGGCCCACGTAGGTCATGACTCCCAGGCTGGCGCCCAGAGGTTCCTGGATACCATCCGGGAAGGGGTTGGCGAGCGTGGCCCGGAAAGTCAGTCCGCCGTCAAGGGAAGGAATCAAGTTGGTCTGCTGGCTGAATCCGGTCTGGATGACGTCGCCGCGGCGGGTGCCGAGAAAGCCAAAAAATACGCCGTACCCGGCGCGCAGCACCGTCTTGTCATTCAAGGCAAAAGCCAGGCCAACCCGCGGCATGAAGTTGTTGGCATCGCGTTCCCATAGGGTCCGCGGCAGGCCGCCCACGCCCGCGAAAGTCAGCCCGCCGCGCACTTTGAACTGATCGGGGGGCACCTCCGGCGTGGGGTTCTTGGCGTAATTGGCCTTCACCTGCGCCTCGATAGGCAGCACGGCGTTGAAGTCCAGGCCGCGGATGCTGCGGTTGAAGCGCTCGGTGAGCGGGCCCTCGACTTCATAGCGCAGACCCAGCGTGGCGCTCAGCTTGGAAGTCACCTTCCAGTCGTTCTGGAAATAGACCGACCAGACGGTGGACTGCTCGGCGTAACTGGCGCGGCGCTCCACATAGCCGCCGGTGGGAAGGCCCAGCAGCATCGAGGCCAGGCCTTGCCCGATGGGCGCCGTCGGCGAGTTGTCCATGGGGCCGCGCGTCCAGGTGGTGCCGAAGTCGAATCGCCCGGTGGAGACGTGGTCGTAGTTGTACTGGTTCTCGCGATAGGCCCGGTATTCCAGGCCGAATTTCAGGCTGTGCGAGCCCTGCACCTTATCGAAAGCGGCCGTGAAGCTGTGGGTTTCCGTGGGCCGCCACAGCCAGCCGTTGTAAGTGCTCGCGTAACCGTCAATGGTGACATAAGGGAAGCGGCGGATGACGGGATCGATGGCATTGTTGTAAGCGGCCGGCAGCCCGAGAGTGGTCAGGTCGAAGTTGCGGCCGGCCGGGTTGCCATCGTAGGTGCGGATGAACCGGTTATAGCCGTAGCGGAGGTTCATGATGAAAGTGGGGCGGAAACTGTAGACGTCATCGAAGCCCGCTGCGCGGGAGAGAAACTGGAACCACTGCCCGGTGGCGGCGCTGTCGAACCAGTCGTTGTAATGGCTGTCGCGCTTGTAGACATTGACGCGGCTGAAGATTCGGTGCCGCTCGCTCAGGTTGTGGTCCAGGCGGAAGACGTGGGTGTAGTAGGTGATCGGCTCGGGCTCATTGGGCAACGCCAGGTTGTTGCGGCCGTCGGCGGTGCCGGCGACGTTGGGAAGGGCGTAGTACTTGAGAATGTTGCGCGCGATGGAACTGATACGCGCCGCGGGGATGATGTTCCCCGGCAGGGGGTCACTCTGGAAGCGGCCTCCGGCGGCGGCGCGGCGCGTGGCGGGATCGTAGATCTGGTATTGGCTGCCGAGCTTCAGCAAGTCGGAGAAATCACCCTCGCGCTGCTTGGCTGTCGGCACGGTAGTGGTCGTCCCCCGCGGCCGCTCTTCGTGGATGCCTTCATAGCCGTACATGTAGAACGTTCGATTGCGTCCGTCGTAGAGCTTGGGGAGGTAGAGGGGGCCGTCCGCCTGCGTCCCCCAGCGGTTGTAGGTGAAGTTGCTGCGCGGGATGTTGTTGCGATTCGAGAAAAACAGGTTGGCGGTCCATTCCGGCCGCATCTTCACGTAATAGGCGGTGCCGTGCGGCGTGTTGGTCCCGGATTTCAGGCCGACATTGATCACGCCGCCCTCGGTCTGTCCCACGGTGACGTCGAAGGTGGCGGTCTGGACTTTGAATTCGGCCACCACATCCGCCGGCGGTACCCACGAGGAGATCAGTTCGTTACGGGTGCCGGTGTTGCCGGAGGCGGTGTTCACGGTGCCGTCCAGGGTCACCTCGCTGCGGTTGGAGCGCGCTCCATCCATGGTGTAGCCCACGATATGGGTGGGCTCGAAGGGGCGGTCGAGCGTCAGGTTTTGGGCGAAGGCGACGCCCGAGGCCAACTGAATCAGGTGATAGGGGTTGCCGTGCGGGAACGGCAACTCGGCCACGCGGCGGGCATCCACCACCGAGCCCATCGAAGCGCTGGCGGTGTCAAGCATGGGCGTCTCGGCGGTCACGGTGATGGTCTCGGTGACCGCGCCCAGCTCGAGCGTGATGTTGACCTCGAGCCGGTCGTTCACGCGCAGCTCGATGCCTTCCCGGAGGAAGCTCTTAAAGCCCGCTTTCTCCGCCGTGATGCGATAGGTGCCCGGGATGAGGTAGGGCGCCAGGTAGTTGCCCTGCGCGTTCGTCTCGGCCGGCGTGGTCACGCCGGTGGCAATGTTAGTGATCTTGACGGAGACGCCCGGGATGACGGCGCCAGTGGAGTCCGTGACGCGGCCGACAATGGCGCCGCGGGCCTCCTGGGTCCAAGCCGGGCCGGCAGCCAGGCTCAGGGCGAGAGCACAGACGTAGAAACGGCAGCCTGCCATGTGAAGGCGGATTCCCATTTTGCACCCCCGAAGAGAACCATACACCCACACCTCCCGCCTGTCAATCCGGGCAACGGCGCATGCCCGGCCGACAGGGGGTATTGCCGGCATCGGCTGTGGAAGAGTGGAGGTCCGCAAGAGATTCCCCCGTACGGCCCGCGGGCGGCGGCTGTAGGATCCTGAAGGACCGGGTGGGGATGCGCGAAGAAGCGTTCCGCCGGCTGGGTGGCGTTTCCCAGGAGATCTTCTACGACCGTATGAGAGGACGGCCTGGCAGGGGATGGATGAGCGAGGCGAGGTGGTCTGGAATCCGGTGTTTCTGGAGTTTGCGCGCTTCATCGCAAAGGCCCGCCGAGCCGGGACATGGGCCAGCGGCCTCTTGAACCGCGGGGCCAAGGCGACAACAATGGTGGTAGCGGGCGCACTCGGCCCTTGGTGATGCCGCTCCTGAGATCCGTGGGCGGGCGGCGGAGATGCCGTGCCGTCGGGGGCCCACGAGGGAGGGGTATGTGTTTTCTCGGGCGCCCGGAGCGCCCTTGTCAAAGAGACGGCCAAAGCGGCCGAGGACCGGCTGCGTCCCTCCCTGCTATATCATTGAAGACACCGGATGCCCGGGTGGCGAAATGGGCAGACGCAGAGGACTTAAAATCCTCTGGGAGGCGACTCCCATGCGGGTTCGAGTCCCGCCCCGGGCACCATTCATTTACAGGCACCCTTCAGGCCGCCCACGCTCCCTTCTCGCACTTCAGCGGCTCACAGCGCCCGGCTCGCCGCCCCTCACTCCAGCGCCGTTCCCACGCGCAGCTCGTTGATGACTTTCTTGACCCCCTTGACCTTCCGCGTGATGCGCTCGGCCTTGAGCCTGTGCTTCTCCTCGCGCACTTTGCCGCGCAAGGTCACTACCCCCTCGCGCACCTCGACCTCGATGGCCCCGCCCTTGACGTCCGGATCGTTGGCCAGCCGGCGGCGCACTTGGTCGTAGATCTCATCGTCCGGATTGGCCTGCTGGGCACAGGCCAGCACGGCGGCCGCCAGCAGGCTCGCCGCCAGCGCCAGCGCTAGGATTCGCACGCATAACAATGTAGCGCGCCGGCGCTCCCGGCCGCCACTCGGAAGCGAAGCGGCGCAGGGCGGAGAACCGCCGGGCTAGCTTCCTCCCGCGGCGGGCTGGCTGACGGCGGCCTGGAAGCGACGGATGAAGTTGGTGTCGAAGCGGCCGGCGAGGAAGTCGGCGTCGGCCAGGATGCGCTGGTGCAGGGGGATCGAGGTGTGGACGCCCTCGATGACGAACATCTCCAGGGCGCGGCGCATGCGCGCGATGGCCTCCGCCCGGTCGCGGCCGTGCGTGATCAGCTTGGCCACCAGCGAGTCGTAATAGGGCGGAATGGTGCATTCGGCATAGGCCGCGGTATCCACCCGCACCCCGATGCCGCCCGGCAGGTTGAGCGCGGTGATGCGGCCGGGCGAGGGGGCGAAGGTTTCCGGGTGCTCGGCGTTAATCCGGCACTCCAGGGCGTGGCCGCGCACCGGGACGGGCGAAGGCAGCAGTTCGGCCAGCCGGCCTCCGGCGGCGATCAGGATCTGCGTCTTGACGATATCCACGCCGGTGACCATCTCGGTCACCGGGTGCTCCACCTGCACGCGAGCGTTGACCTCGATGAAGTACAGCCGGCCGTCCTCGTCCATGAGAAACTCGACCGTCCCGGCATTGCTGTAACCCACCTCGCGCAGGGCGCCTCGCAAGGCGGCTGCGATTCGCTCGCGCTCGGCCGCCCCCAGCGCCGGAGAGGGGGCTTCCTCGATCAGCTTTTGGTGGCGCCGCTGGATCGTGCACTCGCGCTCGCCCAGCACTTCGACCTGGCCGTGCTCGTCGGCCAGGATCTGGAACTCGATGTGCCGGGGTGCGGGGATGAACTTTTCCAGGTAAAGATCGGGGCAATCGAAGGCGCCGGCCGCCTCCGCCTGCGCCTGAGCAAACAGCGCGGGCAGCGCCTCCGGGTCGCTCACGACGCGCATGCCGCGCCCGCCGCCCCCGGCGGAGGCCTTCAGCATGACGGGATAGCCGATGCGGTCGGCCAGCTCCCGGGCCTGATCGGCGGATTTCAGCACCCCTTCGGAACCCGGCAGCACGGGAACGCCAGCTTGGCGCATGGCGGCCCGGGCGCGCTCCTTGAGTCCCATCAGGCGGATGACTTCGGGGCTGGGGCCGATGAACTTGATGCCGCAAGCCTGGCAGACTTCGGCGAAATCGGCGTTCTCGCTCAGGAAGCCGTAGCCGGGATGGATCGCGTCGGCGTCGGTGATCTCGGCTGCGCTGATCACCTTGGTGAAATCCAGATAGCTCAGGGCGCTCTTGGCCGGGCCGATGCAGATGGCCTCGTCGGCGAAGCGCACGTGCAGGCTGTGGCGGTCGGCCTCCGAATAGACCGCCACCGTCGGGATGCCCAGCTCCTTGCAGGCGCAGATGACCCGCAGCGCAATCTCTCCCCGGTTGGCGATCAGCACCTTGCGAAACATGACCTGGGGCTCAGACCGGGCGGATGGCGAACAGCGCTTCGCCGTACTCGACCGGCTGGGCGTTGGCCACCATGCGGCTGACGATGACGCCGGCGATCTCCGCCTCGATCTCGTTCATCAGCTTCATGGACTCGATGATGCAAAGCACCTGACCGGGCCGCACGGTGTCGCCCACCTGCACGAACGGGGGAGCGCCCGGGGCCGGCGCCTCATAGAAGGTGCCGACGATGGGAGACTTCACCAGTACCAGGGAGCTGTCCGCGGCCCCTTCGGCCGCCTCGGGCGCCGCCGGAGCGGCCGGCGGCGGTGCCGCCTGGA
>JBBIMA010000102.1:0-9939 GCA_037444625.1 Solibacteraceae bacterium
GGCGGGCGGCAGGCGGGAGGCGATGCCGCCCCGGGCAGTTACGCCGCCATGAACTTCGGCGACTGGCAACCGGCCGAGCCGCGCGCCGCGAGCGAGGCCGGAGATCCCGCCGCCCTGGCGCGAGCTTATCAGGACGCCTTGCGCGAGCTCACTCAGCTTCGCGGTGTGCTCGGTGAAGCCCCCGAAGAGGCGCGCGAGTTGGAGGGGCTGCTCCGGGAGTTTTCGCGCTTCGATCCCCGGCGCGCGCCCGGAAATCCCGCCCTGCTGGAGCGCATGCGCACCCGGTTCCTGGCCGATCTGGAGCGCCTGGAGCTGGAATGGCGGCGGCGGACAGGCGAATCCTCCCACGAGGCACGCAGCGCCGCGCTCGAACCTGCTCCCCCGGGTTACGCCGAAGCCGTGGCCGAGTATTTCCGCCGGCTCAGCCGGCAGCATTGAGGGCGCGGCTTTTCAGCCTCCCACCGGCAGCAGGTAGGGCAGGGAAACCCGCTCGCCCAAGACGACCGTCAGAGGCACCTGGGGGCCTGCCGGAACGCCCGCGCCCAGCATGAACACCACCAGATGGACCCCCGGCTGGGGCGCCGCGATCACCGAAAGGGCCTGATGCTCGACGCCGCCCACGGTGATCTTCACCACGCCCGCGCTCGGAGTTCCGCCTCCCTCCGCCAGCCCGCTCACCGTCAGCGTGATCAGGTCGCCCGCGCGCGCGGCCCGTCCCGTATTGCCCGCGCTGGCGTTGATCAGGCCCGTGACCACCGGCGGCGGCGCGTCAATCGCAACCACCAGCGGGAAGCTGCGCTCGCCCGCGCTTTGCAAGCGCAGCACCGCCGGTCCCACCGGCAAGCCGGCCGGAATCTGGAAGACCACCTGGTTGGAACTCACCGACTGCACGGCTACCGGAAGGTCGTTCAGCGTCACGCTGACCGCCCCCGGGGCGGTCGAGAAATTGGCCCCCGAGAGCACGGCTACGGCGCCCGGGTACACGCTGTTGCGGCCCGTGGCGGCGTTCGTCAGCGGCGAGCGCACGATGGGCAGGCGCGCGTCGGCCGGCTGGATCTGGAAGGCGAACGGTTGCGTGAAGACCTCAAGGCCCGTGACGACGCTCAGCGTGGTGGTCGCCCCCGGCGCCGAGGCCGCCACCGCCACGTTGGCCAGCAGCCGGGTGGGACTCAGCACCCAGATGCGCCGCACGCTCACGTCGCTCGAGCCGAACCCCAGCCGCGTGTCTTCGCTGAAGCGGGTGTTCAGGCCGGTGACCTCGATCATGGACTCGACTCCGGCCGGCAGGGCGTTGGCCGACAGCGAGACGAACGGCGGCTCCGCCGGATCGTAGACGTAGCCCGGCAGCGAGCGACCCTGGAGGAACGCCGAGGTCTGACCGTCGCCCGCCAGCGCCATCACGTTGGCCACATGCCCGCCGGCCGCCGGCGGGGGTATCACCACCAGGCGTCCCTCCTCCACGCTGCGCACCGCGGCCGGCGCCCCGTCGAAGAGGATGCGGGTGTCGGCGCTCAGATTGGTTCCGCTCACCACCGCCACTCGGTTGCCCGCAGCGTCGAAGTCGGCGGTGACGCCCGTGATCGCCGGAGGCTGGCGATTCACAACGTTGAGGCCCGAGGGCAACACGTACAGGTCGTTGTTATACGAGAAGACCAGGTGCCTCGGCCCCGCCGCCGCCAGCGGATTGAATTGCAGACCCACCTGAAGGTAGCGCGCGTCGCCCGCATAGGCGCGCAACTCGCCCACCGCCGCCCCGCCGCTCAACACCGAAACCCTCAGTCCCGGCGTGGGCGCCCCGGCCGAGGTCAGCCCCATGCCCTCGCTCACCGCCAGCAAGAACCAGCGCGAAACCGGACCGTTCACATTGACGAAGGCGGGCTTCACCGCCACCATCCCCGGGAAACTGTAAGTGGTGACGCCGTAAAGCTGAAGCGGCGTGCGGCGCTGCACCCGGAAGTTGACTCCCTCGACGGCGGCGCCGGCGCTTACGGCGAGGGTCCCGGCCATCTCGGGATTCTTGGTCCCGGGGAAGAACAGGGTCTCGAACGGATCGCCGGCCGGAATCGCCTCGCCTGAGGCGTCCACCGGCAGCACGATCCCGTAAGGCCCCAGTTCGGAGGGCGGCAGCGGATGCACGTACACGTAGTACTGGCCGGGAGCCAGCCCCTCGATCCGGTAGGTTCCGTCCGGATGCGTCAGGGCGCTCACCGCCTGGCCGCTGGGGTTGAGCGCCACTACCGAAGCCAACGCTGCGCCCTCTCCCGTCGTCATCAAGACGCGGCCCGCGATGCTGCCGGTCTCGCTCCCGAACCCCCGCGCCGGATACAGCAGCGCCAGGCCGGCCATATCGTCTGCCGCCAGGGGCTTGGCGCGCGTGACGGCGCGCGTCACGTCGGTGGACATCAGGCTGGAGGTGGCTGTGTGCTGTAGCCCCAGAGCGTGCCCGAGCTCGTGCAGCGTCGTCAGAAAGAAGCCGTCGGTGAAGCTGGGCCGGTCCGAGAGATCGCGTTTGAGCAGAACCACCGAGCGCAAGATGGGCACGAACGATCCGTTGGCCCCCTGCGTCACCTCCGCCCGCGCCACCGGCCCGCCCATGGCCAGCACGCCCGGCGGCAGTTCTTCGAACAGGATGTCAATGGCCGGGGCGGTACGGGGCGTCTCGCGCGAGGCCAGCCCGCCGAAAACCAGCCGCAGCTCGGATCCGGGCACCTCGCTCCAGGTCCTGGCGGCCAGCCGGATCTGGCTGATCACGCCCGCCAGGCTGTCCCCGGGGGCCAGTTGGGCCGGGCCTTCCTCGGAAATGAAATACGGAACGGCCCGATCCGGAAACGCCGCCAGGTCGAACTTCTCGGGGATGGCCACGAACGGGCCCGTTCGGCCCGCGTAATGGACGAAGTGGTAGTAGGCCGAGGCGGCGCCGGCCAGCCAGCACGTCATGGCCGCCAGTCGAAACACTCGCTGGGCCGCCTGCCTCATGGGTTACTTCACCGCCCCTGCTCCCAGCGTCGTCCGCACCCGCCGGCCCAACTCTTCCAACCTCAACCGCAGCGGCTCCTGCTGAACCGGACGGCCCGTGGCCGGGTCCAGCAATGTTTCCGAAGCGGCCGCCCGGGCGGCGATCAACGCGCCCGCCGAGTCTCGCTGGATGTCGAAAACCCCTTGGGTGAGGCCGATGATGTGGGTCAGACCGCTCGGTCCGGTCCAAAGAAACAGAACGTACTCGCCCTCCGCGCTGAGCTTGGGCACCCCGGAAAAGCTCTGCCGGAGGCCCCCGGCCGTCCCGCCGGGTACGACTACTTCGATCTGGGCCGCCGCCGGCCCCTTCCAGCGCTCCGTGACCCGAATCGTGTAGTGGGTGTAGATCAGCGGGCCGTGGGCCGCCGCCCAACTGGCCGCCACCCGCCCGCGCACGATGGCGGTGGATTTGGCCGCCATCTCCTCCAGCGACAGCCGTTCCAGAGTGGCGGCTCTACCCGCCAGGGTCGCCGTCGCTAGCAGGATCAACAGGCGGACGCCGCGCATGGATTGGCCTCCCTTGAGGCCGAAGCACGTCAGATGCCAGCCGCCGGCCCTTGCTCATCAAGCCCAAAAGCAGCGCCGGGCGCGCCCGGCTGTGGCTGGGCGCCACAGTGCGGCCGCCGGACGCCTCAGCCGCCCGGCCGGCATCAAGGCCCCGGGTGGGTTTCGGGCACGATCAGCACGGGCACGCCCAAAGCATGACGTACAGCATCAATTGTATCGCCGAACAGCAAGTCCTGGAACCACTTATGCCCGTGCGCCCCCATCACCACCAGGTCCGGACGCGTCTGCCGCGCAAAGCGCACGATCTCCCGCCGCGGGTCCCGCGAGTGGCACAGCACCGACTGCGCGTCCACTCCCTGCTCGCGCAAGGCGGCGGCAATGTCCTCCAGGTACTCCCGGCCGGCGGCCACCTCGGCGCTCTCGGACAGCTCCCCGTAGACCTGGCTGGTGACATCCTCCTCCACATGAAGCAGATAGAGGCGGGAGCCGTGCTCGCGGGCCAGCCCCGCCGCCAGGCTCAGTGCCCCCCGGTCCATCTCGGTGTGATCGAGCGGCACCAGAATGCTCCGGTAGCTCGGCGTGCGGGGCTCGAGCGAAACCGCCAGCGGCGCCGGCGCCGGGCGGCCCAGACGCCGCAGGCGTGCGGGCAGCCAGGGCTCGAAAGTCACCCAAGCCAGCAGGGCCAGCAACCCCAGGGCGGGTGGAATCGTCAGCAGCTCGATGAGCCAGCGCCAGGGCCCCGCTGCCGCGTACCACTGTTGGACGGTTTGCGCCACCAGGCGGACGTTCAGGCCCACGATCAAAGCGGCCGCCGTCCAGGCCAGGGCCCGCACCCAGCCCGGATTGGCGAACACCCCCATGCGCTGCCGGTCGCTGGTGAAATGGATGAGCGGAATCACCGCAAAGGGAAGCTGCATGCTTAGGATCACCTGGCTGAGGATCAGCAGCCGGAAGGTGGCTTCATCCCCCATGGTCGTAATGGCGATCGCCGCCGGCACGATCGCCACCAGCCGCGTAATCAGGCGGCGCAGCCAGGGGCGCATGCGGATCTTCAAGAAACCTTCCATCACGATCTGGCCGGCCATGGTGCCGGTCATGGTCGAGGATTGCCCCGAGCAGAGCAAGGCCACGGCGAAGGCGATCGCCGCCAGGGTCGTGCCCAACAGCGGGGCGAGCAGCTCGGCCGCTTGCTGGATTTCGGTCACCACCACGCCGCGCTTGTGAAACACCGTGGCCGCCAGCATCAGGATCGAGGCGTTGACCAGCAGCGCGCCGTTCAAAGCCACCGCCGAGTCCACCAGGTTGTAGCGGCAGGCCCGGCGCTTGTCTTCGCTGGTCCGTCCGATGCGGCGAGTTTGCACCAGGGCCGAGTGCAAATACAGGTTGTGCGGCATGACGGTGGCGCCCAGGATCCCTATGGCCACATAAAGGCTGTCGGCGTTCAAGCGCGGCAGCAGGCCGGAGGCCACTTCCGCCGGCGCCGGGCGCGCCAGCCAGATCTCGATCAGGAAGCAGCCGGCAATCACGGTGATCAGGCTGAGCACGACGCCTTCGATCAGGCGAATGCCGAAATGCGTCAGCCCCAGCAGCAGCAAGGTGTCGGCCGCGGTCAGAAAGACGCCCCACAGCAGCGGGATGCCGAACAGCAGGTTCAGGGCGATGGCCGCGCCCAGCAGCTCGGCCAGATCGCAGGCCGCGATCGCAATCTCGCATAGCAGCCACAGCGGCCCGCTCAACACAGGAGGGTAAGCCTCGGCGCAAGCTTGAGCCAGGTCGCGGCCCGTGACGATCCCCAACCGCGCGCTCAAGGTTTGAAGCAGGATCGCCATCGCGTTCGACATCACCAGCACCCAAAGCAACTGGTAGCCGAAGCGCGCGCCTCCCTCCAGGTCGGTGGCCCAGTTGCCCGGGTCCATGTAACCCACGCTGACCAGATAGGCCGGCCCCGCGAAGGCGAACATGCGCCGCCAGATCGAGGGATGGGCGGTGCCCACGCTGCCGTGGACTTCAGGCAGGGAGCGCGGAAGGCGTGGAATCGGGCGGGTGCGAATCATCCCAGGGTCGCCGCCATGAGTTTCTTTTCAGTTTAACAAGCGCCGCTCGAGGGGCCGGCCGAAGCCGGCCAGCAGCAGGGCGCCCAGAACGGCGAGCGCGGTCCCCGCCGCCCCCAGCATCACCGAAAGGGGCCGGTAGACCATCGCGATCCGGTGCCGGCCGGGCTCGACGACCACGCCGCGCAAGGCGGTGTAGACCTCGTGGATCGGCACCCGCTTGCCGTCCACCGCCGCCCGCCAGCCGGGAAAGTAATTCTCGCTGATAACCACCATGCCGCGGCAAGCCATGCGGGCCTCGATCTCCAGCCGGTTGGACTCGCGCCGCAGCAGGCGCACGGAGTCCTCATCCGCCGGACAGGCCTCCAGCGGCGGCGGCTGGGCGTGGATCCAGCCGGCGCGGCGCAGATCGAAGCCCGGATCCTCCAGCAGGCGGCGGGCCTGTTCGTCGTCCTCGACGCGCGTGAGGGAATGGATCGTCCAGACCCTCGGCATGGCCTCCGGGTTTTCGTAGACGTTCAGGCCGGCCTGCCCCCGGTAGATCTCGCGCTGCCCGGGCTGGGGCGGCCGGGCGGCGATGATGTAGCCCACGCCCATCAGGTTGCGCACCCGCTGGGAATGCATGCCCAGGCGCAGCAGGTTCGAGGGCAGGCTGGCGACGTAGCCGCCGAACTGGTCAATGCCGTACCAATCGCCGAAGTTGTAGGGGAGGTCGGCGTCGGAGGCGGCGAAGCGGATGGGCCAAGGCTGTTGGCTGAGAAATTCCGCCAAGTCTGCGTGTTGCGCCATCTTGTTCAGGTAAATTGTGCGGTTTTTCTCGAGCCTGTGTGGGAAGGCGAAGCCCGAGACGTTGCCCAGCTCGATCAGAGCCACCGCCGCCAGGCCCAGCCAGGCGGCCTGGGCCGAGATCTGACCGCGCCAGCGAGCGTAAACCAGCGCCGAAGCCAGCAGGGCGGCCAACGCCGCCAGAGCGTAGCGATCCTCGGGTTGCTTGCCCGCCGCCAGAACCGCCGTGCTCACCGCCAGCAGCAGGGCGGCGAAGGCCAGCAAGGCGAGGGCCGCGCGGCGGGGCCACGGGGCGCCGTCGGAGGCCATCAATCTGTCCATTCCGAAGGCGGTTAGCATCGAAAAGCCGAAGTGAAATATGAAGATCGCCGTGGAGGGCGAGCGCGCCTTCTCCACCAGCGGCAGCAAGGCGTACGCCATCCCGTGAAAGACGCTGTTCTGCCCCAAGGAAAACACCAGCCCGCACAAGCCCACCACCGCCAGCAGCCGCACCTCCCGCTCGCGGAAGCGCGCGGCCAGGCCCAGCAAGGCGAGCGCGGTGGCCGCCACCCCTAGGAACGGGCTGGCGTGGCGGTGAGCCCCGGCAATCACGACGCCCAGAATCGAGAGCGGGTACAGCGAGTACTCGGCATGCACCAGGTAGGGGACCTTCTGATCCCAGCCCACCGGCTCCTCCACTCCCACCCAACGGCGCGCCAGCTTGCCGTACTCCCAAGCGGGCAGGATCTGAAGCGCGCCCGCCAGCAGGGCGAAGACCAGGAAGACCGCCAGCAGCGCCGCCGGCTTGAGCCGCGAGCCTGGGCTGCGGGCCAAGTAGTAAAGCCAGACGCCGCAGGCCGCCAGCGAGGTGTAGATCTCAATCTTATCATTAACAATAAAAAAAAAAACGCCCAGGAACAGGCCGGCGAACGCGGCGCTCGCCAAGGGCCGGATGCCTTCCAGGGCGCGCCGCAGGAACAGGAACACCAGCGGCGCCCAGACCGCCCCGTTGAGCATCTGAGGCCAGTCGGTGGTGCCAACATAGCCTCCCAGGCCGAACACCAACCCCGCCAGCATCGAGGCCCGGCGGCTGCACCGGAAATCGCGCGCCAGCCAGTAGGCGAACAGCACCGCCATGAAGTGGATGAGGACGTAGTACCAGTGCAGATAGGCCATACGGATCCAACCGCGGGCCAAGGGCAGGCGGAACAGCACCCAATTCAACGGATAGGCGGCCCCGGGCTGCGCCTGCCCGATCAGCGATTGGCCGCTCCACAGATAGGGATCCCAGAGCGGGAAGATTCCCTTGCGCCACTCGCCCGCCTGGAACTGGAGCCAGGGCAGAACCTGGTTGGCGAAGTCGGGGCTTTCCAGCCAGGTGTATTGGTCGGTGAGAACCAGCTTCCAATAGAAGCCGACGGTGAGGGCGAGCAGAAGCAAGGGGGCGGCCAGGCTCGCCGTCCGGCGGGGCAGCTTGATGGCTGGTGGAATTGGACCGCCGTGGTGGTTTTCGGCCGCCGGCATAGACCCCCATCATAACGGAAGTGATTGCGAAACCAGCGTCGTAGGCTTTGGCACGCGGCGTGCCGCTGAATGGGCGGAGTTCGCGCAGGCGCGCCTCCGGCCGCCGGTTCGGGCCGGGGGGAGGCTTCGCGAGAAGGAGGCGGCCATGCGGAAAGGTTGCTTGAGCCTGTGGTTGATGGCGGCGCTGACGGCCGGGGCCGTTCGGGCCCAGGAGGACGAGGACGGTCCCGGGCGCGGCGTGGCGCGGCTGAGCGTGATCAACGGCGACGTTTCGGTCCGGCGGGGGGACTCCGGAGATTGGGTGGCCGGAGCGGTGAATGCGCCCCTGGTGGTCCAGGATCGCGTGATGACGGGCCCCGGATCGCGCGCCGAGGTGCAGTTCGATTGGGCGAACATGGTGCGCCTGGCGGCCAATACCGAGATACGGCTGGCGGAGCTGGAGCATCGCCGCTATCAGGTCGAGCTGGCGCGCGGCACGGTGATGCTGCGGGTGCTGCGCGACACGGATGCGGAGATCGAAGTCAACACGCCCAGCGTCTCGGTGCGTCCGGCGCGCAAGGGCAGCTATCGCGTGACGGTGACCGAGGAAGGGCAGACGGAAGTCACGGCGCGCTCGGGCGAGGCCGAGATCTATACGCCCACCGGCGTCGAGCGGCTGCGCTCGGGACGGACCATGCTGGTGCGCGGCACGCCCTCCAGCCCGGAGTTCCGCACCGTAGACGCCGTGGCCCGGGACGGCTTCGATCAATGGAGCGAGAACCGGGATCGGTACCTGGAGCGGACGCGCAGCTACAGCTACGTGAGCCGCGACATTTACGGCGCCGACGAACTGGACTATTACGGCCGCTGGGTTTGGGTGGCTCCCTACGGTTGGGTGTGGACGCCCTTCGGGGTGGCCTCCTGGTGGGCGCCTTACCGGCACGGGCGTTGGGTCTGGATTGACTGGTACGGCTGGAGCTGGCTGAGCTACGATCCCTGGGGCTGGGCTCCGTTCCACTACGGGCGCTGGTTCTGGCACGGGCCTTACGGCTGGTGCTGGTATCCGGGGCCGAGGCACTACCGGCACTATTGGCGGCCGGCGCTGGTGGCCTTCTTCGGCTTCCATGTGGGGGGCGTGCACGTGGGCTTCGGCTTCGGGCGCGTGGGCTGGGTTCCCCTGGCGCCTTACGAGCCCTTCTATCCCTGGTACGGGCGGCGCTATTACGGCTGGTATCGGCACCCGACCTACATTGACAACAGCGTGCGGATCGTCAACAACGTCCAGATCGTCAACGTCTACCGCAACGCGCGGGTGGTGAATGCGGTGAGCGGCGTGGACCAGGAGGGCTTCGTGCGCGGCGGCCGCATCCAGCCCGTCCGGGTCGGGCAGGGCGAGTTCCAGCGCGCCAGCCTGGTTCAGGGGCCGCTGCCGGTTGTGCCCGGCCGCGACAGCGTCCGGTTTGCCGAGCGCCCGGTGCAGGTGGGCAACTTGCCGCGGGGCGAGGCGCAGCGATTCTTCAGCCGGCGGCCGGCGGCGCCCGTTGAGCGGGTCTCCTTTGAGGAGCAGCGGCGGGGCATGGAGCAGGTTGTGCGCCGCACTTTCGGCGCCCCGGCCGAGGGCCCTGGGGCCGGGAGCGTGCGGGCGGCGCAGGAGTCGGCACGCGGCGGTCAGGGCGTTCCGGCGCCGGGTCTGCGCACCGAGTCGGGCAATCTGCCGCGCGGCGGCGGCGATGTGCGGATCTGGCGGGCCGAGACCGAGCGAGGCAACCTCGAGCGCGGGGCCGATGAGCGGGGTTGGCGCCGTCTGGGCGAGCCGACGCGCACCGACGTGACGAACCTGCCGCGCGCCGGCGGGGAGCCGGCGGCCGGGGGAGGGTGGCGGCGGATCGGCGAACCTGTGCGCACTGAGTCCGGTAACCTGCCGCGGCAGGAGGCCACCGGCGCCGGGCAGTGGCGGAGGTTTACGGGTGCGGATCGGGGTTCGGCGGGAGCGCCCGCGGCGGGTGAGACCGGCGGTTGGCGGCGCTTTGGCGAGCCGGTGAACCGGCAAGGCGCCGGGTCGCTGCGGTCCGCGCCGGAGGCATGGTCCGGCGGCGTG
>JBBIMA010000103.1:0-9852 GCA_037444625.1 Solibacteraceae bacterium
CCAAGGGCCGGCGCGAGGCGGCCGCGGAGCGCCGGGCTCAGGTCCGGGCCGAGCAGCGGGCCCTGCGGGCGGCGCTGGCCGAGCGCGGTATCGAGGTGCTGGACTCGCTGGACACGGTGGCCAACGCACTGGTGGTCAGGATCCCGGAGGCGCAAGCCGGCGTGTTGCGGACCGTTCCCGGCGTGGCCCGGGTGCATCCGGTCTATCAGGTTCGGCTCCTGCTGGACCGCGCCTTGCCCCTGCTGCGCGTCCCCGAGGCCTGGGAACGGATGGGCGGCATGGAGCGGGCCGGGGCGGGCGTCAAGATCGGCATCATTGACACGGGCATTGACTCCGCCCACCCCGGCTTCCAGAAGGCTGATCTGAGCGTGCCGGAGGGCTTTCCCAAGGTGGAGCGGGAAGAGCACCTCAAGTACACCAACAACAAGATCATCGTGGCCCGCACCTACGAGAACCTGTTGGGCAACCCCGACGGCACGCCCCGCGACGAGATGGGGCACGGCACCGCGGTGGCGATGGCCGCCGCAGGCCTCCCCAACCGCGGCCCGCTGGCCGAGATCACAGGGGTAGCGCCCCAGGCTTGGTTAGGCAACTACAAGGTCTTCACGCCCACCAGGGAGACGACCACCACGGCTGTGATCCTGAAGGCGATGGACGATGCGGTGGCCGACGGCATGGACGTCATCAACCTGAGCGTGGGAACGAGCCTGACGCCGCGGCCGGCGGATTCCATCTCGGTTCAGGCGGTCGAACGGGCCTTTGCCGCCGGAGTGCTGGTGGTGGCGGCGGCGGGCAACGAGGGACCGGATCCGGAGACCATCAGCTCCTACGCCACTGCGCCTTCGGCCCTGGGTGTGGGGGCCAGCACCAGCGACCGCTTTTTCGCCACGGCGGTGGTCCTGGAGGGCGGCGGGGTCTATCCGGCCACCCCAAGTAACGGTCCCAACCCGGAGGAGCCGATCAGCGGGCCGCTGGCCGACGTGGCCGCGCTTGATCAGGACGGCCTGGCCTGCGCGGAGCTTCCCAAGGGCAGCCTCGAAGGACGGATCGCCCTGATCCTGCGCGGCACGTGCTACTTCGAGGACAAGCTCAACAACGCGCAGAAGGCCGGGGCGGCGGCGGCCATCGTCTACACCGACGACCGGCCCATCGCCATCATGAGCGTCGGCTCGGCCAGCCTGCCGGCCGTAATGATCGGCAACGCCGACGGGCTGGCCATCAAGAAGCGCATGCAGGAGAATTCCGAACTGCGCGCCACGGTGAATTTCCGGCCCGGACCGGTGCCCACGGATCCCGATCGGCTGGCCTCCTTCTCCAGCCGGGGTCCCAACCCGGATGAAGCCGTCAAGCCCGACCTGGTGGCGGTGGGAGCCAATCTATACACGGGCACGCAGAGCTGGTATCCGGAAGGCGAGATGTACGACGAATCGGGCTACACCGCCGAGAGCGGTACCAGCTTCTCGGCGCCGTTGGTAAGCGGGGCGGCGGCCGCTTTGAAGTCCGCCCGCCCCGGGCTGACGCCCGAACAGTACCGCTCCTTGCTGGTGAACACCGCCGGGCCGTTCCCCGCCGGCGCGGAGCAGCCGGGACCGGTGCAGCGCGTGGGCGCCGGGCGGCTGGATCTGGCCGCGGCGCTGGCGGGAACTCTGGCCGCCTACCCGACCTCGCTGAGCTTTGGCAGCGGCGGCGGGACGTTCGAACTCACGCGGCAGCTCCGGTTGACCAACCTGGACTCGGCGCCGGACATGTTCACGATCTCGGCGGCGCCGATCGGAGAGGGGCCGGCCCCGAGCCTGTCGGCGAACACGATCGAGCTGGAGCCCGGCGCCTCAGCCAGCATCAGCGTGCAGTGGGCGGCTACGGCCCTGGAGCCCGGGGAGTACCAGGGGTTCTTGCGAATCCGGGGGACTCGTTCGCCGGTGGAGATGCGGGTTCCTTATTGGTACGCCGTGCCCACAGGGGCGCCGGCCTATCTGACCGTGCTGAACGCGCGGACGGAGGGGGCGGCGGGGACCTCGCTGCGCCGCGCGATTTATTTCCGAGTGACGGACTCCACAGGCGTGCCCGTGCGCGAGCTGAAGCCGGAAGTGAGCGTGACGGCCGGCGACGGCGAGGTCACCGAAGTGTCCCTAATAGACAGCGAATACCCCGGGGTCTTTGCGGTCAGCGTGCGCCTGGGGCCGCAGGCCGGGCGGAACGCCTTCCGCATCCAGGTGGGCGAACTCGTCCGCACGGTCGTCATCCAGGGAACCGGCAACCCCTGAGGCGGCCCGGCCGGCTCCGGGGCCGGGCGACGAAGGAGGGGCGTCGGCCCGCGCCGGCGGCGTGATCCTAAAGGGAATGCCCGAGCAGCCCGATAAATGGGGCAGTGGCCCAGTCAAAGCCGCTGACGCTGGCCGCTGCCGCCCGGATGCTCAGCCGCCGTCTGCAAGCCCGGCTGGCGCGGCTGGCTGAGGTCCTGGGCCCGCAACGGGCGAGGCTGGAAGCGCGACTGGAGCGCGAGCTGCGGCGGCGCGGCTACAAGGCCAAGCAATGCAAGGCCCTGAACGCCGTGACCTGCCTCTCCGCCGCCCGGCTGCTGGCTGAGGGGCGGCCCCTGGCGGCCTTCTTCGAGCAAGTAGACTATCACGGCGGGCGGCTGGCCAAGCTGGATCTGGCGCCGGCGGCCATTGTGAAAGAGCTGGCGCGGGTGGGGCGGCAGGCCGACGCCTGCCTGGAGCGCAGCCGGCCGGAGGAAGCTCCCGAGCTGCGCTGGGCGCGGCGGCAGCTTGACTTCGCCACCCTGCTGAGGCTCAACCACGCCTTTTACCGGGTCCGCGAGGCTGAGGCGGCCGCCCTTCACGCCCTGTTCCAGGCGGAGCTGGCGGCCCGCAGTCATACCGAGCTGATCGGGCGATGCCTGGAGATCCTGGCCGGCTACTCGCGGGCCGACGCCGGTTGGCTTTGGCTGCGCGGGCCGGACTCGGAGGAATGGGTTCAAGCCGGCGTCTGGCCGGGTCCGAACGCCGAGCGAAAGCTGCGACTGGATGCCCGGCTGGAGCGGCGTCTGGCGCGGCCGCGCTATCTGGAAGGATTGCGGGCGGTGGTGGCGGTGCCGGCCGAGACCGCGGGCAGCACCGGACTGGCCTGCTGCTGGTCGGTTCCCTTGCGCAGGAAGGGCCGTCTGGAGGGGGTGCTTCAACTGGGGTTTCGAAAGCGGTACGAGTGGCTGCCGCGCGAGCTGCGGCTGCTGGCGGCGGCCGGGGAGCGCATTCTGGAGGCCTCCGAGAAGGCGCGCCTCCACGAAGAGCTGGCCCGGCGGGAGCGGGAGATCCGGCGGCTGGCCGAGCACATGGTCCACGTGGAGGAGATGGAACGCCGGCGCATCAGCCGTGAGTTGCACGATGAAGCGGGCCAGTCGCTGCTCTGCCTGCGGCTGCAACTGGAGATGCTGGAGCAGAAGGCGCGGGCGGCACCGGCGCTGCGCGCGGAGTTGGCCGAAGGGCGGCGGCTGTTGGAGCGGACGATCGAGGAATTGCGCAGGCTGGTGGCGGACCTGAGCCCGGCGCTGCTGGAGCAGTTGGGGCTGGCGGCGGCGCTGCGGCGCCTGGTGAGGCGGTTCCGGCGGGTGAAGGGGATGCGAACCCGGCTACGACTGGAGCTGGGCCGGGGGATCCCCAAGCGGCTGGAGCGGGTAGTGTACCGGATCGTGCAGGAGTGTTTGAACAACGCCGGACGGCATTCCTCGGCCGCCCACCTAAACCTCTTCTTGCGAGCTGACGATAACTGCCTGAGATTGGATGTAGCAGATGACGGAGTAGGTTTTCAGGTGCCCAAAGCGCTGGCCCAAACCGAAGGTTTCGGCCTGGCCGGGATCCGGGAGCGGGTGGCTTTGCTAGGCGGACGCATCCAGATCGAAAGCGCGCCCGGCCGAGGCACTCGCATCAGCATCGAACTGCCGATGCCGGAAGGTCCCCCGGCTGGAGAGCGCTCGGGCGGAGGGTCGGACCAGTCCCTGCCGTCCGCACAGCCGGCGTGGGGCCGGAGAGGCGAGAATCTCAATGCCTAAGATCCGCATCCTGTTGGTGGACGACCACACGCTGTTCCGCCAGGGCATGAAGACCCTGATTTCGGCGGAGCCCGACATGGAAGTTGTCGGGGAAGCGGGCGACGGAGCCGAAGCCATCAACAAAGCGGCCGAGCTACGTCCCGACGTGGTGCTCATGGACATCGGGATGGCCGGTTTTTCCAGCTTCGAAGCCACCCGCCAGATCAAGAAGAACCGGCCCGAGACCAAGGTCCTGATGCTCACCATGTACGACGACGAGGACTACCTGGTCGAAGGCATGGAGGTGGGCGCCAGCGGGTACGTGCTCAAGGATACCCCTGCCGCCCAGTGCCTGGCCGCCATCCGCGATGTCTGTCGGGGCGGCAGCTACTTGAGTCCGCGCATGCTTTCCCAACTGGTGGACGATTTTCGCACGCGCTTGCGGTCCGCCAGCCGGGTGCCGCGCTTCGCCACTCTGACCGCGCGCGAGAAGGAGATCCTTAAGCTGCTGGCCGAAGGCAATTCGGTCAAAGAAATCGCCTGCCAGTTGAACCTCAGCGTCAAGACGGTGGAGGCGCACAAGTTCAACCTGATGCGCAAGCTGGACATTCACAACAAGGCCCAGCTTGTGCAATACGCCATTCAAAAGAAGATCATTAAGATCCCGGCGCTCGGCTGAGGGGCGGGCTCGCCGTCGGCCGCGGAGGGCGGGCCGGCTGCGCCAGGGTGGGGCCTGCTCCGCCGCCGGCCGATCGGCGGAGAGCGCCCGGGGCCGGGAATCGCTCGCCGAGGGCGGTGTACAATCAAGCCATGCCCAGCGGCCCGAGCTGCTCTCGAGGGCTGCAGTTGCCCCAGGGGCCCGGCGGCAGCGGTCGCTTCCCGGGGCGCCCTCCGCTTGGGGCAGGGCGGGGTCGGGATCAAGACCGGCTGGAAGGAGCGAGGCGATGAACAGACGAATCTTTCTGGCGAGTGCGGCCTCCGGCGTGGGGGCACCGGCCGCAGCGCGTCTTCCCATCCGCAAGGGCGTGTTGCTCGGGATGTTGCCCAGGAATCTGAGTTACGCCGAGCGCTGCCGGCTGGCGCGCGAGGCGGGCTTCGAGGAGCTGGAATGCGGCACGGTGGAAAGCGCGGCGGAGGCGGAGGAGATCAAGAAGGCGGCCGAGGCGGCCGGACTGCGCATTCACTCGGTGATGAACCAGGCGCACTGGAAATTCCCGTTGTCCTCGAGCGATCCCGAAGTCGTGGCCCGGAGCATGAAGGGGATGGAGACCAGCCTGGAGAACGCGCGCTACTGGGGCGCGGACGTGGTGCTGCTGGTGCCCGCGGTGGTCAACGCCCAGACCGGCTACCGGGAAGCCTGGCAGCGCTCGGAGCGCCAGATCCGGCAACTGATCCCGCTGGCGGAAAAGCACCGGGTGAGGATTGCGGTCGAGAACGTGTGGAATAAGTTCTTGCTCAGCCCGCTGGAGTTCGCCCAGTATGTGGACCAGTTCAACAGCCCCTGGGTGCGAGCCTATTTCGACGTGGGCAACGTGGTCCTGACGGGCTTCCCGCAGGATTGGATACGGACGCTGGGCCGGCGGATCGTGCGCGTCCACCTGAAGGACTTCCGATTCCGCAACCGCCTGGCGGAGTTCGTGGCGCTGGGCGAAGGAGACGTGAACTGGCCGGAAGTCTACAAGGCGCTGGGCGAGATCGGCTACCGGGGGACGGCCACGGTGGAGCTGCCCGGCGGGGATCTGGACTATCTCAAAGAGGTCAGCCGGCGGGTGGACCGGATTCTGGAGGGCGGCGTGTTCTGAGGGGGGCGGCCTGGGAGGCCGTTTCCGCCAGTTTTTCGCCGCCGGGCGACGAGAACTTGGCGCGCCCCGCCCGACTCAGGAGGCCAGGAAATGGGCCGGGCGGAGGCCGGCGGATTCCAGGGCGACGGCCATTTTGGCCAGGGCGGACTTGTGAATCTGCGAGACGCGGCTCTCGTTGATGCCCAGCATCCCGCCGATTTCCTTCATGGTGAGGTCGTTGCGGTAGTAGAGTACGACCACTTTGCGATAGCGTTCGGGCAGGGTCTGAATGGCGCGGGCCAGGGCCTGGCGCAGTTCGCTTTGCGCGCAGAGGCGATCGGGCTGGGTTTCCGGGCGGGCGGGCACGTCGGGCGGAGGCAACTCGTCGCCCTCGCGGCGGGAGGAGACCGAGACCAGCCCGACATGCTGCAAACCGGCCATCATGTGGCGCCAGCGTTCCACGTCCACGCCCATGCGGGCGGCGATCTCCGACTCGGTGGGGTTGCGTTGCAGGATGGCGGCCAGATCGCGCGTGACCGCTTCCAATTGCTTGTGGCGGCGCCGCATATCGCGCGAGGCCCAATCCAGCTGGCGCAGGCTGTCCAGAATGGCGCCTTTGATGCGGTGCTTGGCGTAGCTGGAGAAGGCCACCTTCTTCTCAGGGTTGTACTTGGCCACGGCGTCGAACAGGCCGAGGATGCCGGCGTGGATCAAGTCGTCCAGCTCGACATGCACCGGAAGGTTCTCATGCACTCGGACGGCGATGGCCCTCACCAGGGGAAGATGCTCGAGGATGACGCGGTCCCGCCGGGCTTGGGCCTCCTGGGACGCAGAGTGCCGGGAGCGGACCGCTCGCTGGGTTCCGTTGCTGGGCGTGGCTGAGTTCGAGTTCCGCATTCGGGCAGACGCAATAGCAAGCGTGCCTCCAAGAGCTTCGAATTCCCATCGGGCGTTGTTCCTAGAGGCGGGCGGGCGTTTCCCCTAGCCCGGACAGCCACTTGCCGAGCCTCGTGGCGGAGGGCGTCCAGACCCCGGCCGCGGCTGCCGGCGCGGCTGCACCAAGGCCGAACAGGCTGTTTCAAGATGGCGTTCCGGATTGAGGCTGGGCCGCGGGTGGGCCGGCGCCGGCCTGTTATATGATGGGTCAGGCACAGCCGGCGGTGCGCGGGCGGCGCCGGCTTTACGTACAGGAGGGCGGTTAGCTCAGCCGGTTAGAGCGTCTGCCTTACAAGCAGAAGGCCAGAGGTTCGAGTCCTCTACCGCCCACCAGTCCTTTCAATTAGTGAGCCGCAGAGACGCCGCGGTCAACTCGGTCGTTGTGTGCCTATTGTGTGCCGCTGAGCGGTGTCCGCTTCCCCGCCCTCACCTCTGGGACCCAGAAGCGCCTCCATGCGCTGGGCCGCCTCCTCCTGCATGTGCGGCAAGACATGGGCGTAAACATTCAGCGTCAGCGCCACGTTCGCATGCCCGAGCATTTCACTGACCACCTTGACTGGAACGCCCGCCGACAGCGCCAGCGTCGCCGCCGTATGGCGCAGATCGTAGAGCCGGATCATGGGCAACCCAGCCTGCTTCAGCAGGCGTCGCAAGACCCGCTGCCCCAGATGCTGCCGATCTACGGGCGAGCCATTCTGTGTCGTAAAGACGAACCCATGGTCTTGGCATTTCTCGCCCGCCGCCTCCCGCTCAAAATCCTGTCGAAGCTTGTGCGCGGCCAGCGCGGTCACCAACCAAGGCGGCAACTTGATCACTCGTCGGCTATGCGGCGTCTTGGGTTCGTCCAACCGCCAGCCGCCGCCCGGCTGCCAATCCAGACTGCGCCGCACCGTAATGGTCCCCCGCTGGAAGTCCACGTCTTCCCATTTCAGAGCACAGTACTCCGAGGGCCGCAGCCCGGTCGTCAGGGCCAGCTCGAACAGCGTGGCGTACCGGGTCTCGCGGGCCGCGGCCAACAACCGCCGCGCCTCTTCCGCAGTGAGGGCTCTCATCTCCGGGCGCACTCGCCTCGGAATCTGAACACCGTCCGTCGGATCAAAGGTCAGCAGGCGCCATTTCACCGCCTGCCGGAAACCTTGGCGCACAATCATCCGCAAATACTCGAGCGTGCGCGGTGACAGAGATCCGGCGAGCGAATCGAACAACTCCTGCAGCTCAAGCGAGGTCACCTTCGACAGCGGACGAGTCACCACAGCCGGGATCACGTACTTCTCAAGCAGCCACTGGTAGCCCGCAAACGTCTTGGGGCGCACCCGCTTGGCCGCCGCAGTCTCCAGCCAGCTGCGCAGATACTCGCCCACCGTGCCCTGGGCCGGCTTCAGCGCCACGCCCGTGTCGCGTTCGGTCAGCTTACGATTCAACCACGCTTGGGCCTCTTTCTTGGTCCCATGAACGGTCTGATTGAGGTACTGGCGCTTGCCTTGGCTGTCGCGTCCCAGATAGATCCTCACCAGCCAGCGGTTCTTGCCACGGGCAATGATCTGTCCGGCCATCAGCTCTTCTCCCCTCCACTTTGCATGAACGCCAACAGCTCCGCCCCCGAGATCCGCACCTGGCGGCCCAAGCGGAAGTGGGGCAGCCAGCCGCGGCGGTCCAGCTCGGCGGCGCGATGATAGGGGATCCTCAGCAGGGCAGCCGCCTCGCGCAGAGTGAGGACGGCGTCGGGGGAAATCCTGGGCGGCTCGCTTGGGGCCTGAGTGGCCAGCTGAGCAGCCCGCTCCACCACGTCCGCCAAGCCCATCAAATCCGCCGCCTGCCAGTTGCTGCCCAGGGACAGCTTCAGGGCCACCTCGAGCAGACCTTGGATTTCCGGGCTGCGGCCCGCCATCTCAGCCAGCCACGCGCGGGCCTCGTTGATGGTGCTTGAGACCTGGTGCCAGAAGTCTTCTTCGGCAGCGAAACGACAGCGCTCGAACCCGGCCAGCACGTCGGCCTGCGCTCTGAGCGCGGCAGCCAGCCGCTCGGGATCCATCGGCTTTTCGATACCAGAAATCGGGCCGCGACGCAAGCCGGAGCGAGAGCGGCATCGGGGCTGGTCGTCTCGCGCTAGGAGCCGCATTGACTTGACTCAGCCCACCGGCTGCCGTGCTCGCCAGGCAGGCAACTGGTGCCGTCGGCCCGAGCCGACCGATCGGCTTTCGCCTCCACGGCCTGATCTAGGTTGGGATCAGTGACGCACCAAGTGATGCCCTCCCACTCGCTCTCTGGTGTCTTCCGCAGGTCGGGGTAGCGGAAGGCGCGGCGGGAGGTGGGATCGGGGCCAGCATCGAGGTGAATCCACACCGCGCGGCGGGCCAGCTCGTCGGAAAGCCGAATGGTGTTGCCGCACAGCACCAGGATGGCCTCGACCGAGGCGGCGAGCAGTTGGGAGGTGCCGATGACGCGGTCGGCGATCGTGCTGCTGGTGGTCACCGCAGCCAGTGTGGCCGAATCCACGACCCGGTGCGGGGCGAAGTTATCAATAAACAGGACGCTCTCGCCCGAGCATGCCGCGGCGTGAATGGTGCGGCGCCATTCCGCCTCGTCGCAGGGGGGGCGAGCAACTCGCTGGCCGGGGCGTAGAGGATGCCGCTGTCCGCATCGAAGCCGGGCTGGTGAACGAGGCGGCCGTCGATCAGGACAGGCACTCGAACTATCCGCCCCAGTACGGGCAGGGGCGGATCGGGCGTTGCGAGCAGGTTGCAGACCAGGTTATCAGGCGCCGTCGCTTTCATTGTCCGGTGGCCGCAATTCCCGGGCAAGCCCCGCCGTTACGTGGTTGAACCTACTCGGAGGCATTGGCCGCCGCTTGTCGCAGCAGGAGTTTCAGCAGTTGCAGGAGATGGCAGGAATTCCCGCGCAGGTCTAACTACTGCTGGGACCGTGCTCGCTCAGGGAATCCAGATAGTGGGCGATGTCGGGCCGGGGTCCCCGCCGGCTCTGGCGGGCGGTGCTCGCCCGAGCGGCAGCGCTCTTGAGTTCGCAATCCAGCCATTCGACGAGCTGGCGCAGAGCGGCGCAGCCGGCTGCGATGAAGTTGGGGTCCAAGCGACTCCGCACCTGCCCTAA
>JBBIMA010000104.1:0-9500 GCA_037444625.1 Solibacteraceae bacterium
CATGCTGTCCATCACGGCCGGGGCGCAGAAGGAGATGATGAGTTACATAGACCTGCTGGGGGTCAACAACATCATCATCGAGGCCAAGGAGGCGGTGGATCGCAACGAGCTTCAGGCCCGGCGGGCGATCTCGCCCGGGCTGACCTTTCGGGATTTCCGGGCCATCATGGAGAACGTGCAGGGCCTGGAGGCGGCCACCCCGCGCAAGCGCTTCAAGCCCACCCGGGTGCTGCCCAAGACCAGCCAGGAGATGCCGCTGCTGATCGGCGTGCTGCCCAACTACGAGCAGATCAACAGCCTGAAGATGGTCTCCGGGCGGTTCTTCAACGAGGAGGAGAACCTGCGTTCGGCCCCGGTCTGCGTGCTGGGCGAATCGGCCAAGGTCAACCTGCTGGGCTATGAGGACGCGGTGGGCAAGCACGTCAAGATCAACGACGTCTGGTTGCAGGTGATCGGGGTGCTCTCGCAGCAGGCGGCGGCCGAGTCCGAGGTCGAAGGGCTGGAGGTGGTCAACCGCAACAACCTGGTCATCGCCCCCCTGAACACCGTGATGCGGCGCTTCGAGGATAGCAACAGCTACCTGAAGGACGAGATAGACGGTATTTACATCAAGGTGACGCCGGGCACGGACTCCATCGAGACCGCCAACGTGGTGCGGGCCATCCTGGCCGCCACCCACAAGGACGCGGGCGATTTCACCGTCGTAGTGCCCGCCCACCTGCTGGAACAACGCCGCCGCACGCAGTTCATTTTCAGCGTGGTGATGATCTGCATCGCGGGCATCTCCCTGCTGGTGGGCGGCATCGGCATCATGAACATCATGCTGGCCACCGTGCTGGAGCGGACGCGCGAGATCGGCATCCGGCGGGCCATCGGCGCCAAGCAGAGCGACATCATCCGGCAGTTCCTGACCGAGGCGGTTCTGATCTCGATCGTGGGCGGGCTGATCGGGATCGCCTTCGGCTTCGGGCTGTCCCGGGTGATCGCGGCCGCGGCAGGCTGGTCCACGGTGGTCACCTTCATCTCGATCGCAGTGGCCTTCGGAGTTTCGGTGGCCATCGGCCTGCTGTTCGGCATTTATCCGGCTGTGCAGGCCGCCAAGCTGGACCCCATCGAGGCGATCCGTTATGAGTAATTGACCGGGCCGGGTCCCGGTGGCGGAGTTTGCATATGAGAATCCAAGCTGTGATTGCTGTTCTGTTGTCGGCCGGGCTGCTGCCGGCGCAGAGCTTCGTGGCGCCGGTCTTTCCCACGCCGTCTTATTTCCGCGATCATTTCGCCAAGCCCCAGGCGCGGGTGGAGCTGAGGCCGCCCGTGCGCTTCGAGGATTTCATCGTCAACGGAGCGCTGGAGCTCTCTCTGCGGCACTATCTGGAGCTGGTGATGGCCAACAACACCGAGATCCAGATCCAGCGCCTGACTCTAGAGACTCCGCGCAACGCCATCCTGCGCGCCTTCGGCAGCTTCGATCCCTCGCTCAGCGCCAGCTTCAACAACACGCGCAGCCGCAGCGCCACCACCAGCGCTCTCCAGGGCGCCGCCTTGCTCAGCCAGCTCAACCAGGTGGCCGACTTCCGCTACACCCAGCGGTTGGAGAGCGGCACGAGCTTCAACGTGGGGTTCAACGGGACCAAAGCCGCCTCCAACGACCAGTTCTCCACCTTCAACCCCGCCCTGAACGCGACCCTCACCTTCGGCTTCACCCAGCCGCTGCTGCGCGATCGCAGCCCCGCCCTGGTGCGCCTGCCCATCATGGTGGCGCGCAGCCAGTTGCGCCGCAGCGAGTACGAACTGCGCAATCAGTTGATGCGCCTGATCGAACAGGCCGAGCTGGCTTACTGGAACGTGATCGAATCGCGCGAGCGCCTGCGCGTGCAAGAGGAGTTCCTCAAGCTGCGCGAGGCCGCACTCAAGCGCTCCCAGCGCGAGCTGGAGCTGGGCGCCCTGTCGCCCCTGGAGATTTACCGCCCCCAACAGGAATACGCCACGGCGGAGATCCAGGTGACCCAGTTCCGCTACCAGTTGGCCCAGCGGGAGGACGCCCTGCGCCGCCAGATGGGCGCCGACCTGGACCCGGAGATCCGCAAGTTGCCCATCGTGCTGACCGAGACCGTCGCCCCGGTGATGGACCGCAAGCCGCTGGACCGCGAGGCGCTGGTCGAGCGCGCCCTGGCCAAGCGCCCGGATCTGAAATCCACGTTGCAGTCCCTGGACATTGACGACTTGAACATCCGCTCGGCCTCCAACCGGCTCAAGCCCGATTTGCGACTCACCGGCGAGTACAGCGCCCGCGGGCGCGGCGGCTGGTTCTACGAACGGGCCAACGTGTTCGGGCAGTCCCAGATCGTGCGCACCGTGCCGGGGGGCTTCGGGGACGCGCTGGACCAACTGTTCGGCTTCGGCCTGCCCACGTACCGCTTCGGCCTCACCTTGACCCTGCCCTTGCGCGATCGGGCGGCTCAGGCCGACCTGGCCGACGCGCTGGTACGCAAGAAATCCGACGCCTTGCAGGCGCGCAACATCGAGCAGCAGATCCGCCTGGAGGTGCTCAACGCCGCCAACCAGGTCGAATCGGCCAAAGCAGGCGTCGAGCAGGCGCGCGTGGCCCTGGAGTTCGCCCAGAAGGACTTCGAAGCCGAGCAGAAGCGTTACGACCTGGGCGTCAGCATCCTGTACTTCGTCCTGGAGGCTCAAACCCGTCTGACCAACGCGCAGGCCACGCTGGTGACGCAGACCATCGCCTATCAGCGGGCCCTGCTCAATCTGCTGCGCGTCACCGGCGAGTTGCTCGACGAACGGGGCATCGTGGTGAACGGCTTCTGAGGGGCGGCCCCTCCGGGCGGGTCGTGGTCCAATAAGGAGGATGGGCCGGATCCGCATCCTTTCCGACGAGGTGGCCAACAAGATCGCCGCCGGAGAGGTGGTCGAGCGTCCCGCCTCGGTGGTCAAGGAGTTGCTCGAGAACGCGCTCGATGCGGAAGCCCGCGAGCTGCGCATCGAGACCGCGGCCGGCGGCCGGCGCCTGATCCGGGTGGCCGACGACGGCTGCGGCATGGGCCGGGATGACGCCCTGCTGGCCTTCGAACGCCACGCCACCAGCAAGCTGCGCGAGGCCCGAGACCTGGCGGCCATCGCCACGCTCGGCTTCCGGGGCGAAGCGCTGCCCTCGATCGCGGCGGTCTCCCGGCTTACCCTCGAGACGCGGGCCCGGGAGGAAGCGGTGGGCACGCGGATCGAGATCGCCGGGGGCAAGATCCTGCGAGCCGACGAAGCCGCCCTGCCCCCGGGCACCTCGGTGACCGTTCGCGACCTGTTCTACAACATGCCGGCCCGCCGGAAATTCCTTCGTTCCGAACAAACTGAGCTGGCCCACATCGCCTCGCTGGTGACGCACTACTGCCTGGCCCACCCGGACAAGAGCTTCTTGCTGCGGCACGAATCCAAGGAGCTTCTCCACGTCACCCCGGTCGAGCGCCTGCGCGACCGCATCTATCAGGTTTTCGGCAGCCAGACCCTGGAGGAGCTGCTGGACTTGGGCGTGCGCGAGCGCGAGCTCAGCCTGCCTGCCCCGCAGCGTCCGCCCGCCGCCCGGCCCCTGGAGCCGCCGCCCGCGCCCGAGACCGCGGTGTATCGGCTGCGCGGCTTCGTTTCGCGCCCTCAGTTCCAGCGGATGAATCGCAACTCGATTTTCCTGTTCGTCAACCGCCGCTTCATCCGCGACCGCCTGCTGCTGCACGCCCTGCTGGCCGCCTATCGCAACGTGATCCCGCCCAGCGCTTTTCCCTTCGCGCTGCTGCTGCTGGAGTGCGACTGCCGGGAGGTGGACGTGAACGTGCACCCCGCCAAGACTGAAGTTCGCTTCCGCCACGCCCAGTTCGTCCACGACCTGGTGCGCGACGCCGTGCGAGAGGCGCTCATCGAGTCCCGTCCGGTCTCTTCGATTCCCGCGCCCGCCCAGCCGCAGCCGGCCGCCACCCTGCCCTACTCGGAGTTCTCCCAGCGGCTCGAGGAGCAGGCCTGGCCCGAAGGGGGCAGCGCGCCGCCCGAGGCCGCGCCCGCCTCGGCGCCGCCGCCCCGGCTGGACTTCAGCGGCCCGGAGCTTTCCTTCGGTCCCGCGCGCGAGCCGGGGGCCTGGAAACTGCCCGTTCCGGAGACCCACGGCGCCTTGGGCGAGGAATGGCCGCCCGAGCCGCCCGCCTCGATGTCGGCCCTGGCCGACTTGCGGCCCCTGGGGCAGATCCAGGACAGCTTCATCATCGCCGCCGGGCGCGACGGCCTCTGGATCGTGGACCAGCACGTGGCCCACGAGCGCGTCCTGTTCGAGCGGCTCCTGCGCCGGAGCGCGGAGGGAGGTCCGGAAACCCAGCGGCTGCTGGTCCCTCTGGTCGTGCCCCTGACGGCGGCGCAGGAAATCGAATATCAGCGCATCGCGGGCGAACTGGAGGCGGCCGGCTTCGAGCTGGAGCCCTTCGGCCCGCGCACGCTGGCGGTCAAGGCCGCCCCGGCCGGCATCGCAGCCGGCGACCTGGAGAAAGCGCTGCTGGAGATCCTGGAGGTCCCCGAGCGCGAGCTGCGGCGCATGACGCTCGAGGACCTGCGCCGGGTGATCGCCGCGTCGCTAGCCTGCCGGGCGGCGATCAAGGTCAACACCCCACTGGACGAGCGGCGTATGCAATGGCTGCTCAGGGCGCTGGCCGCGACCGAATGCCCCATGAGCTGCCCGCACGGGCGGCCCACCGCGCTGCGCTACTCGATGCGGGACATCCTGAAGGGCTTCCGCCGGATTTGAACCGGACGCGGCTTCATTCCAGCCGCAGCAGCACGCCCGCCCCCGGGGCCAGCCAGTCCATCTCGCGGCCGAAGGGCTCCTCGCGGCCCGAGTAGGGCGAGACCCGCAGCAGCTTGCGGCCTTCCGGCTTGGTCCGCAGGCGAAACTGGAAGGAATGATTCAGGTCCTTGTTGACCAGCATCAGGTAAGGGCGGCCTTCCGGGTCCTCGAATTCGCCCACCAAGAAGCGCCCCATGACCGGCGGGCGCACGTAGCGCTGCGTCATCTCAACCGCCGCCACCAGGCGGCTCTCGGCCAGAGGCCGCCCCTGGTCGGGGACATCGGGATAGTGGTAGACGCCGGTCGAACGCAGCCGGATGAGCACCGGCGCCAGGGCGTGGATCTGGAGATTGATCCGCCGCAGCATCTCCCAGGTGCGCGTGCGGTGGCCGAACTGGTCCACCGCGCCCAGGCGATAGTTCCCGATGGGCGGCGTGAAGTAAGTGAAATACTGGATGCCGCGGCCGCCGTAAGCCATCGTGGCGTAAGCCTGTAAGTGAAAGGTGGCGTCGGAAGGCTCCATGTAATTGAAATGGGCGTTGGCCAGTACGCAATTCCAGAAGGGCTTGCCGGTCTCAAGCGACAGGCGCCGGATGATCTCCAGATTCGTATAGAAATAGTCCAGCATCTCGCCGCCGACCAGGGAGTAATTGTCGTAACTTAGGAACGGCTGCTTGACGACGTCGGCCAGCATACGGACGTAGGCTTCGTAACCGGGCGCGCCCAGCCGCTCCGGACTGACCCGGTAGGGAAACAGATTCACGTAGGGCCAGCGGCCGGGCAGGGCTTCGGCCAGCAGGGCGGCCACCCGGCCCAGGCCGGGCATCAGCGAGGCGTGAGGCTCGTCCCTCAGGTAAAAGCCCAGCGCAGCCGGGTTGTCGGCGATCTCCCGGGCCAGCTCGGCCACGTTGCGCCGGATTTCGCTTTCGGGCGGCAGCTTCTCCCAGTCGTAGCCGTTGGCGCGCCGGTCCGAGACGAAGCAGGACAGGCCCGCGGCGCGCACCTTCTCGAGATCCTCCACCCGGCAGAAGCCGGAGATGTTCAGGCCGGCCTGCTTCATCAGGGCGAGCTGCTCGGGGTCCGAGGGCGAGCCGCCCCAGGCCATAATGGCGAACCGGCGTGCTTCGACGGGCGGAGGCTGGGAAATCCATTGAGCGAGCGACAGAGAGGAGGCGCACAGAAACCAGGACACGCAGCGCATAAGCTTCATGATAGCCGGGGCGGACGCCGGGCGCTCGTCAGACCTTCAAGGTTTTCAAATAGGCGACGCTCTGCACCGTGAGATCCCAGCTCTGCTCGACGAAGTAGTTCTTCACTCCGCCCGTCTTGGCGGCCGTGAAGATCCGGGGCCAGTCCAGGCTGTCCTTTCCCACGGCCACACCGGGCGGACGCGCGCCGCGCGCCCCCTGTCCCGGGCCCGGCGGCGGGGCGTTCAGGTCCACCCCCTGTAAGTGAAGGGAGACGAACCGCCCCGGATACTTGGTGAACCAGGCGACCGCGTCTCCGATCACCCTCACCGAGGACATCTGGAATTGCATCATCACCAGTTTCGGATCGAGCAGTTCCAGCAGGACCTCGTAAGTCAGCCGTCCGTCCACCTTGGAGTTCTCGAACCTTTCGTTGTGCAGAAAGGCCTGCATGCCGGCTTTGGCCACCGCCTCTGCGATCCGGTTGTACTCCTCAGCCGCCCGCTTGACGGTCTCCATGGTGGTGACGCCCCCTTCTACACGCCCGCTGAGGGTCGCCGTGCCCATCTGGGTCATGCCGATGTCCCGGGCCCAGGCGATCGCCTGGGGCAACCTGGATCGAAGCTCCTCCAGCGTGAAGTGAGCGCTCGGTGCCTTCAGCCCGTGATCCTCGAGGATCTTCCGGGTCTGCTTGCCGTCCGCCAGCCCGGCGAATTCGGCGTAGGCCGGGGAGCACAATTCGACCGCACCGACGCCCAACGAGGCCAGGTCGCGGCAGAGGCCCGCGAAATCGCCATCCTTGATCCTCTGCCGATGCGGATACGTCTGGGACCCGATCGGCAAGCCCAGCGGCGCGGCGCGCAAGTGGCGCGGAAGGGCGGATAGCAGGCCGGCGACGGCGGCATCCGCCGCGGATTTCCGCACAAACGTTCTTCTGGAAATTACGGACATTTCCGGCTCCTCATTCAAGCACTCGTCAACTTCCATCCGTCACGGTACTCGCGCGTCAGGTAGGGATCGGCGTCCGGGGCGTTGGTGAACCTCATGGCCGCCGAATCCCACAGCAGCGCCGGTGCGCAACGGTTTTCGTTGAACACGCGCCGGCTGTAACGAATCGCCGCACCTGCCAGCGCAATGGCCTCGGAGCAGTTGGCGGCGTTCAGAAAATTGCCCGCCGAGGCCGGCCCTCCCTTGACCGCCCCGAGCCACTCGGCTTCGCCGCCCCCTCCTCGCGCCCGGCGGTCCCGCCCCGCTTCCGGCGGGGCGAGGCCCTTGGCCGTACGATACTCTTGCATCTTCTTGGCCGGGATCAACTCGTTGTTCAGGATGACCCCCTTGTCGCCCACGAACAGGGTGCCGGTGGCGGGAAGCGACCTGCCGTCCTCCGACAACTCCTCCGGCGTAAAGGGCCGCATTCCTCCGTCGTACCAATAGAGCTTCAGGGCGGGCCAGCGGCCGTGAGCGGCGAACTTGAAGCATACTCGATTCGCGTAGGGAAACGCAAAGTCGTTCATCTTCACCGAGCTCACCTGATCTTTGATTTCCACACTGGAACTCGATTGCGCTTCGATGCTGTAAGGGACGGGCAGCTCGAGCGCCATGAAAATCGGCCACAGACTGTAATTGCCCATGTCCGCGATGCTGCCCCCGCCGAAATCGTACCAGCCGCGAAACACAGCGTGGGTGTAATGGGGATGATAGGGGCGATAAAGCGCGGGACCCAGCCACAGGTCCCACTCAAATCCGGCCGGAACCGGCGGTCTCTCGGTCGGAATGCTGTCGTACTGCGGCCAGAACGGCCGGTCGGTCCAGTTGTGCACCTCGCGCAGCGTACCGATGGCCCCGTCCAGAATCATGTCCCTTACCGCAGTGATCGGGCCCCTCCAGGCCAGCAAGTGAGTGGCGACACCCGTCCGGCGAGCCGTCTCCACGACCAGTTTCACCTCCGAGACCCTGTTGGCCAGAGGTTTGTGCATGACCACGTGTTTGCCCTTCCTCATCGCGGCAATGGCGATGGTTGCGTGAAGGTGGTCCGGCGTCATGATCTTGACGGCGTCGAGATCCTTCTCCTTCTCCAGCAGCTCCCGAAAATCCGCGTAGCCGGCGACGCCCCTGAACTTTTCCGCCGCCCTCCTCTTGGCGTAATAAGTCTCGATAATCTCCTTGGCCATATCGCGCCCGGCGCGGATCCCGGTCACACCGGCTCCCCAGTTCGGATCTTCAAGAACTTTTCGCACGCTGTCACGGATGCCGGTCTTGCTCCAGTCCACGTAGTCCGTGCCGTCCTTGACCGGATCGCAGACCGCAATGATCTGCACCTCCGGATTGGCGATCAGCCGCAGCAACTCGCGAATCCCTTGAGTGCCGCAGCCGATGTAGGCCAGGGTTATCTTGTCACTCGGGGCGACGAACCCCCGTCCGCCCAGCACATGCCTCGGGGCGAGCGTGAAAGCCAGGCCCGCCGCGGCGCCGCCGCTGAACCGGCGGCGATTGATGCTGCCTGCTTGAGCCATTTGCGAATCTCCCTTCCCTGGTAACATCGGAACACCATCCTGTGATGCGCCCGCCCGCCTGCCGGGGCGTGTGCAGGCAATTACGTGGCACCGCTCCTCAACGCTTCAGCTTCGAGAGGGCCTCCTTGGTCCAGGCCGCATATTCCGGTCGGTCTATGAGGCTTTGAACTCGAAAGATCCGAAGGCCGCACAATTTGCCTTCGTTAATCTTTGCCACGAAATAATCCAGCATCCCCTTGAATTCCTCTTCGGTAAGCCAGCGGCGCTCGCTGCCGGCGCTCAGGTAAATGGAGCCCATCAGCGGGATCTTGCCGAACTTGGCCAAAGCCTCCTCGAGCAACTTGTCCTTGAACCCGAGCACCTTCGTATTATAGAAGCTGAAGATAACCGCGTCAATGTCGAAATCATACGCATAGGTCAGCTCGCGCGGAGGATAACAGGGAACCCAAATGGGCAGCCGCGGATTGACGGACTTGGCCTTGGCGATGATTTCCCGGAACTCCTTCTCGCTGTGTCCTCCCTTGGCGACGTCCTCCATCTCGCCGTAAAAGTCGTTGAGATAAAGGCCGATGATTTGGGGGTGATCGAGCGAGAGTCTCCCGATCCACTCGGCATGGCGCATGGATTGTTCGAAGGTCCAGCCCCAAATGCCTCTTTCGATCTTGGCGATGACGTACTTGACGCCCGGCGTGTTCCAGTGCCGGTACATCAAAGTGTCCTCCAGCTTCATCGCCCCGTCGTAAGGGCGGTCGTGGGTCCACACGGTGTTGAACCCGACGTCTTTGACGATCCCGGCGATGTCCACCTTGGCCGAGTGCTCCCACACCGAAATCAGGGGCTCCGCCGGAAGCTTCGCCTCACCCGCTGCAATCCGGGCCGAGGCCGCCGGCAGCAGGGCGCCGCCGGCCAGTTGCTGAAACAGAACGCGCCGGGTCAGGGAGCCCGGCCCTGGTTTGCCTTGCCTCTTCATGA
>JBBIMA010000105.1:0-8617 GCA_037444625.1 Solibacteraceae bacterium
CGGATTTGGTTTTCGGCTCGCGAGCGGGCGTTTGCTCGACCGGCTGCGGGGTGCTTACAAGCAGAAGGCCAGAGGTTCGAGTCCTCTACCGCCCACCGGCTTCGGGGGCGCGCCGCGTCAGGAAGCGGCCATTGGGGAGCGCGCAGCGGGCGGGCCGTTCCCGCGGCCGGCTCATTCATCCAGGCCGGCGCCTTTGAGCGGCGTGACGGGGTCAATGAAGCGCCAGGAGAGCGCGGCCAGCAGGTAAATGCCGGCCATGATGTAAAAGTTGGCGATCCAGCTCCCGGTGCGTTGCAGCACGTAGCCGAGCACGATGGGGGCCAAGCCGCCCGCGAAGTTTCCCATCATGTTCATCGAGCCGGAAAGCGTTCCGGCGTACTTGCCGCCCACGTCCATGCAAGCGCCCCAGCTTCCCGGCATCAAGATGTCGTTGCCGAAGCTGGCCATTCCCATGGCAACCATGGCCCAGAAGGGGTCGCGGATCGCGCTGTGCAGCAGCAGGAACAGGCAGGCGCCCAGGGCTCCGGCGTAAGCGATGCGGCGCCGCGCGGTCGCCACGCTGCCCGTCCGGCGCGTGACGAAGGGCGCGATGAAGCCCCCGAACATGCAACCCAGGCCGCCGAAGAACAGCGGGAAAATGGCCAGACGGGCGGCCTCGGCCGGGGACAGGCCGCGATACTCCTGCAAGTAGCTGGGCAGCCAGGTGATGTAAAAGTACCAGGGGTAGGAAACACAGAAATACTGCGCCCAGAGCATCCACACCGTGCGGGAGCGGATCAGCGTGCCCCAGGGCACGTCGCCGTGGCCCGAGGCGGCCCGCTCGGCGCCGGCCAGCAAGGCCAGCTCGGCCTGGTTCACGCTGGGGTGATGGCGCGGGTTGTCCCGGAACCAGCGGTAAAAGAAGACCGCCCATACCACCCCGACGGCCCCAAAGACTTCGAAGGACCGGCGCCAGCTCATGTGATTGAGCACCCAGACCACCAACAGGGGCGTGAACGCCCCTCCCCAGCGGGCGCTCATCCACATGATTCCCTGAGCGCGCACCCGCTCGTGTTGCGGCAGCCAGGTGGTGAAGGCCTTGGTCAGGTTGGGAAAGCAGCCCGCTTCGCCCGCCCCGAACAGGAAGCGCGTCACCACCAGCGAGAGCAGGTTCCAAACCCAACCGGTGGCGGCCGTGAAGAACGACCACCAGAGGACGATCCGCATCAACACCTTGCGCGGCCCCATCCAGTCGCCCAGCCAGCCGCCGGGGATCTCGAACAGAGCGTAGGCCCAGGCGAAGGCGGCGAAGGCGGTCCCCATCTCGACGGGCGAAAGCCTCAGGTCACGGCGAATCAGCGGCGCGGCTTGCGAGATGCAGACGCGGTCAATGTAGGTGATCACGGCCAGGGTGACGGCGAACACCACCACCCAGTGGCGAGCGCGGGTGGGCTTCAGCGTGGCCGAGGCCGTGCTCACGGCTCCCCCTGCGCCAGCTCGGTCTCCAGCCAGTTCAGGTAATCGGGCGCGCCGTCCACCACGCTCAGGGCCAACACCTCGGGGACCTCATAGGAATGGACCTTCTCCAGCTCGGCGCGCAGGGGCTCGAACAGGCCGCGCCGCGATTTGATCAGCAGGACCCACTCGGGGGAGTCCTCCAGGGCGCCCTTCCAGCGATAGAAGCTGCGGGCCCCGGGCAGGACGGTGACGCAGGCGGCCAGGCGCAGCTCGAGCAAACGGCGGGCGATCCTTTCGGCCTCCTCGGGACCGGAGCAAGTGCTGAGCACGACGATTTTGTCGGTCATGCCTCTTCCCAAACGGGCAAAACAGGATTATAAACGAATGTAGGATGTCACAAGGCGGACGAAGCGGGCGGCGGGAGCTGTTGTTGCTCCTGGCGGCGGGAGCGGCGTTGTTCTTCGCCCTGGGAGCGCCGGGCGAGCTGGCGCGCTGGCAGCAGCAGAGGAAGCAGATCCGCCGCCTGGAGCAAAGCAACGCTGCGCTGGCGCAGGAAATCCAGGCTCGGCGCGAGCGCCTGCGTCAGCTCCGCAGCAGCCCCACTCAGCAGGAGCTGCACATCCGCCAGCAACAGAAGCGGGTGCGCAAGGGGGAGACTCTCTTTATTCTTCCCGAGCCGCGCAAGCCGTAGCGCCCAGCCGCCGGCTCAGGCCCTCCCAGAGCTTCTCCAATTCTTCTTCGCTGTGCGCTTCCGCCGCCAGGCGCAGCACGGGCTCGGTGTTGGAGGCGCGCAGGTGGATCCAGCCCTCGGGCAGAGTGAGCTTGAGGCCGTCGGAGCGGTCCGCTTGCGCGCCCGGGAAAGCCTCCTCGAGCTCTTGCATGAGCGAGCCCAGCCGGCCGTGCTCGTAAGGAGCGCGCCCGTAACGGCGGACGTATCGGGGCAGCCGGGCGGCCAGGGCCGAAATCGGTTCTCCGCTGCGCGCCATGCGTTCCAGCAGCAGGGCCATGCCGACGTAGCTGTCCCGGCAGGCATGCACGCTCGGGAAGATGATTCCCCCGTTGGAGCCCTCGCCGCCCACCGCCGCCCCTACGGCCAGAAGGGTCTCAACCACGTTGGCCTCGCCCACCGGGGTGCGATAGACTTGGCGCCCGCGCCGCCGGGCCAGCTCCTCGATGAGCGCCGAAGTGGTGAGATTGACCACCACGTCGCCCGGCGCGCGTTCCAGCACGGCTTCCACCGCCAGCCCCAGCACCTCGTCGCCGTCCAGCACCCGCCCGGTCTCGTCCACCACGGCCAGGCGGTCGCCGTCGGGGTCCTGGGCGAAGCCGATCTGGCAGCCCTCCCGCCGCACCAGCTCCACCAGCTCGGTCAGCGCCTCCGGCCGGGGCTCGGGCGGGCGCGGAAAAGGTCGGCAAGGATCCACGAAAATGGCGTGCAACCGGCAGCCCAGGGATTCCTCCAGGAAACGGCAGCTCAGGCGCGAACCGGCCCCGTTGACCGCGTCCAGGGCCACCCGGAAGCGCCGGGCCCGGATCCGCTCGGCGTCCACGTGCGCCAGGATGCGCTCGATGTGCAGCCGGGGCGGCGTCTGGTAGTCGGCGAGCAAGCGCCGCATGTCTTGGTTGGCGGCCTGGCGGAATTCGCTCTGGTGGTAGAGGTCCAGCAGCTCGGCGCGTTCGTATTGGTTGAAGAACAGTCCCCGGGCGTTGAACATCTTCAGGGCGTTGTATTCGGGAGGGTTGTGGGAGGCGGTCACCGCCAGGCCGCCGCGAGCGCGGGTCGAGCCGATATAGACCTGGATGGTGGGCGTGGGCAGCACCCCGACCTCCATCACTTCGCAGCCGGCCGCCAGCAGGCCGCAGGTCGCGGCGTGCTGGAGCATCTCGCCGCTCAGGCGCGTATCCCGCCCGAGCACCACGCGGCCCCCGCCCACATAGGTCCCGAAGGCCTGGGCGAAGGAGCCCACCAGCACGGGGGTGAGGAACTCGCCCACCACGCCGCGGATGCCGGAAACTCCGATCTTCAGCAGGTGTTCGCGCCGGGGCATGGCTTTTTCCTCAGGCGTAGGTCCGCACGAAGTCCAGCAGGGCTTCGAAAAGCCGTTCGGGCGGATCGCCCCGCTGCTCGGCGATCACGCGCACGATGGGCTCGGTCTGGCTGACCCGCACGTGGAACCAGCGGCCGGGCCAATCCACCCGCAGCCCGTCCAGCGTGTTGGCCGACCCGTCCGCATTGCGCTTGCGCAGCTCCATGAGCATCTCAGGCACCCGGTTGGAGACCAGCGGCACGGCGCCCTTCAGCATCGAGTAGCGGGGATAGCGGGCCAGGATTTCCGAAAGCCGCCGCCCGCGCTCGCGCATCATGGAGAGGATGGCCAGCATGGCGGCGATGCCGTCGTAGACGAAGCGGAACTGGGGCATCATCACGGCGCCGGTTCCTTCGCCCGCCACCGCGATCTGTTCGGGCCGGAAGCCGGCCAGGGCGTCGGCGGCCGCCTGCCGGCCCACCGGCACGCGCACCACCCTGCCGCCGTGCCAGGCGGCCACCTCCTCGAGCAAAGCGGTGGTGGAGAGGTTGGTGATGACCAGCTTGCCGGGGCCTCGTTCGAGCAGGTAGTCGGCCAGCACGGGCAGCACCATTTCCTCGGAGATCGCCGCGCCTTCCTCGGTGGCCATGGCCACCCGGTCGGAATCCACGTCGAACAGGAAGCCGGCGTCGGCGCCCACCGGCCGGACCAGGGGGGCGAGCTGGAGGGCGACGGTGCGCTGGTTGGTCGAGGGCTCGTGGGCGAAGGCGACGCCCTCGATCTGGGCGTTGATCAGCACGAAATCCAGGCCGAAGCGTTCCTGCATCCGGCGCAGGATGAGCGAGGAGGTTCCGTTGGTGCAGTCCACCACAACCTTGAAGCGGCGCAGGGCGGCCAGATCGAAAACCCGGGCCAGCTCGTCCAGGTAAGCCTCGATGGCGTCGTCGCGGCGCTGCAAGCGCCCGACGCGGTCCCATTCGACGAAGCGGAATTTCTTCAGGTGGTAAATGTCCAGCAGCTCGCCTGCTTCAGCCGTGGAGAGGTAGGCGCCCTGAGGGCCGAAGAACTTCAAGGCGTTCCATTCGGCCGCGTTGTGACTGGCGCCGATGGAGACGCCGCCGGCGGCCTCCCACCGGCGGATGGCGTGCTGGATGACCGGCGTGGAGACGATGCCCAAGCCGATCACGTCGTGGCCGCAGGCCATCAACGCGGCCGCCACGCCTTCCTGGATCATGACCCCGCTGGCCCGGGGATCGCGCCCCAGCAGAACGGGCCGGCCCGGTTCCAGAAAAGTGCCGAAGGCGGAGGCGAACTCGAGCACATGGGAAGCGGTCAGGCCCGCCCCGACCACCCCACGCAGACCCACGTGCGAGATGCGCAGCGCCTTGCGGGCTTCCATCGGGGCCTCCCCCGGCGGGCGCCTGTTATTTCTTCAGCACCAGCCGCCCGAAGGCCTCCGGCGTGTGGAAGGAGCGGTTGCCGGTGGGCTGCCAGCAAATGAACTTGCGGTTGGGCGGCGGCCCTTGCGCCCGGTAAAGATTGATGCGCAGCTCGAGACCCTCGCGGGGCGTGCGGCTGTCAATGCTCGAGAAGGGGATGCGCATCTCGGCGTACCAGATCTTGGCTTTCGGGTCCAGGCGCGCTTTGACCTGGAAGCCTGAATTCCACAGCCAGCCGCCCTCGGGCTTGGGCTGGTCGCGATCTATGTCGAGGTCCACCCATTCGCCCTGGGGCGAGACCTCGAATTCCTTGTAGCGTCGGATGTTCTGGAAATCCGAACCGATGAAGGCTTCGGCCACGTCGTACTCCCAGAGCCGGTTGGTTTCCGTGGCGGTGGAGGGGCTGGGTTTCAAGTGCAGCTCCTGGTAGGGACAGATAAACAGCAGGTACAGGTTGCGCTCAGTCCAGCGGGAGCGGATCTCGGTGCGGTGGCCGGGCACCGTGCGGCCGAACTGGTCGCGCTCGGCGACGACCCCGGCGACGCCCTTCCAGGGCGGCGCCTCCGGATCGGCGCTGGGCTCGAAGTCGGCCGGGATGTAATAGCTGGGGAACATACCGGGAGGTTGGGAGGCGGGTTGAGCTCCCGGGCCGGCGATCACCGGTTTGCCGGCTTGGATGCTGATCTGGGCGGCGAGGCCCAGGACGAGCGACACAGGCGCCGTAGGCATGATCACTCCAATCATAGGCGGGCGAGCGGGCGGGGCTCAAGGGCGCACGGCGCCGCCTCGGGTGAGAGGAACGGCGGCCCAGGGGCACCAATTGGCTGAAGCGGACTCTGGATGGCTCTGTTCCGGACGCGCAGCGCGGCGGTCTACGGGATCGAGGCCCACCTGATTGACGTGGAGGTGGATCTGTATCCCTCGGGCAGCGCGCGCGATTTCATCACCGTAGGCATGCCGGACACGGCGGTGCGCGAGAGCCGTGAGCGCATCAAGTCGGCCCTGGCCAACTCCGGCTTCAGCTACCCGAGCAAGGCGGTCACGATCAACCTGGCCCCGGCCAACCTGCGCAAGGAGGGGGCGGGCTTCGATCTGCCCATGGCGCTGGGAATCCTGGGTGCGATGGGGATGGCGCCGCGCATGGATGACTACCTGCTGGTGGGTGAGCTGTCGCTGGACGGCGCGGTTCGCGCGGTGCGCGGGGCGCTGTCGATCGCCATTTGCGCCAGACGGGAGGGCATTCCCGGAGTGATCGTGCCCGAGGAGAACGCGGCCGAAGCGGCCGTGGTCGAGGGCGTGCGGGTTTACGGGGTCCGGCATCTGGCCGAGGTTGTGGCCCTGGCCGGCCAACCCGAACGGTTCACGCCCGCCCGGCCGAACGGCCGGCCGCAGGCGCCGAGCCCGGCCGTGCCGCCGGACTTCCGCGACGTCCGGGGGCAGGCCGCCGCCAAGCGGGCCCTGGAAGTGGCCGCGGCGGGCGGACACAACGTGCTGATGATCGGCCCGCCGGGATCGGGCAAGACGATGCTGGCCAAGCGCCTGGCCGGCATCTTGCCGCCGCTGGCCTTCGCCGAGGCCCTGGAGACCACTCAGGTGCACAGCGTAGCGGGTGTGCTGCCGCCGGGCGCGGGCCTGCTTGCCGAGCGGCCTTTCCGCGCTCCGCACCATACCGTCTCGGACGCCGGCATGATCGGCGGCGGCACGGGTATCGCCCGCCCGGGCGAGGTCAGCCTGGCGCACAACGGCGTGCTGTTCTTGGACGAGTTTCCCGAGTTCCCGCGCAACGTGCTGGAGCTGTTGCGGCAGCCGCTGGAGGACGGCGCGGTGCGCATCGCGCGGTCCAATATGACGCTGGAGTTCCCGGCCCGCTTCATGCTGGTGGCGGCCATGAACCCCTGTCCCTGCGGCTTTTACGGCGACGCGACGCGCGAGTGCCGCTGCACGCCGGCCGTCATCCAACGCTACTTGGCCAGGATCTCCGGGCCGCTGCTGGATCGCATAGACCTGCACGTCGAGGTGCCGGCCGTGCCTTACAAAGAGCTGCGCGGCCCGGAGGCCGGGGCGGCCTCCTCGGCCGAGATCCGGGCCCGGGTCGAGCAGGCGCGGGCCCGGCAGCAGGCCCGCGGCTGTTACAACGCGCAGCTTCCGCCCCATCTGCTGCGCCGGCTGTGCCGGCTGGATGAAGCGGGCGAGCGCACTTTGGAGCTGGCGATGCGCCGGCTGGGCCTCTCGGCCCGGGCGCACGACCGGATCCTCAAAGTGGCCCGCACGATCGCGGACCTGGAAGGAGCCGAGGCAGTGGCCGCCAAGCACCTGGCCGAAGCCATCCAATACCGGAGCCTGGACCGGAGTTACTGGAGCTGAAGCGCCTCCCGGAGGGCGCCGTGGAGCAGACGCCCGCCCGCCGGAAGGCCTGCGGAGGCGATACAATGACCGCTCTCGGCCCGCACACTTGGGGGCCGGAGGCGAAAGCGCACCGGGAGGCGAAGCGATGTGGGAGCAGGGAGTTTCCAGGCGGCACTTCTTCTTTGGAAGCCTGCTGGCGGGCGCGGTCCCGCCCGGCGGCTACTCCAGCACGCCCTCGTTGAAGGCGCTGGGCTACAAGTCGCCCAACGAGAAACTGAACCTGGCGGCCATCGGGGCGGGCGGCCAGCCCTTCGCGGACCTGCGGGCGGCGGAGGCGGGCAACAATGTGGTGGCCCTGGCCGACGTGGATTGGGAGCGCGGGGCGGAAGGATTCAAGCGCTGGCCGAAGGCGGAGCGCTACAAGGACTACCGCCGGATGCTCGACCGTCAAGGCCAGGCGATTGATGCGGTCGTCATCGGCACGCCCGATCACATGCACGTGCATTGCGCCCTGGCCTGCATGCAGCTCGGCAAGCACATCTACGTGGAGAAGCCCCTGAGCCTGACCGCCTGGGAGGCGCGGCTGCTGGCCCGTGCGGCGGAGAAATACAAGGTGGCTACGCAGATGGGCAACCAGGGCTACTCGCACGACGCCACCCGGGTGGCCTGCGAAATCATCTGGTCGGGCGAAATCGGCGAGGTGCGCGAGGTGCACGCCTGGACGGGGGTGGCGAGCTGGCCCCAAGGCATGAAGGAGATTCCGGCGCCCACGCCCGTGCCCGAGACGCTGGATTGGGAGCTCTGGCTGGGCGGCGCCGCCTGGCGTCCCTTCACGGCCGGGGACGAGAAGTACCGCGAGTTCGTGGCGGCGCGCAACGCGCGTTTGGGGCGCAGTCCGGGCCGCGGCTACCCGGGCCAGGAGAGGTTCGGCTTTTACCTACCCTTCAACTGGCGGGGCTTCTACGATTTCGGCAGCAGCCTGATCGGGGATTGGGGCGTGCACATTCTGGGACCGGCCAACTGGGCCTTGCAGCTCAGCCCGGAGTATCTGGTCAGCGTGGAGTGCATCAAGAAGGATCCCCTGCCGCCCTTCACCTTCCCCGACGAGCTGGCCATCAAGTACGAATTCGCCGCCCGGCCGGGCATGCCTCCGGTCACGGTGTATTGGTATCACCACGCCGGCGGCGACGCCTATCTGCCGCCGGGCATGACGGCCGAGGAGGCGCGCAAGATTCCGGGGCAGGGGCCGCAGGTGGGTCCGCCTCGCGGGCGCGGGGGCTTCATCCCGGGGACAGGGGGAGGCGTCCAGGCGGGCGGCCCCCGGCCGGGAAGATCGGGCCTTGCGTTGGGTGAAGATCCCCAACATTT
>JBBIMA010000106.1:0-8100 GCA_037444625.1 Solibacteraceae bacterium
CATGAGGGGCTTCAAGGCGCGCGGCCCGAACTACCCGGCCATGAACTCCCGCCCGGCGGCGATCTCCAGGGCCACCTGTTGCAGGCGGGCGGCCGGGTCGGGCCGGGGCGGCTCCAAGCTCAGGGGGGCGACGCTCGCGGGCGGCCGGGTCGTGCGTGGCCAGGGGGTGGTGGGCGGGGGCGCGATCAACACGGGCTGCGGCCGGGGCTCCAGGGCCCGCTCCAGGCGCCGGTTGGCGTAGACCTGGACCACATAGCCGCCGCGCGAGACGCGCTCGCGCACGAAATCGCCCAGATTGAACGCGGCCAGGCGGATGGGCGCGTTCACCCGGCGCTGGGTGATTTTCCAGGGTCCCTCTTCGATCTCCTCCACCACCTCCCCGTTAGCCACCAGGCTGAGCTCCTTCGGGTAGCGGAAGGTCAGATCGTAACGGGCGAAATGCAGGCCGGCATTGGGATACCAGGAGCCGCGCGCGCCCACGTAGTAGACGCGCTGCCCGGCTTCCGAGACCACGGCGCCCTCGTGCCGGAACTCGATCTCGTATTCGCGGCGGGCCTCCAGCGGCCGGGCGGGCGTGACCACGAAGCTGGCGTTGCCGTCCCCCCGGATCAGATTGACGCGGAGCGAATCGGGCTGGAGCACGGCGGCGGGCTCGCCCTGAATGAGCACCTCGCCCACCCGCATGCGCGGCGAGATTTGGAAGGTGAGCACGCGGGCGGCCGCCGAGGGGGTCAGCCGGGCGCGGGTGACCACTCTCAGCCGCAGGTCGGGCTCGAGGGTGGCCTGGATCCGGTAGTGGCTGATGGAGAACTCCGGCTCGGGCTCGCGCGGCGGACGCCGGCGGAACGAGCGGGCCGTGAAATTGGTCCAGTAATCGAAGTACGCCCGGTCCTCGCGGAAGGCCACCTGGCCCACGGTGATCTGTTCGCGCGCCTGGGGATCGTAAAAGCAATCGAAATTGCCCAGCTTGTTGCCGGCCAGCGCGGCGTAGAAAAAGCCTTCCTCCGGGGGGCGCTCGGAGAGCAGGTCGGCCACCAGGCGGACCTGAAAGCTCTCCAGGAAATTGCGCAGGACCAGATCCCATTGCCGGGCCATCAGCCGGCCCATCTCGGGACTGTGGGCGGGCTCGGCGCGGGCCCGGATCTGCCGCATGAGCACCGCCTCGGTGTCGTCGGTGAACACCAGCACGGCGGAGCGGAAATGCTCGCTCAGGTTGGGAGTCTGGGCGAAGAAGGCCAGCGAGCGGCGCTCCGAGCGATGGGGCGGAAACAGCAGCAGCTCGGCGTCGCCGCCCTCGATTTCCGCCGAGAAGACGGCGGCAATCCGGCGGCCGCGGACCGGCTTGCCCAGGATCAGGTAGCCGTCGGTGAAGAAAAAGCGCAGATCTTCGCGGCTGAAGCGCAGCTCGCGCACCCGGTAGCACTGCTCGGGATCCAAGCCCGCTTCCAGGGCCTCGCGCGCCGCCTCCGCCGGGTGGGCCTGCGCGCACAGCGCCCCGGCCGCCAGCGCCGCCAGAATGAGAATCGCCCCCACGCTTCCAGTGTACAAGGCGCCGGGGACGGCGCGCCCGCCGCCGCGTCTCCCGGCCGCTTATACTGCGGGGAGGGCCGTAGCGGATTCCGGCGAGGCGGCGGAGCATGATTTCCCGGCCGCAGTTGTGGCTGCTGGTGCTGGCGGCGTTGGGGCCGCCGGCGCACATCCAGCCCAAGGTTTATCCCTACCGCTGGGTGTACGTCTCGCGCAGTCTGCAAAGCGATCAGCACGTCGAGGACATCCGGCGCATCGGAACCATCGCCGCCGAGCACGGCTTGAACGGCCTGGTGCTGGCGGCCGGGTTGGATCGCCTGGATCTCCAGCCGCCCGCCTACTTCGAGCGGCTGCACAGCGTGCAAGAGATCTGCCGCGAGTTGGGTCTGGAGTTGATTCCCATCATTTTCTCGGCGGGCTACGGCGGCTCGGTGCTGGCGCATGATCGGCATCTGGCCGAAGGCCTGAGCGTGCGCGAGGCCCTCTTCGTGGCCTCCGAGGAGGAAGCCCGACTGGCGCCCGATCCCGCCCCCGAGTTGATCAACGGCGGCATGGAGGAATTCGACGGCCATCGCCTGCGGGGCTACCGGCTCCAGGACCAGCCCGGCGAAGTGAGCTTCGTGGACAGGGAGGTGCGCCACGAGGGCGAAGCCTCCTTGCGCTTCGAGAACTTCGCCGCCAACCCGAACGGGCACGGCCGGCTGATGCAGGAGATTGCGGTGCGGCCTCAGCGTTGTTACCGCGTCAGCTTCTGGCTGAAGACCGAGGAGCTGGCGCCCGCCGGGTCCTTCCGCCTTCAGGTGCTGGGCACGGACGGCCGGGCCCTGGCGCCCTGGAATGCCGCGGCGCCGGCCACCACCGACTGGCGCCGGTTCACCTGGGGCTTCAACAGCCTGGATCGCGAGCGAGTGCGCATCTACCTGGGGGTCTGGGGCGGGCGGTCGGGACGCTTCTGGGTGGACGATCTGCACGTCGAGGAGGTCGGCCTGCTCAACCTGCTGCGCCGGCCGGGAACGCCCCTGAGCGTGCGCGCCGAGGACACGGGTCTGGAGTACGAGGAAGGCCGCGATTACGCCCCCGTCGCCGATCCGCAGCTTAACTTCCGCTTCGATCACGAGCCGCCGGCGATCCGCCTGCTGCCGGGAGGGCGCATCCGGCCGGGAGAGCGCCTGCGCGTGGACTACTATCACGGCATGGCGGTCAACGACGGCCAGGTGAGCGTCTGCATGTCCGAGCCCAAGCTTTACGAGATCTGGCGCGAGCAGGTGCGCCTGATCCGCCGGACGCTGGGGCCGCTGCGCTTCTTTCTGCTCTCGATGGATGAGATCCGCGCCGGCGGCTCCTGCTTGGCCTGCAAACGGCGCGGCCTTTCGATGGCGGAGATCCTGGGCGATTGCATCACGCGCCAGTTCGAGATGCTGCGGGAGGCCAACCCGGAGGCCGAGATTTTCGTCTGGTCCGACATGCTGGACCCCAATCACAACGCGCGCGCCGATTATTACCTGGTGGACGGCGATTACGACGGCTCCTGGTGGTACGTTCCCCAAGAACTGGGCATCGTCACCTGGTATTACGCCCGGCGCCGCCAGAGCCTGGCCCACTTTTCCAGCTTGGGATTCCGCACCCTGGCGGGCGCTTACTACGACGGCGACACGCTGGAGAATCCGCGGGGCTGGCTGGAGGCGCTGGACGAAACCCCCGGGGCGGTGGGCATCATGTACACCACCTGGCAGAACAAGTACGACCTGCTGGCCGCCTTCGGGGATCTGGTGTCGCAACCGCGCTGAGGCCGGCCGGCGCCGCTCAGCGGTTCGAAACGTAGACGCTGTAGCGCGCCACGCTGCGATAGCCCAGCTTCTGGTAGAGCGAAACCGCCGCGGCGGTGGATTGCAGCACGCTCTCCTCCAAGCCCGAAGCGGCTTGGGCCCGGCCCAGGGCGTGGCGCACGATCGCCTCGGCGCAACCCTGCCGGCGGAAGGCGGGCAGCGTACCCACCGCGTACAGGCCGATGACGCCGCCGGCCACGCGGGTGGCCGCCGTGGCCACCGCGCAGCCGTCCCAGTAGGCGACCCAGCCGGTGAGCCCGTCCTGCCAGGTCTGCTCGGCGCCGTAGATCTGGCTCGCGACGGCGGCCGGCACCTCGAAGGCGGCCGACATCAGGAACTGGAAGGCCTGCCGGGCGGCCTCCTCCTGCACCGGCCGGAAGACCAGCGGCGGCAGCGGGCGCGAAGGCGGGCGCAGGCGGCCGGCCGCCATGCCGGGCATCTCGATCAGCAAGCGCAAGCCGGCTTGCTCCAGCACCCGCCGGGCCCGCTTCCGCAGCCGCCCCTGCAACCACTCCTCGCACAGCCAGAGCGACCAGGGAAGATCGCGCTCGCGAAAATAGCCGGCGGCAGGCTCGATCCGGCCGCACAGCTCCTCGGCGCTCTCCACGGGCGAGGTCAGCAGAACGGCGTTGAACGTGCTGAAGCGCACTCCCGAACAGATGGCCGCCAGGCCGGAGAACTGCCGCACCGCGCCGTCCGGGCGGGCCCGGCTGAAGACGGCGAAGGTGGCGCGCAGGTTCTCCTCCATCGCCTCGAAGCCGCCCATCGCCCGAGCGCCTCGGCCGCGCTCGAACTCATCAAAGCAAACTCACCGGGTCCACATCAATCACCAGGGCGGTGGCGGGCCAGTTTTGCTCCAGGGCGTAGCGCCGCAGGGCGTGCAGGGTTTCGCCCAGAGCCTTGCGGGCGGCGGCTTTGATCAGCAACTGATAGCGGTACTCGTTCTTGAGCTTGGGCACGGGGGCCTCGGCCGGACCGAGGACCTTCAGGCCCTCGGGCGGCGGCGTCAGCCGCTCGCTCAGGGCGGCGCTCATCTTGAGGGCCTCTTCCCGGCGGGGACTGCGCAGGAGCACGTTGGCCAGGACGCTGAAGGGGGGATAGCGCATCAGGCGGCGGAACTGGAGTTCCTTCTGGTAGAACAGCTCGTAGTCCTGGGCGGCGGCAAAGCGGATGGCGTAATGATCGGGGTTGATGGTCTGGATCAACACCGTCCCGGGAAGTTCGCCCCGCCCGGCGCGTCCGGCCACCTGGGTGAGCAGTTGGAAGGTGCGTTCGGCGGCGCGGAAATCGGGCATGCCCAGGCCCACGTCGGCCGAGACCACGCCCACCAGGGTGACGTTGGGGATGTCGTGCCCCTTGGCGATCATCTGGGTGCCCACCAGGATGTCGAAGCGGCCGTCGCGGAAGGCCGCCAGGATGGTCTCGTACTGGCGCCGGCCGCTGACCGTGTCGCGGTCCATGCGCGCAATGCGCGCCTTGGGGAAATGCCGGTGCAGCTCCTCCTCGACGCGCTCGGAACCGGTGCCGATGAAGTAGATGTGCTCGCTGGAACACTGGGGGCAGACCGAAGGCGGCCGCTGGGCGTAGTTGCAGTAGTGGCACAGCAGCCGGTGCTCGCGGCGGTGATAGGTGAGGGTGACCGCGCAGTGGATGCACTCGATGCGGTGGCCGCAGGCCCGGCAGGCGGCGAAGCAGGCGAAGCCGCGGCGGTTGAGCAGCAGCATGGTCTGCTCGCCGCTCTCCAGGCGGGCGGCGATCTGCTCCAGCAGGCGGCGGGAGAAGACCGACTGCCGGCGGGTTTCCAGGAACTCGGCGCGCATGTCAATGATTTCCACCGAGGGCAAGGGGCGGCGCTCGATGCGCTCGGGCAGGGTGAGCAGGGCATACTTGCCCCGGGCCGCGTTGTAGCGGCTCTCCAGGCTGGGGGTGGCTGAGCCGAGCACGACGCAGGCCCCGGCGGCCTGGGCGCGGACCACGGCCACGTCCCGGCCGTGATAGCGCGGGGTCTCCTCCTGCTTGTAGCTGTGGTCGTGCTCCTCGTCCACCACGATCAGGCCCAGATCCCGGACGGGCGCGAAGACGCCCGAGCGGGTGCCGACCACCACGGGGGCGGCGCCGGAGCGGATGCGCCGCCATTGCTCGGCGCGCTCGGCGTCGCTGAAGGCCGAGTGCAGGATGGCCACGCGGTCGCCGAAGCGCTGGAAGAACTGACCGGCCACGGCCGGGGTGAGGGCGATTTCGGGGACCAGCAGGAGGGCGCCGCGGCGCAGGGCCAGGGCGGCCTCGATGGAGCGCAGATAGACTTCGGTCTTGCCCGAGCCGGTGACGCCGTGCAACAAAAAAACTTGGAATTGCCGGGACTCGACCGCCCCCCGGATCCGCTCGAAGGCCGCCTGCTGGTCCGCGTTCAGCACCGGCGCCTCCCGCGCCGGCACAGGCGCCGACAGCGGGCTCTCCATCCGCAGCCGCACCACCCCCCGCCGGGCCAGCGAGCGCGCCGCCGAACCCGCGTGGCGCACCTGCTGCTCCAGCCGCCGCAGATTGTGCCAGCCCGGATGCAGCTCCAGCCAAGCCAGCAACTCCCGTTCGGACTTGCGGTATTTCCCCTCCGGCGGCGGCCCGGCCAGCTCGACCCGCAGCCGCTCGGAGGGAGAACGAAACGGGTCCCGCAGCGCCTCGACGTCCTCGGCCTGGATGAAGCCGCGCCGCTCCAGAGCCCGGATGGCCGACTCGGCTTCGAGCAGCTTCCGGGCGATGGTGGAGGCGGCCAGCGGCCGGAATTCCAGCATGCGCATCAGCTCGACCGCCGGGCCTTGATCGGCGCCCGCGCCTCCCAGTTGCCGGAGGGCGTCGCGGCCCGCCTCGGTCAGCGTGTAAACCTTACCGCGGCGCAGCTCCCCGCCCAGCGGAACCATGACCCGCAGGACCTCCCCCAGCGGGGCGCAATAATAGCGGGCGATCCAGCCACCCAGCTCCAGCAGCCCCTCATCCAGTGCGGGCGTTTCCTCCAGCAGCCGCAGCGCCTGCCGGGCGGGCTTCTCGGGAGCCTCGTCGTGGCAACGCAGCACGACGCCCACCAGCTTGCGCGGGCCGAAAGGAACCAGCAGCCGGCAGCCCGGACGCACGCGGCGCCGCAAGGTTTCCGGCAGGGCGTAAGTGAACGCCTGGTCCAGGGGCACCGGCAGGCTGACGTCGCAATAGGCCGGGGCCGCGACCTCCTGCTCCGGGCTGTGCTGTAATGCCATCAGGAGATTCGTCTGGCGATGAAACGCGCACTTTCCATGCTAGCCCTGTTCTGGGCGGCCGCGCTGCCGGCCGGGGCGGCGCCCATTGACGGCAAGTGGACCGCCCGCTTCGAGCGCAAGGATCCCCAAAAAGGAGTCGTGACGGTGGAGTTCCTCCTGGAGCTGAAGGCGGAAGACGGCAAACTCACGGGCGCCGTGACGCGCGCCGCCGGACGTCGCCCGCTCCCCATGGCCGTCGAGAACGGCAAGATCGAAGGGGACCGCTTCTCTTTCACCACCGTGCAGAAAGGCGCCAAGGGGGAGCAGAAGTTCCTCTGGGAGGGCGTAATCGCGGGCGATGAGTTGAAGGGCACGCGCCGCGCGGAAGGCCGCCGGCGAGGCACGCCGTTCACCGCCCGCCGGAACCCTTGAGACTGCGATGGACTACCGGTTTCTCGAGGACCTGCGCGCGGAGGTGAGCGTCCCGCCGGACGGCATCCTCAGCCGCACCCTGCACAACGACCCGCAACTCAAGGTGGTGCTGTTCGGCTTTGCGCCGGGGGAGGAGCTCTCCGAGCACACGGCCGCCAGCCCCGCGGTGTTGCACGTGCTGGAGGGCGAGGTGGGCCTGAAGCTGGGCGATGAGACGCGCCAGGCCCGCGCCGGGGCCTGGGTTTGGATGCCGCCGCAGTTGCCGCACAGTCTGAGGGCGCACACCGCGGCCGTCGTCCTGTTGCTGCTGATCAAGACGGCGCGCGCCTGATCGGGCGGACCGCGCCGCCCCAGCAGGCCGCGGGGCCTACATGCGCGCGGCGACCTTGCGGGCCACGGCGATCAGGGCGTCCTTGGAGGAGAGGCCCGGGCCTTCGATCTCGACCCAGGAGTCTCCTTTCACCATATAAAGCGCCACGCCCATGGGCGCCAGGTAAGCGCGGTCGCCCACGCCCTCGAGCCGGCCGCCGTATTCGGGGCTCGCAGGCAGCCCGGCGGTCATGGCCTTCATGGCGATCCGGTAGCCGGTTTCCGCAGACCCCGCGTCGCCCCAGCGCACGCGGACCACCAGCAGCAGGCCGCCGCTCTCCTGGGCCGACTGCGCTCCCAATCCCTTGGCGAACTGCTGCGCCTGCCGGCCGAATTCCTCCGGGCTGAGGTTCTGGCCGCTGCGCAGCCTGGCCAGCGCCTCGCCCGCCTCCGCCTCGCCCTTCGAGGCCACCGCGGCCGGATTGCCGTAATAGCGGCAGGCAGCCTCGTCGGACTCGGTTCGCTCAACCGAGAGGCCCGCAATCTGCGTCGCTTCCTCCCGGCTCAACAGGGAACAGACATCGGCGGTGCGTTTGGCGGCCGGTCCGGTCGGCGACGGAGGCGAGACGCCCAGCTCGGAGGCCACTCGTTCGGCCTTGTGCTTGATCCGGTAGCCCGCGTAAACCAAGCCGCCCACCACCAGCACGCCCAGCAACACCACGAGCCCGCCCACAATCAGCACGACTTTGGCCAGTCCGGAACCGCCGCCGGCCGGCGGCGGC
>JBBIMA010000107.1:0-8067 GCA_037444625.1 Solibacteraceae bacterium
TGCTGCGGGCCCGCGGCTTCCGGGTCGAGGTGCAGAACTACATTGACAACACCGGGGTGCAGGTGGCCGACGTGGTGGTGGGCTTCGAACGGCTCCTGGGGAAGACCCCCGAGGAGGTGGCGGCGCTGGCGGCCGAACCCTCCCCCCGCTTCGATTATTTCTGCTGGGATCTCTACGCCCGGGTCTCGGCCTACTACCGGGAGCATCCCGAGGCCCTGGCCTGGCGGCAGCAAGCCCTGGAAGCCATCGAGGCCGATCAGGGCCCGACGGCCCGCACGGCGCAGATCGTCTCCGAGGCGATCGTGCGCGCGCACCTGGCCACCATGTGGCGGCTGGGCGTGACCTACGACGTTCTGCCCCGGGAAAGCGAGATCCTGCACCTGAAGTTCTGGGCCACGGCCTTCGAGCTGTTGCGCGAGCGGGGCGCCATTTACAAGGAGACCGAGGGCAAGAACGCCGGCTGCTGGGTGATGCCCGCGGCCGCCTACACCGGCGACGAGGAGGCCGAGGAGAGCAAGGTGATCGTGCGCTCCAACGGCACGGTGACCTACGTGGGCAAGGACATCGCCTACCAGCTTTGGAAGTTCGGCCTGCTGGGCAAGGATTTCTATTACCGCCCCTTGATGGAGTATCCCGACGGGCGCCGGCTCTGGGTGACCAGCCCGACGCCCTCGGAGGAGCCCGCCCCGCGGTTCGGCCGCGGCTCGCGGGTCTATAACGTGATTGACTCCCGCCAGTCGTACCTTCAGGACGTGGTGGTGGCGGGCCTGCGCGCTTTGGGTTTCCAGCAGCAGGCCGAGCGCTCGATCCACTTCTCCTACGAAGTGGTGGCGCTGTCGCCGCGCTGCGCCGCCGAGCTGGGCTACGAATTGAGCCCGGAGGAGCGGCGGCGGGCCTACATCGAGGTTTCCGGGCGCAAAGGGCTGGGGGTGAAGGCGGACGACCTGGTGGACAAACTGATCGAGAAGGCGGCCGAGGAGGTGGCCGCCCGCCATCCCGCGGACCCGCCCGAGAAGCAGCGGGAGATCGCCGCTCAGATCGCCGTCGGCGCCCTGCGCTACTTCATGCTGCGCTACACGCGTAACGCGGTGATCGCCTTCGATTTCCAGGAGGCGCTGAGCTTCGAGGGCGAGACCGGGCCTTACGTGCAGTACGCCGTGGTGCGGGCGCGCAGCATCTTTCGCAAGCTGGCCGAGCGGGGCGAGAGCCTGCCCGACTTTCGCGCCGAACTGAGCGAAGCCGCTCTGGAGCGCCAGCTTCGCCAGGAGGACTTCTGGCAACTGCTGCTGGCCGCTTCCAAGGCCGATGCGGCCATCGAACGGGCGATCGCCGCGGGCGAGCCGGCTCACCTGGCCAAGTTCGCCTTCCAACTGGCCCAAGGGTTCAATAACTTCTACCACGAGTACCCCATCCTGAGCGAACCGGAGCGGGAGCGCAAGGTCTTTCTGCTCTGGCTGACCGACTACTTGCGCGCTCAACTAGAACGTACCCTCGAGGTGCTGGGCATCGGCGCGCCGGAGTATATGTAAGGCGCCGCCCGCCCCGGATAGAATGGAAGGGATGGCAGGGGCGAAGCGCCGCCGCACGGCGGTGGTGGATGTGGGCGGGGTCAAAATCGGATGGCCGCACCCGATCGTGGTCCAGTCCATGACGAACACCGATCCGGCCGACGTCGAGGCCACCGTCCGACAGGCGCACGACCTGGCGCGAGCGGGCGCGGAGCTGGTGCGGGTGACGGTGAACACCGACGAGGCGGCTCGCGCCCTGCCGCGCATCGCCGACGGGCTCGAGCGGGAGGGCGTGCACGCACCCCTGGTGGGCGACTTCCACTACAACGGGCACCTGTTGCTGCGGCGCCATCCCGAGTGCGCCCGGCGTCTGGCCAAGTATCGCATCAACCCGGGCAACGTCAATATCGGCCGGCGCTCGGATGAGAACTTCCGCAGCCTGATCGAAACCGCTCTCCGCTACGACAAGCCGGTACGCATCGGCGTGAACTGGGGTTCGCTCGATCAGGGCTTGCTGGCCCGGCTGATGGACGAGAACGCCCGGCGCCCCGAGCCGCGGGACGCGCGCAGCGTGATGCGGGAGGCGCTGGTGGCCAGCGCGCTGGAATCGGCCGCGGCGGCCGAGCGCTACGGGTTGCCCCACGACCGCATCGTGCTGAGCGCCAAGGTGAGCGCGGTCCCCGATTTGATCGCGGTCTACCGGGAGCTGGCGGCGCGGTGCGATTACCCGTTGCACCTCGGGCTGACCGAGGCGGGCCTGGGCCTGAAGGGCGTGGCGGGGACCACGGCGGCGCTGGCGGTCCTGCTGGAGGAGGGCATCGGGGACACCATCCGCGCCTCCTTGACGCCCGCCCCCGGCGGAGACCGCAGCGAGGAGGTCCGTCTCTGCCAACAGATTCTTCAGGCTCTTGAGCTGCGCAGTTTCCTTCCGCAAGTGGCCGCCTGCCCGGGCTGCGGGCGGACCAGCAGCACCCGCTTCCAGCAACTGGCGGCGGAGGTGGAGCAGTACCTTCGCGAGCGGATGCCGGTGTGGCGCCGGATCTATCCCGGCGTCGAGGAGCTCAGAGTGGCCGTGATGGGATGCGTGGTGAACGGCCCGGGCGAGTCGCGTCACGCCGACATCGGCATCTCGCTGCCGGGCAACATGGAGGATCCCCGCGCTCCGGTGTTTGCCGACGGGCGCCGCCTGACCACCTTGGAGGGCGAAAACCTGGCCTCCGAGTTCCTGCGCCTGTTGGAGCAGTACGTAGCCGCGCGTTACGGGCGCTGAGGGCGGTCCTGCTATAATCAAGAAAGTTTCGGGGTTATTCCATGCACAGAGCGGAAACTGAGAGCGGGCCGGCCGTCGCCGGCGAAGCGACCGAGCCACGGGTCCGGCCGGCCGTCGCCGGACAGCTCCGGGTATTTACCCGGGTGCTGGACTGGATCACCGGGGAGAGGCTGCAACTGCTGAACATTACCGAGCGCATCCAGGAGACGGTGCGGCGCAGCGGCGTGCGCGAAGGGCTGGTGCACCTTCAGTCGCTGCACACCACGACCGCCTTGATCCTGAACGAATGGCAGGAGGCTCTGCTGGAGGACATCCGGCGACTGCTGGAGCAGCTCGTGGGCCGGGGCGAAAACTGGCGGCACAATGATCCGCGCTACTCGGACTGCGAGCGAGGCAACGCCGACGCTCACCTGCGAGGCCTGTTGTTGGGGCAGAGCCTCTGCCTTCAGGTGCGCAACGCGGCCGTGCTGCTGGGCGCTTGGCAGAGCATCATTCTGGCTGAGCTGGACGGCCCGCGCACCCGGCAGGTGGCGGTCCAGGTGCTGGGCGTCTGAAGCCCGCCGAGGCGGCTCGTGCCCCGCTATTTCCGCCTGGAGGAAGCCGAGCGCTTGCTGCCGGAATTGGAGGGCCTGCTGCGCGAGGCCACGGAGCTGCAAGCGCGCTACCGGCAGGCCGATTCCGAGTGGCGAGAGAGCTCGGGCCGGCTTCTGATGCTGGGCGGGGTGATGCCCGATCGCCGAAAGCTGCTGGCGCAGCGCGGGCGGCGGGATGCGCTGGAGGCCCGCCTGGGGGAATTGGTGCAAAGCATCCAGAGCCGCGGCTGCCTGGTCAAGGATTTGGATCTCGGGCTGATTGACTTTCCCACGCTGCTGGGGGATCGGGAAGTGCTGCTGTGCTGGCGCTTGGGCGAGCCTTCGATCGCTTACTGGCACGGGGTCGAGGAAGGCTACCGGGGGCGCAAGCCGATTGACGAGGAGTTCCGCCGGCGCCACCGGGGCGAACCGTCCGGCTGAGGGGAGGGGCAGCCGGGCGCGCCGGGTCTCGGGGCAATGCTAAGATAGCTTAAGCCGGGCGGCATGTACAACGCGTTCTTCGGCCTGAAAGAAAGTCCTTTCAATCTCACGCCGGATCCGGCCTTTTTGTACCGCAGCCGCCAGCATGAAGAGGCCCTGGCCAACCTGATTTACGGCGTGCAGAGCCGCAAGGGTTTCATCGTGCTCAGCGGGGAGGTGGGCACCGGCAAGACCACCATGCTCGAGTGCCTGCGGGACTTTCTGGCCGCTCGCCACATTGATTTCGCCTTTCTGTTCAACTCCCGCCTGAACGTCGAGCAGTTTTTCGAGCTGATCGCCTACGATCTGGACCTGCGCTGCGGGCGGCGGTCCAAGACCGAGGTGCTGATCGCCCTGAATCAGTTGCTGATCGAGAACGCCAATGACGGGCGGACCACGGCGCTGATCATAGACGAAGCGCACAACCTGGAATGGGACGTGCTCGAGGAGATCCGGCTGCTGGGCAATCTGGAGAACCGGCGGGGCAAGCTGCTCCAGATCGTGATGGCGGGTCAGCCGGAGTTGGACCGCAAGCTGGATGCGCCCAGCCTGCGCCAGCTCAAGCAACGCGTCGCCTTGCGCTGCACCTTGCGGCCCTTCGAGCCGGAGGAGACCATCGAGTACGTCAACACGCGGCTGGCGCGGGCCGGCATGAGCCCGCAGACCGTGTTCCCCCCTGAGCTGTTGCAGGAGATCCATCTGCGTTCGCAGGGCATTCCGCGCCTGATCAACGCCATTTGCGACAACCTGCTGCTGACCGCCTTCGCGCTGGAGAGCCGGGTGGCCACCCTGGAGATGCTGGAGGAAGTCAGCGAGGATATGCGCCTGGACTGGCCGGGACGGCGGATCGCAGCGGGACGCTCCTGGCGCCCGGAGAGGCCGCCCTACGGGGAGGCGGGCGGCTGAGGGCGGCTCTCTTTGACCGGCAGAGGCGGGGAGTCGTAGAATAGGACTGCCGCCGGATCGCATCCGCCGGGGGCCAACGCTTTTCAAGGAACGGGAGTCATGTCGCCAAGCAATCGCAGATATTTCCTCATGAGCGCAACCGCTATGGGTCTGGCCGGCCGCGCCCTGGCGGGGGCCAAACCGGCGCCCGGCCGGGTGATCGGAGCCAACGACCGCATCAACCTGGGCCTGATCGGCGTGGGGGGCCGCGGTTCCTATCTGGGCCGCGTCTTCGCCCGGATCGGCGGCCAGAACAACTCCTGCCAGATCGTCGCCGTCTGCGACGTCTACCAGAAGCGGCTGGAGGCGGCCAAGCAGACCCACAAGTGCGACGGGTACCTGGATTACCGCGAGGTGCTCAACCGGCAGGACGTGGACGCCGTCATCATCGCCACGCCCGACCACTGGCACGCCCGTATGGCGCTGGAAGCCATGGACCGGGGCAAAGACGTCTACCTGGAAAAACCCATGTGCCACACCATCCCCGAGGTGCGCCAGCTCATCCAGACCGTGCGGGAAACCAAGCGCATCCTGCAAGTGGGCTCGCAGACCACCTCGGCCGATCAGTGGTGGAAGGCCAAGAAGGCCATCGCCGACGGGGCCATCGGGCCGATGATCATGAGCCAGGGCTCCTACCATCGCAACTCCAAGGAGGGCGAGTGGAACTGGAAGATTGACCCGGAGGCCGGTCCGGACAAGACGGGCGAGAATTACGTGGACTGGAAAATGTGGCTGGGGCCGGCGCCCAAGCGGCCCTGGGACCCGGATCGTTTCTTCCGCTTCCGCAAGTATTGGGACTACTCCGGCGGGACGGCCACCGACCTGTTCTTCCACGTGGCGGCGCCCCTGAACATTTGCTGGAGCGAGCCGCAGTATCCCCACAAGGTGATGGCCGGGGGCGGCAATTACATCTTCAAGGACGAGCGCGAGGTGCCGGACACCTTCCACCTCATTGCCGAATACTCCAAGGGTCACTCGCTGGTGCTGAGCTCTTCGATGGCCAACTCGCAGCACATTCCCGGGCTGATCCGCGGCCACTTGGGCACCATCATCATGGTCGAGCACGGCATGTTCGAGGGCCGCACCGACCACATCACGCTGCGGCCGGAGCGGCGGGTGATTGACGAGGCTTACAAGGCCAAGTTCGGCGACCAGGAAGTCAAGATCCCGGTGGACCCCAAGGACGCCATGACCACCCACGCCACCAACTTCCTGGAATGCATCCGCACGCGCCGGAAGCCGACCTTGGATGTGGAGACCGCGGCCTGCGCCCAGGTGCTCATCAGCATGGCGGTGCAGTCCTACCGCGAGGGGCGCATCCTGTACTTCGACGAGAAGGCCTTCAAGGTGGTGGGCAAGCCGCCGCGGGCCTGACCAAGCGCTTTCAGGGCTTCACGCGCACGCGGCGGGAGGTTGCCAGCGGCGCCCGCCGTGTGCTATGGATAGTGCTAAGCCGAAGCCGCGAGACCGCCCCAACGCGAGGCAAGCGAGGGCGGGGCCCGTACTAAGATTTCTTCATTGAGGGAGTGGCCGCATGGAAACCGCCAACCGCAAGCTGATTCGTCCGTCCTTGGTCGAGGTCAAGGAACAGATGAATGCTCAGCGCCGCAACAACCATCCCAAGAAGGCGCCGCCCCCCGATCAGACCAACGCCGAGAATTTTTACTACGTCAAGCAAATGCAGGCCCGGACGCCCATGGTGCTGGTGCTCAACGACGGCGAGGTCATCCACGGCATCATCGAGTGGTATGACAAGGGCTGCCTGAAGATCAAGCGCGAGGGGGCCCCCAATCTGCTGATTTACAAGCCGGCCATCAAGTACATGTACAAGGCCAACCAGTCCGGCTAGCCGGACGGCCTACCGGCGCAAGGACAGGCGGCGCTCCCTGCGGCGTCCGGCCTCCTCCCAGCGGCGCTTTTCCTCTTCGGTTTCCGGGATCACGGGCGGCACGGGCGTGGGCCGGCCGTGTTCGTCAATGGCCACGAAGGTCAGGTAGGCCGAGCAGGTGTGCCGCTGGAGGCCGGTGAGCAGGTCCTCGACGCAAACCTTGACGCCCACTTCCATCGAGGTACGAAAGGTGCGGTTGACCGAGGAGCGCAGGATGACCAGTTGGCCGATGTGAATGGGGTGCAGGAAGCTCATGAAGTCCACCGAGGCGGTGACCACCGGCCGGCGGGCGTGGCGCATGGCGGCGGTGGCGCCGGCCATATCCACCAAGTGCATGACGCGGCCGCCGAGCAGGAAGCCGAAGACGTTGGCGTCGGTGGGCAAAGCCAGCTCGGCGTATTCGGAGACGGAGTCGCGCACGGGCCGCCCGGGGAGGGCTTCGGCCGACTCGGGCTCGGGGTTCATGGGCGGGCCTCAGCGGCGATGGGGGTGATGAGCGCCCTCCTGCGGCTCGCTCTTACGCCGCAGATAGCTTTCCGCGTAGGCCTGAGCCTGCCGCTCGAGCATGCCGCCCGTGAGATTAGGCCGGAAGCGGCGGGTCTCGGCCAGGTACTCGATCTCGCCCTGCTCGAAGGGGCGGCCGTTGCTCTCGACCACGTAGGCGATCTTCACCACCCCGTCGCGATCCCCGGTGACGCTGAAGCGCACCATGTCGGGCCCGTCGCCCGGGGGGAAACGCGGGCAGCGCCCGCGGGCGTAGCCGCGGTTGCACAGCTCGCGCAGGGCGGCCTCCTCCGGGCGGAACTCACGCAGGGGATCCACGCAACACAGGCCGGTGTAAGGATCGCCCAGCGGCAGGCGGGGCGGCTTGGGCCAGGCCTTGTCGCCGAAGCGCTCGATGGGGTAAAAATACGGACAGGCCATCGAAAGCCATCTTAGCAGAGAAGGGCGGGAAATCCGCCGTGACGAGCGAACGCCTGCGAGCGCTGGAAGCCCTGCTGGCGCAGGATCCGGCCAACGATTTCGCCCGCTACGGGCTGGCTATGGAGTGCGCCCGGGCGGGCGAGTTCGAGCGCGCCGCGGCCGAGTTCCGGGCTTTACTGGAACGCAACCCCGATTACGCGGCCGCCTACTACCAGGCGGGGCAGGTGCTGGAGCGTCTGGGGCGCATCGAGGAGGCGCGCGAAGTGTATCGCAGGGGCATCGAAGTTCACACGCGGCAGGGCAACCGGCACGCGCGCGAGGAGATCCAGGCGGCGCTCGACCTGCTGGGCTGAGGCGGCCGGCGCGGCATCAGAAGGGCACGTCGTCGTCGGTGACGCCCTCGGCGAACGGCTCTTCGGCGGGCGCGGGCTGGGGCCGCTGAGGCGCGCGGGCGGGCGCTTGCGCCGGGGCTTCCTCGGC
>JBBIMA010000108.1:0-7990 GCA_037444625.1 Solibacteraceae bacterium
TCAGTACTGGAAGCGGATGCCGAGGCGGAACTGGCGCTCGGCGCTGGCGCCGGTGATGCACATGAAGTTGTTCAGGGCCGCCAGGCTGCCGTCCGGGTTCAGGCGCATGGAACCCGCCCCGCTCGCCGGGTTGCCCCAGCGCGGCGTGTTGGTGCCGTTGCGCGCTTCAGCCCGGAACTCCATGCGGACCCGCTCCCTCAGTTGAAACTCCTTGTACAGCGCCGGATCAATCCGCCAGAAGCCCGGACCGTAAAGCACGTTGCGCCCCATGGTGCCGGGCCGGTAGACCGGGTTGCGCGGATCGAAGCTGAACAGCGGGTCGCGGAACGACATCGGGTCGTAGTAGGGCTGGTTGGGTCCCTTGCCGCCCAGCTTGCGCACAGGGGCGATCTGGTCGGCGGTCTGGGTGCAGCCGATGCACTGGAGCGAGGAGCCGCTGCCGGTGACGGTGAAGGGGGTTCCCGAGTACTTGTAGAAGATCCCGTTGATCTTCCATCCGCCCAGGATCTTGTCCACTACGCCGGTGAGGTTGTAGGTCTTACCGTAACCGAAGGGCAGCTCGTAAACCCAGCCCAGGGTGAAGCTGTGGCGGCGGTCCCAGCCGGAAGGAGCGTAGTTGCGGTAGATCATGGGCTCCCACTGCCACAAAGCGAAGGTATCGGTGCCGTCGTCCTCGGCCATGTTCATGTAGCGGCCCCAAGTGTAGGCGCCCTTGAAGAACAGGCCCTTGCTGAAGGACTTGTTCATGGTCACCTGCAAGGAGTTATAGGTGCCGTAGCCGATGCCGTCCCACATACTGGCTGCGTTGGTCCGCCCGTAGAGCTTGGCCAGCGGCAGGTTGCGGGTGTCCACGCCCAGGCCGGGCCCGACGGTGTTGATGTTGCGGTCCAGCATCTGGTGGATGGTACGGGTGGCGACGTATCCGGCGGAAACCACCGTGTCGAAAGGCAGCTTGCGCTCGACGATGAAGTTCCAGCTCTGGATGTAGCCGCGATGGAGCATCCCGCCCCAGGGGCTGCGCGGACCCATGTTCAGGTTCAGAGGCAGCTCGAGGGTGCCCTTGCTGACGTCGGGCGTGGGGACGTCCGGGATGCCCTTATCCAGCGTGTTATACCAACCATAAGGGTCGCGGAACTCTGCGCCGGCGGTGCCGACGCCCCAGCTTCCGGTCAAAGTGGCCGGGTACAGCCCGCGCAGCGGGCGCGAGAAGGGCAGCGGGTTATAAGTGATGCCGTAACCGCTGCGCACCACCCAATCCTCTCCGATGCGGTAGGCGAAGCCGAAACGCGGGGCGAACAGCTTCTTGCTCACCGTGATGCCCGCGTTGCGAGGCACGTTGCCCAGGCCGCCCATGTACACGATGTTGGTGTAGGGATCCCAGCGCTCGATGCCCCGGCTGGCGCGGTTGATGAGCGGGAAGTATTCGTAGCGCAGGCCCAGATTGAGGGTCAACCGGCGAGTGGCTTGCCAGCGATCGCGGAAATACCAGGCGTACTGCCATTCCCGGGTCTGCATCAGGAAAAACTGAATGGACTTGGAGTAGCTGGTCACCAGGCCCAGCAAAGCGGTGGCATAGTTGTTGAGCACGCGGGCGGTCTGGCCCGGGACGACCGTCGGTCCGCTGCCGAAGCCGATGTAGCCGCGCGGATTGGCGGTCTCCGGCTGCCAGTGGTTCATCTCCAGCCGGCGCGGCTCGAAGCCCCAGCGGAACTCGTGCGCGCCGCTGATCTTGCTGAAATTCACCGGGCCGGTATAGGTGCGCTCGCGGCGCTCCAGGGGCAGCCAGGTCTCCGTGAGACCCCAGCCGCTGAAGCCGGTGTCAATGTGGGGCACGCCGCTGTAGCGCATGTCGCCGGCGTACTGCCGGCCGCCGTTGGTGCCCGGAATCTTGAACACGTCCAGACCCCAGTTCTTGCCCTGCCCGATGCCCAGCACGTCCTGGTCGTGCCGCTGATAGCCGAACACGGCGTCGAACATGAAGGTAGGCGAGAAGGTGTAAGTGACGCCGAAGCTGGGCATATTGACCCGCACATCCCCCACGCCGGCGGTGCCGATGTTCGGCCCGACCATCTCGCCAAAGATGTGCTTGCCGGTCACCGGCGCGCCCATGCGGCTCAGCTTGCCCCAAACCACCACCTTGGGCGAGGCGTTCCAGTTCACCTTCAGGTCGTAGTTGCGGCGGTCGAATTTGAGCGTGCCGGAGGCGCCGAAGTTTCCACCGAGGTTGTTGGCCGGGTCGGTGGGGGATACTTGATTGGGCAGGGGAATCAGCTTCTGGATGGAATCGAAAATCGGGCTGATGCGGTTGCGCGGAATGATGTTGTTCGGAAACGGCTGCCGCGTCCGCGGATCAGTGCCCACCATGGTGGCCGGGTCGTAGACCACCGAGAAGGCCGCTCCGCACACCGTGCAACCCGGCCAGGTGCTGAAGTTGCCTTCGCGGAAGGTGGCCGGAGGCACCGACCAGTTGCCCGAGCCGCCCTGCCGGTAGTAGGTGCCCTCGAAGCTGAAAAAGTAAAACAGCTTGTCCTTCCGGATGGGTCCGCCGATAGTGGCGCCGAACTGGTTGAAGATGTCCAGCGGCTTCTTGAAGGTCGCCGCCCGGTAGTAAGGCGCGGCCAGCCAGTGCTGGTTGTTATGGAACCAGAAGGCCGAGCCGTGGATCTCGTTGGTGCCGGATTTGGTCACCACCGTGATGGCGGCGCCTCCCGATAGACCCTGCTCGGCGTCGAAGGCGTTGGTCGAGATGTTGACGGTCTCGATGCTTTCGACCGGCTGCACGTAGGCGGTGTGGTGCGGCAGCCAGACGAAGATGTTCACCGCGCCGTCGGTCAGGGTGTTGTTCATGTTGCGCGGCGTGCCGTTGACGCGCGTGGTCAGGGCGCGCGCCGGGGTGTCCACGATAGCGTTCTGGAAGGCCGACGGGGTGGTCCCCGGCAGCAGATCGAGCAGGCTTTGATAGTTGCGGTAGTTGGGCAGCGGCAGCTCGGTGACGGCCAGCGAGCCGATCTCGTGGCGGACGTCGCTCTTGTCGGTCTGGAGCATGGCCACCGCAGCCGCCACCGTCACTTGCTCGGTGAGCGTGCCGACCTCGAGCTTGAGGTCTACACGGGTCACCGTGTTGACGGTGACCTCGACGTTCTCGCGGACCAGGGCGCGGAAGCCGCTGGCCGTTACTTTCAGGTCGTAGACGCCCGGCAAGACGTTGAGCAGCGAATAGCGTCCGCCTTCATCGCTGGCGGTCTCACGCGTCAGGCCGGTCGCCTTGTTGGTGATGGTTACGGTTGCCTTGGGCACCACGGCGCCGGTCGGATCTTCGACCGTGCCGACGATGGAGCCGTAGAGGACCTGGGCACCGGCCGGTTGCGGCCACCAGGCCGTCACCAGCAGCACGAGGGCCAGAACAGCCACGGCCCGAACGCCCCAAAATCTTGCGTCTTCACCCATTTCGTTAACCCCCTTTTGCGACGACAGCCTTGCCGGCGGCTGTCTAGCCCTTTTTTTAAACCCGCCCCGGGGGCCCTGTCAAGCGCTTTCCGGTCCCCGGAAGGACGGGCCGAGGCCCGCCTGAAGGGTGATTGACAAGGCGGCGCCCGCCGAGCGACAATGGGCTTGGAAGCGGGAGTAACTCAGGTGGTAGAGTGCAACCTTGCCAAGGTTGATGTCGCGGGTTCGAGTCCCGTCTCCCGCTCCAGTCGCCTGCCCGCCCCGCCCGCGCCCCGCCTGCATTCCTGATAAGATCGCTGCGGTATGCGCGCAAAGCGATGGCTGCCCCTCCTGCTGGCCCTGCCGCTGGCCGCCGAGCCGGCCCGCGTCTGGGAATCTCCCCTGGTCATCCCGACCTACGAGCTGGGTCCGCCCGATCCCTTGCCGGTGTTCCCGTACGCCGCCCGCCGCCGTCCCATCTATCCTTACCCCCTGCTGGACGCCATCACCGATCGGCGGGTGGAGAAGAGCTACCGGGCGGTGATGCTGGAGAACGAGTACCTGAAGGTCACGGTGCTGCCCGAGCTGGGCGGCCATCTCTACGCCATCTACGACAAGACCGCCGGCCGCGACGTGCTCTATACCAACCACGTGGTCAAGTACGGCCTGGTGGGCATTCGCGGGGCCTGGATCTCGGGAGGCATCGAGTGGAATTTCCCCGACGGGCACACCGCCACCACCGTCTCGCCGGTGGATTACGTCCTGCGCTCGGAGGCCGATGGAGCGGCCTGCGTGGTGGTGGGTGACACCGAACGCATTCAGCGCATGCAGTGGGCGGTGGCCGTTCGCCTGCGTCCGGGCTGCAAGGCGGTGGAGACCGAAGTCCGCCTGAACAACCGCCGGGAAATCCCCGGGCGGTACTGGTTCTGGGCCACCGCGGCCGCCCCGGCCGCCGAGGACATGCGCTTCGTCTATCCCATGCGGGAGGCCTACCCGCACGTCTTCTGGCCGGTCTTCTCCTTCCCGGAGCACCGGGGGATGGATCTGAGCCTGTACCGCGCGGTGCCTAACGCGCTCTCGCTGTTCGCGCGCAACTCTTATCGCGACTTCCTGGGCGTCTATTACGAGAAATCCGACTGGGGCATCGTCCACGTGGCCGATCATCGCCAGGTGGCGGGCAAGAAGACCTGGACCTGGGGCACGGCGGACAGCGGCGCCATCTGGGTCGAGAAGCTCACCGATCAGGACGGCCAGTACGTCGAGTTCCAGGCCGGCCGCTTCGAGACCCAGATGGAGCACGAATTCCTGGCGCCCCACCGGGTGGAAACCTTCACCCACTACTGGTACCCGGTCAACAAGCTGGGCGGACCCTTCGCGGAGGCCAACCGCGAGGCCGCCCTGCGGCTGGCTCGCGAGGGCGAGCGCCTGCGCCTGAGCTTGAACGTCAATCACCGCTGGACGAACGCCGAGCTGCTCATCGAGGAAGGCGGCCGCCGGCTCGCTTCGCGGCGCGCGGACCTGGACCCTGCGACCCCGTTCTCGGCCCTCTTCGACGCCCCCGCCCGCGCGCCGCTCACCGTTCGCCTGCTCAGCACCGAGGGGCGCGAATTGCTTCGCTATCGCACCGACACGCCGGTAGACGGCAATCCTGAATTCCAGCCCGCGACGCCCCCGGTGCGTGAAGCGGCACCCGCCGGCGCCGAACAGGCCTACCTGGAGGGTCTGGCCGCCGACCGCGAGAGCCGGGAGCTCCAGGCCCGCGCGGCCTACCAGAAGGCGCTCGAACGCGATCCGGGTTTCACCCCCGCCCACATCGCGCTGGGTTTGAGTTACTATCGCACGGGCGAATACGCCAGAGCGGCCGAGCATCTGTCCGCCGCTCTGCGGCGTAACCCTCGCTCGGAGGACGCGCATTATTACCTGGGCCTGGTTCGGCGCGCTCAAGGCCGCGCCCGGGAGGCGGCGGACCATCTTTGGTGGTGCGTGCGCGCCGGTCATCGGGAAGCCGTGGCACGGTATGTGCTGGGCGAGATGGCGCTGGCGGCAGGTGATCTTGGGACGGCCCTCGAACACCTGGAACAGGCGGTGCTGCTGGAGCCGCGGGACCTGAAGGCCCGCACCGTGCTGGCCATGGCTGAACGGCTGGCGGGGCGCACGGCTCGAGCCCGGGAGCGCATCCAAGCGGTGCTCGAGGAGATGCCCATTGATTATCTGGCTCTGAGCGAGCAGGCGCGCATCCTGGCGGCGGCGGGAGCGGACGAGCAAGCCGGGAGGGCGCGCGAGCAGCTCTGGCGCCTGCTGGCGCGGGAGCCGGATTCCCTGCTCGAACTGGCTTTCGATTATCTGGCCTGCGGGCGCAAGCAAGAAGCCGCCGAGACGCTGGAAGAGGGTCTGCGGCGCCGCCCGAACCACCCGATGGCCGCTTACGCGCTGGGCCGTTACGAGGCCGCCGCCCAGGCCGATCCGAGCTACGTCTTTCCGCATCGCGTCGAGGAGATCGCTCTGTTGGAACAGGTGCGGCGCGCGCGTCCGTCCGACGGCCGGGCGGCCTACTACTTGGGCGATGCTCTGGCCGCGAACTACCGAGTGGAGGAAGCGGTCGCAGCCTGGCGGGAGGCCGTCCGCCTGGAACCGGCCAACGCGGTGGCGCATCGGAATCTGGGGCAGGCGCTGGCCCGGCAGGCGGGCAGCGAGTCGGAGGCCGTGGAGGCTTACCGGCGCGCCATTTCCCTCTGGCCTCAGGAACACCGCCTGTACCTCGAGCTGGATAGGGTGCTGGCGCGCAGCAAGCAGACCGAGAGCCGCGTGAAGCTCTTGGAGGGCGCCCCGGCGGCGGTCCGCGCGCGCTCGCCGGTGATCCAGGCGCTGGCCGAGGCCTACACCGACGCCGGGCGGCACCGTGAGGCGATTGCCCTGCTGGAGAAGACTCGGTTCGTGACGGGCGAGGGCGAGACCTCGGCCCTGGCCCTCTACCGGAGGGCTTGCCGGGGCCTGGCGCGCGAAATGCGCCAGGCCGGCCGGCACGAGGAAGCCGCCCGGGCCTTCCTGCGAGCGGCTGAGTATCCGCGTAATCTGGGAGTAGGTCGCCCGCCGGTGGATGAGACCGTGGGCGACTGGGTGGAGGCCGCCGAGGAGTTCGAGGCGGCCGGCAAAGCGGCGGAGGCGGAAAGTCTCTGGCGGCGGGCGGCCGGCGCGGTCGTCGAACTGGCCAGCGAGCCGGGGAAGCCGTCCGCCGAGCTGGCGCGCTGGAAGGCGATGGCGATCGAACGGCTCGCCAAGAAACGGGAGGCAAAACCATGAAGCGGCGCACGTGGTTGGGATTGACGGCGGCGATGGGGGCCGGGGCGCAGTTCAGCTCTCAGGAGCGGGCGCGCCCGGCGCCGGGCGATCTGCCGCTGAGCCAGTTCGAGCCGCGCAGCATGTTGCGCGTGCGCGAGAGCAAAGTGGCGCGCTCGCGTTTCCCGGTGATTGATTTTCACACCCACCTTTCCTGGTCGCCGGGGCCGGGCAAGGAGGGCCGTCCGGAGTTTCCGGCCAAGCCGGAGGAAATCCTGCCGGTGATGGAGCGCAAGAACCTGCGCCTGCTGGTGAACTTCACGGGCGGCCGGGGCGAGGTGCTCGAAGAAGTCCTGCGCATCTGGCACAAGCCGCACCCGGACCGGTTCCTGGTTTTCACCGAGCCCTGGTGGAATCGGGTGGCCGATCCCGGCTACCCGAAGCTACAAGCCGATGAGATCGAGCGGGCCCGCCGGGCGGGCGCGCGTGGCCTGAAGATCCTCAAGACGCTGGGGCTGTACTTGCGGGAGAAGGTCACCACCGGTCCGCTGATCAAGGTGGACGACCGGCGCTTCGATCCGATGTGGGAGGCGGCCGGTGCCTTGAAGATGCCGGTGGCCATACACACCGCCGATCCGGAAGCTTTCTTCCTGCCCATTGACCGCTTCAACGAACGCTGGGAGGAGCTGCACGCCCATCCCGACTGGTCCTTCTACGGGAAGGACTTCCCCTCCAGCGCCGAGCTGCACCAAGCGCGCAATCGCGTCCTGGCGCGCCACCCGAAGACGCAGTTTGTCTGCCTGCACATGGCGGTGGCCGAAGACCTGGGCGCGGTCTCGGAATGGATGGATCGTTACCCCAACATGTGGGTGGAGTTCGGGGCGCGTATCGGCGAGCTGGGGCGCCAGCCGCGCACGGCCCGGCGCTTTTTCGAGAAGTACCAGGACCGCATTCTCTTCGGCACCGACGCCGTGCCGCACGGCGTCCAGTACCCGCAGCAGATCTTCTGCGACGAGCTGTACGAGATCTACTACCGCTTCCTGGAGACCGAGGACGAGTACTTCGATTACGCTCCCGCCCGCATCCCGCCGCAAGGTCGCTGGAGGATTTACGGGCTTGGATTGCCCGAGGGCATCCTGCGCAAGGTTTACCACGACAACGCGGCGCGCCTGCTGGGGCTGGCCTGAAAAGGGGGCCGCGGCCCGCGCGTCCTCAGGAGCGGGTTCCTCCCCCCGGCTCGTGCCCCTGGAATGTCTGGCCCTTCGGGCCAGGGGCGGGCGCCCCGGCC
>JBBIMA010000109.1:0-7259 GCA_037444625.1 Solibacteraceae bacterium
TGCAAGCCGAGGCGGCCGCCCGCCGCCACGCGGCCGAACAGCGCGAGCGCGAGCTGGCCCGCTTGAAAGAAGAGGCGCTGGCCCGCATCCGGGCGGCCGAAGCGCGGGCCAATCGCGAAAGCGGCCCTCCGCCCGGGCGCGTCGAGCCGTGGTTCGAGACGCCCCAACCGCCCAACAAGATTCGCGGCCGCCTGCAACGGATTGACTGCCTGCGCGGCGCGGCCCGCCTTGTCGTCCACTCCGACGACGGCGCCGTGACCCGCCTGGCGATTCGCGATCCCTCCAAGGTGGTCGTGCTGGGCGGCGGGCGGCTCGAGCTGCCCTGCGGCCCGCAGAAGCAACCCCGTGCTGTGACGATCGAATACTTCCCCCGGCCGGACGCCGGGCTGGGCACGGCCGGCGAGGTGGCCACCATTGAGTACCGCTGAGCGCGCCGCGGTGGCTCGCCGCCGGATTCCGGCGCGCTGGCGGGTGATGGGCGTTTTTACGCTCTCCTCGCTGCTGAACTACTTCAACCGGCAACTCTTGGCGGCCCTGGCCCCTGTGCTGCAACGGGAGTTCGCTCTCACCCACCGGCAGTACGGCCTGATTCTTTCGGCCTTCTCGCTGAGTTACGCGGCCTCGGCCCCGGCGGCCGGCCTCTGGATTGATCGCGTGGGACTGACGCGCGGCATCAGCGCGGCGGTCGCCTGCTGGTCGCTGGCCGGCGCGGCCACGGGCTGGATGCACAGTCTCACCGGGCTGTTGCTCTGCCGGGCAGGGCTGGGCGTGGCCCAGGCCGGGGGCGTGCCGGCCACCGGCAAGGCGATCGCGCTGTATCTGGCGCCCGAGGAGCGCGCCTTGGGCAACGCGCTCAGCCAGATCGGCCTGAGCGCCGGGGCCATGCTGGCGCCTCCGGCGGCGGTCTGGCTGGCGACACGCTACGGCTGGCGGGCGGCCTTCGTGGCGGGCGGCCTGGCCGGTCTGTTGTGGCTGCCGCTGTGGTGGGCCGCGGCCCGCCGCGCCCCTGGCGGGGAGGGGAGCTCGCGGGCCGCCGTCCGGCTGCGCGAGCTGGCGGCCGAGAGCCGTCTCTGGGCGCTGGTGTTGGCCAACCTGCTCAGCATGACGGTCTATACCCTGTGGAGCAACTGGACCACGCTCTACCTGGTCGAGGCGCAGGGCCTGCGATTCGAACAGACCGCCTGGCCGGCCGCGCTGCCCCCGCTGGCCGCCAATCTGGGCGGACTGGCCGGCGGCTGGCTGTCGCTCCGATTCATGCGGCGCGGCGCGCCGGCCGTCACCGCTCGCCTGCGCGTCTGCCTGCTGAGCGCCTGCCTGCTGCTGGGCACGGCGTTGATCCCGCTGGCGCCGGGCGCCTGGGCGGCGGTGGGGATCGCGCTGAGCTTCCTGCTTTCCTCCGCCTGGAGCGTCAACCTGTACAGCCTGCCGCTGGACCTTTACGGCGCGGGCCGGGCGGCTTTCGCCACCTCGCTGCTCACCGGCGCCTACGGATTCATGCAGGCCGTGGTTTCGCCCCTGTTCGGAACGCTGGCCGATCGCTACGGCTTCGCGCCGCTGTGCGTACTGGTCTCGCTTTGCCCCCTGGCGGCCTGGGGGCTGCTGCGCGGGGCCCATCTGGAGCGCAGCGCTTGAAGGCGACACTCAAGCGCCTGATTTTCGGCCTGCTGGGCAAGGAGCCGGAGGCGGTGGTGGTGAGTTTCCTCACCGGGGATCCGGCGCGCGCGGCCGCGATGCTGGCGGAAGTGCGCGAGCTGCTGCCCGAGCGGCGGCACTTCGCGGTGACCCTGGAGGGCGGGCCCGCGCCGGCCGGCGTGTCTTGCCTGGTGCTCGAACCGGGCGGGGCCTGGGGTTTGTGGCGGCGGTTGCGGCGCGCTTTCCGCCGCTACCGCATCGGCATGGCGCCCGTGCTGTTCACGGGCGAGCGGGAATACCGGGCTTTGCGCCGGGCGGCCTTTCTGCTGGCGCCGGGGCGCATCCTGGCCTACAACGCGCGCCTGGAGCGCCATCACCTGAGGCTGCGCACGCTGATCGCCTCCTGGCTGTTTCTGCGCGGCGTACCCTTGGACCGCATTTTCCTTCGGCCGCGCTGGCTGTTTCCTTTCCGGCGGGAGCGTTCGGTCTATCCGGCCGAGCGGCGGGTGATCGAGGGCCGGGCGCCGCGTCCGGGCTTTCCCCGGGTGGGGGTGCTGTCGCCCTACCCGCCGTGGCCGCTGGCGCACGGGGGAGCGGTGCGGATGTATCATCTGCTGCGCGAGGCGGCCAAACAATTCGACATATTTTTGTTCTGCTTCGAGGAGGCCGCCCCGCCCCCCTCTCCCCCGCCCTTCCTCCAGTTCTGCTGCCGCGCCGTACTCATCGGCAAGCCCCGGTATCGCGAGCCTCGCTGGGCTTCCCTCCTTCCGCCGGAAGTCTGCGAATACCGCTCCCCGACCATGCGTCGCGCCCTCCGGCAGCTCTGCCCGGCCTGGGGCGTCCAGTTGCTCCAGATCGAGTACACCCACCTGGGCACCTACCCCGGCGACGTCCTGGTGGCGCACGACGTCACCTCGGATCTCTACCGCCAGCTCCACGCCCGGCGGCCCGGCCTCTCGTCCTGGTGGAACTGGCGGCGCTGGCGGCGCTTCGAACGCCGCGCCGCCCGCCGCTTCCGCCGCGTGGTCCTCATGTCGGAGGGGGATGCACACCTGCTGCCCGGGGCGCGGGCGGCGGTGATCCCCAACGGCGTGGACCTCGAGCGCTTCCGGCCCGAACCCGAGCCGCCCGCACGCCGCCTGCTGTTCGTGGGATCCTTCCGCCATTTCCCCAATGCCGCGGCTTACAAGCTGCTCATCGAAGAGATCTGGCCGCGCCTGCGCGCCCGCCTGCCGGAGGCCGAACTGACCGTGGTGGCCGGTCCGGATCCGGAGCTGTACTGGCGGGAGCACACCGGCGCCTCGAGCCTGCCCGTGCCGGAGGGGGTAAAGCTGTTGGGCTTCGTCGAGGATGTGCGCCCCCTTTACGCCGCCGCCAACCTGGCGGTGGTTCCCACGCCGGTTTCGGCGGGCACCAATTTGAAGGTGCTGGAGGCGATGGCCATGGAGCGCGCGGTGCTCTCCACTTCGAGCGGGTGCGCGGGCCTGGGCCTGGAACACGGCCGCTCGGTCTGGGTGGCGGACGAGCCGGCCGAGTTCGCCCAAGCCGCAGCGCACTTACTGGAAGATCCCCAACTGCGCCGGCGCCTGGCCCTGGCCGCCCGGCGGCAGGCGGAGCTTCACTTCGATTGGCGCGCTTTGGGCGAGCGGCAGTGCGCGCTGTGGCGCGAGCTGCTGCGCCCGCCCATCCGCGTCCGCCGCGCCCGCCCCGGCGATCTGCCCGCCATCGCGCGCATCGAGGTGGCCTCGCCGGAGGCCGCCCTGTGGGACCCCAGGCAATACCTGCGTTATGAATGCCGGGTTGCGCTGCTCGCCGGGCAGGTCGCCGGCTTCATCGTCTGGCGACGGCTGACTCCGGATGAGGGCGAGATCCTGAACCTGGCGGTGGGGCCCGAATGGCGGCGGCAGGGCGTGGCCACACGCCTGCTGGAAGAGGCCCTGCGCCTGCCGGGCACGACCTGGTACTTGGAGGTGCGGGAGTCCAACGCACCCGCCCTCCGGCTTTACGAAAAGCTCGGTTTCCGCCCGGCGGGCCGCCGGCCTACCTACTACCAGGATACGGGGGAAGCCGCGGTTGTGATGCGGCGGGATTCGTGCTAATGTCTCAATTGGCGGCTGTTGCTCAGGCCGCCCGCTTCGTGGTTCATGAACAGCATCGGGTTCACCCGCCGGGCCTGCTTCCCCTACCGCACTTTCGCCGGCAGTGGCCGCTTTCCCGGCGCCCGGCCCGCAGGCGGGCTGAACCGCTTCCCGAACAGCGAGGATTCATGCGCCTGACCGACGAAGAACTCAAAGCGCATCTGATGGAAACCGACGAAGAGTTCCGCCGCCTGGCCGAGCAGCACGGCCAGTACAAAAAGCGGCTCCAAGAGCTGGCCGGCCGGTCCTACCTGACCCCCGAGGAGCAACTGGAAGAGACGCAGCTCAAGAAGCTCAAGCTGCGCCTCAAAGACCAGATGCAACAGAAGATGGACCGTTACCGCGCCCAGCAGCCGGCCTGACCGTCAGGTGCGCCCCTCCGACCGCGGCCGCCGGCACAGGGGAGGTTGCCGCCTCCCGCCGAAGTGGCCGCAGCCGCTCAGGCCCCCACTGCCGCTTCGCTCAGGTTGCGCACCAGCTCGTTGATCGCCTTCTTGGCGTCGGCGAACATCATCAGCGTGCGCTCTGCCGCGAACAGCGGGTTAGGAATGCCGGCGAAGCCCGGACTCAGGCTGCGCTTGATCACCACCACCGTGCGCGCCTGGTCCACCTCCAGGATGGGCATGCCGGCGATGGGCGATTTCGGGTCGGTGCGCGCCAGCGGGTTCACCACGTCGTTGGCCCCCAGCACGATGGCCACATCGGTCTGCTTGAGCAGCGGGTTGATCTCCTCCATCTCCCGGAGATCTTCGTAGGGCACGTCGGCCTCGGCCAGCAGCACGTTCATGTGCCCCGGCATGCGCCCGGCCACCGGATGGATTCCGTAAAGCACGTCGACGCCGCGCGACTTCAGTACGCCGGCCAGCGTCTGGACCGCATGCTGGGCTTGCGAAACCGCCATGCCGTAGCCCGGCACGATCACCACTCGCCGCGCCGTCTCCAGCAGCATGGCGACCTCCTCGGCCGAGGCCGCCTTTACCCGGCCGGCGTAAACCGCATCGGCTTCCGCCCTCTCGGCCGGCTCGGCCCCGAAGCCGCCGAACAGCACGTTGACCAGGGAGCGGTTCATCGCCCGGCACATGATCTGGGTCAGGATGATCCCCGAAGCCCCCACCAGCGAGCCGGCGATGATCAGCATGTTGTTTGCCAGCACGAAACCGGTGGCCGCCGCCGCCAGCCCGGAGTAGGAGTTCAACAGCGAAATCACCACCGGCATGTCGGCGCCGCCGATGGGAATCGTCGCCAGCACGCCCAGCAGCGAGGAGACCGCCGCCAGCGCCCAGTAGACCTCCGTCTGCTGGGGCCGCGCCACCAGCCAGCCCGCCAAGCCCAGGGCCGCCGCCGCCGTCAGGGCGTTCAACAGATGCTGTCCGCGAAACACGACCGCGTTGCCCGAGATCAGCTCCTGGAGCTTGGCGAAGGCCGCCAGACTGCCCCACAGGGTCACCGCCCCGATCAGGCCGGAGGCTGCGGCCGCCACCGTGAACTGCGCCGTCAAGGCGCCCGGCGCCGCCTGCGCCTCGATCAGGGCCGCCCCCGCCACCAGCGCCGAGGCGGCGCCTCCGAAGCCGTTGAGCAGCGCCACCATCTGGGGCATGGCCGTCATGCGGATCTTCTGCGCCAGCAAAGCGCCCGCCGCCGAGCCGATCACCAGCCCGGCCACAATGGCCTGGAAGCTCAGGATGCGCCGATCCAGCAGCGTGACCGCCACCGCGATCAGCATGCCCGCCGCCCCGATCAAGTTGCCCCGCACCGCCGAGCGGGGATGCGACAGCCCCTTCAGGCCCAGGATGAACAGGGCGGAGGCGAGCAGATAAAAGAGGTTCACCAACCAGTCCGGCACGGGCTACTTTCTCCGAAACATTTCCAGCATCCGATGGGTGACCAGGAAGCCGCCCACCACGTTGATCGTGGCGAAGACCACGGCCAGCAGCCCCAGCACGGTGGTCAGGCCGGAATGCCCCAGGCCCGCCGACAGCAGCGCCCCCACCAGCGTGATCCCGGAGATGGCGTTCGAGCCCGACATCAGCGGCGTGTGCAGCGTGGGCGGCACCTTGACGATCACTTCGAAGCCCACCCATAGCGCCAGCACGAATACCGTCACGGAAGTGACCAGGGTCTCCATTTCACCTCTCTGCGATCAAGAACCCGCTACCGCCAGCGGCTCGCGGCTCAGACGCGGATGAGTCACTCGCCCCGCTTGCGTCAGCCGGGTTTCCCGCACGATCGCGTCCTCGGAGTCCGAACCGAGCCGGCCGTCCTTGAACAGGTGCAGCAGGAAGGCCGTCAGGTTGCGGGCGTACATTTGGCTGGCGTCGCGCGGCACGGAAGCGGGCAGGTTGGTCGGCCCCAGAATGGTGACCCCCTCGACGACCACCGTCTCGTCCGGCCGCGTCAGCTCACAATTGCCGCCGTGCTCGGCCGCCAGATCCACCACCACCGACCCCGGCCGCATGCGGCGGATCATCTCGGCGGTCAGCAGCAGGGGCGCCCGCCGGCCGGGTATCGAGGCGGTCGTGATCACCGCGTCGCCGGCCGCCACCGCCCGAGCCATCAGCTCGCGCTGCCGCCGCTGGAAGCTTTCCTCCTGCTCCCTGGCGTAACCGCTCGCATCCTCGCCCGCCCCTTCCATCGGCAGTTCGAGAAAACGCGCACCCAGGCTCTCGACCTGCTCCTTCACCGCCGGGCGCACGTCGTAAGCCTCGACCACCGCCCCCAGGCGCCGCGCCGTGGCGATGGCCTGCAAGCCGGCCACGCCCGCCCCGATCACCAGCACGCGCGCCGGCGCGATCGTGCCCGCCGCCGTCATCATGAGGGGAAACATCTTGGCCAGATGCCCGGCCGCCAGCAGGGCCGCCTTGTAGCCCGCCACCGTGGCCATCGAAGACAAAGCGTCCATGGCCTGCGCGCGGCTGATCCGCGGGATCAAATCCAGGGCGAAAGCGGTCACCCCGGTCGCCGCCAGCTCTTCGATCTCGGACCGGCGCCACAGGGCGTCGAAGAAGCCCACCAGCACCTGTCCCGGCCGCAGGCGCTTCAGGTCCGCCCGGCCGCGCTCGGGATTGGCTCCGTAAGCACGCACCTGCGCGATCACCTCCGCCGCGAAGACCTCTTCCCGCTCGGCCACTCGCACGCCGTGCGCTTCATAGGCCCGATCGGGAAAACCGGCGCCCTCGCCTGCCCCTCGCTCCACGAGCAGCTCCCAGCCCGCCCGGCCGAGAGCGTCCGCGGCGCCCGGGGTCAGAGCCACGCGCCGCTCGCCCGGATAAGTCTCTTTGGGAACGCCGATCCTCATGGCGCTTGCGGGTCCTTACGTTAAACCAGATGCAGCGGGAAGCGCGCGGTCACAAAAAAGAAGGCCCGCTCCCGTAACGGCCGGGAGCGGGCCGCGAGGGAAGATCCGTTTTCAAACTTCTAGCGCGGGCGCCCCACGCGCCCGCCGCCCTCCGCCGAGCGCGACATCCCGCCGCGCCCCTCCGCCCGGGGCGC
>JBBIMA010000110.1:0-6956 GCA_037444625.1 Solibacteraceae bacterium
CCCCGGCCGCGGCCGCGGCCGAGAGCGGGCCGGTGCGGGCGGCCGTGATGCGAGTGCGGGCGCGGCCGTTCACGGCGGCGGTGGCCGTCACGGGGACGCTGGTATCGAAGACCAGCGTGGAGGTCAAGGCCCAGACCACGGGCAAGGTGGTGAAGTTTCCCAAGGAGGAAGGGGACCGGGTGGAGGCGGGCGAGCCGGTCCTGTGGGTCGAGGATGACAACTATCAGCTTGCGGTGCGGCAGGCGCAGGCGGCCGTGCGCGTGGCGGAAGCGGCCCTGGAACGGGCGCGCGTGCTGGAGTCGCACAGCCGGCGGGAGCTCGAGCGGGCTGAAAACCTGGTGCGCTCGGGCGGCATTACGGACAAGGATTTGAAGGCGGCGCAGTTGGCCGAGCGCGACGCCCGGGCGCAGGCGGCGCTGGCCGAGGCCCAACTCGAGCAGGCGCGGGCCGCGCTGGCGACGGCCGAGAAGCATTGGCGCGACACGGTGGTGCGGGCGCCGGTCCGGGGGGAGATCGAGCGCAAGCTGGTGAATCCGGGGGCCTACGTGGAGCCGCCCACGCCGGTCTTCCGGCTGGTGGACAACCGGGTGTTGGAGCTGGAAAGCTCGGTGCCGGCGGTGGAGCTGGCGCCGATCCGGGCCGGGCAACCGGTGAGGTTCCAGGTGAGCAGTTTCCCGGGCAGGGAGTTCCGAGGCCGCGTGGCGGAGGTCGGCCCGGCGGTGGAGGCGGCCACCCGTTCGGCGCGCGTGCGCATCGCGGTGGACAACACGGCCGGGCTGTTGAAGGCGGGCATGTTCGCCACGGGTGAAATCCTGACCCAAGTCCAGACGCGGGCCATCGCCGTTCCGGCCGGGGCCCTGTACCGCCAGGACGCCGGGGCGGGCGAGGGGTACGTGTTGGTGGCCGAGGGCGGGCGAGCGGTGCGGCGCAACGTGCGGATCGGGCGGGAGCGCGACTCCGAGGTGGAGATCCTCTCCGGGCTGCGCGAGGGCGAGCTGCTGATCCTCGAGCAGAGCGTCGAGCTGGCCGAGGGCGTGCGGGTCGAGCCGGTGGAGAGGTGAGCGGATGTTTTTGAGCGACCTCTCGATCAAACAGCCGGTGCTGGCCACCATGCTGGCGGTGTCGCTGGTGACCCTGGGGGTGTATTCCTACCGGGGCTTGAGCGTGGATCTGTTCCCGGACGTCGAGATCCCGGTGCTGACCATTCAGACGATGTACCCGGGGGCGTCCCCGGCGACCGTCGAACGGGAGGTGACCAAGCGCATCGAGGAGACGGTCAACACGATTTCGGGCGTGCGGCACGTACAATCCACCAGCACCGAAGGCTTCTCCTCGATCATGGTCGAGTTCCGGCTGGGGGTGAACATCCACACGGCGCAGCAGGACGCGCAGGCCAAGATCAACGCTCTCGGGGCCCAGTTCCCGGAGGGGGTGGAAGCGCCCGTGATCCAGCGCTACGATCTGAACGCCATGCCGGTGGTGTCGGTGGCGGTCGAGAGCCCCACGGCCGACGTCAAGACCCTGTCCTCGCTGGCCGAGAAGGTGATCAAGAAGCGCCTGGAGACCGTGCCCGGGGTGGGCGAGGTGCGCCTGGTGGGTCAGGCGCGGCGGGAGATTCAGATTCTGGTGGATCGCGACCGGCTGCGCGCCCTGGGCCTCAGTTACGCCCAGGTGGCGGCCGCCTTGCGCCGGGAGAATCTGGAGTTGCCGGCCGGCAAGCTGGAGCAGGGGCGGCAAGAGCCGCTGGTGCGCGTGGCGGGCAAGTTCCGCTCGCCGGAGGAATTCCGCCGATTGATCGTGGCCATGCCGCAGGGCCGCCCGGTGTACCTGGAGGAGGCGGCGCGGATCGTGGACGGCATCGAGGAGCGGCGCAGCGCCGCGCTGGTGAACGAGCGCGACGGGCTGGCCTTCGACATCGTGAAGCAATCGGGGGCCAACACCGTGGCGGTGGCCGACGGCGTGAAGGCCGAGGTGCGGCGGTTGAACGCCGAGCTGCCCCCGCACATCCGTTTGCGCGAGGTGGTGGACCGCTCGATCTTCATCCGCGAGTCGGTGCACGACGTGCAGGTGACGCTGGCGCTGGGCGCGGCGCTGACGGTCCTGATCGTCTTTTTGTTCCTGAACAGTTGGCGCAGCACGGTGATCACGGGGCTGGCCTTGCCGGTCTCCGTGATCAGCGCTTTCATCGTCATGAAGGGGCTGGGATTCACCCTCAACATGCTGACGCTGATGGGCCTGTCGCTGGCCATCGGGCTGCTGATTGACGACGCCATCGTGGTGCGGGAGAACATCGTGCGGCACATGCACGAGGGGGCCGACCACTACACGGCGGCGCGGGAGGCCACCCGGGAGATCGGGCTGGCGGTGATGGCCACGACCTTCACCATCGTGGCCGTGTTCGTGCCGGTGGCTTTCATGGGGGGCATCATCGGCCGGTTCTTCTTCCAGTTCGGGATCACGGTGGGCTTCGCGGTGCTGGTGTCGCTGTATGTGAGCTTCACGCTGGACCCCATGCTCTCTTCGCGCTGGTATGACCCGGCGGCCGATCCGTCGGTGCCGCGGCGGGGGCTGGGCCGGCGGCTGGAGAGCCTCAACCGGCAGGTGGATCGGCTGCGCGGGCTGGTGGCGCGCATGCTGGACTGGGCGCTTTCCTGGCGCTGGGCGGTGGTGTTGATCGGGCTGGCCTCTGTGGCGGCCAGCTTCGCGCTGTTCGGCCGGCTGGGTTCGGCCTTCATGCCGGACGCCGACCAGGGCCAGTTCCAGGTGCTCTACAAGGCGCCGCCGGAAGTGAGCCTGGAGCGCTCGATCCAGATCGCCCGGCAGCTCAGCGCGGAGATCCGCCGCCATCCGGCGGTGGACTACACCTACACCAGCATCGGCGGCTCGAGCGGCCAGCCGCTCAACGAAGGCATCATTTTCATCCGCCTGAAAGAGCGCGATCTGCGGCCGCACTTTGCACAGGTGAAGGCCGAGGTGCGGCAGCGGCTGGCGCGTTTCCCCGCCGTCACCACGGCCGTCAGCAACGCCGACGAACATCCCGAGTTCGCCAAGCCGGTGCAGATCAGCGTGCGCGGAGACGACCTGAGCCGGATGGCGGAACTCAGCCGCCGGCTGATGGCCGAGATGCGGCGGACGCCCGGTCTGGCGGACGTGGACAGCAGCCAGGAGCGGCCCCGGCCCGAGGTGCGGATTCAGGTGAACCGGCGGGCGGCGGGAGACCTCGGGCTGGATCTGGGCGCGGTGGCCTCGACCGTGCGCGGCCTGGTGAACGGCGAGGTGGTCTCCCAGTTCGAGGACGCCGACGGGGACAGCTACGACGTGCGCCTGCGAGTGGATCCCAACTGGCGCAGCCGGGCGGGCGATCTGCTGGGGCTGGACTTGCCGGGACGGGGCGGGCTGGCGGCGGTGCCGCTCTCGCAAGTGGCGTGGTTGGAGACGGGCGCCGCGCCCTCCAAGATCCGGCGCTTCGACCTGATGCGCGAGATCCGCGTGACGGCCAACACCGAGGGCCGCTCGCTGGGCGAGGTGGTGGGGGATCTGGAGGCTCGCCTGGCGAACATCCCCCGGCCGCCGGGCTACAGCTTCCGCTTCACCGGCGAGTGGGAGAACCTGGTGGAGACTTTCGGCTATGTGGGCCAGTCGCTGCTTTTGGCGGTGGTGCTGATCTACGCCATCCTGGCCTCCCAGTTCCGCAGCTTTCTCCAGCCGCTGGCCATCATGCTGTCGCTGCCTCTGTCGCTGTTGGGCGTGGCGGGCATGCTGTATCTGGTGAGCGACACGCTGAACATCATGTCCATGATCGGCCTGATCCTGTTGATGGGCCTGGTGACCAAGAACGCCATCCTGGTGGTGGACTTTGCCAACGTGCAGCGACGGGCGGGGCTCGGCCGGCGCGAGGCCCTGCTGGCGGCCTCGCGCGTGCGCCTGCGTCCCATCCTGATGACCACCCTGGCCATGATCTTCGGCATGCTGCCGCTGGCCTTCGAACTGGGCGCCGGGGCGGAGTTTCGCGCGCCCATGGCGCGGGCGGTGATCGGCGGGCTGATCACCTCCACTTTGTTGACGCTCATCGTGGTCCCGGTCGTTTACACCTACCTGGACGACGCGGCCGAGCGGGCCCGGCGCTGGTGGCGCCGCAAGCCACCGGCGCACGCGGCGGTGAGCCGCCGCCTGCCCGAGGCGGTCCGCTCCGGACCGGAGCCCGGCGCGGGCTAGAATAGGGAGTTGATCCGGGCGATCTTTTTCGATCTGGGCCAGGTGATCGTTCCCTTCGATCCGGGGCGGGGCTACGCCGCTCTGGCGCCCTACTGTCCGCACCCTCCCGAACAGGTGCGGGCGCGCATCACGGCCGATCTGGTGCGGGCCTTCGAGGAGGGCCGCATTCCGCCCGAGCAGTTTGTGGGCGAGATCTCGCGGCGCTTGGAGCTGAAGGTGAGCTACGGGCAGTTCTGCGAGCTTTGGAGCAGCATATTCCTGCCCGAGCCGCTGCTGGCGGAGAGCCTTCTGGAAGGCCTGGCGCGCGGCTACCGGCTGCTGTTGCTGTCCAACACCAACGCCATCCACTACCGGATGATCCGCCAGCGCTATCCCCTGCTGCGGCATTTTCACGACCGGGTGCTCTCCTACGAGGTGGGCGCGCTCAAACCGGACGAGCGCATTTACCGGGAGGCTTTGCGGCGCGCGGGCTGTCGGCCGGAGGAGTGTTTTTACACGGACGACATCGCCGAGTATGTCGAAGCCGGGCGGCGGCACGGGATGGACGCGGTGCAGTTCCGCTCGGCAGCCCAGTTGGAAGAGGAACTCCGGGCGCGCGGCGTGCACTGGTGAGGGAGCAGCGGCCGGCGCGCAGGCATCCGGGGGCGCCGGTCCGCCTCCAGGCAGTACGCTATACTGGGCGGCGCGAGGCCATTTCATGCTGCGTTCCCTTTACCTGCTGACTGTTTTCGCGGCGGCGGCGTCGGCGGCGAATGATCTGCTCCTGCTTCAGAAGCCCGCTCTCAGCCGCACGCAGGTGGTGTTCGTGTTCGCGGGCGATCTCTGGAGCGTGCCCCGGGAGGGCGGCGAGGCGGTGCGCCTGACCGCCGGGCCGGGCAGCGAGACCAACCCGGTCTTTTCGCCCGACGGCGCTTGGATCGCCTTCACCGGGGAGTACGACGGCAACGTGGACGTCTATGTGGTGCCCGCCTCGGGCGGCGTTCCCCGCCGGCTGACCTGGCATCCGGCGCCGGATATGGCGCTGGGCTGGACGCCGGACTCCCGGCGGGTCCTGTTCAGCTCGAACCGCACCAGTTACTCGCGCTTCGCGGAGTTATTCACCGTGCCGCTGGAAGGGGGCTTTCCCGAGAAACTGCCGCTGCCTATGGGATACGAAGGAACGTACTCGCCGGACGGCGCCCGGCTGGCTTACGTCCCCCTGCCGCGCGCCTTCACGGTCTGGAAACGTTACCGCGGCGGCCGCACCACGCCGATCTGGATCGCGGAGCTGGCCACCAGCCGCATCGAGAAAATTCCTCGCGAGAATTCCAACGACTTCAACCCGATGTGGGTGGGGGACAGGATTTACTTTCTCTCCGACCGCAACGGTCCGGTGACGCTGTTCAGTTACGACCTGCGCACCCGCAAGGTGTCCCAGGTGATCGAGAATCACGGGCTGGATCTGAAATCCGCCTCGGCCGGGCCGGATGCCATCGTCTACGAGCAGTTCGGCTCGCTGCATCTCTATGAGTTGAAGACCGGGCGCACGCGGCCCCTGACGGTTCGCGTCTCCGGGGACTTTCCCGAGCTGCGGCCGCGCTACGTGAATGTAAGTCGCCGCCTGCGCAACGCCCATATTTCCCCCAGCGGGGCTCGGGCGGTGTTCGAGGCGCGGGGCGAAATCCTGACCGTGCCGGCCGAGAAGGGCGACGCGCGCAATCTGACCGAGACCCCCGGCGTGATGGAGCGCGATCCGGCCTGGTCGCCCGAGGGAAGTCGCATCGCCTACTTCTCCGACGAATCGGGCGAGTACCAGCTCCACGTGCGCGCCCAGGACGGGGCCGGACCGGCGGTGAAGATCCCGCTGGGCGATCCGCCGGCTTTTTACTCTTCTCCCCGCTGGTCCCCGGACGGAAAGAAGATCGCCTACCTGGATTGCCATCTCGGCATTTGGTACGTGGACCTGGAAGTCAAGAAACCGGTCCTGGTGGATAAGGGCATTTACTGGAGCGGATACCGGGACCAGACGCCCGCCTGGTCGCCCGACGGCAAGTGGCTGGCTTACACCAAGCGCCTGAGAAACTATCTAGGCGCCATCTTCATGTACTCGCTCGAGACCGCCAAACCGGTCCAGCTTACCGACGGCATGAGCGACGCCCGCTATCCGGTGTTCGACAAGGACGGAAAGTATTTGTATTTCACCGCCTCGACCGATTCCGGCCCCTCGCTCCAACCCGATCTGCACGCCTTCACGCGCCGGGTGACGCGCAGCGTTTATTTGACCGTGCTGGCCAAGGACCAGCCGTCGCCGCTCGCACCCGAGAGCGACGAGGAAAAGCCGGCGCCTGAGAAGAAGGAGCCCCCGGCGCGGGCGGAAGCCAAGCCGGGCGCAGCGCCGGATATGCGGGTGGACCTGGAGAACATCGGCCGGCGGATTCTGGCTCTGCCGCTGCCGCCGCGCCTGTACGTCGAGCTTCAGGCCGGCAAGCCGGGCGTGCTCTACGCCCTGGAGGCTCCCGCCCCCGCCCCGGGCGCCGAGCAGGCCTTGACAGTGCACCGCTTCGATCTGAAGTCGCGCAAGGCGGACGTGGTCCTCAGCGGAGTTCGTTTCTTCGAGATCTCGGCCAACGGCGAGAAGATGCTCTACAGGCAGCAGGATCGCTGGTTCATCGCGGCGCCTCGGCCGCCCGCGCCGGCCTCCGGCCCGCCGCAGCCGCCGTCGCCTTCGCCGGCCCCTGCCGCAGGCGCCCTGCGCACCGAGA
>JBBIMA010000111.1:0-6631 GCA_037444625.1 Solibacteraceae bacterium
GCGGAGGCAACCGCGTGGGCCAGTTCGCCTTGCGCCTGGAGTTCTGACCCCCGCACACTGGGGCGGCGCGGTTCCCCCTTTCCCCGCCGCCCCTATTTTGCGTCCCTCCAGTTGTCGCCCACTCCGATTTCGGCCACCAGCGGCACTTCCAGTTTGTAGACGCCCTCCATCCGGGCGCGCACCAGCCGGCCGGCCTCTTCCACCTCCTCCGGCGGGCACTCGAACAACAGCTCGTCGTGCACCTGAAGCACCATCGCGGTGCGCATCCCGCGGGCGTCCAGCTCGTCCTGGATGTGGACCATGGCCAGCTTGATCAGGTCCGCGGCCGTACCTTGCAAGGGCGTATTGACGGCGGTGCGCTCGGCAAAACCGCGCAGGTTGGGATTGGGACTGTTGATGTCGGGGATGGGGCGGCGCCGGCCGAACAGGGTGCGCGTATGCCCGGTGCGGCGTACCTCGGCGATGGCGGCCTCGATGAACTCCTTGACGCCGGCGTAGCGCCGGAAGTAGCTGTCTATGTAACTCTGGGCTTCGTGCTTGGGAATGCCTAGCTGGGCCGCCAGCCCGAAGGCGCTCAGGCCGTAAACGATGCCGAAGTTGACCGCCTTGGCCCGCCGCCGCATCTCGGCGGTGACCATCAGCGGCGGCACGCCGAAAACCTCCGCCGCCGTGCGGGTATGGATGTCCTCGCCTTTGCGGAAAGCCTCCACCAGCACGGGGCAGCCCGACATGTGCGCCAGCAAGCGCAGCTCGATCTGCGAATAGTCGGCCGCCAGCAGTTTCCAGCCGGGGCGGGGAATGAAGGCGGCCCGGATCTGCCGGCCCAGCTCGGTGCGGATGGGAATGTTCTGCAAGTTGGGGTTGGAGGACGACAGCCGTCCGGTGGCCGTGCCGGTTTGATGGAAGCTGGTGTGCAATCGCCCGGTTCGCGGGTTGATCAAGGCGGGCAGAGCGTCCACATAAGTGCCTTTGAGCTTGGCGAGCTGCCGGTACTCGAGCACCTTGCGCACGATTTCATAATCGGGCGCCAGCTCTTCCAGCACGTCGGCCGCGGTCGAGATCGCCTTGCCCTTGCCGTGCCGCGCCGGCGCCGGCAGCTTGAGCTCCTCGAAAAGCACCTTGCCCAATTGCTGCGGCGAGTTGATGTTGAACGGCCGCCCGGCCAAGGCGTGGATTTCCCCGCTCAGCCGCTCGATTTCCACCTCCATCAGCCGGGACAGCCGCGCCAGCTCCCCGGGATCAATGCGAATGCCGGTCTGCTCCATGCGGGCCAGCACGGCCGCCAGCGGCAGGTCAATCGTTTCGTACAACCGGCCAAAGCCGTTCTCCTCGACCTGGCGCCGCAGCACCGGCGCCGCCTCCAGAATCGCGTCCGCCCGGTGCTCCAGGCTCGGCTCCAGCTCCCGGTCCAGATAGCGCCGCAGGATCACCGCCAGCGAACAGCCTCCGGGGTCCGCGCTGAGCAGGAAGGCGTACAGCATGAGATCATCACGGCAACCTCGCAGACGAATGCCCCGCTCACTGAGGGCGAGCATCAGCGACTTGACGTCATGGGCGATCTTCGGTCGCGCCGGGTCCTCCAGCCACGCTCTGGCGCGCTCCACCGCGCCCAGGGCGAACCAGCGAACTTCGCCCGCCCGCCAGGCCAGCGCCATCCGGCCTTCCTCGCCGGCACTGCCGAGCAGCGTCTGGTCCCCCGTGGCGCCCGCTTCGAACGCGATCGCCGTCGGCGCACCCTCCGGGATCTCGGCCAACCAGACCTCCAGCTCCTGGGGAGTCTCCAGCGACCGGTAATCCCGCTGCCGCCGGTCCGGCTCAGGCCCCAGCTCTTTCAGCAGGCTGTAAAACTCCAGCTCCTTATAGACCTGCCGCAGCGCTTCCAGATCAGGCGGGCGGGCGGCCAGCGCCTCCAGCGCGAACTGGATGGGAGCTTCGCTTTCGATCGTCGCCAGCCGCTTGCTCAGCAGGATCTGCTCGCGGTGAGCCAGCAGGCTCTCACGGTAGGTCTTGCGCTCGACCTCCGCGGCGTGTTCCAGCACGGCCTCGACCGACCCGAAACGCTGGATCAACTCCCGCGCACCCTTGTCTCCGATGCCCGGGGCGCCCGGAATGTTGTCAATGGCGTCGCCCTTCAGGGCCAGCAGATCCGGCACCTGATGCGGCTTGACGCCCAACTGCTGCTCGACGGCGGCCGGGTCGTAGCGGATGTCCTCCTTCATCGGGTTGAGCATCCAGATGCGCTCGGAGACCAACTGGAGCATGTCCTTGTCGCTGGAAACGATGAGGACTTGCAGGCCTCGCTCGGCGGCGCGCCGGGCTAAGGCCCCGATCACGTCGTCGGCTTCGTAGCCTTCGTATTCGAGCACCGGGATGCGCAAGGCTTCCAGGATGCGCCGGATGTAGGGGATCTGCCCGGCCAGTTCGGGCGGCATCTGGGGGCGGTTCGCCTTGTAGTCGGCGAACTGCTGCTCGCGGAAGCTGGGACCGGCGCATTCGAAGACCGCGGCCAGGTAGTCGGGCTGATGAGCCGCCGCCAGCTTGCGCACCATGTTGTTGAAGATGAAGGCGGCTTCGGTGGGCCGGCCGGCGGCGGTGCGCATCATGGGTGCGGCAGAGCGTGCCCGGGCGTGGTAGGCGCGGAAGATGAAGCCGAAGGTGTCAATTAGCAGCAGCTTGGGAGACGCCATCGCCCCCCATGATAGCGGAGTGGGAGCGGCGGGCCGGCGGCTGTGGCTTCTCAGCCACACCGGGGGAGGCCGCCCGTGGCGGAACGGCCACAGGTAAACGCCCGCATTCGCCCAGTTATCTTTCACTTACGACTTGGGCCTGCCGTTTGCTATGTTCATTCTTCCGGAGCACCCGATTGCGCTACGAAACTACCCTGCGGCGCCCGGTCGAGACCGCCGGCATCGGCCTTCATAGCGGCGTTCCCGTTCGCCTGCGCATCCTGCCCGCCCCTGCCGGCGCCGGCATCGTCTTCGTACGCACCGATCTGGAGCGATTCCAGGTGCCGGCCGCCTGGCGCAACGTCGCTCGGGTCAGTTACGCCACCAGCTTGATGCGCAAAGGTGTTCTGATCTCGACCACCGAGCACCTGCTGAGCGTTTTCTACAGCATGGGCATTGACAACGCTTACGTCGAGATTGACAACCTGGAAGTGCCCATTCTGGACGGCAGCGGGCTGCCTTTCGTAGAGATGATCCAGGCCGCCGGGGTGAAGAGCTGGCGCCGGGCCCGCCGCTACCTGCGCATCCGTCGGCCGGTGGCGGTGGCCGATCGCGGGCGGCGCATCGAGATCCTCCCTGCGGACCGCTTCCTGCTGAGTTGCGAGGTGTTCTTCGATCATCCCCTGGTCGGGCGGCAACGCCTCGAGCTGGAAGTCACCCCCGAGCGTTACGCGCGCGAGATCGCCCCCGCCCGCACCTTCGGCTTCTTCCACGAGCTGGACGCCATGCGCAACATGGGCCTGATCCGGGGCGCGTCGCTGGAGAATGCGGTGTGCTTCGACGCGCGCGGCGTGATGAACCCCGAAGGACTGCGTTTCCCCGACGAGTGCTGCCGCCACAAGGCGCTGGACCTGATCGGCGACCTGGCCCTGATCGGCAAGCCGCTGCTCGGCCATGTGGTGGCCGAGCGCGCCGGTCACGCCATGCATGCCGCCCTGGTGCATCGCATCATGTCGGATCCCTCCCTCTACGAGATCGTCAGTTTCGATGAGCTGGCCTCGCGGGTGGCGGCCGCTTTGGTATCGTAGTCGCGGCGCTTCCGGCTGATGCGTGCGCTGAACCCAGCCAACCTGCTCACCTTCGCCCGTCTGGGGACGTCTCCTCTGGCTGTCTGGGCGATCCTGGAGGGGCGCTTCCGCCTGGCTCTGGCGGTGCTGCTGCTGGCCGGCATCAGCGACGCCCTGGACGGGCCGCTGGCGCGCCGCACGGGGTGCGTCACCCGGCTGGGCGCTTATCTGGATCCGGTGGCCGACAAGCTGCTGCTGAGCGGCTCCTATCTGGCGCTAGGCGCGGCCGGGCTGGCCCCGTGGTGGCTGGTCGGGCTGATCTTCGGGCGCGATCTGGCCATTCTGGCCATGGCGGGCGGCGCGCTCCTTTTCACGCCGATCCGAGAGTTCTCCCCCTCAGGTTGGGGCAAGGCGAGCACCGTGACGCAGACCGTGACCGGGGTGGCGTTGCTGGTGGCCGCCGCCTGTCCCTGGCCCCCTATCGGGCGCGCGGCGCAAACTTTGCTCTGGGCGGCGGCGGCGGCCACCGTCATTAGCGGCCTGGATTACGCCCGCCAGGCGGTCGTGCGCCTGCGGCAAACACGAGGCTGAGCGGGTCTACTTGCCCATCTTGCGCAGGTTGGCCAGGCTGCGCGTGACCGCCTCCAGGCCGGGATAAGCTCCGCTTTCCTCCTCGACGATGTACCACTCGGTTCCGCCCACGCTCTCGCAGGCGGCGAAAAAAGCCTTCCAGTCGGTGTCGCCCTCGCCGATCAGGGCGTCCCGCTTGGCCGCCGAGTGCTCCTTGATGTGCACCGTGCGAGCCCGGCCCGGATAACGCTTGATGTAGGCGATGGGATCCCCGCCCCCCATGATGCAGTTGCCGGTGTCAATCTGCATGATCACCTCCCGGGGCGTGTTCTTGAAAAACAGATCCCAGGGGATCTCGCCCTCCACCGGTTTGAATTCCACCGCATGGTTGTGGTAGCCCACGCGCATGCCTTGCGGGCTGACCTTGCCGGCCAGCTCGGTGAACAGCTTGGCGGTGTCCAGCCAGGCCTGGCGCGAGCTGCGGTACTTCTCGGGCAGCGAAGGCACGATCAGGTTGGGGTTGCCCAGCGTCTGGTTGAACTCGATGGTACGGGCCAGCTCATCGCCCAGCAGGGTGTTCAGGGCGGTGTGCGTGCCGCAACAACGCAGGCCGTTGTCATCCAGCAGCTTGCGCAGTTCCTTGGCGTTGCGCCCGTAATAGCCGGCGAACTCGACGCCCTGGTAGCCGGCCTTGGCCAGTCCGGCCAGCGTGCCCGGCAAGTCCTGCTGGCAAAGCTGACGCACCGAATAAAGCTGCACGGCGATGGGGATCTTGGCCCGCACGCGCTGCCGCTGGGCGGCGGAGGCCAGGGGGGCCAGGCCCGCGGCCGAGAGGGCGAAAGACCGTCGTGATATGAGTTCCATGGGACTCCTTTCGGGCTCCCTTTATATCACGGGCGGGCAGAGCCCGGCCCCGTGGCGCGCGGATCGGATGCCTCAGCGCGGATCCCAGCGGCGGGCGTCCTCGGCCGGCACCCCGAGCAAATCCAAGACCCGCTCGACGCTGTAATCCACCAACTCCAGCACGGTCTGGGGCCGGTGGTAGAAGGCCGGGATGGGCGGAGCGATGATGGCGCCCATCTCGGCCAGGGCGGCCATGGTGCGCAAGTGCCCCAAGTGCAAGGGGCTCTCGCGGATCATCAAGATGAGTCTGCGCCGCTCCTTGAGGGTTACATCGGCGGCGCGCAGCAACAAGTTCGAGCTGAAGCCGGCGGCGATGGCCGACATGGTGCGGATCGAGCAGGGAGCGATGACCATGGCGTCAATGGGGTAGGATCCGGAGGCCAGCCGGGCTCCCACGTCGGCGACCGGGTAGTGGTAGTCGGCCAGGGCTTTCAGGTCGGCCAGCCGGCGGCCGGTTTCCAGCTCCAGGGTGCGGAGGCCGGAGCGGCTGATGAGGAGGTGGATTTCGATGCCTGGGCGGCGGAGGCGTTCCAGCAGGCGCACGCCGTAGATGGCGCCGCTGGCGCCGGTGATGGCGAGGATTGTTCGGAAACGGGCAGACGGGCGCGCCGGCTGTTCCGAATTCAGAACAGGGGCGCCCTTTTCCGCTTGCTCTGGCCCGCCGGGGTCGCTATAATTCAATTCCGGAATATGATAGCACTCCGGCCAGCCCCCGGCTAGCTCAGGCAACCGGCCACCGGACAGCGACTTATGGAGGAAGCCGGCCAGAAGCTGAAGCGGGTTCGCGAGAGGCTGAACCTGCGCTACCGGGACGTCGAGGAGGCCAGCCTGCGGATAGCCGAGAGGCGGCGAAACGACGAATTCGTCATCGCCCTGAGCCGTCTGGCCGATATCGAGAACAAGGGAACCCTCCCCACCCTCTATCGCCTTTACAGCCTCTGCGCCATTTACCGCCTGGACATCCACGAGGTCATGGAGTGGTACGGCGTGGACGTCTCCCAACTGCCCGCCGACGCCTTGAGCTTGCAGATCGAGCGCACCCACCCGCTGGGCTTCGGCGCCAACGGGCAGGCCGAAGTCCAACTGCCCCTGTCGCTTGACCCCGGGCTCGACCTGCGCCGCACCACCTTCCTCAGCCGCATGATCCAGCGCTGGGGCAAGCTCCCCTTGGTGCTGCTCAACGGCCTGGATCTGAAGAACCATCGCTACGGCTTCATCGGGACCGAGGACTGGATGATGTACCCCCTGCTACAGCCCGGCTCGTTCGTCCTCATTGACGAGACCCGCCGCAAGATCGTCAACACCGGCTGGAGCACGGAGTTCGAGCGCCCGATCTACTTCTTGGAGCACCGCAAGGGTTTCGCCTGCTGCTGGTGCCACCTGGCCGACTCCCAGGTCATCCTCCAGCCCCACCCGGCCTCGATG
>JBBIMA010000112.1:0-6533 GCA_037444625.1 Solibacteraceae bacterium
CCCGACAGCCCCGAGGGGCGCCGATGCCCCCTCTGCGCCCGGCAGTGCCGCATCGGCCCGGGCGGCCGCGGCTATTGCGGGCTGCGCACAGTCCAAGGCGGGCGACTCATCCACCTGGCGGGCACGCCCGAGCGCGGCCTGCTCCAGTGGTATCGCGATCCCCTGCCCACCAACTGCGTGGCCGACTGGGTCTGCGCCGGCAGCAACCGGCGCGGCTTCCACAACCTGGCCGTCTTTTACGAAAGCTGCACGCTGGATTGCCTGTTCTGCCAGAACTGGCACTACCGCCGCGCCCGGCCCGAGCAGGGCGGGTTGCTCTCGGCCGCCGAACTGGCCGCTGCCGCCGACTCGCACACTTACTGCGTCTGCTTCTTCGGCGGCGACCCCGCCTCCCAAATGCCCCACGCGCTGGCCGCCGCCCGCGCGCTGGCCCGGCAAGGCGTGGCGATATGCTGGGAGACCGCCGGCACGAGCCATCCCAGGCTGCTCGATCAGGCGCTCGCTTTATCGCTCGAGTCCGGCGGTTGCGTGAAGTTCGACCTCAAGGCCTTCGACGAGAACCTCCACCGCGCCCTCACCGGCGCTTCCAACCGCGCCACCCTGGAGAACTTTCGCCGCGCCGCCCGCCGTTTCCGCGAGCGCCCCTCACCGCCGCCTCTGGTGGCCAGCACGCTGCTGGTTCCCGGCTACGTAGACGCGGGCGAGGTGAGTCGCATCGCAGCCTTCATCGCCGCCCTGGACCCCGACATCCCTTACGCCTTGCTGGCCTTCGCGCCCCAGTTCGCCCTGGCCGACCTGCCGCCTACTTCGCTGGCCCACGCCCGGCAAGCCGAGGCCGCCGCCCGCGCCTCAGGCCTGCGCCGGGTGCGCATCGGCAACCGCCACCTGCTCGGCTGCGATTACTGAGGCCGTCCCACCGGCAGCAGATCCAGCGCATGCCCCGCCGGCCGGTACCTGTAAATGCCGGGGACCGGCCCTTCCACCCGGCCCGCAACCAGATAGACCTCCAGCGGGCAGAGCGCACCCGCCCTGGGCCCCGTCCCATCCGAGCGCCGCCGCAGCAACCGGCAGCGCGCATGCGCACAACGTCCCTATCGGATTCATCATGCGCTGTCTTTCGGCTCGATCCGTTCCAGCGCCCTCCCGGCCGCCTCTCGAGTCTCCGCTTCGGGATGGCCGTCCGCCATCGCCCGCAGGGCACGCACCGCCTCCGGATCGCACGCCGCCACCGGCGGCCCCACCCGGCCCAGCGCCCAGATCACGCCCCGCAGGATCGGGCCGGTCTGCACGAGCCCCTCCTGATGCGCCAGCGAGCACAGCAGGGGCAGGAACTCGGCCTGAAGCCCGGGCCGCATCGCCAGCACTTCGCCGACGGCTTCGGGCAAGCCCAAGGGAACGGCGCCCGACTCCGGATTCAGCGACCAGAAATAGCGCCGCAGCAGCTCGCTCAGCCGCTCGTCGCTCAGCAACTCGGGCCGGGCGGCCAGCCCTCCCAAGGCCTCGACCGCCCGCCACTTCTCCTCCGGCGCCGCGCTGTAGAGCTGCCCGCTCAGCCGGCGCAGCAAGCGCGAGATTCCTCCCGCCTGGCGCATCAAATCCTCCAGCTCGTGCGACTCCATCCCGGCTGCTTACTCACCCTACACGCATCCGGAGTCGCTTGGCAAGCGGCGGCGACGGAAACGGCCCGCGTGTCGCGGTCGGAAAGAAATAAGGCTGCCGGATCAGACCTCAGAGCCATGGGAGGCTGTCTCTGCGCTGCCCTCCTGAAGGGCGCCCCCATGTGGCCGGCTCTTCTGTTGGCGGCGCAGTTACTCGAGTTGCAGGGCCGTATAGAACCCGCCCCGGAGCAGTTCTCCCAGCCCCAGTTGTTGCCGGCTGAAATCCACTTGGCCCAGGGGAATCGGGCGGCCGCGCTGCGAGAGCCGGAGGAGTTCCTGGCGCGGCGGCCCGGCTCGCCCGAGGCAGCCCGCGTGCGCCGTCAATGGGAGGAGTTGAAAGCGGCGTCGCCTGCGCCGTAAGAGCAAGCCGCCGGCGCCGCCGACTACCCTGAAACCGGCCAGGCCGGAACGCTGGTCGGGGCGAGTGGATTTGAACCACCGGCCTCCTGGTCCCGAACCAGGCGCTCTAACCAGGCTGAGCCACGCCCCGATTCATTTTCCAGTGTAGCCGCTCGCAAGCAGGCTGGCAAGCCGCCCCGGACGGTCCGGCCGGGCGCCTCAGGCCGATGCGGCCGCGCTGCGATAGAGTTGGGCGCGAATCAGATGCACGATGTCCGTCCCCAGGAACGGCTTGCGCAGCAGAGGAAAATCGTACTCCTGGCAAACCGCCTCCTCCTCCGGGGCGAGCTGCGCGCCGGTCATGATGATGATCGCGGCCTTGCTGCCGCGCTGGCGCAGATCCACCCCCAGTTCGATGCCGCTGCCGTCCGGCAGCAGATAGTCCAGCAAGGCGGCGTTGGGCATCTCGCGCGCGATGGCCTGCTGGGCGTGCTCGGCCGACTCGGCGGTGAGCACGCGCCATCCGGCCTGGACCATCAACCGCTCCAGATAGCGCAACAGGTCCCGGTTGTCGTCCACCAGGAGCACGCAGGGATGCGCGGGGGCGGCCCGAACCTCGCCCGCCAGCGCCTGAATGCGCAGGCTCTCGCCGTCCTGGGCCGGCTCGACCCGCACCCGCGCGCCGGGCTCGATCTTGCCGGCCGCGACCAGAGCGGCCAGCGGCTGCGTCAGGTGCCGGTGGATGGTGCGTTTGAGCTCGCGCGCGCCGTACTCCGGGCTGGTGCCCTTTCTCAAAAGGAACTCCCGGCTCTCCGGCGTCACTTCGATCTGGAAGCAGCGCTCCCCCAGCCGGGTGTTGACGTGCCGCTGCAACTCGACGATCTGCTGATCGAGAATGGCGGCCAGGGATTCGGCATCCAGCGGCTGATAGGTGATGATGGCGTCAATGCGATTGATGAACTCCGGCGAGAACCGCCGGCGCACCGCGCCCAGGCCGATCGCCTCGAGCTTGCTGGTCAGATCCGGCCGCTCGCCGGGGACCGCGGACTGAAAGCCGAAGTCCGGCCGGATCTCCTTCATCATCTCGCGGGCTCCCAGGTTGCTGGTGAGAAAGATGAGGCTGTTCTCGAAGTTCACCGTGGTGTTGTCGCCCAGCCGCAGGATCCCCCGGTCCAGGATGCCCAGCAGCAGGCGCGTCAGCGAGGGCGCCGCCTTCTCGATTTCATCGAAGAGCACGATGGCCAGGTTCGAGCGCTCGCTGGTGACCGCGTTCAGCTTCTGCTGCGTCAGCATGGGCGTGGTCTCACGGTGGCCCAGATAGCCCGGAGGCGCCCCGATCAGCTTGGCCACCTCGTGCTCCATCTGGTACTCGCCGCAGTCAATTTTCAGCACGTTCTTCTCGCTGCCGTGGAGCACCTCAGCCAACGCCTCCACCGTCCGGGTCTTGCCCGTGCCGGTCGGCCCGAGCAGCAGGAACACGCCCACCGGACGGCCCTCCGGCGCCAGCCCGGCCTGGAACATCTGGATGTAGGGCACGATGTAGTGCATGGCGGCCGGCTGACCCACGATCCTCTGGGATAGCAACGTCACCAGATCGGGCCCAGCTTCCGCGGCCGGCTTTCTGGGCTTCCCCGAGCTGCTGGAGGCCTTCATCGCTGCTCGCTCCCCCCTCGGCCGCATTATATCGGCGGCCCTGCGGCCGCCCCCCGGCTCGGCGGCGCGAGGCCGCACCCTCAAGGCTGCCTCTGACTACAATTATCCGTGAAAAATGAGCGGATTGCATCCGCTATGCGCGCGCTTGCCCGGCCGTCCCCGTAGGGGTTGTGAACGCGCGCCATGCGCTCGTACTCCAGCCGGTCCTCCAGCAGCCGCACCGCTTCGCTCACGATCCGATCGGTGTCGGTCCCTACCAGCTTCGCCGTGCCGGCTTCCACCGCCTCCGGCCGCTCGGTCTTCTCCCGCAGCACCAGGATCGGTTTGCCCAGCGAGGGACCTTCCTCCTGGATCCCTCCCGAGTCGGTCAGCAGCAGCCAGGCCCGGCGCATAAGGTCCACGAAGGGCACGTACTGCAACGGCTCGAGCAACAGGATGTTGGGCCGCCCTTGCAGCCACTCCCGCACCGGCGCCTCGACGTTCGGGTTCGGATGCACCGGGTAAACGATCTGCACGTCGTCCCGCTCGGCCAGCCTGGCCAGCGCAGCGCAGATGCGGCGGAAACCCTCGCCGAAGCTCTCCCGCCGATGCGCCGTCACCACGATGAGCTTGCGCCGCTCATCCAGCTCCGGCCATGCGCGGCCGGGCAAGGCGCCCTCCTCCAGCCGATCGCGCACCCATAGCACGGCGTCAATGCCCGGGTTGCCGGTGACCCAGATGGTCTCAGGCGGCACTCCTTCGGCCAGCAGGTTGCCGGCCGCCCATTGCGTGGCCGCGAAATGCAGCGTGGCCAGCCTGGCGGTCAGCACCCGGTTCATCTCCTCCGGGAAAGGCTGCCGGCGATCCCAGGTTCGCAAGCCCGCCTCCACGTGCCCTACCGGGATGTGTTCATAGAAGGCCGCCAGCGCGGCGCACAGCGTGGTCGTGGTGTCCCCCTGCACCAGCACGATGTCCGGCCGCACTTGCTTGAGCACCCCTTCCAGGGCGCCCACGATCCGGGCCGTGCTCCGGGCCAGCGTCTGCCCCGGCTGCATCAGGTCCAGGTCGTAGTCCGGCTGCAACCCGAAGCCCTCCAGCGCCTGATCGAGCAGCGTTCGATGCTGCGCCGTGGCGCACAAGCGCACTTGGAAGTCCCGGCGGCGCGCCAGTTCCCTGGCCACGGGGAAAAGTTTGATGGCTTCCGGACGAGTGCCGAAAACAAGCAGTGCGCGGATGGGGTGATGCTGCACGCCGCCTTTCGCCTCGGCCTACGGCTTGCGCCGCGCCGCCTGCCGCCGGGCGGCGCAACCGGGAGGATGAATCCCGCCGCCGGTTACTTGTGACGGTAGGTGATGCGGCCCTTGGTCAGGTCGTAGGGCGAAAGCTCCAGCGTCACCCGGTCGCCGGCCAGCACGCGGATGCGGTTGCGCCGCAGCTTGCCCGCCAGGTGGGCCAGCACCGTGCGATCCTGATCCAACTGCACGCTGAACAAGCCACTGGGAAACTTCTCAATGACCGTTCCTTGAACCTCGATGCAATCCTCTTTACTCATCGTCCTCCTAGACGGTGTGGGGAAAGCCCGCCTCCCCGGGGAGGCAGCGGCCCGAAGTTCAGCATAGAAAATGCCCCTGGGGAAATCAACCCGGTCCCACCGCCGGGGGGGAGCCGGCCCCGCCGCCTCGATTATACCAGCCCGGCCGGGGCCGGGCCGCGGTGGGACGCCCCGCCTAAGGCGTTTGCCTGATCAGGCTCAGCTTCGCTCCGGCCGATACCCCAACTAGCCAGGCAGCGATGATCTCTTTGAAGAAAAGCCTCGATCAAATCGAGCATTACGAACGCCTCTTCCAAGTCTCGCTCCAGTGCTACCTGGACGCCCTGGCCAGCCTCGAGCGACACACGTTTGCCGCCCAAGAGGCCGAAGACCGCGCTTACCGGCAACGACTCAGTGCTTTGCGCCGCCGCCTGGCCGCCGAGCCCACGCCGGAAAACCTCCAGACCGGACCGCAGGTCCTCGAAGGAGAATTGCGCGCCTACAAGGAACGCCTCGAAGCCGCCTTTTCCAGCCAACGCCGCGAGGTGCAGGAAATCCTGGCCGCCCTGGCCGAGGCCGCCGCCGCCCTGGACCGCCAGAACACCAGCTACGCCGGGAACCTTCGCGGCTTCACCCGTCAACTGGAGGCCGTCTCCCGCCTGGAAGATCTTTCGGAGATCCGCCGCCGGCTCACGCTACAAGTAGCCCAGATGAAATCGTCGCTCGAGCGCATCTCGCGCGAACACGAGGAGTCCCTCAAGCAACTGCGCCGCGAACTGGAGACCTTCCAATCGCGCCTGGAGCACGCCGAGCAACTGGCTGCCACCGACAGCCTCACCGGCCTGGCCAACCGCCGCAAGGTCGAGCAGAAGCTTGCCGAGTTCATCCGCTCGGGACAGGAGTTCTGCATTATGCTGCTGGATCTGGACCAGTTCAAACACGTCAACGACCGCTACGGCCATCACGTCGGCGATCAGGTGCTGACCTTTTTCGCCCAGCGGCTGCGCGAGCAGTTCCGCCGCTCCGACGTCGTCGGCCGCTGGGGGGGCGACGAGTTCATCGCCATCCTGGGGTGCCCGCTGGATGCGGCCATGCAAAAGGCCAAGGAAGTCGGCGAGCGGGTCAGCGGCTGGTACACGGTCAACGCCGGGGGCCAAAGCCTGCGCGTTCTGATCCGGTCCTCGGCCGGGGTGGCGGAGTTCCGGCCCGGAGAGACCCTCGAGCAGTTGTACGCGCGGGCCGACGAGCTGCTTTACGCCAACAAGGCCCTGCGGGTCGCCACCTGAGGGTGAACCTGGTAGGGACGGGCAGATTCGAACTGCCGGCCTGCCGCTTAGGAGGCGGCCGCTCTATCCATCTGAGCTACGTCCCCA
>JBBIMA010000113.1:0-4574 GCA_037444625.1 Solibacteraceae bacterium
CCTTGTCGGCCCGCACATAGACGCCTTTGGCCTTGCCGAACCGCCGCCGCAGCATGCCCGCCAGTTGGTTGATGTTGGCCGCCTGCTCGTTCAGATACAGCTCTCCGTCGCGCGTGATGGTGACCACCGGCAGCTCCTCGGCGCTGTCGCGCGTCTGCCGCACCTTGGGCACTTCCACCTCCAGGCCGAACTCCATCACGTGCGCGGTGAGCATGAAGATGATCAGCAGCACCAGCACCACGTCCACCAGCGGCACTACGTTGATCTCCGACAGCGTGGCCCCGCCGCGCATGCGCCGCCGGCCGCCGGCTTGCGGACTGGTTACGGAGAAGGCCATCGCTTCAGGCTCCGAAAGCCCGCTCGGCGAAGTTCAGAAACTCGAGCGAAAAATCGTCCAAACGAGCGCCGATTTCCCGAATCACGTGGACGAAGTGGTTGTAGAAGATGGCCGCCGGGATGGCTGCCGCCAAGCCCATCGCCGTGGCCACCAGGGCGTGGGCGATGCCCGGCCCCACCGCCCGCAGACTCACGCTGCCGGACAGGCCCAGCGCCTGGAAGGCGTCGATGATGCCCCACACCGTTCCGAACAGCCCGATGAACGGGCTCACCGTGGCGATGGTGGCCAGCCAGTTCATGTTCCGCTCCAGCTTGGCCAGCTCTTCGCTGATGCCCAGCGAGAGACTGCGTTCGACGGCCTGGAAGTTGGCGATCCCGCCATGACGCTTCACCTGCCGCTCGATCTCCTCGTAGCCGAAATCGAAGACCGCCACCAGCGGCGCCGAGGCGAATTGCTGCCCGGCTAGCGCCACCTGCTCGAATCCGTTGGCCTTGCGAAACGCCCGCAGGAAGTGCAGATTATTGACGCGCGCCCGCCGCAGCAGGTTCCACTTGGAAAAGATGATGGCCCATGAGAGCACCGAAAAAATCACCAGCAGCGTCAGGATGACCAGCGGGACGGGTCCCGCTCCGCTCACCAAATTCCAGATGCTTACTTGAAGGAGGAGTGCGGGCGCAGCGGGCAAGAACAATGAGCTCACCTCAGATCTCTATCATAGCGGAGCCGGCTGACCAACAGGCTCGCGCTCGGGCGCCATGTTACGCTGAAATTTCAAGATGCCATGAGCCAGATCACCATTACGCTTCCTGACGGCAGCCGCCGGCAGGTCCCCTTCGGCGCCCGGCCCATCGACGTGGCGCGGATGATTTCCCCGCGCCTGGCCGAAGAGGCTCTGGTGGCGCGCGTCAACGGGGAGCTGTACGATTTGACGCGCCCGCTGGAGTCCGACGCCCGTCTGGAGATCTTGACCGCGCAAGACCCGGAGGCGCTCGAGGTTTACCGCCACTCGGCGGCCCACCTGCTGGCCGCGGCGGTGCTGGATCTGTTTCCCGGCACGCGGCTGGGCATCGGCCCGCCCACCGACAACGGCTTCTTTTACGACTTTGAACGCGCCGAGCCCTTCACCGCTGATGACTTGGCCCGCATCGAGGCCCGCATGTGGGAGCTGCAAAAGATGGACCTGCCCTACCGCCGGGTGGTCACTTCCAAGCAGGAAGGCCTCAAAAAGTACGCCCAGATGGGCGAGCAGATGAAGTGCGAACTCATCCAGGAAAAGGCCGAGGAGACGTTTACCGAGTACATGCTCGGCGACCGCTTCATCGATTTTTGCCGCGGTCCCCATCTGCCTTCCACCGGCAAGATCAAAGCCTTCAAACTGCTCTCGGTGGCCGGCGCTTACTGGAAGGGCGATGAGCGCAATCAGCAGTTGCAACGCATCTACGGCGCCGCCTTCTTCACGCCCGCCGAGCTCGAGCATTACCTCCAACGCCTGGAAGAGGCCAAAAAGCGCGATCACCGCCGGCTGGGCCAGGAACTGGATCTGTTCAGCATCCAGGAGCTGGCCGGCCCCGGGCTGATCTTCTTTCACCCCAAGGGCGCACTGGTGCGCAAGATCCTCGAGGACTGGATGCGCGAGCAGTATCTCCAGCGCGGCTACTCGCTGGTCTACACCCCGCATGTGGCGCGGGCCGAGCTATGGAAGACCTCCGGCCATTACAACTTTTACGCCGAGAACATGTTCGACCGCATGGAGCTGGACGACGCCGACTACCAGCTCAAGCCCATGAACTGCCCCTTCCACATCCTGATCTACAAGGACCGCATGCGCAGCTACCGCGACCTGCCCGTGCGCTTGGGCGAGCTGGGCACGGTCTACCGCTATGAGCGTTCCGGCGTGATGCACGGGTTGCTGCGCGTGCGCGGCTTCACGCAGGATGACGCCCACATCTTCTGCACGCCCGAGCAGATCGAAGACGAGATCGCGGCCTGCCTGGAGTTCGCGCGCGACGTGCTGCACACGTTCGGCTTCGACGACTACCGCGCCGAACTTTCCACCTGGGACGGCGGCCAAAGCGGCAAGTACGACGGCACGGCCGAGCAGTGGGCGCTGGCCGAAAACGCTCTGCGCAATGCCGCCGCCCGGCTGGGCATGCCGGCCGAAGTCATGCCCGATGAGGCCGCCTTCTACGGCCCCAAGATCGACGTCAAACTGGTGGACGCCATCGGGCGCTTGTGGCAGCTTTCCACCGTCCAGTTCGATTTCAACCTGCCCAAGCGGTTCGAGCTCGAATACGTCGGCGAGGACGGCCGGAAGCACCAGCCGCTGATGGTGCATCGCGCGCTGTACGGCTCCGTCGAGCGCTTCTTCGGCATCCTGCTCGAACACTATGCGGGCGCCTTCCCTGTCTGGCTTGCACCGGTGCAAGTCCTGGTGCTGCCCATCACGGAGCGCAACCTCGACTACGCTCGCCGGGTGCGCGACCGGCTGGTCGAAGCCGGCTTGCGGGCCGCCGTCGATGAGCGCAACGAGAAAGTCAACTTCAAGATTCGCGAAGCCCAGCTCCAGAAAGTGCCTTACATGCTCGTGGTGGGCGATCGCGAGGCGCAGAATCAGACCGTCGCCGTGCGCAACCGCAAGCACGGCGATCAAGGCGCCCGGCCGCTCGAGGAGTTCCTGGCCCAGGTCCGCAAACTGATCGACAGCAAAGCGCCGAGCGAATAGCCGCCGCAAGCCGGCCAGCGAGCCCAGGCGCCGCCGCCCCGGCGGGTGCAGTTGCCGAAGTCCCCTATCTCGATGTACATTGGGGCTATCGGTATTGCACTCAGAGGAGGGACCCATGAGCGACTATGTTCATCCGGAAGTGCTGGTGTCGACCGAGTGGGTCGCCCAGCACGCCAACGATCGGAACGTGCGTGTCGTCGAGGTGGATGTCGACACGAAAGCCTATGAGGAAGGACATGTTCCCGGCGCGATCGCCTGGGCCTGGAATACCCAGTTGTGCGACACCGTGCGCCGGGACATTCTCTCGAAGGAGCAATTCGAGGAGTTGATGCGGAGCTCGGGGATCCGCAACCAGACCACGGTTGTCATTTACGGAGACAACAACAACTGGTTTGCCGCCTGGGCCTTCTGGCAGGCCAAAATTTACGGCCACCGCGACGTGCGGCTGATGAACGGGGGGCGCAAGAAGTGGCTGGCCGAGGGGCGCGAGCTATCGACCGAGGCGCCCGCGGTGGCGCGCGCCGAATACCAAGCTTCCGAGCCCGATCTGTCCTTGCGAGCTTTCCTTGCTGAGGTGCGCGAGGCCATGGAAAGGGGCTCTGCCGCGCTGGTGGATGTGCGCAGTCCGGCCGAGTATACCGGCGAGATCCTGGCGCCACCCGGGCTGCCCGAGACCTGCCAGCGCGGAGGCCATATTCCGGGGGCGCGGAACATCCCCTGGGGCAAGGCCTGCAACGAGGACGGCACGTTCAAGTCGGCCGAGGAGTTGCGGCGGCTTTACCTGGGCGAAGGCATTGACGGATCCAAGCCCGTGATCGCCTACTGCCGCATCGGGGAACGCTCGAGCCACACCTGGTTTGTGTTGCGCTACTTGCTGGGTTTCGAGAAGGTGAAGAACTACGATGGTTCTTGGACCGAATGGGGGAACCTGGTGGGCGCTCCTGTCGAAAGAGGCCTGGCCCGAGCGGCCGCGTGAGGTGAACACATGAGAGCCGAATCATTTGCCGAACGCGAGCTCGAGATCGACGGCTGGCCGGTGCGGCTGGCCACCTACAAGGCGGGCGAACTCTATCACAGTCGCGCCGATAACGTCTCGCCGGGCGCGACGCTGGCGCGGGCGACGGGGACCACCGCCGAGGAGGCCGAGAGCAAGGCCATCGAAGAGGCCCGCCGCCTGCTGGCTGGGACCCGCCGCCGGAAGCTGTGAGGCGGGCTTCGCCTCGCCGTCGAGAGGCCGCCGGGCTAGCGCGGCTCGGGTTCCACGCGCAAGACCTCGACCGGGCCGAGATTCCCAAAGCGTAGCGGGAAACTCGTGCCGTTGAGATAGGCCGTCCATTGGTCCTTGTAATGGCGCGAGAGGATCTGCCCGGATTGGCCCAGAACGATGTTGATGAGCGAGCGGTCCCAGGCCGCCGGATCGGCCACCATGCGCAGGGAAGGCCCCAGGCGCGAGGTGGTTTGTTTCACCGTAGTCGCCGAGCCGCTCAGGAACACGCGCCCGAGACTGAAGTAGTT
>JBBIMA010000113.1:4588-6421 GCA_037444625.1 Solibacteraceae bacterium
CCAGCGGAAGCCGGCCGAGCACGGGATGCTCGAGGGTGATGGCGTTGTAGCGCCCGTAGTCCCACTTGCGCAGGTTCCGGCCCTGCATGCGGCGGCCTTCTTCGACGGCATCGGCCAGGCACTCCACCAGGGTCTTATCCCAATCGGCGAACCAGCCCGGCGGGCGCGTGGTGATGAGCATCTCGACCACGCCCGGCGCGGCCTGATATTCGTAAAGCGGCGCCCGGCCTCGAGCCGCGGCCTCGGTGATGGCGCGGCGCAAGTGCTGGTAGAGAAGCGTCACCAGCAGCGGTTCGGGGCGTCCGCGCTCCATTTGGCCGTTCCAGCTCTCCAGCAACCGTAAAGCCTCGGCCAGCTCCGGATTGCGCACCTTGCGCCGCCGGCAGGCTTCGAGCGCCTCGCGCGCCAGCCGGTGCGAGAAGGCCGAGTAGACATCCTTTTGGATGGCCGGCATGTCCTCGGCCTTCCATCCGCTGCGGGCCTCGAGCAAAGCGCGGATCTGCCGCGCCCGGTGGGCGGTGGCGAAATCCCCCGCGACGGGGTAAGGATAGCCGGGCGGGAACGGATTCTGGTTGGCCGAGATGATGATTCCCGAGGGCGGATTGAGGACCCTGGGCAGCTCCTCGAAGGGGATGAAGCCGCGCCATTCGAAACGGCCGGAGGCGCCATCGACGGGCGCCGAGCCGTCATAGTTTCGAATGGGGAAGCGGCCCGCGGCCTGATAGCCGATATTGCCTGCCGCATCCGCGTACACGAAATTCGAGCCCGGCCCCGGCCAGCGCGCCAGGGCGCTGCGGAACTCCTCCCAGTTGCGGGCCCGATCGAGATCCAAGATCGGAAACCGGAAGCCGCCCGGCTCGGCTGCCACCCAGCGCAGGGAAAGCTGCCGGCCGTCTTGGCTGGCAAACAATGGCCCGTGTTCGAGCACCCAGTTGCGGAACTCGACCGGCCGGCCGCCCTTGACGGCGATCAGCTCCCGCTCGAGCCGCGCCTGCAAGCTCCGCCCGCCGGATTCATAGCGGCCGCTTTGCGGGTCGACTTTCTCGATATACAGGTCCTGAACGTCGAAATGCAGGTTGGTGATGCTCCAGGCGATGCGCTCGTTATGGCCGATCACCACGCCCGGCAGTCCGGCGAGCGTTCCTCCGATGACGTTCAGCTCCGGGGCCGCCAGGTGCGCCACATACCAATTCGAGGGGAAGGACCATTCGAGATGCGGATCGCCGGCCAACAGCGCCTTGCCGGTCTGGGTGCGCGCGCCGGAAAGGGCCCAGGCGTTGGAGCCCGGCGCGGCTTCCCCGGCCGGCGGCAGCCCGAACAGCACTTCGACTTTGGCCGGCTCGCCCAGCTTCCTCCAGGCGGCCTTTTGGAGTTCGAGCTTCCAGGTGCTGGACAGCGTGCGGTGCATGAGCAGGCCGATGGCCAGGCTATCGGCGATGCGCCAGGGGCGCGGATCGTAGCCCAGCAGGGTGAATTCGAGCGGGAGCCGTCCGCGGTGGGTTTCGAGATAATAGTTCACGCCGCGCGCGTAGGCCGCAAACAGCGCGCGCTCGGAGGCCGCCACGGACTGGGCGTGCATTTCCGCCAGCCGGCGCAAGCGGAAGCGCCGCGCTTCCTGGTCCGCCTCCAAGCCGCCGGGTCCCACGATCTCGGCCAACTCGCCCTCCGCCAGGCGGCGCAAGGCGTCCATCTGCCACAGCCGGTCCTGGGCCGTGACAAAGCCTTGCAGAAAGATTGCGTCTTCGAGCGAGCCGGCTTGGATGTGCGGCACGCCCAGGCTATCGCGGGCGATGCGCGCCGGCTGGCTCAGCGGCGCGCGCAGGCTTCCCGAGG
>JBBIMA010000114.1:0-6084 GCA_037444625.1 Solibacteraceae bacterium
TTGAGCCTGATCGCTTACAATCTGGGGAATCTGTGGCCGGGGCGCCCTCTGGGCCCGGCGGGATAGCCGGGGACGGGGTGGGGAACAAAAGAGGATGGAAACAGGCGGGGGCGGTGAGGTGTCACAAGAAGTCGCCTCCCGCGGGCACTTTTCGTGGCCCCGGGGTGCTGGGAGGTGGCAGAGCCACCCCATACTGGCTCTGTCGGGAGGCTGCCGTGCCGAAAAGCTCGTGTGGGCCTTGACGGGGTGGGGGGCACGGCTGTACAATCGTCTTGAGCCGGATCCGAAAATGGAAATTCCGTGTACAATCGTTATGAGTCGGATGCGAAAATGGAAATTCCGGCGGAAGTCAAGGGAGGCAGACATGTCGTGGGTTGTGCGTGGGGGGCTGGGTTTCTTGTTCTTTGGGGTTTGCTTCGGCACCCTGACGGCGCAGGTGAACACGGCCACCATTTTCGGGACAGTGACCGATCCCTCGGGGGCGGCGGCGGTCCAGGCGGAAGTTGTGGCCAGTAATGAGCAGACCGGGGGCACTTGGAAAACCTCGGCTGACACGGCGGGCGAGTTCACTCTCACGTTCTTGCCTCCGGGGCGGTACACGATCGTGGTCCGGGCCCCGGGCTTCAAAGAGAAGCGCACGACCGGGCTCGAGCTGGTGGCCGGTCAACGGATGCGCCTCCGCCTGCCGCTGGAGTTAGGGGAGTTGACTGAGAGCGTCACGGTGTCGGCGGAAATTCCTGTCGTGAACACCGCCAGCGCCCAGCAGGACCATCTTGTGGGCGGGCTCCGCATCCTGGAACTGCCGACCGCAAACCGGGACTGGACCAGCCTGTTGCAGCTCGGCGCGGGGCTGGTGGTGAGCAATAATGCGGTGGCCATGAACGGCCTGCCGCCCGATGGGTTTCGGTTCACGCTCGACGGCGCGAATGCCAGCGGCAGCGGAGAATCCGAAACGCTGACGTCGCTTGGTTACATCAAGGCCGTAAGCCTGGAAGCCATCCGAGAGGTCTCCGTGGTCAGCGGAATCGCTCCTGCGGAGACCGGTCCCACCATGTCGGGCAACGTCAACGTCATCACCAAGAGCGGAACGAACGAGTTCCACGGTTCGTTGTTCGAAAACAACCGGGTCGAAAATTTCAGCGCCCGCAACCAGTTCCTTACGTCCAAGGCCCCTCTGACCTTCAACCAGTTCGGAGCCTCGCTCGGGGGTCCGATCCTGCGCAACAAGCTTTTCTTCTTTGGCGTCTACGAAGGCTATCGCTCGCGCGCCTTCGCGCTGGTCAGCGGCAACGTGCCGACCAAAGAATTTCGCGACATGGTCATCGCCGCCCAACCCGCCACCCAACGTTTCTTCGACACCTTTCCCCTGCCGAACACCTCCTATTCGGCCGGCGCCGTCACCGGCTTCTACCAGAGCACGGGCTCGAGCAAGGAGGATAGCGATCACTACAGCGTGCGCACCGATTACAACCTGACCGACGCCGACCTGCTGTCCGTGCGCTTCACGCAGGACTGGCCCTTTCAGTTGACGCCCCGTGTGTCGCCCGCCAACGCCCGCACGTTCGACGTGAAGACCAAGAAGGGCGTCGTCAACTACACCCACTCCTCCGCCGCCTGGAGCGCCGAGACTCGCTACGGTTACAACCGTTTTGAAAGGGTCCGCCTGGACCATATCTACTCCTTAGGGGTGAGCGCCATCGTGGGCAACCTGGGCTTCAGCAATTCGGGCGAGCTCATGGAAAACCTGGGGACCAATTTCAGCATCGAGGAGGTGGTCGCGCGTCATAGCGGCCGGCACTCCTTCAAATACGGCGGGTTGTTCCAAAAGTATGCCTCCGGGCGGAATAACGAAACGGTGCCGGGATTTCGCTTTGCCACCGTTGCGGACTTGCTGGCTAACCGGCCGACTCAAATCACCATCAGCTTCGGCGTGAGGCCCTACACCCTGTACAATTGGGTTAACGGCTATTTCGTTCAGGATGACTACCGCGTTACCGACCGTCTCATGCTCAACGTCGGACTGCGTTACGATTACTTTTCCGTACCCAAGGAAAAGAGCGGGCGACTGTTCAACCGGACCGGGCCCTTCGGCATCGGTCCCTTCACGGATCCGGACAGCATCTACGACGCCAACTACCTGGACTTTTCGCCCCGCGCAGGCTTCGCCTGGTCCGCGACCCGGAATTGGGTGATCCGGGGCGGCTTCGGCAAGTTTACCAGCTCTCATAATCACTTCGGAGGTCCCGTGGAGGTGGTCCAGAACGCTCTGGACGAACCGAATCGGGTCGTCTTCAGCCAGGCGGAGGCACAGCGTTACGGGATTCGCTATCCCACCACGAATGCTGCGGTGCTGCCCCTGGTGAAGGGCGGCGGCGGGCCGATCGCAGGCACGGTCATCTCACGACGCTTCCCGCAACCTTACAGCCTGCAATGGAGCCTCAGTGTGGCCCGTCAAATCACGCCCAATATGTCGCTGGAGACCAGCTACGTCGGCAATCACGCAGTGCACGCCAACATCGTCCGAAAGATCAATCAGGTGGACCGCGTCACCGGGCTGCGGCCGTTCCCCGAGTATTCGGAGTTTCGCTATTACGAAGCGAGCGAGAGCGTGCGCTACGGCGCCTGGCAAAACGTGTTTCGCCGCAGGTTCGCCTCGGGGTTACAGATGGGGGCGGTGTACACCTGGGCCAACACCATTTCCTACACCAACGCCGCCAACCTGGGACTGCCGAATCCTCCCCAGGATACCTGGAATACGCGGGCCGACAAAGGCCCCAGCCCCTTCGATCTCCGCCACCACTTCCACACCGATTTTCTCTATGAACTGCCCTTGGCTCGCTGGACCGCGAAGGCGCAGCGAGGGTTGTGGACCGCGCTTTCCGGCTGGCAGGTTTCCGGAGTTTTCACCGCGGAAACCGGCGGCCCCATCAATATCACGCAGAGTACGACTTACGAAAGCAGTCGCCCCGATTACGGCGGAGGACCCGCTTACAATGCCGATGCCGGTCGCACTTTGCAGTATCTGAACCGCAGCGCCTTCGCGCTGGTCCCCATAGGCGGCGGGGGCGCCCCCTTGCGGCCGGGCAACATCGGGCGGAACGCGCTGCGTGCCCCAGGGTATTGGAATCTGGATTTTGCGCTCGCCAAGAATTTCAACTTCAGGGAACGCTGGCGTTTGCAGTTCCGCGCCGATCTCTTCAATAGCCTGAATCATACGAATTTTTCAGGAATCTCGACCAGCATCAATGCCGCGAATTTCGGCCGGTTTACGTCCACGCGAGGAGCGCGCCTCATCCAGTTGAATGCGCGTTTGACGTTTTGAGGGGTTGGGCGTTCCAGGCGGGATCTCGCGGCCCACGACGCTCGTGCGCCTCCGGACTGCGCCCGCCGCTGTCGTCCTAACTGCCCGTATCCCAGGCCGCCCCGCCGCGGGCGCCTCGGCAGGCCGGCGCCCGCGGCGCGCCGTTCAAGCTTGCGGCGGGCGGAACGGGACCTCAGCCAGCAGCCGCTGCATTTCCCCCAGCGCTCGCGCGTACTCGCGCCGGCCGGCAAGGTTCCGCGTCTCGCCCGGGTCGGACGACCGGTCGTAAAGCTCCCGGCCCCGCCGCCCCTCGTCCCACTCGGTGTAGCGCCAGCGCTCGGTCCGCACGCTGCGGCCGAAATAGGACGGCTGCAAGTGGCACAGGTTGCGGTCCGGGTGCCGGCCCGCCATCGAATACGCCGCTCGTTTGCCCGGCCGCGCCGGATCCTCCAGCAACCCCGCCAGGCTCATACCCTGGAGGCCCTTGGGCGGGCTCAGGCCGCAAAGCTCGGCGATCGTCTGGTAAAGATCCAGGCACTCGACCAGGCCGCGCGCCCGCCGCCCGTTGCCCTTCGCCCCCGGCGCGCGGATGATCAGCGGCACCCGGGTGGACTCCTCGAACAGGGTCATCTTGTGCCACATGCCATGCTCGCCGATGTGGTAGCCGTTGTCGCTCAGGAACACCACCACCGTGTCCTCCCAGGCCTTCAGGCGATCCAGCGCCTCCCAGAGCACGCCCACCTGCGCGTCCACGAACGAGACGCAGGCAAAGTAGGCCGCCATGTACTCCCGCTGCTCGCGCTCGCTCAGCGGCGGCCGGTTGTCGAGCTCGTACCAGGCCGCCGCCGGGAGCTTCTCGACTCCCGCCCGCGAGGGCAGCGCAATGCGCTCCGGCCGATAGGGCGCGAAGTACTTCTCGGGCGCAGCGTAGGGCGCGTGCGGGCGGCGGAACCCCAGGCCCACGAAGAACGGCCGGCCCAGGGTTCGGCACTCCCCCAGCAGCTCCGCCGCGCGGCGGGCCAGAGCGCCGTCGGGCGTCTTCTCATCCGGCGTGCGCAGCACGTGCCAGGACATGGTGTGGTTGCGGGGTCCCGCCGCCACGTGCTCGCGCAGGATCTCCTCCCGCGGCGGCGTCTTGCCCCACTCCGGCAGGCGGTAATCCCAGGAGCGCGGATCCTCGTGCTCCGGCCCGGTGTGGAAAATCTTGCCGATTTCCGCCGTGTAATAGCCCTCCCGGCGGAACAGCTCGGGCAACATGATCCAGTCGGCCAGCTTGCCCCGCGTGGGCGTCCTCAGCGAGAGCACCCCGTTGGTCTCCGGGCGCGTCCCGCTCAAAAACGACGCCCGCGAAGGCGCGCACAAGGGAAACTGGCAGTGCGCGTTCTCGAACAGCACCCCGCCGGCGGCCAGTCGGTCCAGGTTCGGCGAGCGGACGACGGGGTGGCCGTAACAGCCCAGGGCGCAGTTCATATCGTCGGCCACGATCAGCAGGACGTTCCGCCGTGCGCCCACGGCGGCGGCCAGCGAGCTCAGCAACCAACGGCGGCGGGAGACGGCGGCAGGCATGGCAGAAGGCTCCTCGGTTCGGCAAAGCGTTCGATATAACATTCACAATCTTAGTACAATTTCCATATGCTTGCTCCCCTGCTTCTGGCTGCCGCCCTCCAAGGCCCGGCCGGGCCCCAGACCGCCGCCCTCTGGCTCTTCGACGAACCCCTCGGTTGCTACCCAAGCACCATCCTTAACGACGCCGCGGGCGGCCACATCCTGGCCCTGGGGCGCGCCGGACGAATGGCCCAGGGCAAATTCGGACGGGCGCTGGAGGTCATCGAGCCCGCTGCCCTGGCCATCCGCTATCAGGGAGGACCCGAGGAAGGGGGCGGCTCCCTGCTGTTTGGCTTGAGAAAGCCGCCCACGCCCGCCGGCCGCACCATGGAGCCGCTGTGGTGGGGCAACGCCCTGTTCAGCGCCTTGGCCACCTTGGGCGAACGTCACCTGCGTGCCCCGCGCTTTCGCAATCCCACCCAATCCAAGCTGAATCTGGCCGACCAGGATTGGACGGTGGAATTCTGGTATCTGCCCCGCGAGGCCTCGGGCGAAGAACAGACCGTGCTGGAGATCGGCTCGGGCCCGCGCGGCGAGAACCAGGCCTTCACAAGGTTGGCGATTGACACCCGCCGGGGCGCCCTGCTGTTGTACCGCGGAGAAGGCCGGCCCCTGGCGGAGGCTCGCTCGGACCGCCGGCGCCTGGGGGCCGCCGCGGGCGAATGGGTGCACCTGGCCCTGAGCTACTCGGCGGCGCGCAAGCAACTGCGCCACTTCGTCAACGGCGCTCTCCTCAGCAGCCTGCCTCTGGCCATGCCGCCGCCGCTGCCCGAGGGCCAGGAGTCCTACCTCACCATCGGTTGCGACGGACGCTTCGGCCGCCGCCTGCGGGGCCGCATAGACGAGTTGCGCGTCAGCGCGGCCGCCCTCTACGACGGTCCCTTCGCGCCCCCCGGCAGCTTCTCGGCAACCTATTCGGGCCGACTGAGCAAGCCCGAGCTGCCTGCCGGCCCGCCCTTGCTCTTCCCCAGTGACGCCCCGCCGCCCGAGGTCGTCGAGCTGGGCTCACGCAAGCATCTTTTCCTGGACGGCGCCTTGATCGAGCGGGCCGAAGGCATCACCTTCACGCCCAACCCGCCCGAGCGGCGCGAAAAGGTCTTCGAGAACTTGCGCGGCCATCTCAGCCTGGTGGAGGATGAAACCGGCCTGCTGCGCATTTACTACCGCGGCCCGGATGA
>JBBIMA010000115.1:0-3027 GCA_037444625.1 Solibacteraceae bacterium
AGCAGCATTGCGCCGCCGGCGGCCAATCCAAGCAGCGCCGCGCGGGTGCCGCTGAGCAGGATCCCGGCGCCGGCCGCCGTCGCAGCGGTTGCGCCCAAGAGCCGCCAGCGCCGCGCCGGGTCGCAGCGCCATAGCGCAAAGCCGAAGAAAGCTACGTGAAGGTAGTAAGTGGCGGCATAAGTGACGTAACCCAAAGTAGCCGGAGGGCGGACGATCCGCCGCTCCCCTTCCCCAACGTGATAGGTCTCCGGCGCCAGCAACGGGTCCACACCGAAGTATTGGGCAATGCCATAGCCGGCCACGGCCAGGCCGGCGGCCGCCGTCCACCGGAGCAGCGACAGAACGTTTCCGGGCCGGCGGCTGAGCTGCGCCGCCGCCATGCATGTCCAAGCGATCAACGCCGCGTGGGAAACCAGACCGAGACGTCTCCAGCCCGAGCCGGCGAGCGAGAGAGCGGGGCGGGTGGAAGCGGCGGTCGCGACAGCGAGCCACAGCAGCGAGATCGCCGAGAGCGCCGCCAGCCGTCTTCCCGGCGCCGTCCCGATCAGCGCAGCCAGCGCATCCCGGCCGGTGCGCCTCCACGGAAGCGCCAGCGCCGCGCCGGCCAGCAGAATCGCAACCTTGGGCGTGACGTCGTGATGCAGCACCAGCCCCGGCGCGAGCGCCAGCGGCACGAGCACGGCCACGGCCAGCACCCAGACCATATAGGCTAAACTAAGCCAAAAGGGGCAAGATCGGTGGCCGGGCCGCTGGATCCGTCTGAGTTCCTCTCCTACGTGCGAGCTCGATGGCGAGTGCCGGCCGGCGCCTCCGCGCTCGCCGTGGGTTTGACGGTTCTGGTCAGCCTGCTGCTGCCGAAACAATATACGGCCACCGCGCGCATCCTGATCGAACCGCCCGCCGGCAGCGACGTGCGGGCCTCGGTGGCGGTGAGCCCGATCTACCTGGAGTCGCTCCGGACTTACGAACATTTGGCCTCCAGCGACCATCTGTTTCAGCAGGCGATCGACCGGTTCGGCCTGCGAGCGGCGGCGCCGTCGCGTTCCACCGAGTCCTGGAAGCGCCGGATCCTCGAGGTCGAGATTCCGCGCAATACCCGGATCCTGGAGATCCGGGTCACGCTGCGGGATCCGCGCAAGGCGCACGAACTGGCCCGGCACCTCGCCACCGAAACCGTCGCTATGAGCCGTACGGGGAGCCGCGCCGGGGCCGCCGAACACCTGCCCGCCGCCGAGCAGCAGCGCGCGGCGGCCCGGACGGCGCGCGAACGGGCCGAGGCCGTCTGGAGCAATCTGGCGCGGCAGCGTCCGACCGCGCCGGTGGAAGCCGAACTCGAGTCCCTGGCGGCCCGCCGCTTCACGCTCGAACGCGCCCTGGCGAGCGCGGAAGCCGCCCACGCTGAAAACCCCGGCCGGACCGAGCTCGAGGCCCGCGTCGGCTATTACAGGCGGGAGCTGGCCCGCATCGAGGAGGAGGCCGCCAGGCAACAGCGACTGCTCGCAGTCAGGAGGGCAGAGCGCGAGCAGGCCGAAGTGGAGCGCAAGCTCGCCGAGTCCGCCTATGAAGCCGCCGAGGCCGGCGTGCGGGAGGCCCGGGCCATGGTGGGTCTGCGGGGCGAACGCCTCACGATGATCGATCCCGGCATCGTGCCCGAGAAACCTTCGTTTCCCAACGTGCCGGTGAATGTGCTGGCGGCGCTGCTGGCCTCCCAGGCGTTCTCGCTGTTGTATTTGGCGGCGCGGTTCGGCTCCGAGGCGCGAAGGAGAGCACCCAGAACGGCTGCCCTCCGGCTGGCTGCCCCCGATGGCTGAACCGGCACAGGAGACCGGCGATCGCCGGGCGATCGCGTGGGCCGGCATATACGCCTCGGCCGTGGCACTGGTCCCCGGTCTCTGGCTGAAGCTCGCATTGTTGGCGCCGCCGGGCGTGATCGCGCTGGCCGGGTGGCTGTTTCGCTCGCCATCTCAATGGGCGGCAGTGCTGATCGTCACGGCGCTGCTGGCGCCGCCGCTGCCGCTGCCGCTAGGAGACTCCGGTCCTCACCCGGCAGTCCTGATCGCCGGACTCGGCCTGCTGATCGGCCTCTGTCGGTGGCGCGCCTGGCGCGTCCCCGCCGATGCTCTCGCAGCCGCCCTGGCGGCCTATTTCGCTGTGCTGGCCGCCAGCGTCGCCTTCGCAGCGATCTACTCCGGACCGGAGATCGCCGCCGGTTCGCTCGCGCGCGTCGGGCTGTTTGCGATTTCGCTCTACGTCTACTTCGACGCTTGCGGAGGACCGGGCGCCAGTGCCGGCGCCGATCCGGTGAAGTTGCTGTTCTGGACCGGCCTTGGGGCGGCGGCGTTCGCCTGCGTGGATTTTTATTGGCAACTGCCGGCGCCGGCGGGATTCGGAGCCCAGTACGTCTGGCTGGAGTCGGGCGTCTACCGGCGCGCGCAGGGCCTGTTCTACGAGGCCAGCACGCTGGGCAATTTCTGCGTGTTTCTCCTGGTGATGGCCGCCGTGGCGCTGCTCTGGGAGTCGGGTGCAGCGGGCCCGCGGCGGCGCTGGCTTGCCGCGGGGTCGGCTCTGGTCTTCCTGACGCTGATGCTCACCTACTCGCGAGCCTCGCTGGTGAATCTCGCGGTGGCGCTGGGAGCGCTCGCCTGGTGCGCCCGCGGCCGGGTGCGCCTGCTGCGCGTGCTGCTGGCCCTTCCGCTGATTTTGGGCGCCGCCGGGTGGGCCGCGCAGGCTCTGTTGCCGGAGTTCGCCTGGGCGTGGCGGGCTCGCCTGGCCGCCTCCGTCCAGTACCTGCTGAGCGCCACCGAAGGCGTCTTGTCGGGCAGAGTCGAGGCGTGGCGAGCCCTGGCGGCGTTTTTGTGGGAGCGGCCGTGGCACCTGGTCTTCGGCGTCGGCTATAAGACGCTGCCCTATTCCAATTTCACCGGCCGGCCCGTGATCGCCGACAACGCCTACCTCAGCGCGCTGGTGGAGACGGGCGTCATCGGCCTGGCGGCGCTGCTGGCGCTCAACTTCGCAATCCTGCGAACC
>JBBIMA010000115.1:3082-5621 GCA_037444625.1 Solibacteraceae bacterium
GACGGGCGTCATCGGCCTGGCGGCGCTGCTGGCGCTCAACTTCGCAATCCTGCGGGCCACTTGGCGGTCCGCCCGCTCGAGTGACCCCAAAAGGTCGCTGCTCGGCGCCTGGATGTTCAGCTTCTGGACGGGCCAGATGGTGCAGATGCTCTCGGGAGACCTGCTCACTTACTGGCGCGTGCTGCCCGTCTACTTCTGGGTGCTGGCGCTGGCGGTGCGCCGGCCGGAGTCGGCGGGGTGAAAATCCTGTTCCTCGATCAGTTCGCCGAACTCGGAGGGGCGCAGCGGGCTCTGCTGGAGATCCTTCCGGCGCTGGCCGGCCGCGACTGGCATGCCTGCGTGACTGCCCCGAGCGAGGGCCCCTTGCTCGAGCAGGCGGCCCGCCTGGGCGCTTCCACCGCGGTGCTGCCGGTGGGCCCGTATGGACTGGGCCGCAAGACAGCCCGGGACTACGTGCGCTTCCTGGCCGATCAGCCTCGCCTGGCGGTGCAGATCCGCCGGCTGATCGGGCGCGAGAAGGCGGACATGGTCTACGTGAACGGGCCGCGACTCGCCCCGGCGGCGATCGCGGCCGGAGGCCGAATACCGATGGTGTTCCACTGCCACAGCCGCATCCATCCGCGCGGGGCATCGGCGGCGGTCGCCCTCGCGCTCCGGTGGGCGTCGGCGGCGGGGATTGCCTGCTCGGAGTTCGCCGCCGCGCCGCTGCGACGGCTCGGGTGCAGGATGCGCACGGTCTACTACGGCGTTCCGGATCTGAAGCGTCCTCGCCCGGTGCGCTCCGGCGGGTGGCGAATCGGGTTGATCGGACGCATCAGCCCCGAGAAAGGCCAGCTCGATTTCCTGGCGGCGGCCGGGCGGATCGCTTCGCACGTTCCCGAGTGCCGCTTCGTGATCGCGGGCGCGCCGTTGTTTTCCGCTCCCTCGGGCGAAGACTACGCCCGTCGTGTGCACTCGGCGGCCGCCGGCCTGCCCGTCGAGCTGCTGGGCTGGCAGGAGGACGTAGCCGGAGTCCTGGCGGGTTTGGATTTCCTGGTTGCGCCCTCGGCGCGAGACGAAGCGACGCCTCGCGTGATTCTGGAAGCCTATGCCGCCGGTGTCCCGGTTGTTGCGTATCGCACAGGCGGAATCCCCGAGATCGTCGAAGAAGGGCGCACCGGCTTGCTGGTCGATCCGGCGCCGGAAGCGCTTGCGGAGCGGATCATGGCCCTGTTGGGCGCCGGGCGCCGGGCCCTTCAGGAACTTGGCGCCAACGCGCGCCGCCTCTGGTGCGAACGCTTTACCGTCGACCGGTACCGCGGCGGAGTGATCTCGCTACTCGAAGCGTCTTACAAGAGCCCACAAAAGTAGTCCTGAAAGCGCGGCCAGGCAGCCTGCTACGGCCATCACCGGCGGATAGCCCCAGCGAGCTAGCGCCGCCCCGGCGGCGGCCGCCGCCAGCGTCTGGGCCCCGGCGGCGGCGAGCCAGTAGAGCGCGGAAGCGCCGGCGCGTTCGCCGGGACGTACGTGGTTCATCAGCAGTGAGTAGATGGCCGGCTCGCTCATCCACTGGAACGCCATGTAGGCGCAATAGATGGGCGCTTGCGCCCAGGCGGGGCTCGAGCCGAGTCCGGCCAGCGACACGCCTGTCAGAGCCTGCATCCCCGCGATGGCGGCCACCAGCCCCAAGCGGCGGCATGCGTAGGGCGCCGCCAGCATCGCGCCGAGCTGAGCCGCCTGACCGAGGGCGAAAACCGATCCGATGCGCGCCGCAGAGGCTCCGGCCTGCCGCGCAAAGAAGGCGTTGAAGAACGGGTTGAAGCTGGCTGTGGCGAAGTGCCAGCCCGTCAAGGCCGGCAGGAAGCGGCGGACAAAGGCCCCGCGCGGGTAAACGGCCGAATCGGTCGGAGGCGCCGGGAATCGCAGCCGCCGGGCCGGCCACAGGGCCGCCAGGACCAGAACGGAGGCCGCCAGCAGCGCCGTGAATTTGGAAGAACCACCCGGCCTGCCGGGAGCGCCGATCCATCCCGGCAGCCGCCCGCCGAGAAACCCGCCTGCAATGCCGAGCCCGATGTTGGCGGCGAAGAACAGGCTGAAGCCGAGCGGCCGCCGCTGCGCCGGCGTGAGCGCGGCGACCGCGGGCGCCAGGGCGACCATCCACAACCCGCTGAAAATCCCTCCGGCGACGCTCAGCGCCATCAGCGGCGCCAGAGACAACGGCAGCGCCCGGGCCGCCGAGACCGCCGCCATTCCGCCAAAACAGACCAGCAGAGCCCGGCGCAGCCCCGCGCGCGCCACCAGCCAGCCCGCCGGGAGCGCCGCCGCGAGAGTTCCCGCCGTAAATGCTCCGGCGATCAGTCCGAGCGAGCCTTCACCGAAGCCGCGCTCGAGCAGATGGAGATTGTAGAGCAGCACATAGACGAACAGACCCAGCGTGTAGCAGGCCGAGGCGGCAAGCAGGCGCAGGTAATCGCGGCCGGCGCCCCGCGTCTCCCACCACCAGCCGATTCCCTCGAAAACCGCGGGGACGAGCCTGCGGCCGTGATAAGCGGCGCGGGTC
>JBBIMA010000116.1:0-5323 GCA_037444625.1 Solibacteraceae bacterium
CCGGGCGGCCCCCCGGGGCCGCTCCCGCCCCCGCGCCCGCCCCGGGCGGGGCCGCCGGGGGCGGGGGGCCGACCGGCGCCGGAGCGGCAGGCGGCGCCGCGGGCTCCGGCTTGGCCTCGGCCGGCTTGGGCGGCTCGGGCGAGGGAGCCTCGGGCGGAGCATAGCTCAGCCGCACCACAGTGTCGCTGCCGGCGGCCACGCCCTTCAGGTTCAAGTCGGTGATTCCCGGCGTGCGTACGATGTGGGGAACCAGGGCGATCAGCAGCTCGCTCTGGTTGCGCTCGATGCTCTCGCTGGTGAACAGGCGCCGCAACAGCGGGATGTTGCCCAGGCCGGGTACGCCCGAGACCGATTTGGTGTCCTGATCCTGCATCAAGCCGCCGATCAGGCTGACCTGCCCCTCTCGGATGCGCAAATCCAGGATGGCTTTGCGCTGGCCGATGACCGGCTGGGCGATGCCGCCGATGTCTATGCGGTCGCGCACGGTGGAGATCTCCAGCTCGACGTGCAAGGTCACCTCCTCCTGGCCATGGACGCGGGGCGTGATATCCACGTTGACGCCCACGTCCTTGTACTGGAACTGGGTGTTGACCAGCGGGCTGATGCCCACCGCGCCGATGCCCGGCTGGAAGCTGCCGGTGGCGATGGGCACCTGATCGCCGATGCGCAAGGAGGCTTTCATGCCGTCGGCCACGCGGATCTGGGGCGATTGCAGCACCTTGGTGCTGCGGTCGGTCATCAAGGCCTGGAGCATGGCGCCCGGCAGGGTGAGCGAAAAGTCGTTGGTCGAGAGCCGCCCGATGCGGGCCATCGAGATGAGCTGGTTGGCGGTGCTCGTGCCGGTGGCGCCGTAGCCCGAGTAGCCGTACTGGCCGTAGCCGTAAGGGTTGTACCCGTAGTTGTAAGGGTAGTAAGGATTGTAAGGCGTGGTGGTTCCCGTCGTGGTTCCGGTGCCGGTTCCGCCGGTGTCGGTTCCGGTGGTGCCGGTGGATCCCGTGTTGTTGCTTCCGCCCAGCAGGACCGGATTGCGGGGCGTGAACAGGATGCCGGTGCTGAAGCCCGCCGTCCCGGCGGAGGCGATCGAGGCCGCCAGGTCGCGCGTCTTGCTCTTGTTGGCTTCCATGACCAGCACGTCAATGACGACCTCGGCCTTGGGCCGGTCCAGGTCGTGGATGATCTTTTCGGCCAGGGCGACCTGGTCGGCGGTGCCGCGCACGATGATGGCGTTCTGGGCGTTGGAGGTGAACACCCGCCGGATGTCGGTCAGGGCCCGAATGTTGGTGGCCATCTCCTGGAGGTCTTGGGGCTGGGTGACGTTTTGCAGGTAGAAGACCTTCACGACGTAGTCTTCGTAATCGCGCCGCTTGGTCTGGTTGTCGTTGGTGACGAAAATGGTGTTGGAGGAAAGCGGCTTCCAGAAGGACCGGGTCATCACGGCCAGATAGTCCAGGGCCTGTTCCAGAGTCGAGTTCACCAGCTCGATGCTTTGATTGCGGCTGGCGTTGGGGTCCTGGCGGAAGTCCGGATCGAAAATGACGTTGATGCCGGCCAGCTTGCACACCGTCTCGAAGAGAACCTTGGCGGGCTGGTTGGCCATGCGCAGATTGATGGGCTGGCGGGAGAGGGGCCGCAACTCGGGCAGCGGCTCGATGCGGCGCAGCCTGGCGAGGGCCTCCTGGCGGGCGCGCTCGGCCGGGGTCAGGCCGCGCTCTTCGGGCTTGGAAGGCTCGGCCTTCTTCTTCTCGCGCTCGATCATTTCGAGGGTTTGCAGGATTTCTTGCTGGGCGATGGCTGAAGAGGGGTCCGTGGCGAAGGCCTTCTGGAATTCCAGCAGCGCCTCCTGGAGGTTGCCCTCGGCGCGGATCTTCTGGCCGCGGTCCACGTGCGCCTGGGAAGCTTGAAAGCGCACGCGGCGCACGGCCAGCAGATAGCCGGCGTCGGAGGGGTCCTCGGCCAGAGCGCCTTCGTAGCATTCGAGCGCTTTGTCCCAGTCTTTGCGCTGCTCGGCCTTGCGGCCTTCGGCCATGAGCTTGTCGCCCTTGCGGGTGCGGGCCTCCAGGGTCGAGCCGGCGGCCGCCAGCAGAGCGAGGGCGGCGAAGAGCTTAGCAGTGAGGCGCATGTGATTGGATTCCAAGGGGTTGTGTTAAACTGGCCATTGCGCGGAGCAAACCGCTACACTTAAGTTGACGCCGGCCCCTGCGGCCGCGTGCAGGCGAATGTGGCAGAAGGCGGGGCGCTGAAAATCCTGACCGAAAACCGGCAAGCGCGCCACAACTATCTCCTGCTGGAGCGCTTCGAAGCCGGTCTGGTTCTCACCGGCACCGAGGTCAAGGCCGCCCGGGCAGGCATGGTCCAGCTCAAGGACGCCTACGCTCGCGTGGTGCGCAACGAAGCCTGGCTGGTGAACGCCCACATCAGCCCGTACTCGCACGGCAACCGGCAGAACCACGACCCCTTGCGCGATCGCAAGCTGCTGCTGCACCGGCGCGAGATTGACAAACTGATGGGCCGCACGCGGGACGGCGGCCTGACCCTGATTCCGACCAGGCTCTATCTGAAGAAGGGCCTGATCAAATGCGAACTGGCTCTGGCGCGGGCCCGCAAAGTGCACGACAAGCGGGCCGCGGCGCGCGAGCGCGAAAAGGAGGCCGAGGCGCGCCAGGCCCTGCGCGACTCCCGCCGGCGCGCCGCACGATGACGGACCATGCGAATCTCACTGAGCACGCTTCCCCCGGATCAGATTGAGACCGAAGCCCTGGTGGTGATCGGCTTCGACAAGGACAGCCCGCACGGCGGGCTGAGTTGGGAATGCACCCGGCGAATCAATCAGGCCGCGGGCGGCTGGCTGGAAGAGGCCTACCGCTCGGGCGAGTTCACCGGCAAGGCCTATGAAACGCTGACGCTGCACCGGCCTCCGGGCTTGAAAGCCCGGCGACTGACGGTGGTGGGCGGCGGCAACAGCCGCCGGTTCACCAGCCTGGAATTGCGCCGCGCAGTGGGGGCGGCGGTGCGGGCCCTGCGCAGCCGCTCGGTCGGCGAGTTGGCGGTGGCGCTGGAGGGCGGCGCCGAACAGGTGAGGGCGGCGGTCGAAGGGGCCGTGCTGGGCGACTATGAGCCGGACCGCTACAAGAGCGAGCCGGGCAACGGCCGGCCCATCCAGCACCTGACGCTGGCCGCGCCGGAAGGCGCGGAGCTGGAAGCGGCCGCTGAGCGGGCCCGCATCACCGCCGAAGCGCAGAACTACACGCGCGATCTGGTCCGGGAGCCCGCCAACCGGATGACGCCTCTGCTGCTGGCCGAGCGGGCGCGCGAGCTGGCGGCCGAATGCGGCTTGGAGTGCGACGTCCTGGACCGGGGCCGCATGAGCCAACTGGGCATGGGCGCGCTGCTGGGGGTGGCCCAGGGCAGCAGCGAGCCGCCCGCCCTGATCGTGCTGCGCTACCGGCCTGCCGCGCCCGCCCCGGGCGGGGCTTGTTTGGGCTTGATCGGCAAAGCGGTGACGTTCGATTCCGGCGGCATCTCAATCAAGCCCTCCGAGGGGATGGACAAGATGAAGTTCGACATGGCGGGCGGGGCGGCGGTGTTGGGCGTCCTGCGCGCGCTGGCGCGGCTCAAGCCGGGCGTGTCGGTCACGGGCTTGATTCCGGCGGTCGAGAACATGCCGGGCAGCCGGGCGCAGCGGCCGGGCGACATCGTGCGGACGCTCTCGGGAAAGACGGTCGAGGTGCTCAATACGGACGCCGAAGGCCGGTTGATTCTGGCCGACACCTTCACCTATGCGCAGCGGCTGGGCTGCACCCACCTGGTGGACGCAGCCACTCTGACGGGCGCCATCGTGGTGGCGCTGGGTCATGTTTACTCCGGGGCCTTCGGCAGCGACCAGGCGCTGCTCGACCGCGTGCTGGCCGCCGCCCGCACGGCGGGCGAAAAACTCTGGCCCATGCCCCTGGACGAGGACTACAAGGAGCCGCTCAAGAGCGCCTTCGCCGATCTGCCCAATGTCGGCAACCGCTGGGGCGGCGCGGTCACGGCCGCCATGTTCCTGAAAGAATTCGCCGACCCGCTGCCCTGGGTCCACCTGGATATCGCCGGGACCGCCTGGCTGGAGGAGTCCAAGCCCTACCTGGCGAAGGGCCCGACCGGCGCGCCCCTCGGCACGCTGGTGCAATTGGTCCTCGATTGGAGTTGAGCCGCTCAGCCGCGCCCGGCAAAGCGCGAGCGCAAGAACTCGATGAGGAAGCCGTCGCGGCGTTCGATGACGGCCCGAAAGTCCCTTTCCGACCAGTCGTAGAAGCCCCGGCCCGCGCGGGCGCCCAGCCGCCCCCGGCGGATCATCTCGGCCAGCAGCTCGGGAGCGCGCGGCTCGCTCGCCAGATCGCGCGCCACGTAATCCAGCACGGCGAAGGCCAGCTCCAGACCCACCGCGTCCATGTGCTCGAAGATGCCGTAGACCGGCAGGCGCAGCCCGAAGCCGGCCTTGACGGCCAGGTCCACCTCCTCGGGATCGGCGATGCCTTCGGCCACGATGTGCAGCGCCTCGCGCCACAGGGCGTGCTGGAGGCGGTTGCCGAGCTGGCCGGGCCGGTCCTTCTTTACCAGCACGGGCGTCTTGCCGCAGGCCACGAGCAGGGCGCGCAAGGCGGCCGCCGCTGCGGGGTCGGTTCGCTCGCCGCACACCAGCTCGACCAGCGGCATCAGATGCGGCGGATTCCAGAAGTGCGCGGTCAGCACGCGCTCGGGCCGGCGGCAGCGCAAGGCCACTTCCGTGATGCTCAGCCCGGAAGTGTTGCTGGCCAGCACGGCCTGCGGCGGGGCCAGCTCGTCCAGGCGGGCGAAGAGCTCCTGCTTGAGGGCCATCTCTTCGGGGGCGGATTCCACCACCAGGTCTGCCGCTCCCACCGTGGCCGGGAAATCCGCGCCGGCGGTGAGCCGTTCCAGAGCCTCCCGCGCGCGCTCGGGATCGGCCAGGCGGTTCTGTTCGAGTACGCGGATTTGCTCGCGAGCCTTTTCCAGGCCGCGCGCGGCGCCCTCCTCGGTGCGGCTGAGCAGGCGCGTGCGCAGGCCGCCCAGCGCCAGGGTCACCGCGATGCCGGGCCCCATCATTCCCGTGCCGATGACGGCGGCGGTTCGAAAGCGGTAATCGGGCATGCTTTCTTTCTAGCATCGGGAGGGGGGCGGTCCGAAAACCCCGGCGCCGGACGCCCCGGCGTCGTGTTTGAATTCTAATTGATGCGACCTCGACGGTGGGCGTTGATCTGCGCCGTGTCCTTGATCGCCGCGTCGCCGGCCGGGGCCCATCGGCCGGCGCCCGCGCCGGCGGCCG
>JBBIMA010000117.1:0-5122 GCA_037444625.1 Solibacteraceae bacterium
CTGCGGCGAGCGCCGCCGGGTTGAGCGACGGGGCCGCTTCGGCGCTGGCCTATCTGCTGGGGTTCATCACGGGGATCATCTTCCTGGCCATCGCCCCGTACAATCAGAACCGTACGGTTCGCTTCCACGCCTTCCAGTCCATCTTCCTTTCGGTGGCGCTGATAGCGATCTCGATCGCGCTGGGGATCCTCTCGATGATCCTGTTCGCGATCTCCTTCTGGCTGGGCACGCTGTTCGGGCTGCTGCAAATGCTGTTCGGGCTGGCGGTGTTCGTGCTCTGGCTGTACCTGATGTGGAAGTCGTATCAGGGCCAGAGGATCATGCTGCCGGTGATCGGGGAGCTGGCCGCCAAGCAGGCCGGATGAAGGCCGGCGAGCAGGAGGCCGGAGCGAGCCGGGGCGGCAGCCGGGCGGCGGGCGGCGACGTCCCAGTATTGATGAGAGCGGCGGCGCTCGGCGCGCTGGCCTGGGCGCTGGCCTGGGGCCAGGTTCCGCGCATCGGGGTGATTGATTTCTACGGGCTGCGGAAGCTTTCGGCCGAGCGGGTGCGCAAGCTGCTGGGGGTTTCCGAAGGCGACCCGTTGCCGGCGTCGAAGGCGGCGCTGGAGGAGAAGCTGGAGGCGCTGCCCGAGGTGGTGAGGGCGCGCCTGGAGGCGGTCTGCTGCGTGGAGGATCGGGCGATCCTTTACGTAGGGATCGAGGAGAAGGGAGCGCCGCACTTCGAGTTTCGCTATCCGCCGCGGGAGAATGTGAGCCTGCCTGCCGGGATGGTCGAGAGCTACCGGGAGTTTCTGCGGGCGCTGGAGGCGGCGGCGAGGCGGGGCGAGACGGGGGAGGATCTGTCGCGGGGCTATGCGCTGGCGGCGGATCCGGCGACGCGCGCCTATCAGGAGCGGTTCCGGCAGTTTGCCGAGAGCGATCTGAAAACGCTGCGGCAAGTGCTGCGCCGGTCCATGCACGACGAGCAGCGCGCCATAGCGGCCTACATCATCGGCTACGCTCCGCGGGCCCGGGGCGTGGTGGAGGATTTGCAGTACGCCATGCAGGACGCCGACCAGGGAGTGCGGGCCAACGCCATGCGAGCGCTGGCGGCCGTGGCGGTGCTGGCGCGCAGGGATCCGGAACTGGGCCTGCGGGTGGAGCCGACCTGGTTCGTGGAGATGCTGAATTCCATCGTCTGGAGCGACCGCTACCGGGCGGCGGCGGCGCTGGTGAATCTGACCGAAGACCGGCCGGCGGGCGTGCTGGCCCATCTGCGGGAGCGGGCGCTGCCGGCGCTGGTCGAGATGGCGCGCTGGAAGACGCTGGCGCACGCCTTGCCGGCCTTCCTGCTGCTGGGGCGGGCGGCGGGCGTGGCGGAGGGCGAGATCTACCGGGCCTGGGAGCGGGGCGAGCGGGAGAAGGTGATCGCGCGGGCTCTGGGGCGGTGAGGGGCCGCGGCGGTCGCTCTTTTCGATTAGCATAGAGGATTCAAGGAGAGCGGCCATGAGCGGATACTCTCGACGAGAGTTTGCGCGGGGCGCGAGCCTGGCCACCGCGCTGAGCTATTCGCGCATCCTGGGGGCCAACGACCGGGTGCGGTTGGGCTACATAGGGCTGGGCAACCGGGGCGACCAGGTGCACGAGGCTTTCCTGGAGTACGCCGACCAGCAGACGGCGGCGGTGTGCGATCTGCGCGAGGACTACATGGACCTGGCGGTGAAGAAATCGCGGGCCCAGCCGCGTAAATACAAGGACTACCGCAAGCTGCTGGAGGACAAGGAGGTGGACGCGGTGGTGATCGCCACGCCCGATCACTGGCACGCCCTGATGTTCATCGAGGCCTGCCAGGCGGGCAAGGATGTCTACGTGGAGAAGCCGCTGTCGCTGACCGTGGTGGAGGGGCGGCGGATGGTGGAGGCGGCCGAGCGGACCCGGCGGGTCACGCAGGTGGGCATCCACCGGCGCTCGGCGCCGTTCCTGCGGGAGGCGGTCGAGCTGGTGCGCTCGGGCGGGATCGGACGGGTGACGGTGGCCAAGGGCTACCACATCCTGAACGAATGGCCGCTGGGGATCGGCCGTCCGCCGGACGAGCGGCCGCCCAACGAGTGGGAATGGGAGCAATGGCTGGGGCCGGCGCCCAAGGTGCCCTATAACAAGAACCGAACTTACTATCGGTTTCGCTGGTTTTATCACTACTCGGGCGGACAACTTACTAACTTCGGCGTGCACTATATGGACATGCTGCGCTGGTGCCTGGGCCAGGAGGCGCCGCGGGCGGTCACGGCGCTGGGCGGCAAGTACGCGGTGCAGGACAACCGCGAGATCCCGGACACCCTGGAGGTGCTCTGGGAGTTTCCCGGTCCGACGCTGATGGTCTTCACGCAGTACAACTGCAACGCGGCGCCGGGCAACGCCCAGGGGGCGGAGATGGAGCTGCGGGGCACCCAGGGGACCCTGTACATCCACGGCAATCGCTGGGAGGTGGTGCCCGAGAGCCAGGCGACGGTGGAGGTGCCGGCGCGCACGCCGCTGGATCGGGCGCACGAGCGGGCCTGGGGGGCCTCGCGCAAACCGGTGATGGAAGGGCGCAGCGCCAAGGGCAGCGCCGACACCCGCTTCCATGCGCGCAACTTTCTGGACTGCGTCAAGAGCCGGGCCCGCACCAACTGCGACGTGCTGACCGGGCATCTCTCGACGGCCGCCACCCTGATCGGCAACATCGCGCTCAAGACCAAGAGCTATCTGGAGTGGGATGCGAAGGCGGAGCGCTTCACCAACAACGAAGCGGCCAACCGCTATCTGCACTACCGCTACCGGGCGCCGTACAAGCTGGCTTGAGCGGCGGGAGGCCGCAGGGCGCGGGAGGAAGCATTCATGGAGGCACTGGAAGCCTTGAAGACCCGGCGTTCGATCCGAGTCTTCCGGCCGGCTCCGGTCCGGGACGAGCAGATCGAGGAGCTGGTGGACTGCGCGCGCCTGGCGCCCAGCGGGCGCAACGAGCAGCCCTGGGAGTTCGTGGTGGTGAGGGATCGGGCGAAGCTGCGGGAGCTGGGCGAGCTGGCCGATCACGGCAAGTTCATTCCGCAGGCCGCGGCCTGCATCGTGGTGGTGTGCAAGCCGGCCAAGTATTTCCTGGAGGACGGCAGCGCCGCGACGGAGAACCTTCTGCTGGCGGCCCACGCCCTGGGATTGGGGGCTTGCTGGGTGGCGGGGGACAAGAAGCCGTACGCGGGAAAGGTACTGGAGCTGATCGGGGCTCCGAAAGAGTACAAACTGATCAGCCTGGTGCCGGTGGGATACCCGGCGGAGAACCAAGGGCCGCGGGCGGCCAAGCGGTCCCTGGCGGAAGTCCTGCACTGGGACCGGTTCTGAGCGGGGGCGAGGCGAGGGACCCGATGCCCACCCGACGCGAGTTTCTGGCCGCCGGGCCGGCGCTGCTGGGCGGGGCGGTCCGGGGGCGGCCGAATTTCATCGTCTTTCTGACCGATGATCACGGCTACCACGACCTGGGCTGCCAGGGAGCGCGGGATTTGAAGACGCCGCAGTTGGACGCCCTGGCCGCCTCGGGCGCGCGCTTCACCCAGTGGTACTCGAACGCGCCGATGTGCGCGCCGGCGCGAGCGGCGCTGCTGACGGGTCGCTATCCGATCCGGGCGGGCGTGCCGCAGAACGGGCCGCCGCTGGCGCCCTCGGAGCGCACCATCGCCGCCCTGCTGAGGCCGCTCGGCTACGCGACCGGCCTGGTGGGCAAGTGGCACCTGGGCGCCGGTCCCCAGACCGGCCCTAACGCGCACGGCTTCGAGGAATTTTTCGGCTTTCATTCCGGCTGCATAGACTATTACTCGCACCGGTATTACTGGGGCGAGCCCAAGCTGGTCAACTACCACGACCTGTGGCGGAACGGCAGGGAGGTCTTCGAGGACGGCCGCTACATGACCGAGCTGATCACGCGCGAGGCGCTGTCCTTCCTGGAGCGCCGGGGCGGGCGGCCGTTCTTTCTGTACGTGGCCTACAACGCGCCTCACTATCCGATGCACGCGCCGGAGCGCTACGTGGAGCGTTTTCCCGCTCTGGAGCCGGAGAGGCGGATGTACGCGGCGATGCTGGCGGCGGTGGACGATTCGGTGGGCGAGATCCTGGGCCGTCTGGAGAAGCTGGGGCTGCGGGAGAACACGCTGGTGTTCTTCGGTGGGGACAACGGGGCCACGGCGGAGCCGCGGGCGGGCCTGAACCAGCAGCCCGCTCGGGGAGGGAGCAATCATCCCCTGCGGGGCTGGAAGTTCAGCCTGTTCGAGGGCGGCATTCGCGTCCCGGCGATCCTGAGCTGGCCGGGCCGGATTCCCGCCGGACGGGTGGTGGCCGAGCCGGCCTGCCACATGGACCTGTTGCCCACGATCCTGCGGGCGGCCGGGGCGCCGCTGCCGGCGGATCGCACTCTGGACGGGCGGGACATCCTGCCGGTGGCGGCCTCGGGCGCCGCCTCGCCGCACGAAGCGCTTTACTGGCACTCGGGCGGGCAGCTCGCCGTGCGGCGAGGGCGCTGGAAGCTGGTCAAGGACGGCTTTCCGGCCGACGGGACGCCGCAAGGCCGCCGTCCGCTGGAAGGCGAGGACGCGCTGTTTCTGTCCGATCTGGAGGAGGACCCGGGAGAGACGCGCAATTTGCGGCGGCTGAGGCCCGCTGTGGTGGACGAACTGCTGACGCTGGCCGAGGGCTGGCTGGAGCAAGTGAAGCGCCCGTGAGGCCGGGCTCGCGGAGCCGAGCGGGGGCGATACGATAGCCCACATGAAGGCGTGGTGGCTGTGGCTGATTGCGGCGGCGCCGGCGGCCGGCGAGGGAACCTTCCTTCAGCAGGTGCGCACCATATACACCGTGGAGCAGGGGCTGCCCTCGGACGACGTGCGCAGCGTGGCGGCGGCGCGGGACGGGACGGTCTACGCGGGAACGGCCCTGGGGCTGGCCCGGCTGGCGGGCGGGCGGTGGGAGGCAGTGAAGGAGTTCGCAGGCGCTCCCGTCGAGGCGCTGGCGGCGGGCGATGAGGAACTGCTGGTGGCGTTCCGGGGAGCGCTCTGGAGCCGGCGCGAAGGCCGGGCGCGGCGGCTGGCGGCGCTGCCTGCGGGTGTTGCCCTGCGGGGCCTGGC
>JBBIMA010000118.1:0-5045 GCA_037444625.1 Solibacteraceae bacterium
CCGCCGGGCACGACGCGCCGGTGCACGCCTTGCTGGCCCGCGCCGGTTCGCTGCTGAGCACGTTTCTGGGCCGGCGCACGGCGGCGGCGCTGGCCGATGAAGCGCTGAGTTTGACGCGCCGCCTGCCCGATCGCTAACCTGATCGGCGGTGAGTTCGGAGACTCAACCGCGCGCCGTGGCGTGGATGGCGGGCGCGGCGGCGGCCAATCTGGCGCTCGGCGTGGCGGCTTTGGCGGCGGCGGCTTTCAGCGGTCGGGCGGCCTGGATCGAGGGCTATTTCCGTTACGCGGGGACGGCCTTCCTCATCGTCTACGCGGCCCTGGAGCTCATCCTGAGCCGAAGGGCCTTCCGGCTGTTTTCTCCGGGCGATGCGCTGCGCCCGGCCTGGCTGTTGATCAGCCTGGCGGCGGCGGCGCGGCTGGGAGGATTCATCCTCTCGGAGCTGCTGGCCTGGGAGTCGCCCTTGCGGCCGGCGCCCTTTCTGGCGCATCCGGGGCCGCCCGGAACGCTTTCCGAGCTGCGCCGCGCGGGCCTGGCCTTGGGCGGGCCGGGCGCGCTGTTGCTGCTCAGTCCGGCGCTGGCGCTGGTGGGGCGGGCCTATGACCGCCACGGCCTTTCAGGCGAACTGAAGGCGGCGGACTGGCTGCTGCTGGGGGCCGCCTCGTTCCTGATGGTGAACGACACCTGGGACAGCGTGCGCTGGAGTTTGGCGCACGAGGCGGCGCTGGATTTCTACCGTGCCTTGGGCTTCCTGGTGGATCCGCTGCTGCTGGTGTTGTTGTTCCAGGCGCTGACGCTCAGGCGGGCGGCCCTGAACATGGCGGGCGGCCTGATCGGGCGCTGCTGGGGCTGTTACAGCATCGCGGTGTTTCTCACCTTGCTGGCCAACGTAGGCCAGTGGGCGGCCATCTACGGATACCTGCCTCGGGTGGCGCAGGCGCCGACCTGGTATGCCTGGTTCCTGGTCTCGACCGCGTTCGCCTCGGGACCCGCCTATCAGGCGGAGGCGATTCGGCGCGCGCGCCGCGGCCTCTTGAACTCGGGCTGAGGGAGAGCGGCGAGCTCCTCAGGCCGCCTCGACCGGAACGGAAGTCCGCTTGTAGCGGCAGCGGGGGCACTCCTGCCGCGCGCCGCCCTTGCTCCAGCGCTCGATCAGATAAGGGTGGCCGCATTCCGGGCAGGGCTCGGGCAAGGGCTTGTTCCAGAGCACGAATCTGCACTCCGGGTAGCGCTCGCAGCCGTAAAAGACGCGCCCGCGTTTCGAGCGACGCTGGATGAGTTCGCCCTGCCCGCACTCGGGGCACTTCACGCCCGTGCCCTCGCGCTTGACGTACTTGCATTCCGGGTAGTTGCTGCACGCGGTGAACTGGCCGTAGCGGCCGTGGCGGATCACCAGGCGGCCGCCGCACTGCGGGCAGTTCTCCTCCAGGGGGATGTCCGGCGGGCGCTCCTCGCGGGCCAGCGGGCGGGTGGTCTTGCAGTCGGGATAGCCCGAGCAGGCGTAGAACTGGCCGAAGCGGCCGCGTTTGAGGACCATGGGGCGGCCGCAGTTGGGGCAGTATTCCTCCTGGTCCTGCTCGCTGAGGACGGCGCTCTCCAGGTCGGGCAAATCAGCCTTGAGATCCCGGGTGTTGGTGCACTCCGGGTAGCCGGAGCAGGCGATGAAGCTGCCGTGCCGGCCCCACTTGATGACCATGGGCTTGCCGCACTTTTCGCAGGTCAGCTCGGTGGGCCGCTCCAGGCGCTTGAGGTCCGTCATCTCGCGCTCGGCGCGCTCCAAATCGAGGCGGAATTTCTCGTAGAACTCGCGCATGGCCTCGCGCCAGTCGAGCTTGCCCTCTTCGATCTCGTCCAGCTCCTCTTCCATGCGGGCGGTGTAGTCCACGGCGAAGATGTCGGCGAAATTTTCGAGCAGCAGATCGGTGACGACCATGCCCAGCTCGGTGGGGAAGAAGCGCCCGCCCTGCTTGGTGACGTAGCCGCGCTCCTGGATGGTCGAGAGGATGGCGGCGTAGGTGGAGGGACGGCCCACGCCGTCGGCCTCCAATTGCTTGACCAAGGTCGCCTCGGTGTAGCGCGGCGGCGGCTCGGTGAAGTGCTGCTCGGGGCTGAGGCGGCGCAGCTTGAGTTTCTCGCCTTCGGCCACGGGCGGGAGCTTGTGCTTGAGTTCTTCGTCCTCCTCGTCCTGCTGGTCCTTGCCCTCCTCGTAGACCGCCATGAAGCCGTCGAACTTGCGCACCGAGCCGGTGGCGCGGAACAGGTATTCGGCCTGGTCGCGGCCGCGGGCGAGGACCTCGATGGCGGTCTGATCGAACAGGGCGGGGGTCATCTGGGAGGCGACGAAGCGCAGCCAGATCAGGCGGTAGAGCTTCAGCTCGTCCTCCTGGAGGTAGCGTGCGACCGCCTCCGGGCTGTACTGCATCGAGGTGGGGCGGATGGCCTCGTGGGCTTCCTGGGCTTCCTTCTTGCCGCGGTAGAGGTTGGGGGAGGCGGGCAGGTACTCGGGGCCGAACTTCTCCCCGATGTAGGAGCGCACCTCGCGGAGGGCCTCCTGCGAGACGCGGGGCGAGTCGGTGCGCATGTAAGTGATGAGGCCGACCGGTCCCTGCTTGCCCAGTTCGACGCCTTCGTAAAGGCGCTGGGCCAGGGCCATGGTGCGCTTGACGCTGAAGCGCAGCTTGCGGGCCGCCTCCTGCTGGAGGGTGGAAGTGATGAAGGGGGGAGCGGGCTGGCGCTTCTTCTCGCGCGTGGTAAGGGAGGAGACGGTGAAGGCGGCGCCCTCCAGTTGTGCGAGGATCGCTCGGGCGGCCTCTTCATGGGGGATCTCGACCGGCTCCTGGTTCCGCTTGAGGAGCCGCGCGGTGAAAGAGGGCGGCTTGCGCGCCTGGAGATGGGCGTCAATGGTCCAGTATTCGCGGCGCTGGAAGCGGCGGATCTCGCGCTCGCGTTCGACGATCAGGCGCAGAGCCACGGTCTGCACGCGGCCGGCGGAGAGTCCCCGCCGCACCTTGTCCCAGAGCAAGGGGGAGATCTTGTAGCCCACCAGGCGGTCCAGAATCCGGCGGGCCTGCTGGGCTTCGACCAGGCGGCGATCCACCTGCCCGGGATTCTGGAAGGCCTTGCGCACGGCGCCCGGGGTGATCTCGTGGAAGGTCACCCGGTGGATGGGGGGAGAGCCGTTGCGCTTGCTCGGCAACTCCTCCTGGAGGTGCTGGCAGATCGCTTCGCCCTCGCGGTCCGGGTCGGCCGCCAGATAGATACGCTCGGCGTTCCTGGCCGCCTGCTTGAGCTCCTGGATGAGCTTCTTCTTGCCTTCGATCAGAACGTAAGTAGGCTTGAAATCGCGCTCGACGTCCACCGCCAGCTCGTTCTTGGGCAGATCCTTGATGTGGCCCAGGGAGGCCTTCACCAGGAAATTCTTGCCCAGATACTTGCCGATAGTCCTGGCCTTGGCGGGAGACTCGACAATGACCAAAGATTTCGCCATATGAAAAGTATCGTGAAGAAACCGGAACGGGTTCCGGCGCCGGTCGCTCGACGCGGAGTCACTGGGACAACCGGGACTCTCCCCACACTTTAACAAAATTCTTGCCGGGCAGTTGGCGGACCAGGCCGCTCATTTCCAGCTCGAACAGCGCGGCGATGATCTCCGAGGAGCTGAGATCCTCGAAGGCCGCCAGCAGTTCGTCAATGTGAGTGGCGGCGTCCGGTTTCAAGCGCGCCAGCAGGCGGCGTGCGGCCGCCCCCAGGCCGTCCTCGGGCAAAGACGCAGCGCCGGGGGCGGAGGTTTCAGCGGGCGGGGCGGCGAACAGGCGCCCCTCGGCCTCCAGGGCCAGCCGCCGGCGGTCCTCGAGGGGCAGCTCGACGATCACGTCGTTGAAATCCTGTACCAGCTTGGCGCCCTGCTTGATCAGCAGATTGGGCCCCCAGCTCATGCGCGAGGTGATGTTGCCGGGGATGGCGAAGACTTCGCGTCCCTGTTCCAGAGCCAGCCGGGCGGTGATCGAGCTGCCGCTGTACTGCGCGCCCTCGACCACCAGCACGCCCACGCTGAGCCCGCTGATGATGCGGTTGCGGATGGGAAAGTTCTGCGGGAAGGCCGGCGCGCCCATGGGGAATTCCGAGAGCAGCAGCCCCTGCCCGGCGATCTGGGCGGCCAGGCGGCGGTTCTCGGTGGGATAGACCACATCCACGCCGCAGCCCAGCACCGCCACCGTGGGCGCCCCGGCCGCCAGGGCCGCCTTGTGGGCCGCCGTGTCAATGCCGCGGGCCATACCGCTGACGATGGTCAAGCCGGCGCGGGCCAGGTCGCCGGCCAGCCGCTCGGTGGCCGCCAGGCCATAGGGCGTGGGCCGGCGGGTGCCCACCACCGCCAGCATAAGCGAACCCAGCAGCTCGAGCCGCCCGCGGGCGAACAGGACCACCGGCGGATCGAAGATCTCCCGCAAGCGCGCGGGATAGCCCGGCTCGCCCAGCGTCACCATCGTCGCCCCGCACTGCCGTAGCTTCTGCTGCTGGAGGACGGCGTCTTCGAACGAGCAGCCGCTGGCGATGCTCTGCGCCACGCTGCCGCTCAACCCCAGCGCCTCCAACTCGCTTTTCGAGGCCCGGAAGACCGCCTCGGGCGAGCGGAAGCGCTCGATCAGCCGGGCCATCCAGCGCGCCCCCAGCCCGGGCACCATGCGCAGCGCCAGCCAGTGCAGCTCCTGCTCGCGGGTCAGCGCGAGGGCTTCCGTCGCCATCCGGTCCGGTCCTCCCTCAGCAGAGTTGGTGGCCGCCTCCGGGCCGGATTCTCAATCCCGCCCTTGGCCCAGATCAGCCAGGGGGCGGCTGAAAAGGCTCAGCCGGAGGCGGCCGTCCGCCGCCAAGTTCAACCCTTCCAAACCCTTCCCCCGCGGCAGTCCGCATGCATCACCCCCTGCGAGTGAACATGCCGGGACGGTGGGCAGGAATGGGCGCGACAATCACCCGGGCGGCGGCCGGCAGGCCGCCGGCCCGGTCCCCCGATCGCCGGCGCCGGGCGGGCGCGAATCGGCGCCGCGCCG
>JBBIMA010000119.1:0-4720 GCA_037444625.1 Solibacteraceae bacterium
GACAGCATGGCCACCACGGCTCCCACGCCGAAGATCATGCCCAGCATGGTGAGCAAGCTGCGCAGCTTGTGCACCAGGAGGCTGGACAGCCCCATGTAAAGTTCCGGCAGGTAGCCGGCCAGCACCGTCATAGCTTACTTGCCTCCTGCTCCCCCGACCGGAAGGGCGCCCGCCTTGCCGCCCTGCTTGGCCTCCTTCCTGCTCTGGGCCGCGCGGGCGGTCGGATCCGACAGGGCCACCAGCTCGCCCGCCTTGAGGCCCTCGGCGATCACCATGATGGACTCGCTCCGCTTGAGCGGCTTGATGAATCGCGGTTCGAAGGCGTTCTCCCGCTTGACGTAGACCACCGGCTTGCCGTCCTTCTCGAAGACCGCTTGCACCGGCACGTGAATGGCATTGGGAATCTTCTCCACGATGATCTCGACGTCGGCCAGCAAGCCGGGACGCAGCAGGACCTCCAGCCGGTTTTCCTCTTCAGGCGGCGGCGGCAGCTTGGCCTCCTCCAACTCCTTCTCGCTGAACTGCTGTCCGGACCCCATGCCGAAACCGGCCGGCAGATCGGGGAAGCCCGGAATGCCGCCCGGCCCGCCGGCGCGCTCACCGCGCCCCCTCTGGCCCCCCTCGGCCTGCCCGGCCCCGGCCTCCGCCCGTCCGCGCTGCCCGCCGGAGGGCAACCCCATGGCCGCACGCACCTTCTCGCTGATCTTGCGCCGCTCCTCGGGCGAGAGCTCCTCCATCTTGCGCCCGCCCAGCTCTTTTTCCAACAGGGCGCGGTACTTCTTCTGATCCTCGGGGGACATCGCCGGCCCGGGCATCGCCCCGCGCAGTTTCTCGAAGATCTTCTGGCGCTCCTCGGGACTGAGGTCGCGCAAGGAACGGCCGCCCAACTCCTTCTCCATCAGGGCCCGCATTTTCTGCATGTCCTCAGGCGACATCTGGGCGCCGCCCATGCCGAAGCCCCGGCGCTGGCGCTGCCCGCGTTCCTCGCCCTGGCTCTCCTGGCCGCCCGCAACCATCCCAGGCGGTCCGCCCAGCAGCATGGGGGGGCCGCCCGGCCCCGCCTCCCCGCCCATCGCCGCCGGCGGGCCGGCCATGGCCAGCACGGGCGAAGGCGCCGAGGGCGCCACGGGCTTGGATCGGTTGCGTTCGGCGGTCTCCAGGACCATCCTGATCTGCTCGGGCTTGGCTCCCAATCCGCTCAGCAGCTCCTTCATGTCCACGGCAAACAGCACGTCGAACCGCTTGGTCGGATCGCCGGCCCACACGTTGGCGCTGGCCGTGCCGCTCATGGCCTTGATCCGGGCGTGGAAGACCTTCTCGGGCACCGCATCCAGGCGCACCAGCGCCTCCTGGCCTTCGTGCAGGTTGGCCCGGTCCAGTTCGTTGACCTTGGCGGCCAGTTCCATTTCCGAAAGGTCCAGCACATCGGCCACCGGCGTGCCGGGGTAGACCTGGTCGCCCTCGCGATAGTCGGGCAACTGCATGCCCGGGAAGTACATGCCCATCGGGCGGCTCTGGCGGATCGCCACCAACCCGCTCATGGGGGCCAGCAGCTTGACTTGCATCAGCCGCTGGCGCTCCCGGCGCACCTCCAACTGGGCCCGGTTGCGCCGCTCGCGCAGTACAGCGATTTCGGCTTCGGCCTGCTCGAGCCGCGACTTGATGTCGCTTTCCAATTGCTTGAGCCGGCGGCGCGCCTCCTCCAGGCTGAGCAGATCCTTCTTGGCGTCAATGGCCGATTTCAGCTCCGCCCGGCGCACCTCGAGCTCGGCCAGCCGAACCGAATAGCGCGCCTTGAGCAGGTCCACCTGGTCCTGGTTGTTGCGGATGGCCAGATCGGCCTGGGCCTTCTTGATCTGCTCGTCAATCTGCTGGAGCTCGAGCTCCTTTTCCTCCAGCCGCGAGCGAACCTCGGAGTCGTCGAACTCGACGATCAGATCCTTTTCCTTGGCGAAGGCGCCCAGCGGGGCCAGGCGCGTGATCTGCACCGTGCCGAACAAGTTGGGGGCCACCAGCATCGCCTGGCGGACCGCCCGCAGCTCGCCGCGGGCGTAAGTGCGGATCACGACGTCGCCTTGGCGCACCCGCGTGGTGGGCACCTGCGTCTGCCGCTCGGGCAACTGGCGGAAGAAACGCCACAGACCGTAGGCCGAGCCGGCCACCAGGCCCAGCAGGATCAAGCGAAAGATGATTTTCTTCATTGCACTACCTCAGCCGCCCTCCGGCGCCGTTGCGCACCCTGAGGCGTTTCGGGACCCCTAGAGCTTCTTCTTGGCCCGTTTGGCGGCCTCCACGGGATTCTCCAGGGCCACCACGTCGCCTTCCCGCAGCCCCTTGGCGACCACGATGTCGTTCTCGTTGCGCAGCCCCACCTCGATGGTGCGGATCTGGAAACTTTGGCCGCGCTGCACCCAGACGGCCGGCTTGCCTTGATGCAGAACGCTGGCCCGGGCCGGGATCAGCAGCACGTTGGGATGGCTCTCGATGATGATTTCGGCGCTGGCGCTCATGCCCGGCCGCAGGCGCGGGTCCAGGTTCTTCAGAGTGGCGTAAGCCGGGAAGTTCTTTTCCGAAAGGCCCGGCCCGCGGAAGGTCAGGGCGGCGATGGGGCTGATCCAATCCAGCTCGCCCAGGAACTCCTTGTCGGCCACGGCGTCCACCCGCACCCTCACCTGTTGGCCCAGCTTGATCCGGCCCCGGTCCACTTCTTCGAGCTTCATCTCGACCCGCATGCTGGAAAGGTCCGGAATCTCGGCGATGGCCGCCCCGGTCCAGGCCCGGTCGCCCTCCTTGAAGGGCGGCGGCATCGAGCCGAACGAGCCGCCCGAGCGGAAGTTGGGCAGGATGTTGACGATCCCGTCAATCGGGGCGGTGATGACCATCTTGCTGAGATAGCCCTTGGCCCGCTCCATGTCGCGGACCGCCTTGTCCTTGCGCTGTTGGAGGCGTTGCAGGTCGGCCGCCTGGGTCACCTTGTGGGACTTGATGACGGTCTTGACCTGGGTCAGGTTGCCTTCCGAGATGCCCACGTCAATCCAGTTCTTCGCCCCCTCGATCTCCGAGAGAATCTCGGCCTTGCTGGCCTCCAGCTTGGCCCGCTCCAGATTGTATTCGGCCTGCATCAGGCTCATGCCGTCCTGCTCGTCAATGATGCGGTGGGAGGCCTGGGTCTGCACGATCTCGCTGTCGGCGGTGCGCACGCTGGTGGCGCGTTCCAGGTAGTACTGTTCCTGGGAGGCGGTGTCGAACTCCACGACCACCTCGCCCTTCTTGATCGGTTTGCCGGTTTCCGCCAGCTTGACAATGCGCGGGTCGGGCACTTGCGGCGCGCTCAAAACCACCGAACGCGTGCTGCGGATCTCGCCCCGCGTGCGCACGCTGATGATGAAGTCGCCCCGGCGGACCCGCGCGGTGGCGATCTCGACTTCGGTCACTCCGGCGTAATAATAGGCGGCGTAACCGCCGCCGCCCGCCAGGGCCAGGGCCACTCCCCAGCCGATCAGCTTCTTGCGGCGCGAGCTGCGCGCCTGCCCCAACCTGGTTTTCGGTTTGAGATCCTTCGACACGCCTACTTACCCCTTGCCGGCGGCCTCTCCAGGGCGATGACGTCGCCCGGGCGCAGCCCGGATCGAACCGCCGCTACGACATGATTGCTCAGCCCCAGCTCCACCGGCCGGCGCTCCCAGCCCGAAGGCCGCTGCAAAAACACGAACGGCGGGCCGGAGGGCGAATCCTGGAAGACCCCGGCCAGGGGCGCCGTCACCGCCCGCTGTTCGCGCGCCAGGATGACGTCCACGCTCACCGAGAGGTCGGGAATCACCCGGGGATCCAGCTTCTCCAGCTTCAGCACCACCGGGACCTCCTTGACGTAAGCGGCCCGGAAGCCCCCCGCCACCGGCATGGCTGCGATCGAATAGACGCGGGCCGGCAGCTCCAGATCCGGATAAGCGTCGAAGCGTACCCGCGCCGGCAGCCCGATGCGCATCCGCTCCACGTCCACCTGGTTGACCCGCGCCTGGACGATCATCGAGCTGGTGTCCACGATGCGCATGAACAGCATACCCGGAGCCAACTGATCGCCCGCCTGAATTTGCGCCATCTCACCGCTGCGGAAAATGGTCTGCATCACCACCACGCCGTCAATCGGCGCCCGCACCAGCAGGCGATCCGCGTTGGCTTCCGCCCGGCGCAATTCGTTGCGCGCCTGCTGGCGCTCGATCTCCGCGATCCGCCGGTCGGCCGCGTAGCTGATTTCCTTCAGGCTGACCTCCTTGAGCAACTGCTTGTACTGCGCCTCGGCTTGCTCGGTCAGCAGCTTCAGCCGCTCGGTCATGATGGCCGACTGTACCGGCACGGTCTTCAGGTCAATCTGGGCTTTCTCCAACTCGGCTTTGGCCGACTGAATGGTCTGCTCGTGCGCCTTGCGCTCGACCTCCAGGTCGGACTCCAGGATGCGCATGCCGGCTTCCACTTGCTCCATGGTGGCCCGGTAGTCATCCAGGCGGGTCAGCATGTACTGGCGGTCGAACTCGGCCACCACGTCGCCCTTCTTGACGAAGGTGCCGGGCTTGGCCACCTCCTGGAGGACCAGGGTAAAATCGCTGCCGCCGCGCGTAAAGCCGCCGCCTCCTCCACCGCCGCTGGGGGCGCCCCCGCCCCCGCCTCCGCCGGAGCCGCCCCCGCCTCCCATGCCGGACGCTCCGCCGGCGGAGGAAGTCGC
>JBBIMA010000120.1:0-4078 GCA_037444625.1 Solibacteraceae bacterium
CCAGCACTTCACCCCGATCACCCCGTAGGTCGTGTAGGCCTCGCTGAAGCCGTAATCTATGTCCGCCCGCAGCGTGTGCAGCGGCAGTTGCCCCTGCAAATACCACTCGCTGCGCGCGATTTCCGCCCCGTTCAGCCGGCCCGACACCCGCACCTTGATCCCTTTCGAGCCGAAGCGCAGCGCCGAATCCACCGCCTTGCGCATCGCCCGCCGGAAGGCCACCCGCTTCTCCAGTTGCAGCGCGATGGATTCGGCCACCAGTTGCGCGTCCAGCTCCGGCTTGTGCACCTCCTGGATGTCAATGAACACTTCCCGCTTGGTCTTCCCGGCCAGGTCCTGCTTCAGCTTCTCGATCTCCGCCCCCTTGCGCCCGATGATGATCCCCGGGCGCGAGGTCCGGATCGTGATCCGCAGCTTGTTGCCCGGCCGATCCACCTCGATCGAACTGACCCCGGCCGCCTTCAGCCGCTCGCGCAGGCTCTCCTTCAGCTCCAGATCCTCCATCAGCAGCCGCGCATAGTCCTGCTTGGCGAACCAGCGCGACCGCCAGGTCTTGGTGTAGCCCACGCGGAAACCGTACGGGTGAACTTTCTGCCCCATTTACTTCTCCGCCTCCCCCAGGGTGATCGCGATGTGCGCCATCCGCCGCTGGTATCGGTAGGCCCGCCCCATCGGCGCCGGCCGGATCCGTTTCATCCGCGGTCCCTCGTTCACGTAGGCCTCCCGCACCACCAGCTCGTCCACCTCCACCTCGCTGGCGCTCTGCTCCGCGTTGGCGATCGCCGAGCGCAGCACCTTCTCCACCACCGGCGCAATCCGCTTGTTGGTCGTCCGCAGGATGGTCAGCGCCTCGCCCGCCTTCCGGCCCCGGATCAAATCCACCACCAGCCGCGCCTTGCGCGGCGAAACCCGAATGTATCTGGCCTCCGCTCTGGCTTGCATCTGGCTCGCTCCTTCCTCAGGCCGGCTTGGCGGTCTTCTCCCCCTTGGCCGCGTGGCCCTTGAAAATCCGCGTGGGCGCGAACTCCCCCAGCTTGTGCCCCACCATGTTCTCGGTGATGTAGACCGGGATGAACTTCTTGCCGTTGTGCACCGCCAGGGTGTGCCCCACCAACTCCGGCACGATCGTCGAGCGCCGCGACCAGGTCCGGATCACCTTCTTCTCGTTACGCTCGTTCAACTCCCGCACCTTTTCGAGCAGGTGCTGGTCGGTGAACGGTCCCTTCTTCAGCGAGCGGCCCATCCTACTTCTTCCCCCTACGGCTGACGATGTAGCGGTCGGTCCGCTTGTTGCGCCGCGTCTTGAAACCCCGCGTCGGCTGGCCCCAGGGCGTCACCGGATGCCTTCCCCCGGAGGTCTTCCCCTCGCCGCCCCCGTGCGGGTGATCCACCGGGTTCATCGAAACCCCCCGGTTGTGCGGCCGCCGCCCCAGCCACCGGCTGCGCCCCGCCTTGCCCAGCGACACGTTCTCGTGGTCCAGGTTGCCCACCTGCCCGATCGTCACCATGCAATCCAGCAGCACCTTGCGCACCTCGCCCGAGGGCAGCTTGATCAGCGCGTAGTCGCCCTCCTTGGATACCAGTTGCACCGCCGCCCCCGCCGACCGGGCCAGTTGCCCTCCCTTGCCCGGCCGCAGCTCCACGTTGTGCACCATGGTCCCGGCCGGGATGTTCCTCAACGGCAGCGCGTTGCCCACCAGGATGTCCGCCTCCGGCCCCGAGACCACCGTCTGCCCCACCTGAAGGCCCACCGGATGCAGAATGTAGCGCTTCTCCCCGTCCCGGTAATGCAGCAGCGCGATCCGCGCCGAGCGGTTCGGGTCGTACTCGATCGAGGCCACCCGCGCCGGCACCCCGATCTTGTCCCGCTTGAAATCAATCACCCGGTAGCAGCGCTTGTGCCCGCCGCCCCGGAACCAGGCGGTGATCTGTCCCCGATTGTTCCGCCCGCCCGACTTCTTCAGACCCTCGGTGAGCGATTTCTCCGGGTCCTGCCTGGTGATCTCCTCCCGCGCCAGCACGGTCTGGAAGCGCCGCGTCGGCGTGTAGGGCCGATAACTCTTGATCGCCACCTCAGACCTCCAGGTACTCGGGCACTTTCTGCCCCGCCTTCAGCTTCACGTAGGCCTTCTTCCACTGGGGCCGATACCCGCTGAACCGGCCCCGGCGCCGCATCTTGCCCGCCAGGATCGCCGTCCGCACCTCCTCCACCTTCACCTTGAAGATCTTCTCCACCGCCGCCCGGATCTGGCTCTTGTTGGCCCGCACCGGCACCTCGAAGCACAGCGTCCGCTCGTTCTCCTTGTGGGCCAGCGCCTTCTCGGTCACCAGCGGCCGGCGTATCACTTCGTACAGGTTCATGGCTTCAGCCCCTCGGAAAGCTTCCTGGCGGCCGCCTCCGACATCAGCACCCGCTCATGCCCCAGCAGGTCGTAGGTCGTCAGCTCCCGGCTGGCCAGCAGCCTCACCCCGGGAAGGTTGCGCGAACCCAGCGCCAGGTTCCGGTTGTCCTCGTTGTCCACCAGCAGCACCGTCTTGCCCGCCTCCAGCCGCTCCAGCGCCGCCCGCATCGTGCGCGTCTTGTGATCCGGCAGGCTGAAAGACTGGATGATCTTCAGCTCTCCGTCCCGCAGTTTGGCCGAAAGCGCCGAGCGCAACGCCCCCAGCAGCATCTTGCGCGGCAGGCGGTAGCTGTAATCCCGCGGCTGCGGGCCGTGCACCGTGCCCCCCTTCCGCCACAGCGGTGAGCGGATCGAACCCATGCGCGCCCGGCCCGTCCCTTTCTGCCTCCACAGCTTGCGCCCCGAGCCGGCCACCTCGCCTCGCGTCTTGGTCTTGGCCGTCCCCCGCCGCCGGCAGGCCAGGTAGTGCCGCACCGCTTCGTACAGCAGCGCCTCGTTGACCTCCGCTCCGAAGACCTCCTCGGCCAGCTCCAGCTCGCCCACCTTGCGGTTGTTCAGATCGTAGACGTCCACCACCGGCATCGCTTCACCTCTTGGCCCGGCGCACCACCACGTAGCCCCCGTTCGGCCCGGGTACCGCACCTTTGACCACCAGCAGGTTGTCCTCCGCGTTCACCTCGATCACCTCCAGGTTCCGCACCGTCACCCGCTGATGGCCCATGTGCCCCGCCATCCGCTGCCCGGGCCAGACCCGCGAGGGGAAGCTCGAGGCCCCGATCGAACCCGGCGCCCGGTGAAACATCGAGCCGTGCGTCGCCGCCCCGCCCCGGAAGTGGTGCCGCTTGACGAAGCCCGCAAAGCCCCGCCCCTTGCTCAGCCCCGTCACATCCACCCGGTCCGAGGGCCGGAACTGGTCCACCAGCACCCGGTCGCCCGGCTTGAAGTCCTCGTCCCCCGGCCGCAGCCGCAACTCGCGCAGAAAGCGGATCCCGTCGGCCCCCGCCCGCGCCAGGTGCCCTTTCATCGGCTTGTTCAGCCGCGAACTCTTGACGAACTCCAGCAGCCCCAGTTGCACCGCGTCGTAGCCGTCCCGCAGCGGCGTCTTGCGCTGCACCACCACGCAGGGTCCGGCCTTCAGCACGGTCACGGGCACCACCTGCCCGTCCGGCCGGAAGATCTGTGTCATGCCGATCTTTTTGCCGAGGATTCCTGGGATCATATCCAAACCACCTGCTCAGCCGGGCCGAAAGCCCTCCCGCGGCCCGGGCCCGCGCCTTCCCGCCTCATTTCTTCTCCCTGCCGAAGGCTTTGATCTCCACGTCCACCCCAGCCGGCAGGTCCAACCGCATCAGCGCATCCACCGTCTCCTGCTTGGGCTCCAGGATGTCCAGCAACCGCTTGTGCGTCCGGATCTCGAACTGCTCCCGCGATTTCTTGTCCACGTGCGGCGACCGGTTCACCGTAAAGCGGTTCTTCACCGTCGGCAGCGGGATCGGTCCGGCCACCTCCGCCCCGGTCCTCTTGGCCGTCTCCACGATCTCGCTGGTGGACTGATCCAGGACCCGGTGATCGTAAGCTTTCAAACGGATGCGAATGCGCTCTTTCATCGCCGTCCCCGAGCCGCCTACTCCAGCACCTCGGTGACCGTGCCCGCGCCCACCGTCCGGCCGCCTTCC
>JBBIMA010000121.1:0-4004 GCA_037444625.1 Solibacteraceae bacterium
CGCGGGATCGGCCTGCGCTCGCGCGAAGCCGAGGCGAGCCTCCTCCAGGCGCTGCGGCAGCGCGGCGGCGTCGCCGCCCTCCACCGCGCGCAGCGTTTCGCCGCTGCGGTTCCACGCGATCAGGGCCGCTGTCGCCTCAAGCAGAGCGCGCGGCTCGGCCTCGGCGGCGGGATCGCCGGCGGCGGCCTCGATAAGGCGCGCATCCGCAAGCGACACACGGCCCGTCGTCAGATACTCCGACGCCGCTGCAAGCGCGCGCGCCAGCCCGCCGGCAGGTTCACGGCGTCCTTCTAGGTCGTCACAAGGGCGTCGGCCCCGGCCTCCCGCGCCTGCCGGGCCAGCTCGCGCAGCTCCGCCTCGCGGTAGCGATGGTGATCGGGGAACGCCCGGCGCCACGCCGGCCGGCAACCCAACAGCGCCAGCGTGCGCCAGAACGCGGCCGGCTGGGCCAGGCCGCAAAAGGCCCCCGGGCGGCCGAAGGGGGGCGGATCGAGCGCCAGCCGCGCCCCGCTTCCGGCCTCCACCCAGGCCCGCGGCGCCAGCCGGGCGCGATGCAGCCCGGCCCGGGCGTTGTACCGCCTCAGCCGCCGCTCGACGGCCGCCGTATGGGGCACGCTCTCGGCCCGCGTGATCACGATCAGATCGGCCCGCGCCAGCGCCCGAAGCGGCTCCCGCCAGCGGCCCAGCGGAAACACCCAGCCCTCGGGATCCAGCGCATCCACCAGCACGATGTCCAGGTCGCGCCGCAGCCGGCGGTGCGAGAAGCCGTCGTCCAACAGAAACACCCCCGGCGCAAAGCGCGCCTCCATGAGGCGTCCGGTCGCCGCCCGATCGCGCCCGATGCCCACAGGCCCCACTCCGGCGCGCAGGTAGATCTGCGCCTCGTCACCCGTCAGGGAGGCCGGCGCCTGGGCTCCCGCTTCCAGCAGCGTGCTGCGCTCGGCTGTGGCGCGCCGATAGCCGCGCAGCAGGATCGCCGGGCGCAGGCCGCGCGCCTTCAGCTTGCTCGCCAGCCAGAGCGTGAAGGGCGTTTTGCCCGCACCGCCCATGCTGAGGGCTCCGATGCTGATCACGGGCGTCGCCAGCACCCGCCTTCGCGCCCACGCCCAACGGCCCTTGAGAGTCGCACCCAGCATCCAGAGGCCGGAAAGCAGCCACAGCAAAGCGCGCAGCGGCCAGGGCGGCGCAAAGCGCGGCAGAGCCTCGCCGTAACGACTCAGAATCTCCGCCACGGCCCGGCCGGCCGCTCCTTGCTCGGCCAGAGCCGCCCGGCGAGCCCGCTCGCCCAGCTCCCTGCGCCGCACGCCGTCGGAAAGCAGCTCTTCGACCGCCCGGGCCAGCTCGGAAGCCGCCTGGATTTCCACCACCGCCCCGGCGGCGCGGAACTCTTCGATGATCGCCGGGAAATTCTCCATGTGCGGCCCTACGACGACCGCGCGGGCAAAGGCGGCCGGCTCGAGGATGTTGTGGCCGCCGCGCCGGGCCAGCGTGCCCCCCATGAAGACGACATCGGCCAGGGCGAACAGCCCCGCCAACTCCCCGATGCTGTCCAGCAGCAAGACGCCCGGCAGCCTCAAGACGCTCTCGCCCTCCAGTTGCGAGCGCCTCAGGAACGGCACACCGGCGCGCTCCAGCCGCTGCGCGGCGGCGGCGAAACGCTCGGGCCGGCGGGGCGCCAGGATCAACAGCAGGCCCGGACGGGACTCGGCCAGACGGCGGAAAGCCTCGATGACCACCTCGTCCTCGTCCGGGTCGCCCGCCTCAGCCGGCGGCATGGTGCTGGCTGCGATCCACACGGCCACCGGGCGCAGCCGCTCCAGAAGGCGCCCGACCGGCTCGGGGATGCGGGCTTGGGTCGGGTCGAAGTCGTACTTGAGATTGCCCCCGACCCGCACGTTCCCTTCCGGCGCTCCCAACTCGAGATAGCGCCCGCGGCTCAGCGCGCTCTGCGCCAGAATGGCGTCGGGCAACGCCAGCACCGGCTGAAAGAACCGGCGCAAGCGCCGGTAGCGCGGCCAAGCCCGGTCGGAAATGCGCGCGTTCAGGATGAGGAGCGCGCAACCCGCCCGCTTGACTTCCCGCCATAGATTGGGCCAGATCTCGGTCTCCAGCACCACCACCACGCGCGGGCGCAACCGCCGCAGCACGCTTCGCACCGCAAAGCAGTAATCAAGCGGCGCGCAAAAGATCCCCTCCGCCAGCTCGCCCAGTTTCTCCTCGGCCAGCGCCCGGCCCGCCGGCGTGGTCACGGAAACATAAAGCGGGGCGGCGGGCAACGCGGCCCGCAGCCGCCGCACCAGCTCGAGCGAGGAAAGCACCTCGCCCACCGAGACGGCGTGTAACCAGATCGCGCCCGGGGCCGTCTGCCGGTATGATCCGGGCAGCAGGCCGAAGCGTTCCTTCAAGCCGCGCCGGTAGCGCCGGTCCTTCAGCCCGCGGCCCAACAGGTAAAGCAACAGGAAAGGCGACGCGACCGCCCCAAGCAGGCGGTAGACAGTCATGACCACGCGGATACCCAACTGGCTTTTCCTCCTGACCGTCCTGGCGACGGCCAAAGACCAGCCCAAGTTCCAGCCCGGCGCAATTACCGATTATCCCAACCGCCAGACGGTCGAGCGCGTCACCATCGCGGCGCGCGCCTACATCAGCGAAGAGCAAACGAAGGCGGCCTTCGGCAAGCTCAACCCCAACCGCCACGGCCTGCTGCCCGTCCTGGTGTTGATCGAGAACGCCGGGGAGCAGGCCTTGGCGCTGGACCGGTTGACGGTCGCCTACGTCATGCCGGATCGCAGCCGCGTCGAGGCCACCCCCGCCGACCAGATCCGCTTCCTGCGAGCCCCAGAGCGGCCGGGCATGATCACCGGCCCCATCCCCGGCGGCAAGCCGCGGCTGTCGCGCCGGAAGAATCCCCTGGATGCCTGGGAGATCGAGGGCCGCGCTTTCTCGGCCCGGGTGCTGCCTCCCGGGCAGACCGCCAGCGGCTTCTTTTACTTTCAGGCGCCTTACCGCAGCGGCGCCCTGCTGTATCTGACCGGGCTGCGCGAGGCCTCCAGCGGGCGCGAGCTGTTCTACTTCGAGATCCCGCTCGAGGAAAAAGCGCGTGAACGCTGAGGCCGGCCTATTTCGCCGCGCCCTTGGCCGCTTTCTTGGCCGGCGGCCGGGGCGGACCCAGCGGGTCGTTGGGAGGCGCCGGGCCCTCGCGCTGGAACGTTATGCTTGTGATCCGCACCGGCGTCCGCGGCTTGTCGTTGGCGCCGCGGGGCACCCGCGCGATCTTTCCCACCAATTCCTGGCCTTCGACTACCTGACCGAAGATGGTGTGCGCGCCGTTTAAATGCGGCGTGGGCACCTCGGTAATGAAGAACTGGCAGTTGCCCGTGTTCGGACCGGCGTTGGCCATTGCCAGCCGGCCGGGAACGTCGAACTTCAGCGAGGGGTGGAACTCGTCCTTGATCGTGAAGCCGGGATCGTAGGCGCCGGTCCCGGTCGGGTCGCCGCCTTGAATCATGAAGCCCGGAATGACCCGGTGGAAGGTCACGCCGTTGTACAGCGGGCGGTTGACCTTCTGGCCGGTCTTGGGGTCAATCCAGGCCTTGCGGCCTCGCGCCAGGTCCACGAAGTTACGCACGGTGATCGGGGCCTCTTTCTCGAACAGCTTCACGGTGATGGCGCCCATGGTGGTGTTGAAGGTGGCGTACAAGCCGGGCTCGCGCGCGGGCTGCGCGGGCGGAGCGGTCTGCTGCGCGGCCAGCGCCCAGGCAAACAGAATCAGAACAGTGATGCGTCCCATGCGCCCGATTATACTGAAAAACAACCCTGGGGACGTTCGGGAAGCGCCTGCCTGTTGAAATTCCCAACAGTACTACGGCTGGTTGTCACGGGCGGTACTACAACTGTCAGACCACTTGGGCGATAGATTCTACCCCCCGCAAACAAACAAAATGGAATGAAGAAGGGAATTGAATTCACCACGCACATGAGTACAACAAAGCCCAACCCTGCTT
>JBBIMA010000122.1:0-2736 GCA_037444625.1 Solibacteraceae bacterium
TCGCAGCCGCGCCCCGATCCGTTCGGCGCCATTCACCGCCGCCGCGAACAGGTCCGCCGCCACCTCCTCGGCCTCCCCGTGCACGATGCAGTCGATGCCCCACTCGCGTTGCAGCCCCTTATGCTGTACCTGCCAGGCGCCCGGCCCGCCCAGAATCACCTTCATATGATCCTTGTGGCGCTTCAGCGCCGGATGCAGGATCAGGCGGCGGAACTCGGCCGCATTGATCGGCTCGCAGTCGGCGCCGTAAAAACCGGCGTAGACGTCCGTGGCGAAGGTGATCCCCAGCGGGTTGTGGGCGTGAATGCCCACCGCGCGCGTGTCTTCTCCGACAAACCGGTCGAGCTGGTCGGCGTAGCAGACGGCAACATTCTCCTCGCCGAACCGCTCGATCAGCAGCGCTTCGATCACCCGCAGGCCGTTCGGCACGTACTTGGCCTGACCATCGGGCCTCACTTCGACATCCGTCGACCAGTTCACCCCGAGATACTTGGCGTACTTGGCGGGCAACGTGGCCAGAAGCATCTGCCGCCAGGTGCTCCGCATGAATTCGCTCGACTCCGAGGTGGCGGCAGCCAGCACGATCAACCTTCCGCGCGACGACATGAGCAACCTCCGGCAAACTGTACTACTGCGTCAACTACGCCTCAGGTCCTTTTGATTCAATTATATCGGTTGGCTTCCGGACATTGCTCTCCGGTGCGGATTTCAGCCGGGCGGCCGTGGCCGCCAGAATTAGCGCGCCGCCGGCCAGAGCCAGATTCGCCGGGCGCTCGCCGTTGCACCACCACGACCACAGCGGATTCAGTGCCGGCTCGGCCAGCAGCAGCAGCGACGCTTCGAACGCCGGCACCCCTCGCATGCCCCGCGTGAGGAAGACGTAAGCCAGCCCGATCTGGAAGATCCCAAGATACGCCACGATCAGCCAGTCCCGGCCGCTCGCCGCTTCCACGGGCAACGCCTGGGGCAGACACGCCAGAAACGCAAACAGATTGCCGGCCACCACCGCCGTGAGTCCGGTATCTTTGCCGCCGAGCCAGCGCAAGCCCGCCAGCGTCAGCGCCCAGCCCACGCCCGAGGCGAGCGCCACCACGTTTCCCCGCAGCGGATCGGGAGCCGTCCGCTGCGGCGCCTGCTGGCCGGCGAACACCAGCGCCGCGCCCGCCGCCAGCGCCAGCATCAGCGCCAGATCTCTCCTGCGGATCGGCTCCTGCAACAGCCACGGACCGACCAGCAACAGATACAGCGGCGCGGTGTCTTGCAGGAAGATCGCATTGGCCGCCGTGGTCAGCTTGTTGGCGAGCACATACAGCACCAGTGTGCTCGCGTAAGCGCACCCGACGGCCGGAGCGCGCCAGCTCCAGTTCCGCCGCGCCGGCGCGAGCAGCAGGAAAATCGCCGCCGCGGCTACCGCGCTCCGGAAGCAGGCCACCTGCCAACCGCTCAGCGAAGTCGCCTTGATCGCTGCGCCCCCGGTCGAGAACAGCGCCGCCGCAGCCAGCAACTCCAGTCGGCTCACCACCGGCCCGGACATTGCCTCAATCCGGAATCACCCGGCGCACCTTCCCCGTCACGCCGAAAAGCATCGCCAGCGACAGCAGCGGCAACAGGCCCGCCAGTACAAACACCGGAGTGAACGACAGCCGGTCGGCCAGCCGCCCCACTGCCCACGTGAACAGGATGCTGCCGAGCCCGGCCCCCGTCCCCGAAAGCCCCGAAATCGACGCCACCAGACGCGGCGGCGCCAGATCCGCCGGCAGCGTCAGCGTGTTGGCCGAGTACCCGTAAAAGGCCAGCAGCGCCACGCTCGACAGCAACAGCGCCACGGCATCCGAGCCCACAAACCCCACCCCGGCGCTCGAGACCATCAGCAGCCCGCTGGCGAGCATCACCGTCTTGCGCGCCCGGTCGATCTCCCCGCCGCGCCGGATGAGCCACACGGAACCGCCGCCGCCCGCCCGTGCCGCGAAGATGGCCGGCACGCATACGATCCCCAGCCGGTTGCGGATGTCTTCCATGCTGTAGCCCCGTTCGTCGGCGAAGTACTTCGGCAGCCACTGGATGTAAAACCACAGGACGGCATCGGAAAAAAACCGCACCAGAAAGACGCCCCAAACCTCGCGATAGCGCAGCAGCCCGGCCCACTGGCGGACGATCTCCCCAAGGCCCGGGCCGCCCGCGCCCTCACCCGCCCCCCGGCCGCCTCCCCGGGCCGGCCTCGGGTACGTCCCCAGCCAGAACGGGAGCCACAGCAGCCCCAGCAGACCCGTCGCCACGAAAGCCCGGCGCCAGCCCGCCCAGATCACCACCTGCGCGATCAGCACCGGCGCCAGCATCGCTCCCAGGCCCGAGCCGCTCGAAAAATACGCCACCGCCAGCCCGCGCTGCCGCGCCGGAAACCATTCCGAAACCGCCTTCACGGACACCGGCCAGTTGCCTGCCTCCCCCAGGCCGAGCAGGAACCGGAACACGCTCAGGCTGCCGGCGCCCCGCGCCGCCGCGCACAGCATCCCCGCCGCCGACCAGAACGTCATGATGGCCGCAAAGCCCAGCCGCGTGCCCAGCACGTCCATCAGCCGCCCGGTCACCAGCTGCCCGATCGTGTAGGCCGCCGTGAAGGCGTTGTTGATCAGCGCCACGTCCTGGTTGCGCAGCCGGAATTCGGCCGCGATCGCCGGCGTCGCCACCGCCAGCGTCTGCCGGTCCAGATAGTTGATCAGCGTCGCTGAGAATAAC
>JBBIMA010000122.1:2746-3466 GCA_037444625.1 Solibacteraceae bacterium
ATCCGCCATTTGCCAGCCTTCACGTTCCGCCTGCGCGGGCCGAGACAGAAATTGTAGCATCCGCCCGGCGTCGGCCTGTGGACGTTCCCCGCAGATTAAAGAGATTCGGGTTCTGAATTCTGCTATAGTTGGGGTGAGGCGGCCCCCGATGGTCAAGGGCAAGATCCTCGTGCTCGACCCGCACCCCGCCCTCGTCGAGCCCCTCCTGGCCTGGTGCCGCACCCAGGGCTATCAGACCGGCGCCGCCTCCATTCCCAGACAAGCCCTCGACGCCATCGAGCGCGAGCGCTGGGACCTCGTCCTGCTCGACGAAGCCTTCGAAAGCGCCGAAGGTTGGGAGCTCCGCGCCCGTCTCGCCGAGACCGAACCCGATACCCCGGTGATCGTCACCACCGCGCACCCAACCGTCGAGTCCGCCGTCCGCGCCTTCAAAAGCGGCGCCTGCGACTACGTCGCCAAACCGTTCGACTTCTCCACCCTGGCCCCCCTCATCGAACGCGCCCTCGAGCGCCTCCGCGCCAGCCGCGAAGTCCGCCGCCTCCGCGACCAGCTCTCTCAGGTGACCCTCGCCGGCCACCTCGTCGGCCAGAGCCCCGCCATGCGCCGCGTCCTCCAGCAGATCGAAACTGTCGCCCCCACCGACGCCACCGTGCTCATCACCGGCGAGAGCGGCACCGGCAAGGAAGCCGTCGCACGCGCCATCCACTCCCGTAGCCCGCG
>JBBIMA010000123.1:0-3207 GCA_037444625.1 Solibacteraceae bacterium
GCCCGCCCGGCGGAGGCCGAGCCGCGCGACCGCAGATTGCGCCGTTCGCGGCGGAGGGGGCGCGGGCAGGGCTTCCCGGAGGCCAAGTACGCGCGGGCGGAAGAGCCTGCCCGGCCGCGACCGGCGCCGGAAGCCGCGGGGCCGGCCGAGTTCGCCATCCTGCCCGGTGAGTCGCTGGCCAAGTACCGCGACCTGCTGGCGGAGCAGGCGGCGGCAGGCGGGAGTCCCCAGCCGGAGCCCGAAGCGGCGAGGCCGGAAGCGGAGCGGGCGGAGACGCCGCAGGGCGCGGGCGACCTGACCGAGGACCGCCCGGCGGCCGAAGCGAGCGAGCAAGTCACCGAGCCCGCCGCCGATCTGCAAGCCGAGGGCGGACAGCAGAGCTGGGAGGATGCAGAAGGCACGGCGGCCGATGCCGCGCCCGAGGGAGCGCCGGAGGACGACGAGGAGCCGCCGGAACAGTTCCAACTCGAGGCCGAGGCGGAAGCAGCCCCCAGCGGAGCCGAGCAAGCCGCCGGGCAGGCCGAGCAGGAGCCGAGCCCGGAGCGGGAGGCTGCGCCGGGCGAAGGCGTGGAGGCGGAAAGCGCCGAGGCGCAGGCCGAGGAGGCCGCCGGCCGGGAGGAGGCGGCCGCCGGAGCTGCGTCGGAACCGGCGGAGCCGGAAGTGGAGCCGGCCCGCATGCCGGTGAGCTTGACGGCGACGTTACGCGAGCAAGGGCTGCGCTACATGCACCGGCCCTCGCGCCGCATGCGGCGCAAGATGCGGGGTCCGCACGAGGGTCCGGAGCGGGCGGCCGAGCAACCGGCTCCCGAGCGCGGCGAGGGGCAGCGTCCGGCCGAGCGGGCCGAACGGCCCGCGCAGCCCTCGATCACGGAGCTGCTCAAAGAGGGGCAGGAAGTGCTGGTGCAGATCGCCAAGGAGCCGCTGGGACAGAAAGGGGCGCGCATCACCTCCCACATCGCGCTGCCCGGCCGCTACGTGGTCTACATGCCGACGGTGGATCACCACGGGGTGTCGCGCAAGATCGCCTCGGAAGAGGAGCGGGCGCGTCTGAAGCGGATCCTGCACCGGCGGCGCAACGCGATGCCCGGGGGCTTCATCGTGCGCACGGCCGGGGAGGGGCGCTCGGAAGAGGAGATCGGGGCCGACATGCAATTCCTCTACAACCTCTGGCAGGAGATCCGGCGCAAGGCCGAGACGTGCAGCGCGCCGGCGCTGATCCATCACGATCTGGATCTGGTGAGCCGGACGTTGCGCGACCAGTTGACCGAGGAGTTCAAGGCGATCTGGACCGACAATGAGGAGATCTACGAGCGGGTGGTGCGGTTCGTCGAGCGCTTCCAGCCCTCGCTGGTCAGCCGGGTGAAGATGTACACGCGCCCGGCGCCGATCTTCGACGCCTTCAACATCAGCCAGGAGCTGGAGAAGGCGCTGCGGCCGAAGGTGTGGTTGAAGTCGGGCGGCTATATCGTGATCAACCAGACCGAGGCGCTGGTGGCGATTGACGTCAACACGGGCAAGTTCGTGGGCAAGTCCAACCGGTTGGAGGACACGATTTTCCGGACCAACAGCGAGGCGGTGAAGGAGATCGTGCGGCAGGTGCGGCTGCGGGACCTGGGCGGGATCATCGTGATTGACTTCATTGACATGGAGGATCGCAAGAACCGCCAGCGGGTGATGCAGATGCTCGAGGAGGCGATGCGAGCCGACCGGGCGCCCTACAAGATTCTCCAGTTCAACGACTTCGGTTTGGTGGCGATCACCCGCAAGCGGGTCAAGCAGAGCCTGGAGAGGGCGCTGTGCTCGCCCTGCCCGTACTGCGAAGGGGCGGGCTACGTCAAGAGCGTGCAGACGGTGATCGGGGAGATTCTGCAAGAGGCGCACCGGGTGGCGGGCGCGGTGGAAGGGCGAGAGGCGATGCTGCGGGTGAACCCGGAAGTGGCCAAGGTGCTGAAATCGGACAAGAACGACTACCTGGAGGAGCTGGAGGAGATTCTGGGCAAGCCGGTTCTGGTGACCAGCGATGCGACGATGCAGCAGGAGAAGTTCGATCTGGTCTAGGGTGGATGGAAAAAATATCATCTTTTTTATCAACCGGTTACCGAGAAACAGAGGGAAAACGGCGGGCGGCGGGGCGGGGGGACTTGCGCCGGGGTCGGGGGCGTGCTAGGATGTATTAACGGCAGCACACAACGGGCCCAAAAGAGCGGAGCGGGCGCGTGCGTCCGTTTCGCGGAGGGGGCCCGCCCCGAGTTCTTAAAGGTTTCAAGGGAATTCCCGGCGGCGCAATCGGGCTGTGAACGGCGCGAAGGCGGCCGCGGGGAGAAACGGGGCCGGCGGTCGGCCGGGCGGGCAGCCGTCCCGGAGGCCGCGACGGATCTTTGACAATCCGGTTGGACGCACTTTCGAGCCCGCGTCGGAGCTTCCGGTTTCAAGCCGGGGCAGCCGACTCAAAGGGTTTCAAACGAGAGTTTGATCCCGGCTCAGAATCAACGCTGGCGGCGCGCCTAACACATGCAAGTCGGACGAGAAAGGGGAGCAATCCCTGAGTAAAGTGGCGTACGGGTGAGTAACACGTGGGTAACCTGCCCTCTGGTGGGGAATAACCCTGGGAAACCGGGGCTAATACCGCATAAGCCCGAGAGGGGAAAGCCGCAAGGCGCCGGAGGAGGGGCCCGCGGCCGATTAGCTAGTTGGCGGGGTAACGGCCCACCAAGGCGACGATCGGTAGCCGGCCTGAGAGGGCACACGGCCACACTGGCACTGAAACACGGGCCAGACTCCTACGGGAGGCAGCAGTGAGGAATCTTGCACAATGGGGGAAACCCTGATGCAGCGACGCCGCGTGAGCGATGAAGCCCTTCGGGGTGTAAAGCTCTTTCGGCAGGGACGATGATGACGGTACCTGCAGAAGAAGCTGCGGCTAACTACGTGCCAGCAGCCGCGGTAATACGTAGGCAGCGAGCGTTGTTCGGAGTTACTGGGCGTAAAGCGTGCGTAGGCGGTTCGGCAAGTCCGATGTGAAATCTCCCGGCTCAACCGGGAGGGTGCGCCGGAAACTGCCGGGCTAGAGTGCGGGAGAGGAGAGCGGAATTCCTGGTGTAGCGGTGAAATGCGTAGAGATCAGGAGGAACACCGGTGGTGCAGACGGCTCTCTGGACCGTGACTGACGCTGAGGCACGAAAGCGTGGGGAGCAAACAGGATTAGAT
>JBBIMA010000124.1:0-2791 GCA_037444625.1 Solibacteraceae bacterium
CGGGGCAGTGGGGCGTGCCGATGGAGGACCACAGGAGGCGGAGGTAGTCGTAGATCTCGGTGATGGTGCCGACGGTGGAGCGGGGGCTGCGGCTGGTGGTTTTCTGCTCGATCGAAATGGCGGGGCTGAGGCCGTCGATGGAATCCACGTCCGGCCGCTCCATCTGGTCCAGGAACTGGCGTGCGTAAGGCGAGAGCGTCTCCACGTAGCGTCGCTGGCCTTCGGCGTAGATGGTGTCAAAGGCGAGCGTGGACTTGCCGGAACCGCTGAGGCCGGTGATCACGGTGAGTGTGTTCCGGGGGATCTCCACGGAAATGTTCTTCAAGTTGTGCATCCGCGCGCCGTGCACGGAGATGCGGTCCAGCATAGGCTTCAGAGGCGAGGCAATTTTATTGTCCCGCCGGGCCGTCCGGCCGGGCAAACGCTCAAGAGAGCGGGCTGTGTGGGAGGGGCGGGGGCAGGTTCAGGCCGTGCTCGGCGGCGAGCTCGGAGAGCCGCTGCCAAGTGCTGGGGTCGACGGGGATGCCTTCCTGACGGCGCCGCCGGGCCGAGCGGCGCTCCGGTTCACCGGCGACCAGGACTTCGTCGAAGCCCTTGGCCGGCGGCGTGGATTTGATGAGCGTGACCAGCCGCTCCATGCGCGCCTGGAACTCCTCGAGCGGTAGGAAGCGCGCCACGTCGACGGCCAGAAACAACTGCGAAGTGTTCATTCTGCGATCGAAGATATGCAGCCCGCCCACTTCGGTGCTGAGGACGCCGCCGCTGAGGACCGCACAAAGGATCTCCACCATCAGGTTCAGGCCACTGCCCTTGTAGCCGCCGAGGGGCATCAGCCAGCCGGCACGGGCCTGGCGCGTATCGGTAGTCGGGACGCCGTCCTGATCCATGGCCCAGCCGGGCGGGATGGCGGGCCGGCCGTTGGCGGCCGCCTGGACGATCTTGTTCATCGCCACGGTGGTGGTGGCCATGTCCAAAAGCCAGGCGCCGCGGCCTTCCGAGGGCACCGAGACGCAGATCGGGTTGGTGCCGACGCGCCCTTCCCTGCCCTGCCACGGCGGCACGGAGGGAGAGGCGTTGCACATGACGATGCCGATCATCCCGTGGCGCGAGATCCGCCGGCCCCAGAACGCGGCCGCGCCGAAGTGATTTGAGCGCCGGGCGAGCACCAGGCCGACGCCGTGGAGGCGCGCCAGGCGGACCGCGTGGTCGCAACAAATGGCGGAGACGTGCTGGCCCAGGCCATGCTCGCCGTCGTAGAGCAGGCAGGCGCCGGATTCGGAAACGATGTGGCCGTCGGCCCGAAGATCGACATTGCCGGCGCGAAACTGGCGGATGTAGTAGGGCAGCAGGTGGACGCCGTGCGAGTCGACGCCGCGCAGGCTGGCCTCGACCAGAGATTCAGTCATCAGCCGCGCCTGTCCCGGGGAAAGCCCCTCAGCGGCCAGAATTCGTTCGAGGAAGTCAGACAGCGCGTCAGGAGCGACGCGGACAGCACTCTCCATGGGTGAACATGGCGGCCGCAGCCGCCACTAGGCCTCCAGATCCCGCGACCGCTTCTTGCGGTTGCGCTTGCGGGCCAGGGCCTGTTTGATGCGGCGCTTCTCGCCGGGCTTCAGGTAGTAGGAGTGACGCTTGATCTCTTTGATGATGTCCTCCTGCTGCACCTTGCGCTTGAAGCGGCGCAGAGCGCTTTCCAGGGTTTCTCCGTCTTGAATCACGACCTCAGCCAAACTCGAAATCACCCCCTCTCCGGGCGCAAACTGGTCCTCGGCACTGTTGCTGGCAGCCTGACTTTCACACCGATGGATGAACTCGGGCTGGAGGAACCTTTACCATCATAAAGGGTTCGGCGCCGGCGGCACAAGCGCGCGCCGGCGGGAGGCAATCGCCAATGAGCATGTACTTCAACTTGGGCAGCCTCGCGAGTGCGTTGCTGTTCACCGCGCTGGGGCTCGTCATCTACTTCCTGGCGCTGCGCGCGGTCGTTTCGACGGCAAAGGCGGCGCTGGGGGAGCGGCGGGAGGACCGGCAGGATCTGGCCCTGGCGATCCTGATCGGCGCGCTCGCCCTCGGTGTGCGCATCATTGTGGCGGCGGCGGGCCCCTAGCCGCCGGGCGGATCCGGAGGGCGTTACAGTATTGCCAGGAGCGACCCGATGACGTCACGGGAGCGAGTGCTGGCGGCGGTCCGCCACCAGGAGCCTGACCGCGTGCCGATCGACCAGGGATCGATGCGTTCGAGCGGCATCATGGCGATCGCTTATAACCGCCTGAAGTGGCACCTGGGTCTGGCGGCCCCTCCGACGAAAGTTTACGATATGATCCAGCAGCTGGCGCAGCCTGACCAGTGGTATCTGGAGCGGTTTCACGTCGATGCGATCGACCTGGGGCGCGCCTTCGATGCGCCGGATCTCTGGCGCCCGTGGGTGTTGCCCGACGGCTCGGAGGCGCTGGCGCCCTGTTGGTTTCATGGTGAGCGGCTGAACGGCGACCTGGTGGTGCGGGGCGCCGGGGGTGTGATCATCGGGAAGATGCCCGCCGGGGCGCTCTACATCGACCAGTGCTACTGGCCGGCCTCCGGCCCGGACGGCCTGGACAACTACGAACCGCTGGCGGAAAAGATGAATCAGGTCACCTGGGGCGCAATTCCGGCTGCGCCGTTTCACCGCCCGCTGACCGAGGAGCACCTGGAGGAGATCGAACGCGTGGCGCGGCGCCTCCGCCGGTAGAGCGACAGATCGATCGCCATCTCGGTGGGCGCGAATCTGTTCGAGTGGTCGCAATTCCTCTTC
>JBBIMA010000125.1:0-2653 GCA_037444625.1 Solibacteraceae bacterium
CCCATGGCCGCTCCCTGGCCCGCCCCGCCTCAGGCGTCGCCGTGGCCGTGGCCGACGTCCACCGTCCGCTCGGTGTCCAGCACCAGCAGCAGGCGGTCCTTCAGCTTGTAGACGCCGCGGATCAACTCGCGCGAGGCCGCGTCCAGATTGTCCGGCGGGCGCTCGAAGCTCTCGGCGTCCACTTCCAGCACGTCGCCGATTTCATCCACCAGCAGGCTCACCGCCCCGTCGGCCGCCCGCACCACCATGCTCATGGGCAGCAAGCCTTCCGGGCGCGGGCGCAGCTTCAGCCGCCGGCGCATGTCAATGGCCGTGACGATCTGGCCGCGCAGGTTGATCAGCCCCTCGATGACCTCCGGCGCCAGCGGCACCCGGGTCATCTCCTGGTGACGCAACACCTCCTGAACCTGAAGCACTTCAATCCCGAAGAACAGCCCGTCCACGAAGAACGTGGCGTACTGCGCGGCCTCCGCCGCCGCCTTGGGACCCTGTGTGGACGTTGCTTCGACCGGCATCACATCGGCTCCTTCGAAATCCCGCCTTTCAACTCCTGGCGCGCACCGTCTCGGGAGCGCCCGCCCCCACCGCCAAGGCCAGCCGTTCGACCGACTTCAGCATGGCCTCATGATCGAAGCGGACTTCATAGCCCGCAAAGCCGACCTCCGGCGGCCCCGGCGGTTCCCCGGCGCCGGTCAGCGCCAGCACCGGAACGTCGGCCAGCGCGGCCTGCCGGCGCATCTCCGCGACCAGGTTCCCACCGCCGCCCGGCAGATCCAGCGCCACCGCGGCCACGTCCACCCGGTGGCGCTTGAGCTTGTCCAGCGCCTCTTCACAACTGCCCGCCTCCAGCACCCGGTGGCCGGCCAGCTCCAAGCGGCAGCGCGCCATGCCTCGCCAGAAGGCCGATCCGTCCGCCAGAAGCACGGTGAGGGCGCCGCGCCTGGGGCCGGCCTCGCTGCGGAACCAACTTTGACCGGCCTGCTCGAGCACCGCCCGGAGGTCCACGATGTCGGTCACCTTTTGAGCGATCACGGCCGAGCCCAGCAAACCGGGGCGGCCCGATTGTTGCTTGATCTGGACCGCCTCCTCGACGATGTCCAGAATCTGGTCCACCAGTACGCCCGCGCTGCGCTCGCCGTCGCTGAACACGATGACCTGCGCCGGATCCCTCTGCGCGGCGGTCGCCTCGGCTCCCGGATCCAGGACTTCGGCCAGGGGCACCAGCGGCAGAATGCGCCCGCGATACTGGACCACCCGACGCCCGCCCGCCCGCTCGATCTTGGACTGGGCAAACTCCTCCAGACGGGCCACCAGGGCCAGCGGCACGCCCAGCCGTTCGAAGCTGCCCGCCCGGAACAGCAGGAACGTCTGGCGGTCGTCCACAGCGGCCTCGGATCGCTGGACCTCGCTCAAAGCCTGCTCGCGCCCTTCCGAGATCACGCCCGCCAACTGGCCGATGCCCAGCACGTCCAGGATCAGCGCCACGCGCCCGTCGCCCATGATGGTGGCGCCGGCATAGCAGTTCAGCCCTTTCAGTTGCTTGCCCAAAGGCTTGACCACGATTTCCTGCGTGTCGGAGATCGCGTCCACCACCAGGCCGAACTGCCGGTCCTCGGCCTGAAGCACCACGATGTTGAGGGCTTCGGAATCCTGGGGCGTTTCCAGCCGCAGGACCTGGTTCAAGTAGGCGATGGGCAGCAGGCTGCCGCGCCGGCGATAGACCGGGGTGCCGTGAATCCACTCGATCTGCTTGCGACCGGCCTCGCCCTCCAGGCGGATGAGCTCCAGCAGGCTGACCTGCGGGATGATGAAGCGCTCGCCGCCCGAGGTGATCACCAGTCCGGGAATGATGGCCAGCGTGAGAGGAATCTTGATGCGGACGGTGGTGCCCTCCTTCAGCCGGCTGCTCAGGTCCACCACCCCTCCGATCTTTTCGATGTTGGTCTTGACGACGTCCAGGCCCACGCCGCGTCCGGAGAGGTTGGTGACGCGCTCGGCGGTGGAAAAGCCGGGCAGGAACAGCAGGTTCACCAGCTCGCGTTCGCTCATGCGCTCGGCTTGCTCGGGCCGGATCAAACCTTTCTGAATGGCCTTGGTCTTGACGCGCTCGGGATCAATGCCGCGGCCGTCGTCGCTGATCTCGATGTTGACCTGGCCGCCTTCGTGGTAGGCGCGCAGCGTCAGTCGGCCCTGGGGCGGCTTGCCCGCCTGCACGCGCTCCTCGGGGTCCTCGATGCCGTGGTCGCAGGAGTTGCGCACGATGTGGGTCAGGGGATCTTTGATGGCTTCGATGATCGAGCGATCCAGCTCGGTGTCGGCGCCCTCCATTTCCAGTTGGACCTGCTTGCCGAGAGAAGCCGCCAGATCGCGCACCATGCGGGGCAATTTGTTCCACACCGTGCGGATGGGCTGCATGCGGGTCTTCATGACCCCTTCCTGAAGCTGCGTGGTGATGAGATTCAACCGCTGGGAAGTGGCGTTGAAGACCGCGTCCTCCTGGCGTGCGCTGAACTGCAAGATCTGATTGCGCGCCAGCACCAGCTCGCCCACCAGATTCATGAGCTTGTCCAACAGCCCCACGTCCACGCGGATCGTGGAGTCGGCCACCGAAGGGCCCCTCTGCGCCGCCTCGGCTTCCGCGACCTGAGCCCGG
>JBBIMA010000126.1:0-2550 GCA_037444625.1 Solibacteraceae bacterium
GCAGCGGCTACAACTGCATTTTCGTGGGCTCCAAGGGGTATTTGGGCACCAGCGGGCGCGGGGAGGACGTGGGCCTGCTGCCCGGCAAGCGCTGGGCCGAGTACCAGTTGCCCGATCCCTTTCTGACCCGCTCGCCGGGCGCCAGCACGGGCAGCAATCACACCGCGCACATTCGCGACTGGATTCGGGCGTGCAAGGGAGGCTCGCCCGCCTGCTCGAACTTCAGCATCGCCGGTCCCTATTGCGAGTGGCTGCTGCTGGGCGCGGCGGCGGTCCACTACGAAGGCAAGCTGTTGTGGGACAATCGGCGGGGCGAATTCTCCAACCATCGGGAAGCCAGCCGGCGGCTGAGGCCCGCCTACCGCAAGGGCTGGCAAGTGAAGCTCTGAGCCGGCGCCGCCGGGAGGAGGGCACTCGCCGCTCGGCTATAATTCCCGCTGGGAGGTTTTCATGGACCAATACCCATGCACCCGGACGCGGCGCCAATGGCTGAGCGGCGCCGCCGCCGGGAGCTTTTTGATCGTGCGGCCGGAAGCGGTCCGCGGCAGCCAGGCCAACTCAAAGATTTCCGTGGGCCTGATCGGCGCGGGCAATCGCGGCTCCTACGACGCCTCGATCGCGCACGCGGATCCGCGCGCCCAGGTCACCGCCTTGTGCGACCTCTTCGACGATCGCATCGAAACCGCCGTCCAGCGCATACGGATCCAAGAGCGGCCGGCGATTTACAAGGACTACCAGAAGCTGCTCTCCTCGGACGTGGACGCGGTGATCATCGCCACCCCGCCCTACCAGCATCCCGAGCAACTGGAGGCGGCCATCCAGGCGCGCAAGCACGTCTATTGCGAGAAGCCCATGGGGGTGGACGTGGCCGGCTGCAAGCGGGTCATCGCCGCCGGGCGCAAAGCCGACCCCAAGAAATGCGTATCCGTAGGCTTCCAGCAGCGCTACGGCCCGGTCTACCTGGAGGCCTACCGGCGCATCCAGGAGGGCCAGATAGGCGAGCTGGTCAACGCGCGCGCCTTCTGGATCGGGGGCGATCCCTTCAAGCGCGTGCCTTACGAGGATCCCAAGATCGAGAAGCTGCGTAACTGGTTCTGCTACCGCGATTACTCGGGGGATTTCATCGTCGAGCAGGATTGTCACAACTTCGACGTGCTGCATTGGTTCCTGGGCGGGTTGCCGCTCAGGGCGGTGGGCTACGCAGGCACGAAGGTGCGCACCACGATGGAGATCCTGGATCATCTGACGCTCTCCTTCGAGTTCCCCAACGGAATCCATGTGGCGTACGAAGCCAACCAGATCAGCCCGCCGGGCTTCGCCCGGGTGGGCGAGGAGTTCACCGGGCGCAGCGGGGTGATCGCCACCTCGCGAGGGCGCATGGTGCACACGCGCGGTCCCAAGCAGGTGGAAGAGATTCCTTCCAAACGCGAGATTACTTACGACGCCCTCGATCAGTTCCTCAGCCGCATCCTGAGCGGGGATGTGGAGAATGTGGCCGAGCGCTCGGCGCTGAGCACCCTGATCGCCATCCTGGGTCGCACGGCGCTGTACACCGGCCGGGAAGCCACCTGGAAGCGAGACATCGGAGTGTGAATCATGAGCAGACTGTGGATAGCGGCATTGCTGAGCGCGGGCCTGCTGGCCGCCCAACAGGAGAAGATCCGGGTGATCGCCTTCGGCGCCCACCCGGACGATTGCGACAGCCGCGTGGGGGGCACGGCCGCCCTGTGGGCGGCGCTGGGACACGCGGTCAAGTTCGTCGCGGTGACCAACGGCGACGCCGGCCACCAGAGCCAGGGGGGCGGTGCGCTGGCCAAGCGCCGGCGGGCGGAAGCCCAGGAGGCCGGCCGGCGGCTGGGCATCGCCGAGTACGAGGTGCTGGATAACCACGACGGGGAGTTGCTGCCCACTCTGGCGGTGCGGGAGCAGATCATCCGGCGCATCCGGCAATGGAACGCCGACCTGGTGCTGGCGCCCCGGCCCAACGACTACCATCCCGACCATCGCTACACCGGGATCCTGGTGCAGGACGCCGCCTATATGGTGGTGGTGCCCAACATCTGCCCGGACACGCCTGCCCTGCGCAGGAATCCGGTCTTCATGTACTTCGAGGACCGCTTCGAGCGGCCCAATCCTTTCCGTCCGGACATCGCCGTGGACATCAGCGAGGTCTGGCAGAAGAAGGTGGACGCGCTGGACGCGCACGTCTCGCAAATGTACGAGTGGCTGCCCTGGGTGGCGGGCACGCTCGAGAAGGTCCCGGCGGATCCCGCCCAGCGCAGGCAGTGGCTGGGGCAGTCGCGCGGCGGCAGCCTGACGCCGGCGGTGCGCGCGGCCCTGGTGAAGTGGTACGGGGCGGCGCGGGCCAAGGAGATCCGGCGCGCCGAGGCCTTCGAGATCTGCGAGTACGGGCGGCGGCCGAGCGAGGCCGAGCTGCGCCGCCTGTTTCCCATGGTGAAGTGACGCCTGAGGAGCAGCTTCGCGCCCTGCCCTCGGTGGATGAGCTGCTGAGGCGGCTGGAGGGGGCGGCCGGCGCCTTTCCGCGGCGGC
>JBBIMA010000127.1:0-2357 GCA_037444625.1 Solibacteraceae bacterium
CCACCTGCCCGGAGATCCCCACCACCCTGCCAAACACCCCGGCCAAGGCGGTGGAGGCCAGGGCGCAGGAAACCATCGAGACCGCCCATCGTGCTGCGCTCATAAAAACCTCTCCCCGCGGACCGCTCCGCGCGTAAGTGTATTGTGGCACTTTACGGTGCCCGCCGCGGCACCCTCTCAGGCGGGGCTGACCCAACCGGCCTTGCCCGCCTCAGGCGTTCTTGCGCCGGCGCAGGATGATCACGGCCACCAGCAACACCGCCAGCACCGCGCAGATGATCCGAATCGTCGTCGTCTCCATCTTTGCCTCTCCTCTCGCTCCGCTCAAGCGGCGCCCCGCGCCCGAACCCGGGCCGGCACTCCGCTACATGTTGTTGATCATCGGGAGCAACTCCCGAACCACTCGCACCAGAATCGGACCCACCGTCACCACGAACAGCGACGGCAGAATGCAAAAGAAAATCGGAAACACCAGCTTGACCCCCAGCTTGGCGGCCTTTTCCTCGGCCTGCTGGCGGGCCTGCACCCGCATGTAGTCCGAGTGGGCCCGCAGCGTCTGGGCGATGCCGGTGCCGAAGCGGTCGGCCTGAATCAGCACCGCCGTCAGCTTGCGCAGCTCTTCGACCTCGGTCCGCTCGGCCAGGTTGCGCAAGGCCTCGATGCGCCGCTTGCCCGCTCGCAGCTCCAAGTTGACCAGGGCGAACTCCTCGCTGATCTCCCGGTGGGCGTGCTCCAGTTCCTTGGAGGTCTGCACGATCGCCTGGTCCAATCCGAGCCCGGATTCCACGCACACCACCAGCAGATCCAGCGCGTTGGGCAACCCCCGGCGGATCTGCCGCTGGCGCCGGCGGGCCGCCCGGCGCACGTATTCGTTGGGCCCGAAGAAACCCACCGCCGCCGCGCCCGCCACCACCATCAGTTTGTTGTCGGCCGCCGAGGGCGAGCCGGCCACGGCCGCTGCGGCCACCACCGGCAGCAGTACGCCCAGCAGCAGCTTGGAGCCGTACAGGTAACGCAGCGCCGACGGGCTGCGGTAGCCGGCCCGGATCAGGCGCCGCTGCATGACGGTGACGTCCTTGGGCGAGGCCGGCAGCATCGTGCCCAGCTTGCTCAGCAGCTCGCGGAAGGCCAGGCTCGGGTGTCGCTGCGGACGCTCGAGAGCCAAGGCGTCGGCCCCCGTAATGCGCTCGATGGCCGCCCTCGGCCGCGCCCACAGCCGGGCGCCCAGCAGGCTCAGTCCGCCCGCCACCAGCACGAACACTCCGATGGCCAGCACCAGCGGCATCCGTCACACCTCGATGGCCACGATCTTGCGGATGATCAGGTAGCCCACCACTTGCAGCCCGATCGCCGCCCCCAGCATCATCTTGCCCAGCTCGTCGGTGAAGAAGAACATCGCCAGATCCGGATTCACCCAGGACATGATCAGGCCCACCGCCACCGGGATCAGCGACAGCACCGTGCCCGTCATGCGCCCGTGCGCGCTGATCGCCCGGATCCGCCCCCGCAGCTTGAAGCGCTCCCGGATCAGATAGGCCAGCTTGTCCAGCAACTCGGCCAGGTTGCCGCCCGTGCGCTTCTGAAGCAGCACTGCGGAAACGAAGAAATGCACGTCCATCAGGGGAACACGCTCGGCCAGCTTCTGGAAGGCCACCTCGAGCGGCAGCCCGAGGTTCTGCTCGTCGAAGGCCCGGCGAAACTCGCCCGCCAGCGGCTCCTGGAACTCGCTGTGCAGCAGCTCGAGCGAGACCGTGAAGGCGTGTCCGGCGCGCATCGAGCGGGCCAGGAACTCCAGACTCTCCGGGAACATCTCCTCGAACTTGCGCAAGCGCGCCCGCCGCACGCGCAACACATAAAGGATGGGCAGGGCGGCGAAGCCGGCGCCGAAGGGAAGGGCCAGATGGCGGAAGGCGGGCGCCAGATACCAGACCAGCGAGAAGCCGGCCAGAAACAGCGCCAGACAGCCGTGCAGGGTACGGGCTACGTCCCACTTCAACCCGGCCTGCTCGATCAGGGTCTTCAGCCGCTCCATCAGGCGGAAGCGCTCGGCCAGATGCAAGATCAGCTTGCCCCGGTCCGCGGCCTCGGTCTGGATCAGCGCCGGTCCCTTGCGCTCGCCGCCCCGCCCCGCATCGCCCGTCCCGCTGAGTCGCTTGGTGACGCGCTCCAGCCGCGCGCTGTGCTGCGCCTTCCACACCAGCCAGATCAGGCCCATCGAGCCCAACCAGGCCAGCACGAAAATGACGATCACCAGCACCATGGTCGGCCTCGGCAGCGGCGCGCCGCCCGTCCCCGCTCAGCCCGCGCTCCTGCTGCGCGCCGGCCCGCCGCCGGCCGCCCGGAGCCGGGCTGGGACT